>JAQVXI010000021.1 GCA_028709215.1 Bacteroidales bacterium
GAAATATGATTCGGAAGTCGCTCTTGAATTTTGTACTGATGCTGCTGCTTTGCAGCAGCATCAGTTGTCGTCGAGTGTCTGATTTTGCCCAGCTGGACTCGCTGGTACAATCGTGGCTGAGTAAGGGCTACTACGAAGGGGCTGCACTCTGCATTATTCAAGGGGATTCCATTCTTTTTCAGAACAGCTACGGTTCCTATAATGCCGATACAAAAGTATACGTAGCTTCCGCCGGAAAATGGGTCGCTGCAGCCGTAATTGCCGTCGTTGTTGATCAGACGCCCTTGGATTGGGAGGATGAAGTAGAACGTTGGTTGCCTTCGTACCGGGGCGATCCCAAAGGAAAAATTCGTCTTCGTCAATTGCTATCACATACCTCCGGTGTCTTACCTTATTTGCCGGCTCCTCGAGTGGATCAATACAATTCGCTGGATTCTGCCGTGGCAGAAATATTACCGCTGGATACGGTCTTTAGAGCCGGAACGCGCTTTCAATACGGCGGTTTGGGAATGCAGATTGCGGGAAGGATGGCTGAAGTTGCTATGGGCATGACGTTTGAGGAAATTTTTCAACAAGAATTGGCCAGCCCGTTGGGTATGCGTGCGTCCCATTTTGTACCCATCGATACAAGCGGAGGACATGCACCCATGTTGGGCGGTGGTTTGTGTACGACCCTCAATGATTACATACATTTCTTAAACATGATGCATCACCAGGGGGTCTTCGAAGGTAGGCGAATTCTTCGGGCGGAAACCATCCGTCAAATGCAAGCCGATCAAATTGGGGATGCACACGTTGATTCGGGTGAATACGTCGAGCGAGGGCTTGGACTTCGGCATCGCGGCGTTTACGGGCTTGGATTGTGGCGTGAAAAAATTGATGAAGAGACCGGTGAGGCGTATCAATTCAGTTCGCCGGGTTGGGCTGGGGCTTATCCTTGGTTGAACACCCGGGAGGGTGTCTATGGCTTTTTTATCGCCCATGTCAAAGGCGGAGCCAACAAAGCCGACGGTTTTTCTTCGTTTTACGGAAGTCCTATCTTATCGGAAACCACCAGTAAGATTCTAAAAAGCAAATAATATGAACATCCAACGCTATCTTCTAGGAATCTCCATTTTCGTTGTATTGAGCGCGCATGCGGCCGATCATCCCCGAATGTATGTATCCGATGCCGATTTGCCCGAAATCCGGCAAAAAATTGAAACACAGGCATGGGCGAAGGAGTCCTTTTCACAGATACGATCACAGGTGGAAATCTACGTGGATCGTCATGCCGCAGACCCGACCTGGATTGTGTCCAGACTTGCCATGTACTGGAAGGAAGGGGAGCGCTATACACAGTGCTATTTAAAAGATCAGAATTGGGATCGGGGCGAAGGCAATGCGCCCGTACCCACGGTTCGAATGCCGGGTATGCGTACGTGGAATAAGTATGTGAATGTTCCTTTGGCGGATCGGGAACCCTACAACGAATCGGGAGATATGCTGGGTTTGGATCGACTCAATCCGCAGGCAGCTCCCGTTCGGATTCCGTATAAGGAAAGCGGACACATGATTCGTTCGAACAACGTCGAAATTCTGACGTTGGCAGAACAGGCCGCCTTTGTATATTGGGTTACGAAGGAAGAAGCGTTTGCTCGATTTGCAGCGGATATTTTCAATACCTGGTTGGTGGGAACGTATTACATGAATCCCATACTCGATCCGAAGCAATCGACCGGAAGTGCGGGCGGATGGGCGCCGGGCGGCATCTGCGGATATTACGATTACGAGCAGATTCACGACGATCTGGCACTGCATGCGGCGGTTGTGTACGATTTTATCTTTGATTTTTTGCACGCACATCCTCATCCGGACGTCGTCTCGTTGGGCAAAGCAACCAAAAGCGTTGCAGAAGAAGTGTTTAAACGGTTTATCGATCTGGGAATGATTCGAGGTAGCAGCCAAGGAAACTGGAACGTGAATGGTTGGAATATGTTGTTGCGTCCAATTTTGGTGTTGGATACAGATGACTGCTATGCGGATGGAAAAGGTCGAGATTACTATTTGAGGTTTTTAACCCAACAGTCCACTCCGTATCGGGCGTCCATTCCCGATATGCTCAAACAGTACGACTCAGTGACCGGTTTGTGGCCGGAATCTCCGGGATATGCTTTTGGTACGGTACAGATGCTTTTGGATTGGTTGGCGCCATTGAAGCGGGCCGGTTACGATATTTTGGACGGAAACCCCATTCTTCAAAAAGCAGCGTTTGCGGTTTTTCCGTGGATGGACGAGTCGGCAAATTTGGTTGTTTTTGGTGATTCAAGAGGCGGAACGGCCCCTTTTATGATGTTCGAAAACCTGTTGAGTCATTATACTCAAGTGGGCGATGCGTCGGGTGTTTCGATGGTGTCCCGTGCTTTGAATAAAGGTCTTCAGTTGGAAAAATATACGCGTTCCCATTCCGATTGGACCCGGCTGTGCACCAATACGCCTACGATTCCGGCGGTGTCCGAGGGTTTGGTCGAGCGCGCTTCCTACGCACCGCATCACCGTTTTATTACGATGAAAAGCGGAAAAGGCTCCGATGCGATGATGGCTTGCTTGTATGGTGGTAAAAAAGGGTATCATTTGTCCGAGAATGGCCTTGCGCTGCAGTTGTATGCGTTTGGCTACGCCATGGTGCCGGATGCGGCAGCTTACGAATCGTATTGGAGCAAGGATCATGTGTATCATCAATCCGCGACCGGATCCAATACCATTCTGCCGGGATATACACACGGTCCCATTCACATCCATGCCATGGAACCCTTCGTGGAAGAGGCTGCATTTTTCAATACGGATGCGTTGACTCCGTTCTTGAATTTTGCAGACGTTTCGGCGGCCGAAAAAAGAAGAACGGTGGCCATGATCCAGACCTCAAATGGAAACGGGTATTATGTGGATCTGTTTCGCTCGGATTTGGATGACAACGACTATTTGTTTCATCACGTCGGGCGTTCCTTCACGATTTCCGATGAGCAGGGGAATGCATTGGACGTTCAATCCGTGAAACAAATGGACAAGCCGCATGCTTCGGGTTATGCCTGGTTTGAAAACATTCGGACGGCTCCGGTAGAGACGGATTTTATGTGTACATGGAACGTTACGGATGAGCTCACCGGACGTTTGTGGATGACGGCTGCTGCTCAACGACGAGCCTATCTGGTGGATGCACCGGCTACAACGTTGCAGATCGGCCTGACGCCGGATCGGGTAAGTATGCCTCCCAACAAGACTCCAACCTTGTTGCTGCGTCAAACGGGCAACAATGCCAAAAGCAATCCGTTTATGGGTGTTTATGAAGCATATACACACAATCAACCCACGGTTCTTTCGGTGGATGCCCTGCCCACGGTACGAGGAGGTTCGGGTCTCTGTATCCAATCGGTGGGCAAGATGACGGATTACGTGCTGAGCAATGTGGATCCGACGGCCTATGCCCCTAAAAAGGGCTTGATGCTACAGGCAGCCTTTGGTCTTGTTCGGGAAATCAACGGAGAACCCAACAGTCTGTATCTGGGCAAGGGACGTTTGATTCGCTATTTGGATCTGTCGCTGGAGGCAAACGAAGCGGTGTATGCCGTCTTATTTAAAGAAAATGGTGTTTGGTATTGTTCCAGCACGGGACCCGTTGTGGTTGGTAAAGGCGCGCAAACCGTTCGGATCGATGACAAACACGGAACTCGTCGCTTTCGGCTTGGGTTCTGATGCTGCGGGAGTTCCGTAGGTATAATGCTTTGTCTGAATTTGCTCTATGCATTTTTTGCATATTGCTTTTGTGTGAACGTGTAAGACGTTCTTACAAGTTGGTTTATGGTGACCATCAACCACAAAAACAAAGGACTTACAGTTTCCTGTAAGTCCTTGATTTTTAACAGTCGGGGTGACTGGATTCGAACCAGCGACCACTCGCCCCCCAGACGAGTACTCTAAACCGGGCTGAGCTACACCCCGTTAAAAATGCGCTGCAAAAGTACGCTTATTTTTTCAAATTCGCCAAGCTTTATCGATGAAAAAACGCACAGAAGCATTTTTTTTTGAGGATTGCGTATATTCGTTGACTGGTTCGTATTATAGATGAATCAAACCCACTCCTATGAACAGAAGATCGTTTTTCAAAATCCTCTACGTCGCACTGCTTTGTCTGTTGACCACATCCCTGCATGCAAAACGCACGTTTGTCCATCCCGGACTGACGTATACGCAGGCAGACCTGGATCGTATGAAAGCCATGGTGGAGGCAAAGCAGGAACCCTTTTATGCGACGTTTTTGGCCTTGCAGGCTTCCGGCTATTCCCAGATTGGGAATGGCGATTATGCACCGATTACCTCCATTGCTGAAGGGCGTTTTAACGGAACCATTGGTGCCGACGGACGGCGGGCACACGATTTGGCCCTGATGTACCACATCACCGGAAACAAAGCCTATGCAGACGATGCGGTCAAGCGACTCAATCGTTACAAGCATCTGACCAATGCCAGTTCTCGTGGTACGGCTCCCCTGGACAACGGAAAAATTTACCTGTTGCTCGAAGCCGCCGAATTGATGAGAAATTACGAAGGCTGGGAGGCCGCCGATCAGGAAGCATTCAAACGCATGTTGACCCACCCTTTTTACAGCACGACGCAAACGGCAGAAGGTTACAAAAGTTTGACCGATTCACTCAACAATGTTTCGTTTTATTGGAACATCTATCAGTTTGATCCCGGACGTTTCGGCAATCAAGGATTATTTGCTGCGCGGGGTCTGATGTCGATGGGCGTGTTTCTGGACAACGATACCATTTACGACAGAGCCTATCGATATTTG
Source organism: Bacteroidales bacterium (assembly GCA_028709215.1). Taxonomy (GTDB): domain Bacteria; phylum Bacteroidota; class Bacteroidia; order Bacteroidales; family UBA1402; genus UBA8389. The sequence continues at coordinate 4,835 of JAQVXI010000021.1, forward strand.
CTGGCCATGTCCCATCGACCGGATGACTTGCCCTACAAGTCAGGACCTCCGGTTCGCACCGGGGTCGTCAGCGAAAATGACTATAAGATTGATTACAGCGTTCGTTGGGAGTCGTCCATCGCCGATTACCATTCGGATGAGGTGTTAAAATATTACATCTATCAAAATGGTCAATGTCAGGAGTCGTCTCGCGATCAGTCCCATACAATGGGTGGCATCGGTAATTATACTTGTCTGGCCGAGATTACATGGAATCAGGGCGATAGCCTGTATAATGTGTTGGATAATCGCATTTTGAAAGGGATTGAATACAATACACGCTACAATCTTTCTTTCGTCAAAACGTATCCGGATCAACCGCAACCTTGGGAGCCTACGGGGTATTCCAAAGTAGAGTCGGACTGTACGTACGAGAATGGTGTTTACTATCAGGCGCTGAGCCGGTCGGGACGTTGGGAATCCAAAGACATCAGTCCCGATGCTCGAGAAAACCAAGTAGGTCCCGGTGGTTGGAAAACCCAGGCCTTGGTGCACTACAAACACCGCATGGGCATGCCCGCAGCATCGTATACCTGGTTGCAACGTGCCTACGATCATATGATGGAAACGTACAAACATGAGAACTGGGGTGTTGCCCCCAATTGGTATTATGAATGGAGCGGCTGGGGGACACTAACCAAGGAACGTCCCACCTGGATGGTGGGCGATGCCGGCCGTTTCGAAATGGGGCAACGCATTTCCGGTATGCCTACCGTGCCTTGTACGGTAAAAGCGGTCGATTACGATTACTTTTCTCAGCCGGGTGAAGGCTACACCTTTCACAATGCCGGAACCACGCCGTCAACCACCCATCGAACGGATGGAACCGTTGAAATCGACCAGGAAGCCTCGGATGTGTTTGTAACAGACATGGTTGTGGGCGAATGGATGAGTTACAGCATGGTTTTTCCTGCCGGAGAAGGCAACACAGAGGTGAGTCCTGTACGTCCCTATAATGTCTATGTAACGTATCGTGCCCGGGAGTCCGGAAGCAAACTGTTTGCAGCCGTAGGCGATGGCGAAAAAACAGGAAAAGAGTTGGAAGTATCCTCCGAATGGGTCGAACGCTGTCTGGGTACGGTTGAGGTGGAATGCGGTGCTGCAACGCTGCGGCTGTTTGTCAAAGGCAAGAGCAACGTGCTCGAAGTGAAGGATATTCGAGTGGAACCCATTTATTCCTCGGGATTACAGAAAGTGGATTTGAAGAAAGTTGCCAAAAGCATCCGAGTATACGATTCGGGAAATAACGATGTTTCCGATAACTACGCATCAGCCATCCAAGCGGTGGCCGATGCGGACTATTCGGTTCCAATGGGCCTGGGCCATCAAAAATTTTTGGTGTTCGATTTTGGTGAAAATGGATTGTACATCAATCGATTGAGTCTGTACAACGATGGGGTGAAGCAGGATACCCGGGAGCAGGCCAGTGTGTTGGGTGAGACGACGTCATCCCCCTATACAGGTGCGTGGAATTCCAGCCTCAAAAAGGATTTTCTGCGCACCAACGGTACACTGCAAACCGGCTTGAATGTCTCCATTCTTGAAAATACCTGGGTTCAGCCCGGTACCATTGGAACCTATTCGGTCGGACCGGTCGGTTCCTATCGGTATTTGGCTTTGTATAATTGGTCTACGACGTTTAACGCTTCCGAAATGGAATTGATGAGCAATGAAGTGTTGATGATCAACGATCCGGACAGCGAAGCCACTGCTGAATGGGATGACGCCGATGAAACGGCCATAAAAACGGTTGCTCTACCGACCCCTCTCTATGTGTTGAATGCCGGTGTACTGTCTTGTCCTTCTGCCGTAAGGATGCAAGCGTATACGTTGCAAGGACGTCTTGTCACATCGGTTGCTTCTACGGAATTAGGACTCTCGGCGGGTCTCTACCTTGTGCGGATAACAACAGGGGACGCAACGTATGTCGTTAAAGCGAAATTTTAAGAGGATCATTTAGGACTGCATGCACGTACGGAAGTAGTTGAGCATGTCCTGCAATTGTTGCGGTTGTGCAAATTGATCCAGACGGATTGTGCCAACATCGGATAAAAGGGTGAAATTGATTTCTTGCCCTTCATTTTTTTTGTCGTGTCGCATATACTCCATGATGCGCGCTTCGTCTGAATCGGAGAGTTCAAAGCGACCGTATTCTTTTACGATATACGTAGCCATTTGATGTAAGGTTGATACCGGAAAGCCACACAGTTTTGTCGCCAAAAATAATTCGCCGATCAAACCCCATGCCACCGCGTAGCCATGCAGAACCGGTCGGTGTTGTTCGTGTGAAAGACTTTCGAATGCATGCCCCAAGGTGTGACCCAAATTAAGGGCTTTTCGGATGCCTTTTTCCGTCGGATCCATTGTGGTAATCTCATATTTGATGTCAATGGAGCGTTTTACGGCCAGTTGAAAGGCTTCGGTCTCAGGCGTGTCCAAGTTTAATTGGAGCAACGATGACAGGTATTCCGGATCCGATAAAAGTCCGTGTTTGAGCATTTCTGCAAATCCCGACTGGCGGTTTTGCGCATCCAAGCTCTTAAAGAAAGGCGTGTGTATGAGTACGGCCTTGGGCATATGAAAGGCTCCAATTTCGTTTTTAAGGCCGTTGAAATTGATGCCTGTTTTTCCACCCACCGCAGCGTCTACCGCTGAAAGTAGTGTTGTCGGGATATGAATGCAATCCATGCCGCGTTTGAACGTTGCAGCCGCAAAACCGCCCAAATCGGTAATCATACCGCCCCCCAAATTGATCAGGATGGACTTGCGCGTGGCTCCGTTTTGACTGAAGAATTTCCAGATTTCCGTCAGTGCTTCGACGTTTTTGTGCGCATCTCCCGCCTGTGTCCGAATCACTTTGATGTGTTGGAGTTGGTCGGACTGCATGAGCGTGGGCAAACAATGCGTTGCGGTGTGTGTATCACACAGCAAAAACTGCTGATTCGGGTCGTATGCCTGGAGCAGATCCAACACATCTTCTGTCAGCGTTTGAGAATAGCGTATTTCCGTCGTATTTTTACCCATAAGAGATTATTTATGAGACAAAGATAGTATTTTCAGTGCTTTTTTTTCATATTTGCATTTCCTGAACGTTTGTCTTGAAACAAACTCAATATCAGTGAAACACGAGTACTTATTCTAAATCGTTGGTAATGTTGCAGTTGCTTGTTTTGAATAATTGGCCTGAGATCTTTCTGTTTTTATTGAATTCCATCTATTGGATCACATTGATCGGTGTCATTCTCGTTGTTGTACTGGATAACCGCAATCCGGTTAAAACCATCTCATGGGTCTTGGTTTTGATTTTTCTACCCTATGTGGGTTTGGTTTTATATATATTTTTCGGTCAACGTTATCGCAAACAAAAGATCATTTCCAAAAAAAGCATTCGAAGCATCGAGAACAATCCCGCCTATTTGTATGAGGAGTTGAATCCTTCTCAGTATCCGGAGGACAGTGGCAATCTCATCGAATTGTTGCGTCGCAACAACACGCATCCGGTGTTTAGTGGCAACGACGTGCAATTGTACACCCATGGTCGAACATTGTTTGATGCCTTGTTTGAGGACATTCGAAAGGCAACATTGCATGTTCATCTGGATTATTACATCATCGAAGCCTGTTCCATTGGGTACGAGTTGCAGGAACTATTGATCGCCAAGGCAAAAGAAGGTGTTGAAGTACGTTTGATTTACGACGATATTGGTTCCTGGCGTACGAAAAATTCTTTTTTTCGTGCGATGCAGGATGCCGGCGTACAGGTCTATCCGTTTCTAAAAGTGCTGCTACCGTACCTCTCACCCAAAGCGAACTATCGGAATCATCGCAAAATTGTGGTGATTGACGGAAAGGTGGGTTATACAGGGGGCTTCAATTTTGGGGATCGTTACGTGGATGGCGGTCGTTTTGAGTCGTGGAGGGATAGTCATGTCCGTATCACCGGCAAGGCGGTGTATGGGCTTCAAACGGCCTTCCTGATTGATTGGTTCTTTGTGAGTCGGGAACTGCTTACATCCAAATGTTTCTTTCCGGATGTGGATGACATGGGCAAATGCTTGGTTCAAACGGCAACCAGTAGTCCGGATACCGACTGGGAGGGTGTTATGCAGGGCCTTTTTAGTATGGTGACGCGGGCAAAAAAGTACGTGTATTTACAAACACCCTATTTTTTACCCAACGAAAGTTTATTGACCGCCTTACAGGTGGCTGCTTTGAGTGGAGTTGATGTGCGCCTGATGATTCCGGATAAATCCGATACACAGATTACGACCAAGGCTATGTTCTCCTATTTATCCGAAATCATGGATGCCGGAGTAAAAGTCTATTTTTACAGAAAAGGTTTTTTGCATGCCAAGACGGCGGTCGCCGATGATGTGGTTTCGACGGTTGGATCCACCAATTTGGATTATCGCAGTTTTGAACTGGATTTTGAAGTAAACGCGTTTATCTATGACAAACCATTTGCTCAAACGATGAAAGACGTTTTCTTGAATGATCTGGCGCATTGTGCGTACGTAGATCCCGATCGATGGGAGCAACGTCCCCGTTACAAGCGATGGGTGGAGTCGATCTGTCGCATCTTTGGCCCTTTGCTATAGGTCCGTTTCTGTTTTTGGGTGTTGAAAAAAGCTAAACTGTACACTACCGTAGGCCCGTGTTTCAATAAACCCCGGGTGGGCATCCAAGGACATTTTACTGGAGTGTTCCACGATCAGCAAACCTTCAGCATCCAATAGATTTCCGGACAAGATACGTTCGGGCAAGGAGGGTAGCTGGGGATCTGCATAAGGAGCATCGGCAAAAATCACATCGTAACGACGCATGGGTTGTTCGATGTATCGATATGCATCCGCCTGGATTACCGTAATCTGATCGTTTTTCAGTTGTTGTGCCACTTTTCGAATAAACGATGCGTGTACCGGGTATTGCTCAATGAAGTCTACATGAGCAGCGCCTCTGGAAAGAAATTCCAGCCCGATACTTCCGGTTCCCGCAAACAGATCCAACATTCGGATGTCTTCAAAATCGATTCGATTGTTTAGCATGTTAAACAAACCTTCTTTTGCAAAATCGGTTGTTGGTCTGGCTTTTAAATTTTTTGGCAGTTGAAAACGTCTGCCTTTGTAGATTCCACTGATGATGCGCATAGGTTTATAGTATTCTCAGGCGATTGTCGGGCATTGCCAGTTCCACCTGAACGATGTGCTGTATAAAGAGTCCCAACGTCGAACGAAGACGTTCAAAACGATTTTTTTCTGTGCGTAGCAAGCAACGTGTCTCAAAGGGATCAAGATCTAATTGCTCCATGCATCGTAGAATAAAGTAGTGCATTTCTGCTTCGTTTTCTACGTTGAACGCATTGGTTAGCAACCAGCGCTCCTCGTTGGCAACGGATAGGAACAGGTTTTGTCCTTGTATCTCTGCCAGCAGATGTGTTTTGTTCTGTGTTTTCGCTTGATGCAAAAGCCATTCAAGCGCTTGTTGCTGGGCTGAATGCAAGGTGAAATGGGAAAACGCTTCCTCGAATAGTCGGATACGTTCGCTGAACGGATCGGTACAGATCCGTTGAATGCCATCCGAAAGAATGAACGAATGCAACGTGCGATTGGGATCCGGAGCAAAAAGCATGTTGAAAAAGGCCTGTTGATTGGATGGGGATTGGATGTCTACAGGCAATAGTGTGTATCTGGGACTATCTTCGTAGATCACGACTTCCCAATCGGGCTGTTGCCACCAGCCTTTTTCCTGAACAAATGGCGTAAAGACTTCGCGCAGGTCTGCCTCTTTTTCGAGGACAAGTTCAAAGTACGCTTGCGTTTGTTGATGCAGCGCATAAAAAACAAATCCATCCGGTTTGGACCGGATGGATAATGTATTGTTTGTTTGTTTCGTCTTGTTATTCCCAGTTTCCGGCATTGTTGTTGGCCTCAAATATATTTCCGACCCTCAATCCCGGATATTTTTCCATCTTTTCTGCGGTGAGAATCATGTTGGTGACTTCTTGTCGATCCAACCCTTCCAAATAGGTCTCATAAGGGACTTTGGCTTCAAATACACGGACAAGAATGCCGGATCCGGTCAAGACATCACCGGCTTGCATTTCAAATTTCGCACCGTTGCCGTAAGGTACCACGTCCAGTTCGTCTATGTTGTAACCTTCTGCAAACAACGTGTCCAGTAGGTTGACATACGTTGTATCGCGACGGAAGTTTTCCAGTCCTTTTTCTTTGATCAAACGTTGATTTCCGCTGCGAACAATCTTAGCAGCTTCCACTTCGGTCAAACCCATTTCCAATTGAGCATCCGACAGAACACCTTCTTTCATTACGAAAGGCATTTTGCCGTTTTTGATAAAGGCAATCAAATCTTCGAAATTATCGCTATAGATACCTTTTTGCGAACGGTACTCGATTTGAGCGGTACGGATGTCAATCAGTTTCTGAATGACTGCGCGCTCACGCACTTTCTTTTGTTGGTCGAAGCGGATGGGTTGCATCACACTGTCGTAGCTAAGATATACCATCAAGATAGCAGCAGCTGCCAGCAGGAGGCGAAGGATTGTCTTCATAGATCTATTTTTTAGTCGGTAGTTTTCGCTGTGTTATTTGGAATGCAAAATTAGCAATTCAATTGGAAACGCACTACATTTGGCTTCAAATTTACGCATAAAAATGAATCAGCGTCAAGTCTGTACCGAAATTTCTTCTTTTTTTCCATTTACACCGACTTCGGGTCAGGAAATCGCTTTGGAAAAACTGGCTTCCTTCGTGCTCGAATCCCAGGACGCAGAGGTTTTTGTATTGAAAGGATACGCCGGAACGGGTAAAACCAGTTTAATGTCTGCATTTATCCGATATCTGGAGCGAAAAAACACACCCTGTGTGTTGCTGGCTCCTACCGGACGAGCCGCCAAAGTGTTGGCACGCTACAGCGGACAGCATGCAGCAACCATTCATAAAACCATTTATCGCAAAGACGGCCGTACAGAGGAGGGTGGGTTTTCCTTACAGTTTAACAAGTACAAACACGCGTTTTTTATTGTTGATGAGGCGTCCATGATTTCCAACGACCGTAGTGATTCCAGTCCGTTTGGCAGTGGACACCTATTGGAAGATTTGCTGGAGTTTGTATACACCGGGGATCACTGTCGTTTGATTCTGATGGGAGATACGGCACAATTACCTCCGGTCGGACAGGAATTGAGTCCCGCATTGGATGCCTCCGCTTTGCGACAGTTGGGTGTTCAGGCCTATGGAACCGAGCTGACACAAGTCTTGCGGCAATCGGAAGTGAGTGGCATTCTGGCCAATGCTACCCGATTGAGGGAACATATTCGGTTGGGGGAAGTGCACGCCTTTCCGAAACTAAGAGCCAATCTCGTTGATGTCATTCGACTGACAGGGGATGATCTGTTGGAGGCGATTGCTACCTCTTGGTCCCGGGTTGGTATGGATGAAAGTAAAATCGTATGTTATTCCAACAAACGGGCGGTCATCTACAACAAAGGTGTACGCCAAGCGTTGCTGTATCGGGAGGAAGAGCTGTCTTCGGGCGATTTTCTAATGGTGGCACGCAACAACTATTTGTGGTCCGCCGCTTTTCCCGAAATTCCTTTTATTGCCAACGGCGATTTGGTCGAAGTGGTTCGGGTACGTAAGCAGTACGAAATGTATGGTTTGCGTTTTGCTGACGTTGAAATGCGTTTTCCCGATTATGAATGGGAAATGGAGGGACGTGTTGTGCTCGATTCGCTGGAGTCCGAATCACCGGCCCTTGGGCGGACAGAACAGGAGCGTTTGTATCAAGAGGTAGCCTTCGATTACAGTGGACAGGTTAAGACCAAGCGGGAATTGTATCAGGCGATGAAAACAGACCCTTGGTTGAATGCCTTGCAAGTAAAGTACGGGTACGCTTTTACCTGCCACAAGGCACAAGGGGGACAGTGGAAAGATGTATTCATCGATCAGGGTTTTGTCCGTGAAGATCGAATGGGGCTGGATTATTATCGGTGGTTGTATACGGCCTTGACCCGTGCCACGGAACGCATCTATTTGGTTAATTTTTTAGATGCGTTCCTGGACGAAGTTCCCGAGCGTTAAAGTGCCGCCTGAATGGACTGCGTAAGCACCTCGATGGCAGCCGATAAGCCTTCCGGGTTTTTGCCACCCGCCGTAGCGTAGTGGGCTTGCCCGCCCCCGCCTCCTTGTATTTGTTTGGCCGCTTCGCGAACGAGTTTGCCTGCATTCAAGCCTTTATCGACCAAGTCCTCACTAAAGCTTACCGTCAACATCGGCTTATTTTGGTCGATGCTGGCAGCAATGAAGACAAAGCCGGCCGGATGTTCGGCACGCAATTGGAATGCAATGTTTTTGATGCTTTCGGCCGTCGCTTCTCCCTGAAAGCAGACGACGGTGTTTCCACTCCAATCTACGGCCTGTTTGATTAGATTGGCTTTCAATTGTTGTGCTTTTTCTGCTTCAAATGACTCCAGTTTGGCAAGAAGCTCCTGGTGTTCCCGTTGTAGTTTTTCAATGGCCAAAAGCGGTTTTGACGATTGATTCAGTACGTTTTTTATTTCGTTCAATTCATCCTGTAACTCAAAATAAGCTTGATCGGCTGCCGTGCCGGTGATGGCCTCAATGCGTCGGATGCCTGCTGCAATGGAACTCTCCGACACGATTCGGAAACTTCCAATGGTACCGGTTGCAGAAACGTGTGTACCGCCACAAAGTTCTGTTGAACTTCCAAAGCGTATGACACGCACTTCTTCTCCGTATTTTTCTCCGAAGAGGGCCATGGCGCCCATGGCTCTGGCTTCTGCGATCGGCGTATTCCGGTGTTCGTCGAGTCGTATATTTTTGCGAATGGCTTCATTGACCCGTATTTCTACTTGGCGTAGTTCTTCTGGGTTAACTTTCTGATAATGAGCAAAGTCAAAACGAAGACTGTCCGGACTGACCCAAGAACCTTTTTGTTCCACGTGTTGCCCAAGCGTTTCACGAAGGACTTCGTGTAAAAGGTGGGTTGCTGAATGGTTGCGTGAGGTCGCTGTGCGTTTTTCAACATCGACTTGTGCATGAAATGCAGCGGTGAGATCGTTTGGAAGCTGTTCAACGATGTGAACCGGCAGGTTATTTTCTTTTTTTACGGTAACAACCGGAATGTGCTCCTCGGAGGAAGTCAGGCTTCCGGTGTCTCCAACCTGTCCGCCCATTTCGGCGTAAAAAGGAGTCCGATCCAGAACCAGTTGAAAGTAGGTTTGATTTTTCTGACTCATCTTGCGGTAACGCAAAATTTTCGCATCGCAAGCGGTCTGATCATAACCCACAAATTCCGTTTCGCCTTCTTTCAAACTAATCCAATCACCTGTTTCAACGGCTGCTGCGTTGCGGGCACGGTCTTTTTGTTGCTTCATCTCGGCCTGAAAACCATCCAGATCGGCGGATAAACCTTGTTCTCTCAGGATCAATTCCGTTAAATCAACCGGAAAGCCATAGGTGTCGTATAGCGTAAAGACGGCGGTTCCGTCAAGCGTTTTGTGTTGTTGTGCGTTGCAATCCGCAATCAATTTGTCCAATAGTCGGATGCCGGTTTCAAGGGTGCGTAAAAAGGACTCTTCTTCTTCCTTAATCACTTTTTCAATCAAGTTCTGTTGTCCGGAAAGTTCGGGATACGCAGAGCCCATTACCTCAATCAGGCTTGGAATCAGCTTGTACAAGGTTGCTGTACGTTGGTTGAGGAAGGTGTAGGCATAGCGTACTGCACGACGTAGGATGCGTCGGATGACGTAACCTGCTTTTGCGTTTGAGGGCAATTGACCATCTGTGATCGAAAAGGCGATGGTGCGAATGTGGTCGGCGATGACACGCATGGCAATATCCGTTTTCTCATTCGTGCCATACTCAACGCCACAGAGTTTTCCGATGGATTGAATCAGGGGTTGAAAAACGTCTGTATCGTAATTGGATGTCTTGCCTTGAATGGCCATGCACAAACGTTCGAAGCCCATGCCGGTATCGACGTGCTTGGCAGGCAGGCTCTCAAGGCTTCCATCGGCCTTGCGGTTGAATTGCATAAACACGTTGTTCCAAATCTCAATGACTTGAGGGTGGCTTTGATTGACTAGGCTCAACCCGTTTATCTGTTTGCGTTCTTCTTCGCTGCGCAGGTCAATGTGAATTTCTGAACAGGGTCCGCAGGGGCCTGTGTCACCCATTTCCCAGAAATTGTCTTTTTTATTGCCATTGATGATGCGTTCTGAAGGTAAGAATTGAGCCCAAATGGCGGCTGCTTCGTTGTCACGTTCGAGTCCTTCATCCGGTGCGCCTTCAAATACGGTGGCGTATAGACGATCGGGGTCCAATTTCAGCACATCAACCAGGTATTCCCACGCCCATTCGATGGCTTCTTTCTTGAAATAATCGCCGAACGACCAGTTGCCCAGCATCTCGAACATGGTATGATGGTATGTGTCGTGACCCACCTCTTCCAGGTCGTTGTGTTTTCCGCTTACACGCAGGCATTTTTGTGCATTTGCCACACGTTTGTATTTGGCCTGTACATTGCCCAGAATGATGTCTTTAAACTGATTCATCCCTGCATTGGTGAACATCAACGTGGGATCATCCTTCACGACCATGGGAGCCGAAGGAACTACTTTATGCGCTTTGGAAGCAAAAAAATCCTTAAAGGATTGTCTGATTTCAATGGATGTCATGCCGTTATTCTTGAATTGCGTGCAAAAGTACGGCTTTATTATTACTTTTGCATGTGTTTCCATTCAAAAAGTAGATTCAATTCGTGGCGAAACGTCCTAAATATCATTTCAATCCGGAGTCACTCAGCTTTGAACGAATCCAAAAGTCAACCTTGGATTGGTTGAAATCTTTTTTGTTCCATACGTTCACCGGCATCTCCATGGGACTGGTGTTTTTCGTTTTGTATTTGAGTTTCTTTGATACCCCGGTTACCCGTCAGTTGCGCGAGGAAAACGAGCAGCTTCAAGCTCGATTTTTGGGACTCCAGAAGCAGTCTGAGGAGTTGGAAGAAGTGTTATCGGATTTGATGCAGCGCGACAACAATTTGTATCGGGCCATTTTGCAGGCGGAACCCATCGATCCTTCCATCCGTAAGGGGACCTTTTCAGGAACCAACCGCTATTCGGCCCTGTCTGAATTGAGTCATGGAGCGCTGCTGATGCAGACCTCGCGTCAGATCGACCAGCTGTCCAAGATGGCATATACACAGTCAGAATCCTATGATGAATTACTTGAACTGGTCAAAAATAAAGAAAAGCGATTGCTTTCCATACCTGCCATTCAGCCGATCATGAATAAAGATCTGACCCGCACGGCGTCCGGATACGGCCGACGCATGGATCCGGTGTATCGGGTTCCTACTTTTCACGAAGGCATGGACTTTACTGCGCCCACCGGCACCAATGTCTATGCAACCGGTGAAGGAAAAGTACAGTTTTCGGGATGGAAGCAGGGCTATGGTAACGTGATTATCATCGATCATGGTTTTCAATACAAAACATTGTATGCCCACCTCAGTAAGATGGATGTGCGCGTGGGGCAAATGGTCGTGCGTGGAGATGTCATTGGGAAAGTGGGTAGTACAGGAAAGTCTACGGGCCCCCACCTGCATTATGAGGTGCAATACCGTGGCAGACCCGTTAATCCGGCAAATTATTACTTTTTGGATTTATCTCCGGAAGAATACGATCGAATGATTCAAATTTCTTCTAACTTTGGTCAAACCATGGATTAATTGAATGAATATGAAACTTCCTTCTGAAAAGTTGTATTATTCCATTGGAGAAGTTGCCGACATGCTCCGTGTGAATGCCTCCCTGCTTCGGTATTGGGAGAAGCAGTTCGATGCGTTAAAACCAAGAACCAATGCTAAAGGCACTCGTTTTTATACACAGGCAGATATACAAACGTTGCGTGAGATTTATCATTTGACCAAAGAAAAAGAATTGTCATTGGCTGCGGCGGCCAAACAGTTAAAACTGGTTCAGCGCGATGTCTCTAAAGAGGTAGAAGTGTTGGAACGTCTCCAGGCTATCCGGAATGAATTGTTGGACATGAAGCAGGCCGTCAGTCAGTTGCCCTATGAATCCGACGGATCAAATCCTTGATAGGTTTCTCTTCTGAAAACCGATTGGATGCTTTTGACTCGTGCAAGCTTCAGGCATAAGTTCTGAACATCTTCAACGTCGTGCACATACAGCTCAATGGTGCCCTTGAAAATGCCATCTTTTGTATCAAAAGAGAGCTTGGTCATGTTTACGACCAATTCGTCCGAAACAATTCGAGCAATTTGTCCAACCAGTCCCACCTGATCAATCCCTTTCAGTTCCAATGTAACCGGAAAGGATAATTCTCGGTTTGTCTCCCAGCGAATGGATAAAATGCGGGGTCCGTAACTGCTTTTTAAGCGCATGGCTTCCGGACATTGACGTTTGTGGACACTGACGTATCCGTTATCTTCGATGTATCCGACCACCTCATCTCCGGGGATCGGCATGCAACAGGCTGCCAATCGGAAACGATGCTGGATGTCCGCTTCGGTCAATGCATGGGTTTTCTTGGTATCGAGGGACTCAAACGTGCTGGAAGTCGTTTCTTTTTTGGATTCCGGGTTTGCTTTGTTTTGATTTTTGGAGCTGCCGGAGCCGAAGGCCTCTTTCCAGTAGCGAATGAGTTTGTTTTCTGATTTGGCCGGTTTTAACAGTTGTTGCGCATCGTTTAGGGACAATTCTCCCCGTCCCAATTTCAAAAGAAAGTTGTCCTTGTCTTCGCAGTGAAATTTTTGTAGCAGAAGTTCGACGTTCTGCGTATCATAGGGTAAGCGGTGTTGGTTAAGAAACTGAGTTAGTAATTCTTCGCCTTTTTGTATCAACGCCTTGTTGTCTTTTCTGAAGCGTGTCCTAAGACGTGCCTGCGCTCTTCCCGTGGTTACAAATTTCAGCCACTCATAGGTGGGGACCTGACTCTTTGACGTGAGTATTTCCACTTGATCTCCACTTTTAAGGATGTGACTCATGGGGACCAGCTTGTGGTTCACTTTTGCGCCTATGCATCGAAAACCCAATTCGGAGTGCAATTCAAAAGCAAAGTCGAGCGCGGTTGAACCGGCCGGCATGGTTTTGATGTCCCCTTTGGGTGTAAATACAAATATTTCAGATGAAAAAAGGTTCATCTTTATTGTATCCAAAAAATCGATTGCATTGGGATCCGGGTTCTCAAGAATTTCCTTAATCGTATCAATCCAGCGATTGAGTTCGTTTTCTTCTTCAATCTCCCCCGTTTTGTATTTCCAATGGGCTGCAAATCCGCGTTCGGCAATTTCGTCCATGCGATTGCTGCGAATCTGTACCTCAATCCAATCACCGAGTGGCCCCATCAATGTCACATGCAGCGCTTGATATCCATTGGCCTTGGGGCTATTGACCCAGTCGCGAATGCGATCCGGATGATGCTTGTAAATATCGGTTAGCCCGTTGTAGATATCCCAACACATCTTTTTCTCTTCAGCAAATACGGCGGGGCTTCCTGGAGGTGATTGCGTATTAAAGATGATGCGCACGGCTAGTAAATCAAAGATTTCGTCAAAGGAAACTCCTTTTGCCTGCATTTTGTTCCAGATCGAATAAACCGATTTGGTTCTGGCTTTGAGTCGGTAGTCCAGTCCCATCTCGTCCAACTTGCGTTGGATGGGAGCGATGAATACTTCGTATCTCCGGTTTCGGGAATCAGCCGTTTGTTCCAATTTGGTCGAAAGCTCCTCGTAGGTCTCAGGATGCTCGTACTTAAAACTGAGATTTTCCAGTTCCGTTTTGATGCGATTTAAACCCAATCGATTGGCCAAGGGGGCATATAAGTACATGGTTTCCCCCGAAATCTTAAATTGCTTGCTGGGTAACATGGATCCCAGGGTGCGCATGTTGTGCAATCGGTCGGCGATTTTTATCAGCACAACCCGTATGTCTTCAGACATGGTGAGCAGCAAGCGACGGAAATTTTCTGCCTGAGCCGAGGCTTTCACACCAAAAATCCCTCCGGATATTTTGGTCAGGCCATCCACAATGGAAGCGATTTTGGGTCCAAAATGCTTGGCGATATCTTCTACGGTGTAATCCGTATCTTCAACAACATCGTGCAGCAGGGCTGAACAGATGGACGTCGATCCTAATCCGATTTCGGCACAACAAATCCGGGCAACGGCAATGGGGTGCATGATGTAAGGCTCTCCGGATCGTCTTCGAATGCCCTTGTGTGCCTGCTGAGCAAAATTAAACGCACTCGTAATCAGATCAACCTTTTTCCGGTGATTGGATTCAAGGTATTCTTGTAGCAGTTGCTGGAATGCATCCTGAATCATTTCATCTTCAGCAGCACTGAATGTGTATTGATCTTCCATGATGATTTCAATAGATCTTCAAGCGTTGTCCCGGGTATATGCGACTTGTATGGATGTTGTTCCAATTTTTGAGTTTGCTCACGCTGACACGATGACGTTGTGCGATGCGTGAAAGAGTATCCCCTTTGCGTACTTTGTAAACGATGTAACCGTTCGCACCGGAGGATCCAATCGAAGGGCCTGCTTTCATGTCTGCATACAACAACTCCTGAGCCCGGTAGTTTGGTATACTGTCTTGAAAATCAACGAAGGTCATGCTGTATTCTGCCGGCAAACACAGGACAAGGGGTTTCTCTTGTGAACCTGGAATGATGTTTTGTCGGTACTGAGGATTCATGGATTTGAGTTCCTCCATGGAGACACCCACCAAGGTTGAAATTTGTTCAAAATGCATTTTCTGTTGGATGATCATGGTGTCGTGCATGCTCGTTAAATCCATTTCTATGGGGCAAATACGATGCTCTTTGTGATAACGCATGATGTAGTTGGCTGCAATGAATAAGGGCACGTAGCCACGTGTCTCACTGGGTAGATAATAGTAAATATCCCAGTAATTGCGTTTGCCACCTGCGCGGCGAATGGCTTTGTTTACGTTGCCCGGGCCGCAATTGTATGCCGCAATGGCCAGATGCCAGTCGCCGAATATTTGGTATAAATCCTTCAGGTATCGGGCGGCAGCTTCGGAGGAGGCAATCGGGTCCCGGCGTTCGTCGATCAGCGTGTTGATGTCGAGACCGTAGATCTTTCCGGTACCGTACATGAATTGCCATAAACCGGTTGCTCCGGCACGCGATACGGCGTTCGGATTGAGTGCCGATTCGACGATGGGCAAGTAGCGCAATTCCAACGGCAATTGGTGTCGTTCCAATGCACGAATAAAATAGGGAAAATAGTAATCACTCAAACCCAGCATGACTTCCACCTGACTCCGTTTGCGTCCACCGTACATGTCTATAAACTGTTTTACCACACTGTTGTACGTCATTGGAATCACTGCGGGGATGCTTGCCAGGCGATGAATGATGACGGAATCCGGAACAACCGGATTCACCGAATCGCAGGTGCCGTTGTAGGTCGTTTTTCGGTAGGTTTTGAAATGCCACGCACGAAGGAGACTGTCCAAATTGGTGTTGACGCTTTCGGGAGTTTCAATTTGTTGATCGACCCATCCGCTTCCCACCAGATCTTCTGCCGAAGGGATGCTGTCGTTGGCAAAAAGAGTCGTGGTCGCGACCAGGGTTAAAAAGGATAATATAGATCGGTTAAAAATCATAGTTACGTAGATTAAAAATGGAATGCCAGGCCCACATCGATGCGACTGTCACCCGGTCCAATGGGCATAGGATTCAATTGTATGGATGGGTGAACGGACAAATCCGGACTAATGTCAAAGTCGTACAGTTGCGCATCAACGTACGCGTCTAAGATACAAATTAAATAAATACCGGCTGCTCCGATTACACTCAAATCCCGGGATCTTCGATAGGATTGTTGTCGATTGCGCAGCAAGGTTCCAAAATTGGAGGAACTGTAATAATTGGAACCGGGAGGCAACAGATCCAGATAACTGTTTGAATTTGGATTGTCATCG
Source organism: Bacteroidales bacterium (assembly GCA_028709215.1). Lineage (GTDB taxonomy): Bacteria > Bacteroidota > Bacteroidia > Bacteroidales > UBA1402 > UBA8389. Next base: position 20,895 of record JAQVXI010000021.1, read on the forward strand.
GTATAATCCCGGTAGGCATTGGTATAAGCGATGTAGTATTTGTTGTTCCAGGAGATGGCGTACGTAATGGCTGCAGCACCTGCGGCCACAACCGGAATCTTCCAGTACCTGCGATTGTAGAGTTGCCCCAGTCCCGGAAACAAAGCCGAATACCAAACGGCTTTGGATGGATCGGGTTTGTACACAATAAGGCTGTCCTGAATGACAGGCGCGGCAAAGACGCTGTCTGATTGAAGTTCAAACTTGGTTGCAGTCGTTTCTTGAGCCTGCATCCAATGGGCAGACAGCAAGAGGAATGCCCAAAAGAATAGGCATTTTAATCCGTGGTTGTGTGTATGTGTTTCCCTGCGAATCATGAACGAAGCATATCGTCAAAGCGTGCCAATATCTGTTCTAACTGCTTTTCGGAGGCAAACGGAATGTTGATACTGCCTTTGCCGTTGTCTTTTAATGTGAATCGCACGTTGGTTTGCAACTGCTTGGAGAGCAGTTTTTGAAGCGTGTTGAATTCAGCCGGCGTTTTGTGCGGTTTCCCTTTTGCTTTTTTGTCCGAACCCTGTTGACTGATACTTCGGGCGATTTCTTCTACTTTGCGTACAGAATATCCGTTTTTGAGGGTTTCTTCGTATACTGCCAATTGAAGTTGTGGGTCTTCGATGGTAACCAATGCACGGGCATGGCCCATGTCAATATGCTTGTTGGTCAAACCCAATTGAATCACCGCCGGGAGTTTGAGAAGACGCAGGTAATTGGCAATGGTTGCTCTGTTTTTTCCCAGTCGTTCACTGAGTTTTTCCTGTGTCAAATTGTAGATCTCAGATAATTTCTGGAAAGCCAAGGCAATTTCGATCGCATTTAAGTCTTCGCGTTGAATGTTTTCAATCAGCGCCATTTCCATAACCAGGTCATCCTCCGCTGTTTTAACATAGGCGGGTAGTTGCGTAATACCGGCCAGTTTGGCGGCTCGGTACCGACGTTCACCGGCGATGATCTGATAGGATCCATCCGGCATCCTTCGCAAGGATATGGGTTGAATCAGTCCGATGGTTTTAATGGATGTCGCTAAGTCTTCCAAGGCTTCTTGGTCAAATTCGCGACGAGGCTGATCCGGATTTGGGTTGATCTGTGATAGCTCTACCTCCGATATGGAAGAAGATCCTTCTGTTCGGATTTCTTCGGTACTGAGCAAGGCTCCCAGGCCGCGTCCCAATGCGTTTTTCTTTGCCATATCTTATTTCTGTTTGTTTCGTTGGAGTATTTCTAACGCAAGCTGCATGTAGTCAATGGCACCTTTGGAATCGGCGTCAAACAGGAGTACAGGGGTTCCGTAGCTGGGCGCTTCGCTTAACTTGACGTTGCGTTGAATGTGGGTTTTGAACACCAGATCCTGGAAGTGTCGACGGACTTCCTCACTGACTTGACGGGCATGTCTCAATCGGGAGTCAAACATGGTCAATAAGAATCCTTCTATCTCGAGCGACGGATTGAGTTTGGTTTTGATGATTTTGATGGTGTTCAGTAATTTGCTGATGCCTTCAAGTGCGAAATACTCACATTGAACGGGAATGATGACCGAGTCGGCAGCCGTAAGTGAGTTTACCGTAATCAGTCCCAGAGAGGGAGAACAGTCTATGATGATGTAATCGTACTGACTGCGCAATGGCTCCAGCAACGATTTCATAATATTCTCACGGTTGGGTATGTTGATCATCTCCAATTCTGCGCCAACCAGATCAATGTGTGACGGAAGTATGCTCAAAAACTCCAAATCCGTTGGATGTATGGCTTTCTTAGGATCTTCCTGATTGATTAAACATTCGTACAGTGTTGTCTCCAATTCTTTGATGTCAATACCTAAGCCGGATGAACTGTTGGCCTGTGGATCAGCATCAACGAGTAGGACTCGTTTTTCCTGGACCGCAAGCGATGCAGACAAGTTGATGGAGGTGGTTGTTTTACCGACACCTCCTTTTTGATTGGCTATGGCAATGATTTTACCCATGGGTTGACTCAGTTTTGGAAACGTATGGCAAAGATAGAGGATTTTTTTTAAACCCGATGAGCTGAAATCGGGCAGATGGGCAGAAGGGTATTATAGTTTGTTAATTGTCCTTTTCTGGCTGCCCCAATACAAGGATAAATAATGTATCTTTGTGTGAAAATGATGCATATGGATACTAGACCCTTATTGTTGTTGACCAATGACGATGGTTACAACGCACCGGGATTGCTCGCATTGATGGAAGCGCTAAAGCCTATCGGTGATTTATTGGTTGTTGCTCCGGATGGAGGCCGATCGGGAATGTCTGCTGCGATAACCGTATCACAGCCCTTGGAACTTAGACTGGTTTCTGAATCGGAAGGGGTGACTGTCTACAAAAGCAATGGCACACCCGTTGATTGTGTGAAATTGGCCTTGGGCCAATTGTGCAAGGAAAGAGCTCCCGATGCTTTGTTCAGTGGAATCAATCACGGAACCAATGCCTCGGTAGCCATTCATTATTCCGGAACCTTGGGAGCTGTCATTGAGGCATGTTTGAATCGGATACCTGCTGCCGGTTTCTCGTTGGATGACCACGATCACCAGGCCGATTTTTCTCCTTCGTTGCCTTACATACAACAGATTGCTACACGTGTGTTGGAACGGGGTTTGCCCTTCGGAACCTGCCTAAATGTAAACGTACCGAAATGTTCTGCATTGAAGGGCGTACGCATCTGTCGGCAAACAAAAGGGCGTTGGATCGAAGAGTTTGATCAACGCAAGCATCCCAAGGGAGGTAATTACTACTGGTTGACCGGCAATTTTCACAACGATGAACCGGAGTCGACCGATACCGATATGACGGCGATGCGTGAAGGGTATATTTCAGTGGTTCCTTCTCAGATTGACATGACAGCGTATGATTTGATTCCGGTATTGAACGATTGGTTTTAAGGGATTCGAGTATGAAATACTTTCTTGTTGTCGGTGAAGCTTCCGGTGATTTGCATGCATCCAATTTAATGCGTGCCATTCAGTCCAGAGATCCCGAAGCCGAATTTCAATTTTTCGGTGGTGATCGAATGGCTGATGTGGGTGGACGGCTGTGGATGCATTATCGGGAATTGGCCTTTATGGGGGTTGTTGCGGTGGTTCTCCATGCGAAGCGTTTGTTGTCGCATATGAAGTTTTGCCGCAAGGCAATCCTGGAATGGAAACCCGACGTTTTGATTTTGGTGGATTACGCCGGTTTTAACCTGAGAATTGCGGCTCAAATTAAGAAAACGAATCCGGAAATCCCCATTCATTTTTATATATCCCCAAAATTGTGGGCCTGGAAATCGTATCGAATCCAATCGTTTCGTGCGTTTATTGATAAATTGTACGTGATTTTTCCATTTGAACCTGCTTTTTTTGAACAACATTCGTATCCGGTTCAATACGTGGGCAATCCAACGGTTGACAGTGTTTACGAATACATGTCAAAGGCGATGGCCCCCTCGGAATTTCGACTGAAACATCAATTGGATGATCGCCCTATACTGGCCGTATTGCCGGGCAGTAGAAGCGGAGAGGTACGATCCAATTTGAACGTCATGCTTGATGTGCTTACAAGAACACCAAACGTGCAGCCGGTGGTTGCCGGCTCTCCGGGTTTGGATGAGTCGTTCTATGAAGCCTGCGTCCGCCGTTCAATCCCTGTTGTATTTGGGCAAACCTACGATTTGTTGCATGCTGCACATGCAGCATTGGTCACCTCCGGAACGGCAACCCTTGAGACCGGATTGTTTCGTGTTCCACAAGTCGTTTGTTTTGCCGTGAGTGGCGGTCGTCTGCCCAATTGGTTTTTTAAATGCTTTATGCATGTACCCTTCATTTCATTGGTCAATCTGATTGCCGATCGTCTGGTGGTGCCGGAATGCATGGGGGCCAATTTTACCGTCGAAAAAGTATCTGCAGCATTGCTTCCGTTATTGGAGGATTCTTCGGAACGTCGTGCTCAATTAGCAGGTTATGAAGTGGTTGCCCGACGGCTGGGTGCTTCCGGTACAGCCGATCGAACCGCCTTGGCGATATGCTCTGCGCTTAAATAAACCCTTTAGCGTTTTAGGTAACGATATAAAGGTCGTATGCGTTGTTCCTGTATGCTTTTGGCGACAAATGCGGCATAAGCTTGTGCTCCTTTTTCGCGCAAATGTGTGTTGTCTTTTTTTGCTCCAACCCAGTAGTACAATTCGATGGAGGCGCTGTCACCCAGCTCCTGGATCCATTCAGACGTCATACGGTTTAGATCGATGAGTTTGATGTCGGCCGCATGGGCGGCATCGCGCATCCGTTGAGCGTATTCGGCAAAGTGGGGTCGTTTGGCTACAAGTTGACCGTTTTCAAATTCTCGCATTGCGATGGGTGTAACCAGTATGGCTGTCCCTTTTCGTGCCCGAACATCGTCGCTGAATCGAATCAGATTTGCTGTAAATTGCTCCGGATCGACGTGTCGTTCGGGCTTGGTGGATGTATCGTTGTGTCCAAACTGTATGAGCACATAGTCGCCGGGCGATACCTGTTTCAACAGTCGGTCCCAACGCCCCTCGCGTAGGAACGAACCACTGCTGCGTCCGCCTTCCGAATGGTTGATCACCTCTACGTTGTCGTTAAAATGTGTTTGGAGGTATTGTCCCCAACCCCTCATTTCAGTCTGAGCGGTATCGTAGGATTTGACCGTGGAGTCTCCGGCCAAAAGTATTTTGATGGGTTTTCGAGTGCCTAGAAACGAGGAACAGAAGATAAGTAGGCAGAGAAGTGCAAGTCCGGATAAAAGCGTCTTTTTCATATTTGTATTATTTCCAGTTTAATAAGCGTTGTTCTCCGTGAAGGGCTCGAATGTTGGTCACGTCCTGGCTTACTTCGATGCAGCCTCTGTAGGTGCCGTTGTCAGAAGTCAATGCGAAATAGCGAATGTGGATAAAGCGTCCACGCAATTGAATCCAAAATTCTGCCGTTTTGCGTGTTCCGGACTTGAACGCATCGAGGATGGCTTCAACCTGATGGACACTTTCTTTAGGATGGCAGTTTTGTACCAGACGTCCGATGATTGCGTGCGTTCTCGGAAAGATGCGATCCGGGGTCGCGGAGAAGTAACAGACGCGATCGTTTTCGTCTACGTACGTGATATCGACCGGCAGGTGCTCAAGCATCAAAATGATTTGTTCGGGCAGTAGATTGCCCGATCCCAGGTTGACACGGTCGTTTGTTTGCGCAGTCGGTAAACTTCTTAATGTCGAAGCCATGGGCCTCTTGATGTAGACCCATCCCAATTCATCGGCCTGTAGGCGTAGCTCTTGCCAGGCTGCAGGAGGAATGGATTGCATGGCTATCGGAAAGACGATGGATTCTTCGCGAAAAATAATGGGGAGAACGACAAAATACAACCTTCCAAATTCCGGATAGATCTGTTCGATGGGTGCTTCCTCCCGAACCAACTGCTGAAGTCTTTTTATGGAACGACGGAAGTCGTCGTGAAAAGACCACATGAGTTGCAGGCAACGGTATGCTGGGAACGTTTGTTCGAGTAGGGGAAAAAGGATATTCTCTTTTTTGATGTAATGCGATTCGTATAGTCCGATGCTTTTGAGCAGTGTACTTACTCGATTCTTTCGTTCCGAATCATACAATGCTTTCTGTTTGAGCTCTACTTTAAGCTGGTTGAGTAGGGCTCGTACGGCTTCGTTTTCCAGCATTAGACCGCTTAGGAAGTGATCTGGTTCGGGTTTTTCCCATTTGATTTTTTTTAAAGAGTCATGAAATAAATTGAGTAACTTGCCTGTTTGTGCTTTGATTGTCTCAAATGGGATATCGGATTGAAGCAATCGGTCAAGGATGTGCATGGTCTCCCACGGGGTTACGGAACGAAGTAAGTCTTGGTACGTTTGGTATTCCTCTTTGATGGATCCTTTTTTCACAACAATTTGGGCACAGGCATATAGTTCTTCTAAACGATTGGTGTTGCTGCGAATGAGTTCAGACATGGCTTGCTATTTTGGTTTCGAAAGATACAAAAACCCAACGTATTTTCACCCCACATACGAAAACTTCGCCCCGTATGGATGAAATTAGCCTCATTTTTGCAATTCAAAACCCTTTATTTTGCGGCATTTCTAAAACCTGACGTACTTTGTGACAGTACTTATGAAATTTCATTTATGATCAACAGCATTATTACGGGAACCGGTAGTTGTATTCCGGAAAAAGTCGTTCGGAACGAAGCGTTTCTGACCCGTACTTTTTTAAACGCCAAGGGCGAAACATTTACACAATCCAATCAGGAAATTGTAGATAAATTGCGTGAGATTTCGACCATAGAGGAACGAAGACATGCTGGTCCGGAGCAGAGCACAACCGATTTGGCCTTCATCGCTGCGCAGCATGCCATTGAATCGGCCGGAATTGATGCAGAGACATTGGATTATATTATTGTAGCACACAACCTGGGCGACAGTCGGGAAGGGCATACGCAGTCCGATCTCATACCCAGTTTGGCAGCACGTGTAAAGCAGCGTTTGGGGATTCGTAATCCGTTCGCAGTAGCATACGATGTTCTTTTCGGTTGCCCGGGTTGGCTGCAAGGATTGATTCAAGCACATTATTATATTCAGTCGGGGGATGCCAAGCGTGTATTGGTTATTGGAGCGGAGATATTGTCCCGTTTTAGTGATCCCTACGATCGCGATTCTATGTTGTATGCAGATGGAGCCGGAGCAGTCATTTTGGAAGCGACTCCGTCGGATGTACGCACTGGGATTTTATCGCATGCAGCCCGAACCGATGCTGCTTTGTATTCAAAGATGTTGACAATGGGACCTTCCTTTGCTCGTGAAGATTCTGATTCGACTACGATGTTTCTTAAGATGAATGGGCATCGTTTGTATCAATACGCTTTGACACACGTTCCTGAAGCCATTAAGTTGGTGCTGGATAAAGCACAGGTACCCTTGTCTTCTATTTCGAAGGTTTATATTCATCAGGCCAATGGGAAAATGGATGATGCGATTTTGGCACGTTTGTATGCCATATGTGACGATACGCCTGTTCCGGAAAATATTATGCCCATGAGTATTTCAAAATTGGGAAACAGTTCGGTTGCCACCATTCCTACGTTGCTTGATTTGGTATGGAAGCAGAAAATGTTGCCGCATCAATGGGAGTCCGGAAGTAAGGTGATCTTTGCTTCGGTTGGAGCAGGTATGAGCATCAATGCGATGCTCTATCAAATTCCGTAAACTACCACTTGATTTTAACGGCCTTGCCTGTATAGTGGATGTCTTTGAATGACTGAGTCTGGTGATCCATGCCCTGTTCCGATCCTTGTCGGATCAGACGGATTCTTAGGTTGCGACTTTCTGCCATGTTGGGGAATTGACCTTCGCGTGCTTTGATCATCAAACGTTGTTTGGAATCATCCCATTCTATTCGGATCCGGCTAAATTGACCGGACTCGTAGCCGTAGGTTGTGCCATCGTCTTCGTACAAATCAAACGATCCGTCCTGACCTGCATAAACGAAGAGGTCCAGGTCGTTTTGAGGTGTTTTCGTGTGTTGGACCAACGATCCGACAGGAAGGATGCTGCCTGCTTTTACAAAGACCGGCATTCGATCATAAGGAGCATCCACGATTGTATGCATACCTCCTTTGTAGACGTTACCGGAGTACAAATCATACCAAAAAGGTGTTTCTTCTGGAAAGTACACCGAGCGTTCCCGAGCCTTGTAGGTGGTAATCGGACAAATCAGGAGTGCAGAACCAAACATATATTGATCGGTTCGGTTGATGGCTGTGCTGTCGTTGGCAAAATCCATCACCAACGGACGCATCATGGTATCGTCCTGAAAGTAGCATTGACCAGCCAAGGTGTAGATATAGGGGAGAAGTCGATATCGCAATTGGTTGTAGTATACGTACCCAGCATAGGCGGGGTGTTGTTCGGGAGCTATGTTCCAGGGTTCGCGTTTTGGATATTGACCGTGGCTGCGAAACAGCGGTACAAAGGCGCCAAATTGATGCCAACGTAGATTTAATTCCCTCCACTCTTCTTTATCCTCACTGCCTTCGAGGGCTTTTTCGTAGCGTTTTTCCACACAAAAACCACCGTTGTCCATGGTCCAATAGGGATTTCCGGAAATGGAAAAATTAAGGCCGGCCGTAATTTGTGCTCGCATGTCTTCCCAACGGGTTCCGATGTCTCCACTCCAAATGCAAGCGGCATAACGCTGTGAACCGGCAAAGCCGGAGCGGGTCAGTAAAAAGATGCGTTGATCGTAACCGGATTGCCTTTGTCCTTCGTAGATACCTTTGGCATTCATCAAACCATAGGCGTTGAAATACTCGGTCGAACTGCCCAATGCCGTCGGATTCATGAGTTTTTTTCGGTAGTCCATACTGGCGTTGGATAGAATATCCGGCTCGGATGCATCCATCCACCAGGCATCAAAGCCCAAAGGCATCAGTTTTTGTTCCATTTGTTTCCAGAAGAGGTCACGGGCTCCCGCTGAAAAGGCGTCGTAGAATGATCCGATGTATCCGGAACCGATCCAGTCTTTAATGCTGTCCTGTATGGCTTGTTGGTAGATCCATCCCTGTTGATCCAATGCTTTATAATGGGTGGTGTTGTGGTAGAATTTCGGCCAAACGGATAGCATGATTCGGGCAGAAGAATCGTGTACTTCTTCGACCATGGCCTTGGGGTCCGGAAAACGAACCGAATCAAACGCATGACTGCCCCATTGATCTTCTTCCCAATAGGACCAGTCCTGTACAATGTTGTCGATGGGAATGTTGCGTTGTCGGAACTCCTGAAGGGTCTCCAGCAATTCCTTTTGGGTTTTGTAGCGTTCTCTGCTCTGCCAAAAGCCCATTGACCATTTGGGCATGACCTGAGCCTTGCCGGTGAGTTGCCTGTATCCTTGTACAACATCATCCGCTTCAGGTCCGTAGATAAAATAATAGTCGATGCTCCTTCCCATTTCAGACCAAAGACTCAAGGCATTCTTTTCTGCATCCGGTCGAGGTGTTAAAGCCTTCAACCCGATGTAGGATGCGCCTCCGTCGGGTTCCCACTCGATGCGGATGTGGTGTTTTTTACCGGCTTGCATCTCAAATTCAAAGGGGTAGCTGCTGGGATTCCAGGCGGTTCTCCAGCGTTCTTCCACCACGGGTTTGTAATCCAGAAACACGCGTGTGTAGCCTGCGTAGTATAATAGAAATGCGTGTAAACCGGTTTGTTCGCTCTGGATGTATCCTTCCCAGCGGATGCGTGCGTTGTTGAAGTTAAAATTCATTGGAAAGCGTTGAATGCTTTCCAGGTTTTCGTAGTCAAGGCTGTTCTCTTCGCGCACGACAAACGGTTTTTCCGGATCGTTTTGTTCTAGATACGTGGCTGTCAAACCGCCTTTGATCCCCTGTTTGTTGTACAGTTGAAACTGATTCAGATTGGAGTAGGGTCTGGGGTCGCCAAAACGGGTTAGCGAATAATTGTCCCAAAGTATGCCATAGCCCTTGTTTGAAAGCACCATCGGAACAGAGACTTTGGTGTTGTATTGAAACAGTTGTTCGTTTTTGCCTTTGTAATTGAGTATTTCCGATTGGTGTTGACCCAGGCCGAAGAAGGCTTCGTCGTGGGGCGATGCGAATACTTGCTGTATGGAATAGGCCGTTTGTCCATCCACTTTAGTGGGCGTGAAGTGTTTACCGTTTACGGATTCCTGTAAAAGGGTATTTCCCGCGCGGTCCGTAAATCGAATGGAGCCGGTTGCCCGGTCAAGGTACACACGCAATTTGTTTGTTTTGATCCGAATTTCCTTTTTATTTTGACGAAGTGACCATTTGACTTTTTTTGAAGCGTTTTTTTGGATGATTAAACTCTCACGCGCTTCTAGGCCGTCGTTTTTTCCCGCCTGTACATGTATGATGTCTTCATCGACCATGTCGAGTTGCACCCATTCCGCATCGTTTGGATTGGATGGGGTTAATTGCAAGCGGATGTTGGCATGTGTGTATACGAAGTGAAAGAGGAAAAGTAGCAGGAGGATCGGTGTTTTTTTCATATGGGTTCTGGGTTGCAATGCCCACAAAGATACTTCAGAAGGTTTGCAAAAAAAAGCGCTGCCTTAGAAGACTGCGCTAAATGTTATTCGTTCGAAGCGGTGTGTATCACACGCTGGGGAAACGGTATTTCAATGCCTTCTGCATCAAACGCTTCTTTGATGCGTTTTCTGAGTTCGCCGGTAACGCTCCATTGCTGTAAGGGTTTGGTCACACCGGCAATTTTTACACTGATGGCCGATTCATCAAAGGAATCGACCCGCAAAAAGGCCGGGGCTTCGTCGATCAGATCTTTCCAATTCGGATCGGATGCCAGCTCGCTGCCTACTCGGTTGATGACTTCAATCAGTTTATTCAAGTCGGTCCGATAGGATACACCCACATTTAAGTTCACTTTTGCAAACTGCTTGGATAAATTGGATACTTTCTTGATTTCTCCGTGGGGTATGTAGTGTACCGTTCCGTTCATATCTCTTAACGTGGTAACGCGTAGACTGATGTCCTCCACAACACCGCCCAAACCTTCCATGTTGACCACGTCTCCGATGCGATACTGATTTTCAAAAATCAGGAAGAAACCGGTGATCACGTCTCGAACCAGATATTGTCCGCCAAATCCAATGGCTACCCCGACGATCCCTGCACTGGCCAAAAGCGGAGCAATCTGAATGCCAAACTCCTGGGCGATCATCATAAAGGCAATCACCGTAATGAGTACACTTACCGTCCAAGAGAATATGCGAACAATGGTGTTCATTCGTTTGATTTCTCCTTCGTCCGTTCCCGGTCGATCGGAATGTGTCGCTGCTTTTACGATGCGTTGGATGAATTTTTTTGCAATACTCTTAGTCAACATGGCCGCAACAACAATCACGGCAATTTTTATGCCATGATTGAGCAGCCATTGAAGTAAAGGTTGAAGGTATTCTGAGAATTGTTCTGTCATTTGTTACACGATTTGCATTTTGATACGATGATTTGATCCAGAGAGAAATAACCGGCTCCGCTGATGAGTACGATGGCAAAAAGCCCCATATTCAGAAAAGCAAGCTCCTTGGCCTGAAAGGGATCGGCGCCGTGGATCACGAAAAAGGCAACACCCATTCCAACGATAAGGGGAATGGCCGCCAGTCGGGTAAATAGCCCAAGAATAATGAGTATGGAGCAAAAAACCTCGGCAAACAAAATCAAAACAAGGGCAACGGTGCTGCCTAGACCGATCGGATCCGGAAAGACCGTTGCCAGTTGTTCAAAGTTGGTAAGCTTGCCCCAACCGTGAGAAAGCATCAATGTGCCAATAAGCACTCTTAAAAATAGTAAGGCTGCATCAGTGAGCCGATTATTGCCCTGACTGTTGAGTAAACATCCGATTTTCATAGGTTCTTACGTTTTTAGGTAACTAATTGTGATAAGAACACAGAATCGAACGAATTTGTTCATTTTATTTGCGCCAATGCTTGCTCTAAATCGGCTTTAATGTCCTCTATGTGCTCGATTCCGACCGAAATGCGTACCAAACCGGGAGCCACTCCCGATGCTTTTTGCTCTTCGACCGAAAGTTGTTCGTGTGTGGTAGCAGAGGGGTGGATGATGAGGGATTTTGCATCGCCGATATTGGCCAGATGACTCAGCAACTTCACGTGGTCAATCAATTGATCGGCGCGTTCCGGAGCTCCCTTCAATCGAAACGTAAGTACTCCTCCTGCACCTTTTTTCAGATACTTTTGCGCATTGGCATAATACTTACTGCTTGGCAGACCCGGGTAATTGACGTATTCTACCTCCGGATGTTGTTCCAGCCATTCTGCCAATGCCTGCGTATTTTGAATATGACGTTCCATGCGCAGGGATAATGTTTCCAAACCTTGAACCAGTAAGAACGAATTGAAGGGGCTGATGGCGTTGCCCCAGTCACGCAATCCCTCTACACGCGCACGTATATTGAACGCAATGTTGCCAAACGGGCTTCCTACCCCAAAGACTTTGGAATAAACCAGACCGTGATAACCCTCGGACGGCTCCGAGAAGGATGGGAATTTGCCGTTGCCCCAGTCGAAATTGCCGCTGTCTACGATGATGCCACCAATGGATGTTCCGTGTCCGCCAATCCATTTTGTGGCCGATGATACCACGATGGATGCCCCGTGCTCGATGGGTCGGAAGACATATCCGCCTGCGCCGAAGGTGTTGTCGACAATAAAGGGGATGTCGTATTTTTTTGCCACCGCTGCTATGCCATCAAAATCGGGAACATTGAGTTCAGGATTGCCGATCGTTTCGATGTAAAGTGCCTTGGTATTTTCGTCAATCAACGCTTCGAAGGATGATGGATCATCGTTCTTGGTGAAACGCGCTTCGACTCCAAGACGCTTGAATTGATTTTTGAACTGATTGTACGTACCACCATATAAGTAGGATGTTGATACAAAATTATCGCCTACTTGTAGAATATTGTTCAGGGCGATGAACTGGGCCGATTGTCCGGAGGATGTCGCCAACCCGCTGATGCCGCCTTCCAGCGCAGCGACCCGTTTTTCAAACACATCGGTTGTAGGATTTTGTAAACGAGTGTATATATTGCCGAATTTTCTAAGTCCAAACAAGTCGGCTCCGTCTTTGGCATCTTCAAATACATACGAAGAGGTTTGATAGATGGGGAGCGCACGGGCATGTGTTGTAGGGTCGACTTCTTGACCGGCATGTAGCTGTAGCGTCTCAAAACGCTGTTGATTGTTTGTTGCCACGTTATTTTTGTTTAATTGGTTTGATGCAAAGATACAGTCTGGTTTTGGGATTTCTATACCATGATTGGGGTAGAAACGAGAGATTTGTTGTATTTTCGCCATAAATAAAAATTGAACGAGTATGATAAAGCATCTTGTGTTTTGGAAATTGAAATCGGAAGCCTTGGGTAAGACCAAGCAAGAAAATGCCGTATTGATTAAAGAAAAACTGGAAGCGCTGGATGGCAAAATATCCGGCCTGATATCCATTGAAGTAGGCATCGATTATTCGGCCACTCCTGCCAGCTCGGACGTGGCTTTGTTGTCTGTGTTTTCGGATCGTGCCTCGTTGGATGCTTATCAGACGCACCCGCTGCACGAAGCTGTCCGAGAGTTTATTGTACAGGTTGTCAGCGATCGTCACTTGGTTGATTACGAATGCTAAAGGCAAAAAGATATGCGAAGATTGGTGTTTACACTGGGTTTGGTCTGCCTGTTTGCCCATGCCCTTCACGCGTTGGAATTACCCAATGTGTTGAGTTCCAATATGGTTTTTCAACAGGGGAAACCGGTTCCCGTTTGGGGTACTGCAGCCGCCGGAACGACCGTTGAGGTTATTTTTGGAGATCAGGTTAAGCGAGTGGTTGCCGATGCTTCCGGATCTTGGATGGCAACACTGGATGCAATGAAAGCCAGCTTTGATGCCAGGGATTTGACGATTCGTAGCGAGGATGGTGATACCGTACTGAGCAATATTCTGATTGGAGAAGTGTGGTTATGTGGCGGTCAATCCAACATGGAATATCCGATGCGACGCCAGCAAAAGCGCTACGCCGCACCGGCAAGGGGGCAGGATGTCGCTGAACTGGAGCTGGAACGCGGAGGGAATCCGCACATTCGATTGCTGCGGATTCATAAAAAACGCAGTTTGCC
>JAQVXI010000053.1:0-6563 GCA_028709215.1 Bacteroidales bacterium
TGAAAAATGGGTATTTTTGTGCCTGAAACAAAACAAATAACGTGAAAATAGGATCGTTGGATTTGGGCCATCAGCCCTTGTTGCTTGCTCCAATGGAGGACGTGACGGATGTTGCCTTTCGTATGATGTGCAAACGATTTGGTGCAGATATGGTTTACACCGAATTTGTCTCTTCTGAAGCGTTGATTCGACACGTCAACAGTACCCGGCAAAAATTGCATATCAAAGAGGAAGAGCGCCCGGTTGCCATACAGATTTATGGCCGGGATGCAGGAGCCATGGCAGAAGCGGCTGTCCTATGCGAGGAGGCAAAACCGGACATATTGGATATCAATTTTGGTTGCCCTGTCAAAAAAGTGGCCGGAAAAGGCGCCGGTGCCGGCCTACTGCGTGATATACCCAGAATGCTGGAAATAACCAAGCGTGTCGTAGAGACGGTCCGGATCCCTGTAACGGTCAAAACGCGACTGGGCTGGGATGACTCTTCAAAAGTGATTGTTTCGCTGGCAGAAGCGCTTCAGGATTGCGGAATACAGGCATTGGCCATACATGGTCGAACGCGTGCACAAATGTATACCGGTCAAGCCGATTGGAGTTTGATCAAAGCGGTGAAGTCCAATCCCAATATGAGCATCCCCATCATCGGAAATGGTGATGTTGTCGATGCTGAGACCTGCAAACGCCGATTTGAAGAAACAGGGGTCGATGCGATTATGGTCGGTCGGGCGAGTATCGGAAGACCTTGGATTTTTCAGGAGATTCGGGAGTTTTTAACCTATGGAGAGCTGCGTTCCAACACACGGTTTGAGGACAAAAAAGAAATTTTGAAACAGCAGATATACGACAGTGTACAGCGTCTGGATGAGCGTAGGGGCATTTTGCATGTTCGTCGTCATTTGGCTGCGACACCCATATTCAAAGGCATTCCCAATTTTCGTGAAACGCGCATTGCCATGTTGCGTGCAGAAAATCTATCGGATCTGATCGCCATCGTTGATGGTATTCACGAAGAACGCTTCAATCCATGATTGAAGCGTTCGTTTGGGTAATCAATACACCGCTTGCGCCGTTCGCCGTACACTCTCGGTGCTCATAAACGAATAAAAGTGCAAGCTGGGTGCTCCGTGCTGAATAAGATCCCTCGCTTGCAGGATGCTCCATTCCACACCTACTTCAACCGCCTCCGCATCTGTTTTGCACGCAGCGAGTGCTTTTGACAGCGCTTCCGGAAAATCCACGTGAAATACTTTTGGGAGAACGGTCAGTTGATTCTTTAGTACGATGGGTTTCAATCCCGGAATAATGGGCACATGAATGCCCTCCGCTCTGCACGCGTCAACAAAGTCATAATACTTTTGGTTGTCAAAAAACATTTGGGTAACCAGATAGGAGGCACCCGCTTTGACTTTTTCCTTAGCCCAATACAAATCGCTGGCCAGGTTGGGTGCTTCCTCGTGCTTTTCCGGGTAACAGGCCATACCGTATGAAAACGGTTGCCCCGGATGCTTCATTTTGCTGCCATCCGCAAAATATCCTTCGTTAAAACGGTTGACCTGCTGTTGCAATTCTGTTGCGTGCGTGTGCCCGGTCGGGATAAACGCACGGTCGTGCTTGGCCTTATCCCCCCGCAACAACAGTATGTCGTGTATGCCTAAATACTGCAAATCAATCAGAACATATTCCGTTTCGCTTTCCGTGAAACCACTGCATAAGACATGAGGAATCACGGGGATGTTGTAACGATATTGAATGGCTGCAGCGATGGCAACGGTGCCCGGACGGTGACGTTCGGCAGCTTGTTCAAACAAGCCGTTCGGGAGCTGGCGATAGACCATTTCACTGCGGTGCGTTGTGATGTTGATGTACTGTGGATCAAATTCACGCAGTGCATCAATGGTTTTGAACACTCCGTTCATGCTG
This sequence comes from Bacteroidales bacterium, assembly GCA_028709215.1. GTDB lineage: Bacteria > Bacteroidota > Bacteroidia > Bacteroidales > UBA1402 > UBA8389. Next base: position 1,921 of record JAQVXI010000053.1, read on the forward strand.
TTTCCCTTGAGCGGGGGAAGCAATTCAAAGGAAAATGCGGTTTTTGGACTGGCTAGAATCTTGTCAATTACACCCATAAATGTCTGATTATTTCAATAAACGATGATATGTTTCTTTGTCTTTAATGATTTCGATGGCACGCACAAGCGCCTCGTTTTCGGTATACATGACCCGATAATAATCGGCCGTCTTCCACAGATCTCTGGCCATAAACGCCATCAATTGTTTTTTCAGCATTTCCTGAGGCGCCTCGGTTTCTTCCTTGCTCAATTCAAGTTTTTCTTGTTTGGCAAGCGCCATCAGTGCCGTCAGTTGGTCTTCCGTGACCCGATGCTTTTGAATAAAAGAATCGATGTCCGGGTATTCTTTGAGCAGTTCCTGACGATGCATGTCTACATATTCCAGGCTAAAACGGTTGAGTAAGCCGGTGGCAGCCAGTTTACGGTGCATTGAAGTGAAGCGTGTCGTGTCCACTGCAATAAATACATCCGGCATGATGCCTCCTCCTCCGTAGATGGTTCTTCCGTTCACCAGGGTTTTGGTCTTCAGTGAGTCCGGAAAATGAATGCTGTCTGCATGCAGCATTTCGCCACGGTTGTATCGTTCGATCAGGTCGGTGCTGTATTGATCTCCTTCACCATTTTCGTAAGGCTTTTGAATAAAGCGTCCACTTGGCGTGAAATAACGGGATACCGTAAGCTTAAGTGCGGATCCATCTGGCAGTGGAATGGGGCGTTGAACCAAGCCTTTGCCAAAACTTCTTCTTCCGATGACGAGGCCGCGGTCCCAGTCCTGAATGGCACCCGAGACAATCTCGCTGGCTGAAGCCGAATACTCATCGATCAAAACGATCAGATCGCCCTCTTCAAAATTACCCTTGCTTGTTGCGTTGTAATGCACGCGCGGGCTGTTTTTGCCTTCCGTATAGACGATGCTTTTGCCATCAGGCAAGAACTCGTCGCCCAACTCAATGGCTGCATTCATGAGTCCGCCACCATTGGACTGCAGGTCAAGGACCAAGTCCTTTAAACCCTCTTCGCGCAGTTGCTCCAACGCATCACGGAATTCATCTGCGGTTGTGTTGCCAAATCGACTGATTTTGATGTAACCGGTTGTTTTATCCAGCATAAAGGCGGCATCCAAACTATACAAGGGGATTTTCCCCCGTGTAATCGTAAATGAAAGCAGGTTTTCCTGATTGCGACGTTTGATGTCCAATTTGACCTTTGTGCCTTTTGGCCCCTTCAAACGTTTCATGACATCCTTGTTGGGCATAGTCACGCCGGCGATGGTTTCACCATCCACAAAAATGATTCGGTCACCCGGTAACAATCCCGCTTTTTCTGACGGGCCACCCGCAATGACTTCGACGACAAAAAGCGTATCGTTCAGCATGTTGAACGAAATCCCGATGCCGTCAAAGCCTCCCTGAAGCGGCTCGTTCATTTCTTTAATTTCTTCGGCCGTCATATAAGCTGAATGGGGATCGAGGGCCTTCATCATGGCAACAATACCGGACTCGACCAGTTTGTCTTCCTCTACTTCGTCCACATACAAACTTTTAATCGCATACATTGCCATGTTCATTTTCACATTGGCAGGAGACATGTTATATTGTGCCAGAGCCGTAAGCGTTACAGCCGCTCCGATAACCAGCAAAAGAATTCTTCTCATACATTGATTTGTTTCAGTCGTTCAACAATGGTTGCAGGCAAAAAGGCAGACACATCCTTGCCGTATCGCAACAAATCCCGTACTACGCTTGACTGGATAAAGGCATACTCGGGTTCGGTAAACAGCAAGATGGTTTCAAGTCCTGCAATCTTGTGATTGGCATCGGCCAAAAGCCGTTCGTATTCAAAATCGTTTACTGTACGTACGCCTCGAAGCAAAAAAGGAATGGAACGTTCGTTGGCAAAATCGGCCGTCAACCCTTCGTAAAGACAGACTTCAACGCTGGGATCATCTGAGAAGCAGGATTGCACCTGCAAGCGTCTCTCCTCGGCCGTAAAACGATTCGTTTTCGTACTGTTGTTGCCTATCGCGATGACGACACGGTCAAACAACGCCAGTCCTCGTCTAACGATGGCTTCGTGTCCCAATGTAAAGGGGTCAAACGTACCCGGAAATAAAGCTTGTTTCATATTAGTCTTCTTCGACAACCAGGTTATCTATGATGAATACTTGTCTTTCGGAGGTGTTTTTGCCCATGTAAAATTCAAGCAACTCCTTCACGACGTCCTCTTTTCTCAGATTGACACGATCCAGACGAATATCTTTGCCAATAAAGTGTCTGAATTCATCGGGAGAAATCTCGCCCAAACCTTTGAATCGCGTAATCTCCGGATTCGGTCCCAATTCCTGAATGGCTTCCATGCGCTCCTGTTCGGAATAACAATAGCGTACATCCTTCTTGTTTCGTACACGGAACAAGGGCGTTTGCAAAATGTATACATGACCTTTTTTGACCAAATCAGGAAAGAACTGCAAAAAGAAGGTCATCAGCAGCAGGCGGATGTGCATACCGTCCACGTCGGCATCGGTCGCAACAATGATTTTGTTGTACCGAAGATCTTCCAAGCCGTCTTCAATGTTCAGGGCCGATTGAAGGAGGTTGAATTCCTCGTTTTCGTAGACGATTTTTTTGGTCATTCCGAAGGAGTTCAACGGTTTCCCACGAAGGCTAAACACCGCCTGATAGTTCACATCCCGGCTTTTTGTGATGGAACCGCTTGCCGAGTCTCCTTCCGTGATAAACAGACTGGTATTTTCCAGTTGATCCCCTTTGTTGTCATTCAAATGAAAACGGCAATCCCGCAATTTTTTATTGTGAAGATTGGCCTTCTTTGCACGTTCGCGAGCCAGTTTGGTTACCCCGGCGATGGCCTTTCGTTCCTTTTCGGAATCGGTAATCTTTCGCAGTAGGATGTCGGAGGTTTCCGGGTGTTTGTGCAAAAAATTATCCAGTTCTTTTTTGAGAAAATCGTTGATAAACTTTGCCACGGTCGGTCCGTCCGGCCCCATATCCTTAGATCCGAGTTTCGTCTTGGTTTGAGATTCAAAAACCGGCTCCTCAATCTTGATGCTGATGGCGGCAATAATCCCCATTCGGATATCGGCATAATCGTGGTTCTTGTTGAAGTACTCTTTAATAACCCGGGTCAGCGTCTCGCGAAAAGCGGTTTGGTGTGTTCCTCCCTGCGAAGTATGTTGCCCGTTTACAAACGAGTAATACTCTTCTCCGTATTGATTGCCGTGTGTGAGTGCAATTTCGATGTCCTCCCCCATCAAGTGAACAATGGGATACAACGGATCCGACGTCATGTTTTCGTTCAGCAAATCAACCAGACCGTTGCGAGAATGGAAACGTTTGCCGTTGAAGAGTATAACCAAGCCGGAGTTTAGGAATACGTAGTTTTTGAGAAGCGCTTCTACATAACTGTCCTGATAGGCATAACCGGGGAAAATTTGAATATCCGGCATGAATTCAATGCAGGTACCATTGGTCTCGGAACTATGAGCAAGCGGCTGGTCGTCGCTGATCACTCCGCGACAAAATTCAACCACCTTGGTCTGACCTTCCCGATGACTTTGGATGCGGAAATAGGAAGAAAGGGCATTGACGGCCTTGATGCCCACACCATTCAATCCCACCGATTTTTTAAAGGCTTTGGAATCGTATTTGGCACCCGTATTCATTTTTGACGAAACATCCAGTACTTTTCCCAATGGAACACCGCGACCATAGTCGCGTACCGAGACGAAGCCTTCGTTGATTTTTACTTCGATGGTTTTTCCATAGCCCATCATATACTCGTCGATGCTGTTGTCGAGTACTTCCTTAAGCAAGACATAAATTCCATCGTCAGAGGCACTGCCGTCTCCCAGCTTTCCGATGTACATGCCCGGACGCCTGCGAATATGTTCCTGCCACTCGAGGGTGATGATGTTGGAATCCTCGTAGCTGACCTGATTGTTGTTGTTAAATACTTCTTGCATACTGTACAAAGATACAAAGATTGACGGAATAATGTTTAGAGATGCTTGATATATATCCTTCTGCGCTTGTGTTGTCTGGGGCCGAATTCGGACCATAAGGCCTGTATTCTACTGTTGTCTTCGAGCTCCGGATTGGTTTCGGCGATGCGGTAGCCGTTTTGGATAAACTTAGGTACCAAGTCTGCAAAAATGAGGGCGTTGATCCCTTTGCCCTGATAGTCCGGTCGAATACCCATAAGGTAGAGGTCGACGCGGTCGTTCTTTTTTAACGCGCGGAGCAAATGAAAGGCGCCGGTCGGGAATAAGCGTCCGTTGGCTTTTTGCAAAGCTTTGCTGAGTGAAGGAATCGCAATGCCCATGCCGATGACTTCTTCTTCGGCGTTTACGACCAGGCAAATGAGGTCGCGTTTGATCATAGACAGGTAAATTCCAATGTAATAGTCTACCTGTTTGTCTGTCAGCGGAGCATATCCATAAAGCACTTTATACGAGTCGTTCCAGAGTTGAAACAGCTTTTTTCCATACTTCCTCACCAATTCCCGATTGCTTTTGATCTGTGGGACGTGCAACTGGTACTTTTTTGCAACGATTTGCGCCATTCGTTCGTAGCGATCGGGTATGTCTTTGGGAATATCAATGAGAAA
>JAQVXI010000053.1:6663-8580 GCA_028709215.1 Bacteroidales bacterium
GCGTGCGGTGCTATAATCTTTACGATTTGACTTGAGGTGTCCAGTCAAATGGTTGATACGGTAGGAAAACAAGGCGATCTGGGCCTCTGGAGAACCAGTATCCGTGTTGGACTTTCCGTATTGACCAAAGATTTCCTGCTTTTTCTCAGGGTTTAAATACATGAAAATTGAATTTAAATGGTTAAACATTCAATGAGGGGGCAAAAGTAGTGATTTGTTTTTGATAAACAACACAATATCCGAAAAAAAACAACTACTTTTGTGCCAGAAAAGATTGTATAAAGGTTCGTTAGCGACTTAATTATTCAGCATGCAGGCTATTAGAAACATTGCCATTATTGCCCACGTCGATCATGGAAAAACGACGTTGGTAGACAAGATGCTGTTGGCCGGTCAACTTTTTCGCAACGCAGAGGCGGCGGGAGAATTGATCATGGACAACAACGAGTTGGAGCGTGAACGTGGTATCACGATTCTCTCCAAAAACGTATCCATAGAGTATAAAGGTGTAAAAATTAACATCATTGACACCCCGGGTCACGCAGACTTCGGAGGTGAGGTCGAACGTGTTTTAAACATGGCCGATGGTGTATTGTTGTTGGTGGATGCCTTTGAAGGGCCGATGCCTCAAACGCGATTTGTTTTGCAAAAAGCGTTGGAAATTGGATTAAAACCCATTGTGGTCATCAATAAAGTGGACAAGCCCAATTGTCGTCCCGAAGAAGTCCAGGAGGCTGTCTTTGATTTGATGTTCAGCTTGAATGCAACGGAGCATCAGTTGGATTTCCAAACCGTGTACGGTTCGGCCAAAGGCGGTTGGATGTCGGAAGACTGGAGGAACGAGACAGACAACATCACCTATTTGTTGGATCAGATCCTGGAACACATTCCGGCACCGACTTATTTGGATGGATCCTCTCAGATGTTGATTACCTCCCTCGATTATTCTTCGTATGTGGGTCGAATTGCGATTGGCCGCGTACATCGTGGGACGTTTCGCGAGAATCAGGACGTCGTTTTGATGAAGCGGGACGGGCAAACGGTCAAAAGCCGTATCAAAGAATTGCACGAGTTTGTCGGCTTCGGAAGAAGACGCTGCGCACAAATCGGTTCTGGTGACATTTGTGCCATTGTCGGAATTGAGGGTTTCGAGATCGGAGACACATTGGCAGACGCTGTTTCTCCGGAAGCACTCAAGCCCATTGCCATTGATGAACCAACTATGAGTATGGTCTTTACCATAAACAATTCGCCTTTCTTTGGAAAAGATGGAAAGTTTGTGACATCCAGGCACATACACGAACGGTTGATTCGTGAACTGGATAAGAATCTGGCACTTCGAGTAGAAAAAGATCCGGAATCGGACGTTTGGACGGTTTATGGTCGTGGGGTGCTGCACTTATCTGTGCTGATCGAAACCATGCGTCGTGAAGGATACGAGTTGCAGGTGGGTCAACCTCGGGTTATTTTTAAAGAGATCAACGGTCAGCGCTGCGAGCCCATCGAGGAACTGACCATCAATGTTACGGAGGAAAGTGCCAGTAAAATGATTGATGCGGTAACGCGACGCAAGGGTGAGCTCAATATGATGGAAACACGCAACGATCGGGTTTACATGGAGTTTACCATTCCTTCGCGCGGCATCATCGGTTTGAGGGGAGTCTTGATGACACTATCTGCCGGAGAAGCCGTCATTGCACATCGTTTTCTGGATTATCAACCCTATAAAGGAGCGATTGAGCGTCGTCAGAATGGATCCATGATTGCCATAGAAACCGGTACAGCCGTAGCGTATGGTATGGATAAACTTCAGGATCGCGGTCGGTTCTTCATTTTTCCCGGAGATGAAATCTATGCGGGACAGGTTGTCGGCGAAAGCAGCAAAGAAGGAGACCTGGTCATCAATGTGAATAAGAC
>JAQVXI010000054.1 GCA_028709215.1 Bacteroidales bacterium
AAAGGGCTGCTTGGCATGTAAAAACTGTCCGGATCATCCGGCTGGGCCGGATTGTAGCGCGGAGCATCCGACCGGATGTATTTGGCTAAATCGGGTAATGCGGTACGTATGCCTTCCAGAATGCATTTCGCCAACTGATACCCTCCATAGGAGTTAAAATGAGTATTGTCTGCCAGTGCGTTGGGCTGGTTGGGGAATGTATTGGGCGGATAATGAACAAACGCTTTTACCGACTCGTCCGGCCCGAGCGCTTCGTACAAAACCTCACTCATATTGTTCAACTCAATCAAGGCGACGTTTTCCTTTTTAGCCAGCACTCGAACTGCCTCCGGAAACTCACCCAAGGTGTTTACAACCTGTCCGTTTTCGTCAAAACGACGGCGGTGCATGGAAGTTACCAGTACGGGCGTCGCACCGGCTTTTCTGGCTACCTGAATATACTCCTTCAAACTCTCGGTATAGGACAACCAGGGGCCTTTACCCGGGCCGGTTTGTTTCTGGTCGTTGTGTCCAAATTCTACAAAAATATAGTCACCGGGTTTGATTAAAGAAGCAATTTTAGCCAGACGACGTGCTGAAATAAAGCTGTTTCCAGACTCACCCGATTCCGCATAATTGGCAAACGAAACCTTTTCGTTAAAGAAACGGGGAATCATTTGTCCCCATCCGCACCAAGGCTCGTTGTCCTGATCCACCACCGTTGAATTGCCACACAAAAACACGGTTGGAACACTGACACGTTCAATTACAACGGCTTGCACGGCAGGCGCTGCACCATTAAACTCAAGAGTCAAGCGTTTATCCCAATTTCTTTTGTTCACTTCCCGTGGTTTGATGCGCACCTTCGTATTGGCATCAATCTCCACGTAACGCACATTTGTAGTAAACGAGACCTCCTTGCTTTTGCCTTTTGGCAATGCCAATTCTTCAATAAACAAACGTCTCGATTCGGCTCGTACCATGGTTGCCGATGCCTCAGTAGGATTACCAAGCAAAACTTTTACCAAATAATCGCCTTCGGGCACATCCACCGAAAAATAAAAACCTTGGGTTCCGACGCAGGCATCTCCTTTGAGTGCATGCCATCCCTTCGACACACAATCCGGCGCATCCACCAAATCAAAACCAAACGGCTGCCCTTTTCCATACAAGGTTTGATGATCAACGCGCTCGTACCCTTTTTTTACACGACCGGATCCAAAATCAAAACGATACACCTCCTTGGCCATCGTTGGAGTCACAATCAACAGACTCCACACACACAACAACAATCTTACTTTCATACGATTCATGGTTTCGAATTATAACGCCGCAAAGTTACCACGAACATCATTTTCATTCGTATGAAAATGATATTTTTTCTCACGATATTGATACAATAAGTCGAATGAAATGCCAAAAACCATAAGACTAATATCAAAAACATGAGTCGGGAAAGCCAGAAAACATCTTATTTTGCCTAAAATAGAAAAATCATGAAAAGACTATCCTTAATCACATTGGTAAGCCTACTTTTAACCATACTTGCAACAGCATCAACCAAGGACACACCAGACATCCGGATTGCCCGATTTCTTGACGGCAAATCGGCTGCCATCAGCTACACTTACGATGACGGATACATTGAACACCTACGTTGTGTTGCGCCTGAAATGGAAAAAAATAGTTTCCGAGGCACGTTCTGGGTCAATGGGACAACCCACGAAGGCAATGCCAACAACCAAAAAGACAGCAGCCGGTTGAGTTGGGCACAAGCCAAAGAACTACACCTGCGTGGACATGAAGTTTCCAACCACGGTTGGTCGCACAAAAACCTAAAACGTATTTCCAACGAAGAAATCAAAATCGAGATTGAACGAAACGACAGCGTCATCGAAGCCAACATCGGTATCCGTCCGACGACCTATTGCTATGCCTACAACGCAAAAGATGCCAACATTCAAGCAATGGCAAGCAAAGGACGGGTCGGAACGCGCACCAAACAAAAAGGATTTGGCAGAAAGGCAACGCGCGAAGGCATGCTGGACTGGGTGCACGAACAAATCGAGTCCGGCGATTGGGGCGTAGCCATGATGCACGGAATCCATTATGGTTATGACGCCTTTACTGATGTCAATGTACTATGGCAGCATTTTACAGATGTTCGTTACCTCAGCGACCTCATCTGGGTAGGCACCTTCAAGGATGTTGCCGCCTATGTTACTGAACGGGATAGTGTTCATCTGACAATCAGACAAAAACGAAACAAAACCATCATAACTCCATCCTTGGGTCTGGATTCCAACCTTTTTACCATGCCTCTAACGTTGGAAATCCCTCGGTCGGACAAACACTCCGTTACAATCAAACAGGACAAAAAAGTGTTGAAGCCGCTAATCCTTTCCAATCGGATTCTTGTAAACTTCAACCCTTTCGGCGGTCCCGTTACCATCCGCTACTAAGCTAAGGCATGCGCGGCAACGCATAAACATCCCTGCTTGCATCAAAATCAACAGATAGCTGATCCAGTACGATACCCTCGTCGAGTGCTTGTATGGTAATGGTTTGAGTGCCGCGCCGCTCAAATACATGCTCAATCGAAGTCACGCTTTGATTGCGTAATACATTCTGTTTCCATGTTTCGTCCCGGTTTTTATAATCGGTCAATATAGAGATTTCTTTTGGAATATCACCGTTCACCGAAATCGCATAACGAATATCTGTGCTGTTAATCGGGTGCATGGGTAACATTCGAACGGAAATTCTTGCTTTGCCTACAGAAGAGGTAACAAAAGAATAATGCAATGCATTCTGATTGCCTTGCTCAACCTGAACGGCATTCATCGTATAACCCAAACCCTGTATGGAATGTGAAGCACCGCCTGATATAAATGTATTGGCATTAATCACAACCATCCCATTGTGTTCTGTAGGCAAGCACTTTTGCCCAGCTTGTGCTAAAACACCAAAACGTATTCGCTTGCCATTTACATCGATGAAGCAGGTTCCTTTTTTGTTCCTGTTTTTCAACATTTCGGGATTAAGTTCAAAAAGCAGTCTTTTTTCACTTTGCACACCGGTTTTTTCCAAGCGTACCGTTAACCATTTGGGGACTTTCAATATCTCTACCACCGGTTCTTCCCCATCATATGAAAAGACAGACACAATAGAAAAATTGATTACTCCTTCTACCAATGCAATCAATGGCATCTTATCCTTTTCACTAACAGGAGTTTCCATGTTTTCAGGCCAGAGCAAAACACCATCACCCGTTCCGGTTGCTACAAAATCAGGCAAAGGCGCTTTCTCATACACAGGTGCACCCCATGCCCGATGCCACATCATACCATCCCATTTTCCATTTGCCGTCTTTTTATTGTAGAAATCGACTAAATCCAAAATCGAATAATAAGCTGAATTGCTAAGATTTGCGTATTCATTGGCTACAGGCAAGTCATATTTGGCATATAATCGTGCCTTTTGAGCATAAAGCAATTTTTGATTCATAAAAGCCGAAGCACAAACAGGAAATTTAACCAATTGAAAATAAGCATCCTTCTTATGAGGCGGCAACTTTTGCTCAATTTGCATCACTTCTTCAACAAGTGCCTCGTAATCTTTGATGCGACGATAGATTTGGTCTCCAAACATCCATGGTTTAAATTCCGTATCGCTAACAGGCGTTCTTCCACTACGTCCAAAACCGGGTTCCTCCTGCCGGCTCCAACCCATAAACTCCGGACGACGAATGTGCGAAAGTCGGTAATATTCGTTACGTACGTTTGCCAACGTATGAGATACCGTTGCACCAAACTCACGTTTAAGCCAATTTTCCAGATGTTGATAAATTGTGTTGTGATGGACACTCTTGATATTCCATGCCATATCGAAGTAAAACTCCATGTCGTATTCGGCTGGTTTTATGTCGCCCACATTCAAAATCCACATCCTACGGGCACCGGTATCCCAGGCTTTTCTCATTTGCCAATAAACCAACGCCGGTTGAGTGCCACTCAACCAGATATATTGGTGAGGGCGCCCCAGGTATGATATATGATAATAGACACCGGCACCACCCGTACGTTTTTGTTCTTCAGGTGTTCCAAATCGGGTCATGTAACCAAAATTATCGTCACACCACATCAATGTCACATCATCAGGAACCTCCAACCCGTTTTCATATATGGACAACACTTCTTTGTAGGGCACAAAGACCTGTGGGATTTTAGTTACATCTCTATCTACATACGTTTTCAAAAGCACACGCTGTTCTGAAAAAACACGTGTTAATACATCCTTTTTTTCTTTGAGGGTACTTGGACCCACCATACCTACATCATGTAAACCACGCAAACCGATGGTGTATAAATTCTCGTATTTCCCAACCTCACGCAACCGCTCACTCCAAAAATCAATCATCAAATTTTTGTTTGTCAGAAAATTAAAATCGCCATTTTTCTTTGTATCCCACTCTGTGCCACCGATGCGCAACATTGGATCACAATGCGAAGAACCGACAACAATACCATACTTGTGTGCCATCTCAGCATTACCTTCGATTGTATGAAAAGGTATGGTACATTCGTGCATAGCCGGCCACAACGTGTTGATGCGCAAACGCAACATCAATTGGTAAACTTTCTCATAAGCCTCCGGACCCGTTGCTCCTTTTTGAAGCGCTTTACTTACAGTTTGTGTACTCCAAGGCATAAAACCAAGATCTTCATCGTTGATGAAAATACCGCGGTATTGTACCGATGGCTTTTGCACATCACGGTACCCTTCAGGTATCAAGAACGAGTTTTTCTTATCCGGTTGGCTATCGGCCCACCACACCCAAGGGGAAACCCCCATCAATCTTGATAGTTCCAAAAGCCCGTAAGCGGTTCCTCTTTTATCACTACCCACAACCACCAACAACTGCTTGTCCTGAAAAGTCAACGTTTGTATTTGAAAAGCTTCCCAAAGACCGGAAACCTCTTGTGTGTCCAGAACTCCGGCCTGAACCAACAAAGCCAAAGGTTCGCTTTGTCCCAATGTTCCGACCACCAGCGTGTTTTCTTCAAACCGTTGTACTGATTTTATGCCTGTTCCTGATACTAAAAATCGATCCGCTTCAAACATATCCAAAGCAATCTTAACCACAGGTTCTTCAGACGAATCAAGGAGTACGTTTAATGAACGATTGGATATTAGCGGAAAAGAAAAAACATCCAATGTTACCAGAAAAATTAATGCTATTATGCTAAATCGCTTCATACTTCTTTTCCTATTTTTATTGTAAATCCTCCTACAAAAGGATCCTCTGTTGTTTCAAGCAATGGAAACGTATTATCGGGACTCCTTCCTTTTTCCGGTTTGCTCAGAACCTCAATATAAAGATTGACCTCATCAGGATTCGTTTTGGTTCTTTCCATATACCCTTGATGATCTATATGCACGATTCCCGGCAGACCCGACCTCTCAATCCAACGTGTTGCTTTATTTCCATAGGCTTCATTACCCAAGTCTTTTTCACTCCAAACACCCAACCTGGGCGCTGATCTTTTATTCGGATAGGCATCATACGGACCAAGACCAAACCACTTCAAATCGGTTAACGCGGGTGTAGTACCGATACACATCCCAACCACGGGAAGTCTTGGAACAACGACTTTTGGATAAATCTCATAGTACACACTCAAATCGCCAACCGCATTAATCTGATATCGATACTTTACAGAAAAGTGATTCTTCTCATCAACAAGATATTCAACCTCGGCATCAACAGACACTTCTTGTTCTGATTGCTCAACATCCCATTTTCTTACCTCCGATTTATATTTCCTTAAATCTACGGCATTTCTTACATTTCTTCTACCGATCACACTTGCCTCACTATCTTGTATTTCCCTCCATATTTTTGGATACAAATCGTTAATTAACTGATTTCCGCTCAAGGATGCTGATTGCATTTGACCGGTGAATGAATTAAATACATATGCAATTTCTCCACATCGGACTTGAACCAATCCATGCTCCTGTTTAACAATAGGTTTCTGATTTACCGAAACATTTCTTTTTGAATAGACAGCAGGTATCAACTCTACTGATTTGGATTGAATTTCATGATCTCTATGAAAAAATTCCAATAACACGTAATAGGTTTTCCCTTCAATTGTTTCTGAAATAGCTTTTGTTGGCAGATTAAACATCGCCTGTGCATGTGGCATGCCATGAATGCTTCCTTTCCCCGAATCCATTTTTTTTTCATCTTCAAATATAGACCATCGAATGTTTATCTGATCGAGATTCGTGAAATCAAAATCATTCTGGACAGGAATGGGCGTAAAAGACTGCTTTGGGCGAATTACAACCTGATTCACAGCAGGATATACCTGTGCATAAACTGCTTTTGTTTCCCAAAAATCTCTTGTCTTGTTTCTATATGCATCAACAATACCATCCCAACCGGCATCATCAATTCTTAGAAACTTGTCGTCCTTGTTGATTTTATTATACATTGATTCTGGTCGAGGATGTGGATTTTTCACACCCTGATCTGCCCACATCCAAATAGCACCACCTGCGCCGGATGCATGTTGGGTCAGGGATTTCCATCTGGCCTCTAACCCTCCAAAACTATTGTCACCATAAGCGTGTGTATATTCGGTCGTGATTATTGGTCTCGTTGATGTTGCCGCAATTCTATCATATTCATTGGGTTGCCAATAATGAACCGACAACAAATCAAACACCTCAGGCATCCATGACTCATATCTCCACGGAATTAAAATAGGGCGGGTAGGATCCAGTCCCTTAACCGTTTTTGCAGAAATAAAATGCAAATGAGTGAGCGGATCCTCGTTCCCTATGGACCAATAGATAATTGACGGGTTGTTGATATCCCTGACAACCGTCTCATAGCTCCTTGTTAAAGCTGATGAAACATACGATCTATCCCTCATTTGATCACTGCTGGCTCCACCCAATGACACTTCATTACCAAGATACATACCCAATTCGTCACAAAGTTGCACAAAACCCTCAGCAGGAGTATAATGTGATAGGCGTATAAAATTGATGTTGGCTTCTTTCATAAGTTTTAGATCTTCAAGCCAATATTGGTAAGTTGTAGCCCTTCCAACATCCGGATGCTCGTCGTGTCGATTCACACCACGCAATTTAACAGCCTGGCCATTAATCCTAAAAACACCACCTTTCGTAGAAATCTCCCGAAAGCCAACACGTTCCAATCGAGAATGTCGAATGGAATTGTTTTCGAGTAAATCGATACGCAAATCATACAAATAAGGATTTTCTGCATTCCAGTGTTTCGGTTTTTCGATGTGGAAAACCGTTTTAATCTCCCTATCCGTTGCAGTATGTGAAGCGATATTCAATCGTCGATTGGCAACCATATTGCCTGACTGATCCGTCAGACTTACCTGCAATTGATAATTCTCGCCAGGCAAGGGATAATTTCCTGGTAACCGGGACGTATTATTATCGCCAATCAACGTTTTAACAATCAGATCGGCATCTTCAAAATAAAAATCAAATTTAGTTTGCACTGTAACATCGTCAATCCAACGATGTTTGGGCATCGCTTCGAGTACTACATCACGATAAATACCCCCGAGCGTCCAGTCGTCGTAGGTATCGAACTTATAATCCCTATTCGTTTGTTTTACCCGAACAGCCAACGTGTTGACGTTATCATAGATAAGAAATTCAGAAATATCGAAGCTAAATGAACTGAATCCCCCAAAATGGCTCCCGACAAAGCTGCCGTTCATCCAAACTTCTGCTGAAGACCAGACGCCTCCAAAATGAAGCAAGACCCTGTTTCCGTCAAAAATATCCTTCGGTGTAAATTCCAGATAATAAAACCCTTCACTGGCTTTGTTGTTCTTAAAGCCACGATAAACAGGTTCTTCAAAACCAAGTATGGACCAATTGGAAGGTACTTGAATGGATGAGAATTTCTTTCGGTTAAAGGCCTTTTCATAAAAATTCTCCATTGTTGTAGCCTCCTTCTCCGTTTTGGCCAAAGCAAACTGCCAAACACCATTCAAACACTGCGTATTTACAACTTGAGCATTATTTGGGACGGTATACCCTAAATTTTTTGCTTCGTTGGACGCAGTCAGAAAAAAACCAAATTGAGTTAATAAAAATATACATACAAAGATGCGCTTTCTTTTTTCTTTCATTGTGTTGAATTTATAACATGGTATTAAACGGTACAGCCGGAAGCCCTTCGGAATTCACAAGGTTTGGTATGGCTGTTTCGTGCCAACCAAATCGAACCGCTTTTGGCTTTTTAATGCTCGGATGCCAAACAGTCACAGTCTCCCGATCTCTTATTTCTGCAAGAGCAGGAAAAAAGGCATTGTTCTCATCTGAAATTTCAAACCAA
>JAQVXI010000022.1 GCA_028709215.1 Bacteroidales bacterium
CGACCTCTATCCCCTTTTGTACCGCAATACAGGCATCGAGCGGGGAGTTATAATACGCAAACGTGGCATTGGGCAATCCTTGCAAAACCAACTTGTCGGCAATCGTGCCGGTTACAACGGCAAAACGGGATGTTTGCAAGTCGTCGAGCTTTGTGATTTCGGATGCCGACTCTTTTGTACACGATGCAAACAAAGCAAACAGCATTCCGGCAAACAATCGAACATAAAATGGCGTGTGATTCATGGAGAAATTTTAGGTTAAGACTCCAAAAATACGATTTTTTAATCACGTACGACCATGAAACGCATTATCTTTGAGATTACTCTTTGTATTTTGACGGTTTAACGTTAAACTCGGCTTTAAAACATTTGCTAAAATAACTGACTGTTCCAAATCCCACACTTGAGGCAACATCGTTTATCGAATAATCCTGCTTCAGAAGCTGAGCGGCTTTTTTTAGCCGTACCGAACGCAGAAACTCTACAGGAGACATGCCGCAAACCGCTGTTAGTTTTCTGTATAAAGTGGTTCGATCCATGTTCATATCGTAGCTTAACTGCTCAACGCCGTAAGAGATATCACTCATATTGCGATCTATATGATTCATGAGTGAACGAATAAACGCCTCATCTACAGCCGTAGTAGTTATTGTTTTGGGTTTAACTTCTATTTCCTTCTTAAATATAAGCTTGCGCTGCTCCTGCTTATCAATAAGATTTTTTATTTGTAACAACAGCAAATCCAGCGAAACCGGCTTGGTAACGTATGCATCGGCATGCACTTTATAGCCTTCAAACTGATCTTCTACGGATGATTTTGCAGTCAATAAAACCACCGGAATATGCGAAATATTAATATCGGTCTTAACTTGGTAACACAATTCCGTACCGGTCATAATGGGCATCATCACATCGGTTATTACCAGATCGGGCTGTATCGTTCGAACCTTATCCAAGCCATCGGCACCATTCGAAGCAGTAATTACATCGTAGTATTCTGAAAGTTCTTGAGTAAGAAAATTACAGAACGCCACATGATCTTCAACAACCAATATTCTAAAACCGCTTTTTGCCTTGAGCCCATGATCATCAAAGGTTTTGGAATGAATGCTCCCAAACTGATGCGGAAATTCAACCGTAAAAGTACTGCCCTGGCTGGACTGACTTTGCACCGCAACCGTTCCGTTGTGCATTTGTACATATTCTTTCACCAAATGCAATCCGATACCACTTCCTCCTTTGGATGGATCGTTGTGTTTACTCTGATAAAAACGGTCAAAGATATGTGGCAATTCAGATTGCAGGATTCCACATCCACTGTCAGATACCGAGATAATGATTTTTTCATCGGCATTTTTAACGTTCACCACAACTTGCCCGCCTTTTTCGGTATATTTCAATGCATTTGACAATAAGTTATTAACGATCTTCTTCAACTTATCGGAATCAAGCATGGCAACAATTCCGGACGATTCCTTATGTAATGTAAGCGTGATTCCCTTTTCTTGTGCAAATTCCCGAAAAGAGTCAACAAGGGTCTGCAAGAATTCATCGACCTGACAATAGTCCAAATACAAGGTCTCACCCTTCATTTCAATTTTTCGAAAATCAAGCAATTGATTTACCAACCGAAGCAAATCCACCGCATTTTTATGGATATTGCTCAATTTAGATTTCAGCGGTTCATCCAGCTCTTTTTTCAAGATTGAGTCAAGAGGTGAAATAACCAGTGAAAGAGGCGTTTTCAACTCATGGCTGATATTGGTAAAGAACGTCATTTTCAGTTGATCGAGGGTTTCCTGTTGCTTTTTCTGCATTTTTAATTTGCTTTGTTTCGTGAAATACAACATAGCGAAAATAAAAACAGATACAATCAAAATAATATAAAGGAAATAAGCAACTGTCGTTTTCCATATGGGAGGCTTTATTCTTATGTTTAATTCGGCATATGCATCAGACCATACCATGCTGTTGTCGGTCGCTTTCACCTTCAATTGGTATGAGCCGGGTGATAGATTGGTATAGTTAATGTGTCCCATCCCATTTGATGGGCGAATCTCAATCCAGGAAGGATCAACTCCTTCGAGTTTGTAAGCATAATAAGTCTGGCTGGGGTTTACATAATTTAACGCGCTTAAATCGAAGCTAATAAAATTTTGATCGTGCTTTAATTTGATCTCCTTTGTATTACCGATGGTCTTTGCGAGCACCGACGAAGCGTCATCGCTTGTACCCGCCTGAACTTCCTTGCCAGAAATATAAAAACGAGTAAAAACCGGAATGAGATGCGCTGTTTTTACAGTATTATAACGATTTAAATCAATCGCATTAAAACCATTCAATCCACCCCAGTAAAGATGATCGTCCTTACTTTTCAATACGGATCGCGGAAGGAATTCTTTTCCGACAACTCCATCAAAATGATTAAAATTTGAGAACGTAAAAGAATAGCCCTTATCTTCTTTTATTACACCAATACAGGAAATGCCATACGAGGTCGAAACCCAAATCCTTCCCTGACCATCTTCCGTTATCGAGCGTATATTATTATTAATCAAACCGTCTCTTTTAAAAAAGCTCCGTGAAAAAGAATCGGCTGGATTATACACAAATAATCCATCCTGTGTACCAAACCAAATCATCTTCCGGTGATCGATAAAGATATCGTGGTATTTTTTATTGCTGTGTACAAAGTAAGGATACATTCTATTGTTGGGATAATCAATGGTTTTCGATTCTGTATGATACACGAAAAGTCCTTTTTCGGCATACATAACACCCATCAGCCGATTGGCCGACAAAGAAATCAATTGATAAACATGCCCCAAATCGGCTGAATTCTCCACCGGTTCGTAACAGCCAGTCTCCGGATTGAACAAACCAAACCCCTCATCTGTAGATAAATAAAATTCGCCATTAATGGTTTCGTACAAGTATTGGCACACAAAAGGCTGATTAAATTGTTTTATTCCATTGTTGCCGATGCAAAACAAACCATGGCGTCTGGTACAGAGCCAGATTCTGTTTTTGCAATCCCGAACCAACTGATTGCAAAAAACATTCGTTGGAATACCGGAAAATAGTTGCATCTCCTTCTTATCATTGGAATACAGGTAAAGTCCGTTTTCCGTACCAACCAACAGCTCATTATTGAAATCAATCAGACAGTGAACCATCGTTCCTACATCATGTCTTTTAAATTTAAATCGGTTTGCATGATAATAAAGCAGTCCGTTGCTTTTGGTTCCCAACCACAAACCACCATCCCTGTCAATAAACTGGTTGCTAATTTCGCCCTCAAGATTGTTTCCATCCGAAAGTTTAAATTGATAAACGTGATTGATTTCTGTTAACGTCGAATCGAATTTACGTAGTCCCGCTTTTGAACATGTCCAAGTGTTTCCGTCCTTGTCTACAAACAAATCATTCTGCCACATGTCTCTAAACACGACATTCCATTCTCTTTTATGATAATCGTAACGCATCAAAATACCACCACTGTTCGTACCACAGCGCAATTGATACATATATTGCTTGTAGGGGACAACAATCAGCGTCCGCTCGTATCCGTCCAGACGTTTATCGTATGGAGTGTCCGTGTACAGAAATGTACCGGTCTGCATGTTGTAGCAATCCAATTGACCTGATTTAAAAAACAAAAATGCCAACGAATCGCAGACTTCAACATGATACAATTGTTCTGCTTTGTCTTGAAGGGCAGGCAATTCCGATGCAAAGATTGTCGCCCTATTTTCTCCGTTTCTTCTGAAATACAGCTTATTCGACTGAGCCAGGTACCATGAATTTCGGTTAGAATCAACAAAATAATCGATTATTGGTTGATTTATCCCGCAATTTTTAAAAAGACGATCAATGTTTGATACATATCTTTCTGTAAGTAAATCGAAGCAAATAAGCTTGGTCTGATTTTTTAACCACAATCGATTTTTATCATCCAAATAAAAAAGGTGAAAGCCTCCATAATTTGGTACCGGATATGCTTTGTTATCATCTGCGTGCAGGTAACTAAATTCTATCCCGTCATAAATATTGACCAAACCCTCCGTTGCAAAAACCATTCGCCCGTCAGGTAACTGAGTAATCGCTCGAACCCGATTATCCGACAATCCATCACTGGTGTTGATGGGTGAAAAAATATAATCGTCTTGCGCCCAAAGATGACAACACATTATCAGAGACATCAGGGCTATAAGGTGTTTTCGCATTGATAAGGTCTACAATTATTCGTACATCACTAGATTGTGGAATGACAAATATAACGAATCCACGACACTTTATGAGACGATTTCTGCTTAAAAATATCAAAATCAGAGCATCTGCATCATTTGAAACAAAAGCCACAACATCTGTTATAGAAAATCTTAAAAAGTTGAAATACTTTTACAGGATGAAACATTTCGTATTTATACTCACAATCCTGGCTATGACATGTCGCGTTACTGCCCAATCATCAGCATCCTCAAAACGTGAGATCGAATTTGGAACTCATTTGGAAGCAAAAGCACAGATTAAAGAATCACGAAATCTTGCAAAAATATTAACAGAACCGGGTTCTTCAAACTGGAGGAGTACGGGTGACCGAAAAATTTACTATCATTTCCCCGACGCCGACGCCGATATTCCCTACAGAGTCTGCGTACCTTCAAATTGGAACGGAACATCCAAAATGCCCATGGTGTTGTTTCTGCATGGTGGGTGGAACGATGAAAGCTCATACCTCGATCAAAACAACAAACAACTGGTAAAATTGGCTGACCAGTATGGTTTTCTACTGGTCTCTCCACTTGGGTACAAGGGTGCATACGGAAACGCACTCCTGTTACCGGCTGTTTTCGGTCAGCCCGATGCAGCAATAAAGATCTTGTCAGAACGTACTCCTCAAAAAGACAGTACAAACATTCTCAGCGAAAAAGATGTAATCAACGTAATTGAATTGGTGCTTAATGAATATCCGGTTGACCGTGATCATATTTTTCTCACAGGTCATTCCATGGGCAGCGGTGGAACATGGTACCTGGGAGCAAAATACAACAACTATTGGAAAGCCCTGGCCCCAATGTCGGGACCGTTTGTTCAAGAATCAACCTATCCCTGGGAAAAAATCCGAAAAATGCCGATTTTTATTAGCGAAGGGAAACGAGCTTCAGCATCGTTAAAAAGTAGTCGACAAATGGCTGACTGGATGAAAAAAAATGGTTTCAATATTGAATATAAAGAAGTCGATGCCGATCACGGCGGAATGGTACCACTTATTCTACCCGATGTTTTTGACTTCTTCAAAAGAAATATGGAGAATGAGAAATAGATTTCTTCTTTTGATACAAGGCCTTTTTCTTGTTGCATTTTTTGGAAATCTAAGTGCTCAGGTTCAGGTTTCTTTTAAAAAAGGAGCTCCTGCCTGTTTTCCGCTTGCCAGCGAAAAAGCAACAGCATCGGTCTATTTCGAAACGGGCGATTATATATCGACTCAAACCACTGCCCGTCTTTTTGCCGAGGACGTGGAACGGGTTACCGGGAATAAGCCAGCATTGGTGTCTTCCAAATCAACGCTTGCTGATTATATGGTGATAAATTTCGAATCTACTTATGAATCTGAATTTGAACTATAATTATTTAAATTAACTAAACAATGGAATCTTTATCAAAAAACAACTTGAGAAATATGCTGGGGCTTACTTTACTCGGATGGATGCTGTTTTCAACATCCATTTTGGCAAAAGCCCAGCAAACCAGCGGTCTCGTTTCGAATATTATTTCGAACACTTCCGAAAAGGAAAGTGATTTCCCAGTAGTGTCAGCTGATAAATCTGTTGCAGTAATCCGCTACGATGAAACCGACTGGAAAGGCGTGATCCGCGCTATTGGCGACCTGCAAACCGACATATACAGCGTTACCGGGGCAAAACCCAAACTATTGACATCCGAAGCGTTGACGGATTACGAAATAATTGTTGGTACACTTGGCAAAAGTAAGTTGATAGACCAGTTGGTGAAAGCCAAAAAGCTCGATCTGAAAGACCTGAAGGGAAAGTGGGAAAGCTTTGTGATTACAACCATCGAAAATCCGCAGCCAGGCACTAAAAAATGTTTAGTCATTGCTGGTAGTGACAAACGCGGTACCATTTACGGAATTTATGAACTCTCGCAACAATTGGGCGTTTCGCCTTGGTACTGGTGGGCCGATGTGCCTGCAAAACAACGCCCTTCGGCTTTCGTTTTAGCTGGTCGTTACGCTTCCGAAGAACCAAAAGTGAAATATCGTGGTATTTTCATTAACGACGAAGCACCTTGTTTTACAGGATGGGCAAAGGAAAAATTCGGCGGTGTGAACAGCAAAATGTACACCCACATGTTCGAACTTTTGTTGCGTTTGCGAGCCAATTATTTGTGGCCAGCCATGTGGGGAAATGCTTTTAACGAAGACGATCCTGAAAACCCACGCCTTGCAGATGAATATGGAATTGTGATGGGAACTTCGCATCACGAACCCATGATGCGTGCCCAGAAAGAATGGAGTAACCATCGCAAGGAATATGGCAATGGTGAGTGGAACTACAAAACCAATGAAGCCGGGCTGAAAAAATTCTGGGAAGATGGATTGGAACGCAACAAGAATTATGAGCAAGTAGTCACCATGTCCATTCGTGGAGACGGCGACCTGCCCATGGATGATGCCGGAAGTGCGGAAGAAAATTTCAGGTTGATTGAAAAAGTAATGGCAGACCAACGTGCCATTATCGAAAAAGTGACCAAAAAACCAGCAAAAGAAACACCCCAGATTTGGGCATTATACAGCGAGGTGCTTGAGTTTTACGATCAAGGCGTGAAAGTGCCCGACGATATGATTGTGCTTTTGTGCGACGACAACTGGGGCAATGTGCGCCGCTTGCCCGAATTGAACGCCCCAATACATCCTGGCGGTTATGGTGTGTATTATCACGTTGATCTGCACGGTGCGCCACGAGCTTACAAATGGTTGAATATGACTCAAATCCCGCACATGTGGGAACAACTTCAGCTTACTTACAGCTACGGCGTTGATAAATTATGGATTTTAAATGTGGGCGATCTGAAACCCAACGAATACCCAATGGATTTCTTCCTGCAAATGGCGTGGAATCCTAATTCATTTAACGAAAACAACTTAGACGAATATGCACAGAAATTCTGTGCCGATAAATTTGGTGAAGCCGAGGCAACGGAAGCTGCTGAAATCCTGAGTTTGTATTGCAAATATGCCAGTCGTGTCACCGCTGAAATGCTCGACCAGAGAACATACAATCTTGAAAGTGGCGAATTCCTTCAGGTGAAGGATGCCTATCTGGCTCTCGAAACCCGCGCCATGCGCCAGTATTACAAACTTCCTTCGCAAAATCGCGACACATACATGCAATTGGTGCTTCATCCGGTACGTGCTATGGCCAACCTATACGACATGTACTATGCTCTGGCCATGAACACGAAACTTGCTGCCGAAAAAGACCTGAATGCTAATTACTGGGCCGATCGGGTGGAGAAATGTTTTGCGTTGGATGCTGAATTTACCAAAGATTACAATCTGAACGTTTCTGGTGGAAAGTGGAACCACTTCATGGATCAAACCCACATTGGGTACCGTTCGTGGGATGAGCCCCGTGGCGGAAATGTAAAACCCAAAGTGACCCGTGTAACCCCCGAAGAAGCAAAAGTTGGCGGTTATGTTTTCACTGAAAAGAATAATGTGGTGGTTATGGAAGGCGAACACTATTTCGAAACTAAAGCCACAGACAAAACAAAATGGACAGTTATTCCTGATTTGGGAAGAACACTTTCGGGAATTGCCTTAATGCCTTATACTGAGAAAACCAATGAGGCATCTGTTTCATACAAGTTGAAACTCAATGCTAAAGCCGACAGTATTAAGGTTTGGGTGTTTTTCGATTGTACATTGCCGTTCAAAAAAGGAGGGCATAATGTAGCTGCATCGTTTGTTGGTGGTGCTGAAAAAACCTGGAACATCAATTCAGAATTGACATGGAAGAACAACTATTCGAAGATGTACCCCGCTGGTGCTGCACGAATGATCGAAACTTCAACATTCCTGACTTTGCCCAAAAGCGACGAAGGAACGTACACCTTGAACATTCGTCCGCTCGATCCGGGCGTGGTTATCTACAAAGTAGTAATTGACAATGGCGGTTATGAACGTACACATTTGAAAATGGATGAGAGTCCATACAATCGACAATAAAAAAAATAACAAAGATGAAAAGATATAAACTGATCGTTTTTTTGGGATTGCTTGGATTGTCAACAAGTGTTTTTTCTCAGGAAAATAAAAGCAATGGGAAAAACAACGTTTTCAAATATACCAACCCAATTACCCGCGACACCACGATCTCGATGCGCGATCATTGCATCATCAAAGTGGGCGAAAAATGGTATTGCACCGGAACATCGAACCCGGTCTGGACAGGCCCAAATCCGGGAGTGCGCTTGCTGGTTTCCGACGATATGATCAACTGGAAACAGCATTCGTGGCTGATCGATGCCAGCAAACTGCCTGCCGATTGCCCGTACAACGGCAGGTTTTGGGCACCGGAAATTCATTTTATCAAAAACAAGTATTGGCTCACAGTAAATAGTGGCAAAGTTACAGCCGAAGACCCCAAGGGTATGGCGACTCATAGTGTTTGGCTTTTTTCGTCCGACAAAGTCACCGGACCCTACAAATTGGTAAACGGCCCTCTTACTCCGCAATACAACAACGATGCAACCTTATTCGAAGACGAAGATGGTCAGGTATATTTCTATTGCAGTGGCAACGGGCTATTTCAGGCAAAAATCGATTTGGAAACAGGTAAACTCACAACACCTGCGGTGAAATTTCTCGATAAACTACAGCCCGGATACCCAGATTGGATCACCGGTGGTATCGAAGGCCCTTTTGTGATTAAGCGCGATGGCACCTATTTCATGTTTTTCTCTACATGGACACGCGGTTATGAGGTTGGTTTGCTGAAATCGAGAAACCCGCTTGGACCTTGGGAATTGGCCTCGCCCGAACCCATTTTTGGCACAAAGAAACGTGAACATCGACCCGAACTTAAGTTCAGCACAATCAAATTTCAAGATAGCGAAGACCCCTATTGTGAAACGGGGCACAACGCTCTTTTCGAAGGCCCCGATGGGAAACTTTGGAGTTCGTGCCATTATTTAATGTTTGAGAAGCGGCCCTATCCATATAGCCAAACGTTCGAATCGTGGGAACTTACCCCTCAAATGGGTATTGAACCGGTCACCTATAAAAACGGAATGTTTTACATCGATGGACCAACATGGACAGAACAATGCGTTAACTATTAATATATATATTTTTAATCGAAGATAAAACGCATGAAAAGGAATATTATACAGCTGATATTCGTTCAATTACTGAGCTTCACAATGGTTCAGGCTCAATCGTGGACAGCAGATAACGGAAACGGTACTTATACCAACCCACTGTTCTACGACGAATTTTCCGATCCCGATATTATCAGGGTTGGTGATGACTTTTATCTTGCCGGAACGACGATGCATGCCATGCCCGGCTTAGTGGTTTTGCATTCAAAAGACTTGGTAAACTGGACTTTTCTGAGTTATTGCTTCGATAAATTGACTTTGGGTGCCGAGTTCGACCTAAAAGATGGGAAAGAAGCGTATGGGCAAGGTGTTTGGGCTCCCTGTATTCGTTACCATGACGGCATGTTCTACATTTTTACAAATGTAAATAATCACGGGATGCAGGTTTTTATGGCTAAAGACCCCAAAGGACCATGGATACATAAACCCCTCAATCTTGAAATATACGATTTATCAGTTTTATTTGATGATGATGGTAAAGTTTATGCCGTTCACAAATACAATGAGGTCATATTGGTTGAGTTAAAACCCGACTTTAGCGGTATTGTTGAAGGTAGTGAAAAAGTTATTATCCCCGCAGGAAACAGTATGGGCGAAGGTCACCATATCTATAAAATAAATGGGAAATATTACATTATCAGTGCCAACTATTCGCCAACAGGTCGTATGCAATGCGCTCGTGCCGATAAACCTTATGGTCCTTACGAAACAACAGTAATCAGTGCAAAAGAAACCATGGGAACAAAACGCGGGTGGCTTACCGATAATGTGGGTCTTGGCCGACCTGTTCCCGAACCAGGTTTTAAATTTAAACTCACTCCAGATGCCGAAAGTTATTTTGGAGCAGTACCATTGCACCAAGGCGGTATTGTCGATTTGCCCAATGGAGACTGGTGGGGTTTTTCGATGATGGATTTCAGATCGGTAGGCCGTACAACCTTTCTTTCTCCTGTTACCTGGAAAGATGGTTGGCCCTACTTTGGACTCGAAGGAAATCTTGGTCGCTCGCCACGCACTTGGATTAAACCCAATGTTGCAGTACAAGCAACCCCTGTTGCTCCATACCAACGCAGTGACGATTTTTCGGGGACCAAGCTTCTGCCCGTATGGCAGTGGAACCACAACCCAACCGATGGCAAATGGGAGTTAAACAAAAAACGCGGCTCTTTGCGTTTGTTTACCTTACCAGCAAACGATTTCCTTTGGGCACGGAATACCCTTACCCAACGAGTAATTGGTCCCGAATCGTCGGGCACCACTTTGCTCGATGCAAGTGCCCTAAAATCAGGTGATATTGCCGGGCTTGCTATACTGAATATGCCTTATGCCAGCCTTGGCATGGTTAAAAACGATGATGGTTATATGCTTCGATTCTATGATCAATACCGAAACAAAACCATCGACAAAATATTACCCTATGCAAAAGTATACCTGCGTGTTACAGGCAATTACGATGAAGATATTGCTCAATTCAGCTATAGTGCCGATGGTGTTACGTTCACCAATGTTGGCGATTCCATCCGATTACCATACCAACTAAAAACCTTTCAGGGGTCGCGCTATGCCCTTTTTGCATACAATACCGAAGGCAAAAATGGCGGTTATGCCGACTTTGAAGATTTCAAACTCGATGAACCACTTGCCAACCGCTCGAAGAATATTCCTGTTGGAAAAGTTATCACGTTGACTAACTTAGGTACAGACCTCTTGGTATGGGCCAACCCACATGGTATGATGCATTCTAAAGAAAAGGGGTCACGTGAAGCAAATGGAACAGGTGTACGGTTTAAAGTGCACGACCGTGGTAAAGGTCGCGTTGCGCTTGAAGCCATGAATGGCACAGGTTTTCTTACCGTTGTGGGCGTTGGCATTTCGGGAGATGTAAGAATGCTCAAAAATGAATCGGAAGCCGGTTTATTTCAATGGCAAGATATGTTGCGAGGACAATGCATGCTGCTTTCGCTTAAAACCAAACGTTTTGTTGGGTTAACCCCAGGAACAAACGAACCTTACGGAGCGGATTTCCCCGGAACCCTTCCAAACAGAAAAGATGGAACCGTGTTTGAATGGAAAGTAATCGAATAAAAAAGGTTAAAACAATAAACAGATGAATTTTAGTAATGCATTTTCAACAAGGTTTATCCTTGAGTTTATATTTTCGGTTTTATTGTTGGGTAATACCCAAGCCAAAAATCCGATTATCACCAATGTTTTCACTGCCGACCCGGCACCATTGGTTTACAAAAATACCGTATATCTCTATGTTGGTCACGATACAGCAACTGTCGATGCCAAAACGTATCAAATGCCTGACTGGCTTGTATATTCAACAACCGATATGGTAAATTGGAAAAGCCATGGGCCATGTCTTACCACCAAAGATTTCAAATGGGCGGCCTATGCTGCCAATGCGGCACATTGCATTGAACGAAACGGGAAATTTTACTGGTACATATCCATCATCCACAAAGCCGATGAAAACAGCAAAGGTGGAGTAGCCATTGGGGTTGCTGTTGCCGACAGTCCGACCGGGCCATTTAAAGATGCGCTTGGAAAGGCATTGATCACCAACGATATGACAACCGACATGAAACATGCCTGGGACGACCTTGACCCTGCGGTTTGGATTGATGACGATGGTCAGGCATACTTGTTTTGGGGCAATGGAAGCTGCAAATGGGTTAAGTTGAAGGAGAACATGATTGAAATTGATGGCTCAATACACACTTTCAAACCACAAAATTTTACCGAAGCACCTTGGGTTTATAAGCGTAAGGAGCTCTATTACTTGGTTTATGCTGCCAATTTTCCTGAAACGATTGAGTATTGTACTGCTGAAAGCATCGAAGGGCCATGGACATATCGTGGTTTAATTCTGGACAAAGTACCCAACAGCACCACGACACATCCCGGTATAATTGATTATAAAGGGAAAACCTATTTCTTTTATCACAACGGGGTATTGCCAACAGGCGGCAACTATCGTCGGTCGGTTTGCGTAGATTATTTAAACTACAACGAAGACGGCACCATTCAGAAAATAATCCAAACAACCGAAGGCGTAAAAGCAACTCATTAACAATAATTCGCATACCTAACCCTGAACGATTTTGATTATTTCCACAGCAACGATAAATTTTAAAATAAGATGAACAAACAAAATTTTCCGATACTTGGACTGTTTTTATTTGTGTTTTGCCTTTCTACTGTTTCTTACAGTCAAACTGCAAAAGGAGGTAAAAAAATAAGCACCGATCTGCTCGGACTTTTCTTCGAGGACATCAACTATGCTGCGGATGGAGGTCTGTATGCCGAACTGGTGCAAAACCGTTCGTTCGAATACAACATGGCCGAACGCCACGAATGGAATCCGTTTTCCTATTGGGAGTTTGTTTCACCCGGGCATTCAATCGGATACATCAGCGTCGAAACCAAATCGCCAATCCATCCCAACAACCCACATTATGTGGAAATTGATGCCGAATTTATTGGTAACTATCCGCAGTATAAGGGCGAAGCAGGCGTGGGTTTGAAAAACGCAGGCTTCGATGGAATTGTTGTGCGCAAAGGTGAAAAGTATAATTTCTCGATGTTTGCCAAACAGCTTTCCAATGCGCCAATCAATTTTCTGATTCGCATAGAAACACCGAAAGGTGAAATTCTTTCACAAAACAGTCTGACGATCTCCGATAGATCGTGGAAAAAATATTCTGCAGAACTAACAGCCACGGCCAATTGCGATACGGCATTTTTGGTAGTTCTGGCAAAAACCAAGGGAAAATTCGCTCTCGACATGATTTCATTTTTCCCTGAAAAAACATTTAAAAACCGCAAAAATGGTCTGCGTGCCGACCTTGCCCAAATGCTGGCCGATATGCAACCACGCTTCATTCGTTTTCCAGGAGGGTGTCTGGTTCATGGCAACGGCATAGGCAACATGTACCGCTGGAAAAACACAATTGGGCCTATTGAAGAACGCAAAGAACAACGCAACATCTGGGGTTATAATCAGACTGCCGGATTGGGATTTTATGAATTCTTCCTGTTTTGTGAGGATATTGGAGCGAAACCGATACCGGTATTGCCTGCCGGCGTGAGCTGCCAAAATTCAGGTGGTACCCATGTGATTGGCGGAGCAGGCCAAAAGGCACTTTGCATGGACGATATGGGCGAATACATACAGGAGGTACTCGACCTGATTGAATGGGCAAACGGCCCTGCAACATCTACATGGGGAGCAAAACGTGCCGCTGCAGGTCATCCCAAACCGTTCAACCTGGAATACCTTGGCATTGGAAACGAAGATAAAATAACCGCCGAATTTGACGAGCGTTTCAGAATGATTGTAAAGGCAGTACAGGAAAAGCATCCCGCTATTAAGATTATTGGTACTGCCGGTCCCTTCCATAGTGGTGACGATTTTGACAAAGGCTGGCAAATTTCAAACGACATGAATGTCCCTATTGTTGACGAACACTATTACGTACAACCGGATTGGTTCTTAGCCAACCAGTACCGCTATGACAAGTATGACCGTACGAAAGGTAAAGTTTACCTGGGCGAATATGCTTCGTGGGGGAATAAAATGAAGAATGCCATTGCCGAAGCAGCTTATCTAACCGGAATTGAACGCAATGGCGATATTGTACAGTTGGCTTCTTATGCACCTTTGCTTGCAAAAAAAGGCTTCACACAATGGAATACTAACTTGATTTTTTTCGACAATTTGAACATTCTTCCCACTCCCAATTATTATGTGCAGAAGATGTTTATGAACAATCAGGGAGATCTTTATTTCGACAAAGTGGTAACCAAAGAAGAAAGCAGCAACTTATTGGCTGCATCATGTGTACAGGATAGTAAAACCAACGATATAATCCTGAAACTGGTAAACGCCGGAACGGAAGCCAAGACAGTTAAGATCGATTTGACGCGCTTCAAAGGTTTGCAAACCAAAGCACAAATAGAAGTGCTTCAAGGCAATAATGACGACGAAAACACCTTTGATAACCTTCATAAAATAGTGCCAACGAAATTGGCATTTAATGCAAAAAGCAAATTTAACTACACGACCCCGGCCATGTCGCTAACTGTTGTTCGAATTAAAACAAGTAAATAGTTACAAATGAGAAATATATCGATTCTTATAGCATTTTTAGCACTTTCTTCTCAATCGCTTTTTTTTGGAATGATGAAAGCCCAAAACCCGATTGTTCAAACAAATTACACCGCCGATGCCGCTTCGTTGGTTCATAACGGACGATTCTATATTTATGCCGGCAGGGATCAGGCTTCGCCCACTGGAAAATGGTTTAATATGCGCGAGTGGAGGGTTTATTCGTCAACCGATATGGTGAACTGGACTGACCACGGCCCAGTACTGAAAGTAACCGACTTTAAATGGGCCAGCGGAGATGCCTGGGCCAGCCAGTGCATTTATCACAAAGGAAAATTTTATTGGTATGTATCGGTCAGCCACAGAGAAAAAGGAGGTAAAGCAATTGGTGTAGCGGTAAGCGATAGCCCCACAGGGCCGTTTGTCGATGCGAAAGGTTCGGCCATCATCACTACTGACATGACCCCCAATCAGGGCGATTTTGACGATATTGATCCGACTGTTTTTGTTGACGATGACGAACAAGCATACATGTATTGGGGCAACGGAAAGTGTAAGTATGTGAAACTGGACGACGATATGATTCATTTTTCGGGCGAGATTCAATATGCAAATGTTCCTAAATTTGGTGAAGCCCCATGGCTTCAGAAGATTAACGGTAAATACTATTTGTCGTACTCATCGAGTTTGCCGTCTACCATCGAGTATTGCACCGGCAATTCACCCATCGGTCCATGGGAATATCAGGGACGGATTTTAAACCCGGTCGATAATTGCCAAACCAGCCACCAGGCAATAACTGAATTTAAAGAGAAGTGGTATTTTGTTTATCACAACGGAATATTACCGGGCGGAAACAGTTTCCACAGGTCGGTTTGTGTTGAGGCATTTGACTTGAATCCCGACGGAACAATTCCACTTCTATCCACAACAAAAGAAGGGATAAAAACCGGGGTGGGTAAACTAAACCCTTTTGAGCGCGTCGAAGCCGAAACAATGGCATGGTCTGAAGGGCTTGTTGCTGCTGATGATAAAAATATTGGAGTTTACATTTCAAACATCAACAATGGTGATTACATCAAAATTAGAGCGGTTGATTTTGAAAAAGGTGCCAAAAAGTTTGTTGCCCAAGTGGGCACTTCTTCAAAAGGCAGCATCGAAATAAGGCTTGGAGGGTTGGATGGCAAACTATTGGGCGTTTGCGAAGTGAATAGCACGGGCGGGTTCGACAAGTGGTCAACCAATATTGCCAAAGTGAAGAAAGTAAAAGGTGTTCATGACCTTTATTTGGTTTTTAAAGGTGGCGAAGGCGAATTGTTTAACCTGGATTGGTGGAGATTTGAATAAATGGCACAACTGAGAAACAAAAAACACATTACTGCTTGGGCATTTGCCTCAATGCTATTTCTTATGAAAGTGCATGCACAAGCAATTCCCGATTGGGAAAACCCACAGGTGATCGGTATCCACAAAGAAGCCTATCGCAGTTCACTGATGCTCCAGTCGATAAAAAGCAGATGCAAAGAATTTACAACCCTTAATGGATGCTGGAAATTCAAGTGGTCTCCAAATCCCGAAGTACGACCCATTGAATTTTATAAAGAAGGCTACGATGTCTCAACCTGGGATAACATTCACGTGCCTGGCAACTGGCAAACACAAGGCTTTGGTACACCTATTTATACCAACATCAACTATCCGTTTAAACGCGACCAACCTCGCGTAACCAGCGAGCCACCTGAAAGTTGGACTTCGTATAAAAACCGCAACCCGGTTGGATCCTACGTGACTACATTTTATGTTGAACCTGGAAAAACAGATAAACAGTTTTATCTGATTTTTGAAGGTGTTGAATCAGCCATGTATGTATGGGTAAACGGTCAATTGATTGGTTATAGTGAAAATTCCTATTCGCCGGCCGAATTTGATGCAACCCAATATATAAGAGAAGGTAAAAACCGCCTTGCTGTTGAAGTTTATCGTTGGTGCGACGGGAGCTATCTCGAAAACCAGGATTTCTGGCGGCTGAGCGGTATTTTCAGACCCGTTGAACTATGGGAGCGCCCCAAAACACATATACGCGACTATCATATTATTGCTGAACCTTCAAACGATTTTTCATCTGCAACAGTTGGTGCTCAAGTTTTCATTCGGAACCTATACAAAAAGGAAAAAAGCAAACTGCAATTGGAAGTGATCATATCCGGAAACGACAAAAGCGGAAAAAACATTGAAAAAACGATTGTTCAATCAGTTCCATCGATTGCCGCTTTTGGTTCACAAGAAATCCTACTGAAGGATGTACTCGATAACCCACGATTGTGGTCAGCGGACGACCCATACCTGTATACCATTTCTCTCACGCTTCGTGAAAAGAAAAAAATACTGGAACACTTTCAATATCACTTGGGGGTTCGTAAGATTGAAGTTAATGGAGAGATACTTAAACTTAATGGTAAAGCCATTAAGCTTAAAGGCGTCAACCGCCATGACCATCATCCGCGTACCGGCCGTTACGTTGATGGCAAAACAACAGAGCTCGATGTTCAGCGAATCAAACAGGGCAATTTCAACATGGTACGCACAGCACACTACCCTCACTCCTCTCTTTTTTATGAATTGTGCGATCGCTATGGAATCTATGTAATGATTGATGCCAATCAAGAATCACACGGTTATGGAATTGGAAACACAGAATTGGGTGACAATCCAAATTGGACGAAAGCACACATTGATCGAGCTTTGTCGATGTTTCATCGTGACAAAAACAACCCGAGTATTGTCTTTTGGTCACTGGGTAATGAAGGTGGCCGGGGACGAAATTTGAAAGCCATGAGGGATACGATCCGAAAACTTGACTCATCCCGCTTAATTTATTCTGACTCTGACCGCTCAGTATCTGACGTTTACGATGACGGCTATCTACCGCCGGAAAAACTGAAAGCATTGGCAGAAAAGATTTCCGACCGTCCGGTTATGCTGCGCGAGTATGCCCATGCCATGGGCAATTCACTGGGAAATTTTCAGGAATATTGGAACGTCATCGAAGCAGACCAAAGCATTGCAGGAGCCGCCATATGGGATTTGGTCGATCAGTCCATCGCTAAAAAAATAGATGGTTCTCCGTTAAATCCCGGCAACAATCCTCAGTCTGTCTACCTTAAATCCGATGAGTTCTGGGCCTATGGAGGGGATTTTGGGGACAGACCAAACGATGGTTCCTTTTTAATAAACGGCCTCCTTGGAGCCGACCGGATTCCGCATCCACACTATTACGAAGCCCAAAAAGTCCAACAATATATTGACTTCGACCTGATAGCAGGCACATTTAACGTACAGGTAATTAGTAAACTTGATTTCACTTCATTGAACGATTTTGATTACGCATACGAGTTCTTAGACAACGGTAAAGTAATCAAAGCAGCCGGGCAGTCCTTAAATGCCAACGATATTCTTGAAATCCCAACGACAGTAGAAGCAAAAGGCGAGCTGATACTCAATATCTATGCAAAATTACCTGAGCCTACCCTTTGGGCAGAAAAGGGTTTTATCGTAGCACGAAAACAATTTGTATTAAAGCCCTACGACTTTTCAAAAAGCCTTCGGAAAACAATCAATCCTGTTTGCAAGGAGACATCAACAGCGATCGTAATTTCTGCAGGTGAAACCACGTTCGTTATTGACAAAATCAGCGGATCTCTTAAAAGCTGGCAAGTAAACCATGAAGAAATATTAAAAGGTGAATTGGAACCCTATTTTTGGAAGCCTGCCAACGAAAACCAAAGAAGAAATGGTTATAACAGTCGTCTTGGCTCATGGCGCAACGCCGCCAATAATCGACGTGTAATTGGTTATAATATAGTAGACAATCAGGAATTTATCGTTGTTTCCTTCGACATGGGATTGCCCGTTGGAGCCACTTATCAAGTGAAATACACCTTCAATGGAGCTGGAAAGGTACAGGTTGAAGCCAACTATATTCCAACCGCACAAGAAATTGACCAGATGCCAAAATTTGGCATGCGCATGCGATTACCGGCCACAATGAACACAATTGAATGGTATGGCAGAGGTGCCTTCGAGAACTACCCCGACCGTAAAAGTGGAGCACTAATTGGGTATTATAAAATGACGTTGGAAGATTTTATCACGCCTTATGTGGTTCCTCAGGACAATGCCAATCGCTGTGACGTACGTTGGTTCTCGATAAATAATGCTTCCGGCAAAAAAATGACAATATCCGGGCTTCAACCACTATGTTTTCGAATTTGGCCCTATAGTGAAGAAGATATCGAACAGGCACAACACAATTATCAATTGCCTCGTAGAGATTATATAAACATCAACATTGACTT
Source organism: Bacteroidales bacterium (assembly GCA_028709215.1). Lineage (GTDB taxonomy): Bacteria > Bacteroidota > Bacteroidia > Bacteroidales > UBA1402 > UBA8389. The sequence continues at coordinate 18,877 of JAQVXI010000022.1, forward strand.
AAACATTATTGGTGTAGGAGGAAATGATTCATGGGGAGCACGCACATTGAAGCAGTACACCATTGATGGCAACAAGTCATATTCATATGGATTCGTAATGGATCTGGCAAAATAGAACAAATACTTTAAAATCTATAAATCATGCGTTTTACAAAATTTTTTATCATTGGATTTATTTTACTGTTTATCCAGTTTTCGCTATCTGCACAAAAAGGCACACCGCTAAGACGACCGACTTCAACCACAAGCCCGATGTGGATCATTCATATCGATACGTGGAATTGGGCAGACCCGGAAAAAATCATTGATTTGGTACCCGAAGACATTCGACCATTCGTTGTATTTAACGTATCACTCTCGGTATCCGATTTTGTATTTAAAAAATATCCATTTTCAATATGCGAGTCCTGGATTAGAACGTGTGCCGAAAAAGGTGTTTGGGTCATGATTCAGCCGGCCAGCGGCTATAAATGCAATCTACCCTATTCTTATTCGGAGGAATACGAATATTTCTACAAAAATTACCCCAATTTTATCGGCTATAATTTTGCGGAACAAAACTGGGGTTTTCCGAGCAGCAACGAATTCCAAAAAAGGCTCGACTTATTTATTGAATTGCTCAAACTGGCCGATACATACGGAGGATATTTGTCTGTTAGTAATTTTATGGGTGTTGGCAATTACACCAACCCAATCGGGCAATTTAAAAATCATCCGGCATTTGAACAAGCTTGTAAAAAATACAGTCGAAACTATATCTTGCAAGATAAATTTACGTTTCCCACTGGTTTCTACGATAACGAAAGTGCCCATTTGGGTGCATTTTTATCAGGATATTCCGATCATTATGGCATTCGTTTCGACGAAAGCGGATGGAGGGCTACATCCGGGGAATTTGCCGAATCTTCCGGCATTGCTGCCGTAATGGAACATTTTTTATTGACTGGCGCCACAGTAACAGATGGCCCTGAAACCATCCCCATGCAGGCCACCCGTCAAATTTCCAGTTTCACAAACCGGCTGGGCTACACCGAAAAACGCTGGGAGATGTACCCACAAATGATTGATATTCATGTTGATATGTTTCGTAAAATCATCGATGGAACGTTTCGGATTCCTAGTCGCGATGAAGTCATCGAACGTACCAAGATTGCTTATGTTAATGACCTGACTCAAGGCACAAACCTTCAAAAATACAGTTCTAATCCTTCACTTTTCACGGATTTGTATGCCATGGATGGCGCACTCGATAACAACAAAACCTGGTTTAAAAAAACAGGACGCTATCCTTCAATTCCTATGATGCACAAATATAGTGACGAACTGGAAAGCAAATTTGATGTCGTCGTACGAGAATCTTCCTACGCATCACGTTGGCCCAATTTGCAAACGAAGGTCAATACCTTCAATGCATTATTCCCCTCCGAATATACAGGAGATGGCTTTGCTGCCCGGATAAAAAACACTTGGCTGACGTACAATCCCTATATGAATACAAATGTAAAAAGTACGGCTATCATTCCCCTCAAGTACAATTCTTGCGACAGCATTTCTCTAAATTATTCACAGTTTTCAAATGGGATCTTAAACGAATACCCGGATAAATTCCACATTTACCTGAATAATTATTGTACAGATGCGTCTTATGGAATACGTGAAGATGTGATTACGATATACGGAAGCACAAACAAACCAACTTTTCAATATACTGATAGAGGAAGGGTAAAAAGCACCGTATCGGAAGCTTGGAACGATGGAATATTCGTTTTAACAATACAACACAATGGCCCCTTGGATCTTGACATACAGTGTAGTGGTACTGCAACCGATCGATTGACCGACTGTCCTCCCTCTGTTACAATGATTGCTCCATCCGCTCCTCCCGTGTATTATGGGTCAAGACAATACGAAGCAGAAAACTTTGACATTCGAAACATCGGTAGTGTCAGTGAGACCAACCTTCAAAACTATTCTGCAATGGGTTACCTTACTTTTGGCTCAAATTCCGGGGCAAGAACAATGGAAACCGTTACCGTTTTGCAAAGTGGCAATTACGACCTTTATACAAAATACAAGTCGCTATCGGCAAATGTTACCAGCATTGATTTGTATGTTAACAGAATAAAAGTCGCCAATCCCATTTTTACGAAAACGCCCAATGATAACAGGGTATGGGAGCAAAATGTACAAAATATCTATTTAAATCAAGGTGTAAACACCATAGAGTTTCGGGCAAAAGCACCGACCTACTCCTTTTATATCGATAACATTATTATTGCAAAAAGTTTTTACGATTTTACACATGACAAAACATCCGATCAGGCAATTGATCCATCTTTTATCACCGTACGAAACGGTTCGATTGGGATTGTAAACTATGATAACAAAATAGCCGGAAGCGGCAATTGTCTAAAAACATATTCGGTGGATTCTATTAGTGGCACAGGTGTTGCCAATTTGGATTTACTCCCCGAATCGGCCGAGAATTACATCGTAATATGGAAAGAATACAGTGCAGAATCAGGTGGTTTGAACGGCGTATTGCTGAGAGGGGGCTCATCCGCTCATATACCCAATCTGAAACAAGGCTATTTATTTGCATCAACCAATGAAACAGATAACAGCATCACTCTAAAAACATACAAGACTGAAGGAGATGCAATCACCGAAAAAACATCCTTTCATACCAATGTCACATCGCTTCCAGGTGAACCGCGTTGGTTCAGAGCTTCAGCAGTAGGCAATCAAATGATGTTTGAATATTCGGTTGACAGCATTACCTGGTTTGGGGGAACTGAAACAGTGTTTACCGACGACACACATCGCTCGGGCTCAACTCAGTTGGTATGGGGGCTTGGAACTGGAAACAGTGACTGGACCATTGACAATATTGACTACAAATCTGCATCGATTTCATTATTGCCAGAAGTTCTTACCGAATTGAACTACGTAAGAGATCAAGGTCCTTCGAATAATAAATCATTTGTTCTTTCGGCAAATTCACTTATGGGTGACGTCACACTAATTGCTCCAAACCAATTCGAGATATCCTTTAATGAGACAAACGAATACGCAAATACATTGAGTTTAACTCCACAAAACGGAATGCTGACAAGCAGATTGGTTTATGCACGATTAAAGGCCAATTTGGCAAGTGGCGTATATACGGATACGCTTGTTGTCCATTCAGCATTCATGGAAGATCAAAAGCTTGTTTTAAGCGGTGAAGTTGAAAACAAACCCTTGACCAAAACGTACAGTTTTGAGTCTGATCGACCTGGGTCGTTCGCCACAACACCACCGGCAAAAAACGTCACGATAGGACAGGGAAACACAGCTACAGCAGGCGTCGTAACCTATTCGGACAAGAATGGCAACACAAGCAATGTGCTCAAGCCATTTAGTGGCGGCCAAAGAGAAAGCACAGGCATTTTAGACCTAAATTTGTTTTCAAAACAGGCCACCAATTATTCAGTAACTTGGAAACAGTTACTGGGTTCCGATACCGATAATTATAAAATTGGAGTGGTACTTAGAGGTGATTCAACCCGCCTGGGCGACGGAACTCTTGGGTATGTAAATGGAATGATGCATGGTTATGTATTTATTGCCTATACAAACAGGGGAAGCAACAATACCGAATTCAGGATTTACAAATCCACTTCAGGATATGGTCTTGAAACGTATGCAAACGTCTCTACAAACAATGTACGTCCTACCATAGGACAACCCGTCTGGTTCAGGGCATCGGTGTCAGGCAACGCTATTGTATACCTTACGTTTGATTACTCTTTGGATGGAAATAATTGGACAAATGTGGCCAATTATACAGACAAAGAAGCTTCCTATCTCAGTGGTGCAACCCAATTGGTATGGGGACTTGGAGCCGGTAGTGTAAATTTCTATTACGACGACATCACATACTTTGGTGTTGCACTTAATGAAGACGAATTGCCGGCAGGTATTGAAAAAACAAACATGTCAACATCGACTGTTGTATCCGAACAATATTTCAATCTATTTGGACAACCGATTCACAGCAAACATGGACAAAACGCTCAAGGTATTTACCTGATTCGCAGCCATATGTCTGATGGATCGATCAATGTTAGAAAAGTATACATTAAATAGTGCAAACAATGAAACTCTATAAAATCATATTGATTTTTGCCCTTTTATTCTTCTTTGTACCGGATAGCTTTACTCAAGAACAAAAAACGGATTCTACGTTTTACATCTATATCTGTTTCGGACAATCAAATATGGAAGCAGGGGCGCGACCAGAAAAACAGGATTCCGGAGCGGTAGACAAGCGTTTTCAAATGTTAGCCACCGTCGATTTTCCAAAACAAAACAGAGAAAAAGGGAAATGGTACGTCGCCGAACCACCCATAAATCGTCCTGAAAACAACATGGGTCCCATAGACTGGTTTGGACGAACAATGGTGGCTCATTTACCCCTGGAATATCGGGTTGGTGTCATTAACGTATCGATTGCCGGAGCCAAAATTGAACTTTGGGAAAAAGACACTTACAAAACGTACCTCGACAGTGCCGAAACATGGATGCAAAACATCTGCAAACAATACGACGGCAATCCGTATCAAAGGTTGGTCGAAATGGCAAAAATTGCCCAAAAGGATGGCGTTATTCAAGGGATTTTGATCCATCAGGGCGAATCCAATTTTGACGATGATCATTGGCCAAATAAAGTAAAGAAAATATACGACAATCTAATGACAGATTTAAATCTTGAACCGGAAAAAGTAGCCTTATTGGCAGGTGAATTAAAAAGCAAAGAAGAAAACGGCGTTTGTTATCCATTCAATACGAAAATTCTACCAAAATTAAAAACAGTGATTCCCAATGCCCACATTATATCCTCAAAAGGAGTAAAAGGCACGACAGATCCATTCCATTTCAGCACAGCAGGCATGCGAACGCTGGGGAAGCGCTACGCTGCTAAAATGCTTGAAATACATGGTTTTTCATTTCAGGAATAACAATTCTGATGTATAGGATTTTCATCAATATTGGTCTATTTTTGTATTATAATTGTATTGAAGAATAAAACCATGAAAAAACTGTTGATTTTAATTTCAACTGTACTGTTTGCATTCAATCTGGACGCGCAGGAAAACTTCTCCATCATCATCAACACAGAGAATGAGCCGGTTGCCGCCGGCAAATTTGAACCCACTTGGGAATCCCTGAGTCAGTATCAGGTTCCCGAGTGGTATCGGAATGCCAAATTCGGCATTTGGGCACATTGGGGACCACAATGCCAACCCGGACAAGGCGACTGGTATGCCCGCTCAATGTACAACGAAGGTAGTCACGCATACAAGTGGCATGTTGCAAACTATGGCCACCCATCGAAGTTTGGATTTAAAGATGTGATCAACGAATGGGAAGCCGACAAATGGGACCCCGAGCAACTAGTGAAACTCTACAAACGTGCCGGTGCCCAGTATTTCTTTGCCATGGCCAACCACCACGACAACCTCGACATGTGGAACAGCAAATACCAGGAATGGAACACCGTACGGGTCGGCCCTAAAAAAAACATTTTGGCCGGTTGGTCAAAAGCGGCCAAAAACAACGGTCTGCCGTTTGGACTGAGTGTCCATGCGGCTCATGCTTGGTCATGGATGGAAGTGGCGCAGCGTTCGGATAAAAACGGCGAAATGGCTGGTGTTCCCTACGATGGAAAATTGACCAAAAAAGACGGAAAAGGCACTTGGTGGGAAGGATTGGACCCACAGGAATTGTATGCGCAAAATCACCCGTTCAGTGAAGGAAGCAGTGAAGATATAAACCGGATTCACAGCCAGTGGAACTGGGGGAATGGTGTTGCCATGCCATCGCAGGAATATTGCGAAAAATTCTACAACCGCACCATCGACCTGATCAACCAATTTAAGCCCGATCTGCTTTATTTCGACGATACCGCACTCCCACTCTATCCGATTAGCGATGCCGGTTTGAAAATTGCGGCTCATTTTTATAACAGCAACATAGCCAAACATAAGGGCAATCTGGAAGCGGTACTCTTGGGTAAAATTTTGACACCAGAGCAAAAAAAGTGTTTGGTTTGGGATGTAGAACGTGGAGCACCCGACAAGATTCAAGCGGAACCATGGCAGACCTGTACCTGCATTGGTGAATGGCACTACAAACATTCAATTTACGAAAACAATCGGTACAAATCGGCTCGAACGGTGATTCTTTCGTTGATCGATGTGGTGAGCAAAAACGGGAACATGCTTTTAAGCATTCCCATTCGTGGAGATGGTACCATAGACGATAAAGAAATGGCTGTATTGGAAGGCATTGCCGAGTGGATGGACATCAACAAGGAAAGTATTTTTGACACCCGTCCATGGAAAGTCTTTGGTGAAGGTCCTGCCGCCGACGCCGCCAATCCCATCAATGCACAAGGCTTTAACGAGGGTCGCATCAAATTTACAGCAAAAGACATCCGTTTCAATCAAAACGGGAACGTGATCTATGTAACCGTCATGGGCGAGCCCACCGAAAACATTCACGTAAAAAATCTAAACAATCAGATTAAAATAAAGAAGATTGAATTGCTGGGCAGTAAAGAAAAGGTGGAATGGAATCAAACCAGTGAAGCACTCGAAATCAAAAAACCGGCTTCCGTTCCAAACACGATTGCTACAGTATACAAAGTAACATGCCCGAATAAAGTTTAACAAGAACAGGACAAGCCCAAACACTGGCAAAACACCTTCTATCAAGTGGGTACACGTATCTAACAGTCGACATTCAGTGGTATGAGCCCGAATCGAAAGGGCATTCCTACAAACCGGGAGCGACACTCACCATGGACGAATACGGACGACTAACTCCGGGGTTGAAAAAGTTTCCTTCGGCAGCCGATGTAAGGGCTTTAAACCGCTTGCCGATTACGTGCATTCCAAAGGTTTGAAATTCGGGATCCATATCATGCGCGGCATTCCCCGTCAGGCGGTAGAAAAAAATCTTCCAATATTAGGCACCAACGTCAAAGCTCAGGATATTGCTTTAACCCATTCACGTTGCTCCTGGAACCCCGACATGTACGGCGTAGACGCGACCAAGCCCGAAGGACTGGCATATTACAACTCCATTGTGCAAATGTATGCCGATTGGGGTGTCGATTTCATCAAATGCGACGACATTTCCCGTCCGTACGACAAGGTACAACAGACTGAAGTCGAAACGCTTCGCAAAGCCATTGATCAAACATGCCGCCCCATTGTATTGAGCCTCTCACCGGGAGCAACACCGGTTAAAGTGGGCGAACACGTAATGAACCACTCCAACATGTGGCGCATCACCGATGATTTTTGGGATCGTTGGGGTGCCTTACTGGCTATGTTCGAACGCCTCGATGCATGGACTCCTTTCCGCGGTCCCGGACATTTCCCGGATGCCGACATGTTGCCTATCGGGATGGTAGAATTTGACCGTGCAACACGTTTTACAAAGGACGAACAATATACGCTTATGAGCCTTTGGGCCATTGGACGTTCACCGCTTATTTTTGGCGGTGACATGACCAGACTCGATGCGTTTACCAAAGAAATGCTCACCAATCCGGACATGCTTGCGGTAAATCAACACAGCACCAACAACCGTCAGGTTTCGCGTGAGAAAAATCGGATCGTGTGGACCGCCGATGTTCCGGGAGCCATCGACAACGGAACGGGAGTCGCCGAATGTGCGCTGGGCATTGCTGCGCTGATCAAAAATTTGCCACACGTGTTGGATCGAACAAATCGGGACATTGGGAGATCATTGAATAACAGCCCTACGCTGAGAAAGATTCGTTCTATTTGATCGTCTGTCGTGGAATTTATGTCAAAATTTAAACATCCAACAAGCAGACCGTTCGTATTTTTGCAAGCAAGAACGAACCTAAACAACTAAAAACATGAGATTTCTCCGAAACGGCATCCTTCTTTTGCTGCTTTTGACCGGAACAGCAAACAAAATGGACGCACAACGCGCTGTTGACAAACTAGACCGTGGGCTTGTAGCCACCATCGCTCAGAACGGCGTGGGCAACTTTATCAGTTGGCGCATACTGGGTGAAGAACACTATGATGTGACGTACAATCTTTACGCGAACAACCTAAAAATAGCCTCCAATTTAACAACATCCAACTACGTACACAGCACCGGTACAGTCGCCACCTCGTATCAGGTGAGTCCCGTGGTACGCGGCGTGGAAGGCGAAAAATGCACCGCATCCACCCGTTGGAGTGGCACCGATACATACTCCTATACAGGCTTCACCACCGGCTATCTGGATCTTCCCGGACAGACTGCCACCGACCGTGCCGGGATTGACGCCACGTCCGATTATGAATTTAACGATGTGGTGGCTGCCGATGTGAACGGAGACGGGCAGCTGGAACTTATTTGCAAACGCAATTACACGGGCGATCGCTACCTCACCAGCAACACCACCCGGTTCAACCGCATTGAAGTGCTGACCCTCTCGGGCGTCCGTCTATGGTGGATAGACCTTGGCCCCAACATGCAGGCCGGTCCCGACGAACAATGGGACGCCATTGCCTTTGACTGGGACATGGACGGCAAGGCGGAGGTCATGTTGCGTGGCGCCGACAACATGATCATCCACAAGGCAGACGGCACCACGGTGACCATCGGTGACAATCCAACCTACGATTCACGCACAGTGAGCAACACGCAATACACCAGTGTGGGCAACGAATACCTTCTCTACCTAAACGGAACAACAGGAGAGCCCTACCCCATCGGGGACAACGACAAAGGCTGGATGACCTATCCACTCAAGCGTTACGAAACAGGTGAGAGCTCATTGGCCGTGTGGGGAAAAGACGGCGATGGCGGTCACCGTGCTTCCAAACACTACTTCGGTGCCCCTTATCTGGACGGACAAAAGCCCTCCATTTTCCTCGGTCGTGGTGCTTACACCCGGCACAAATTTACCGCTTACGACGTTGATCCTGCCACCCACAAACTAACCCGCCGTTGGTATTGGTCCAACAACATCGGAGGCAGCCCCTGGTTTGGCCAGGGCTACCACAATTTTGCCATTCAGGACGTTGACATGGACGGACGCGATGAAATCATGTTCGGTTCCATGACCATTGACGACAACGGCAAAGGGCTTTCCACCACGGGCCTGGGCCATGGAGATGCCCAACACTGCGGAGACCTTGACCCCTACCGTTGGGGCCTGGAACAATTTACCTGCAATGAGAATGCGCCCAACATGAACTTCCGCAACGCCACTACCTCAGAGCTCTACTACCGCTCACAAGGAACAAGCGACGATGGCCGTGCCCTCATGGCCAACTTTTCCAATAGCTATCCCGGTAGCCAGGGACGTTCCGTGAACACCGGCTTCATCAGTTCCGTGGCCGATAAAGCCATCAGCGAACTAGATGCCAATGGCTTTATCGCCTGGGGCGACCTCAATTTCCGCATCTTCTGGGATGGAGACCTTCTGTCTGAAGTACTAAACAGCCCTGGTACAGCCAAATCGCCCAAAATCGACAAACCCGGCGTGGGACGCATTTTCCTTTCCAATGCCGGCAACATGAACAATAGCTCCAAGAACAACCCCGGTATGAGCGGCGATATCCTCGGCGACTGGCGCGAAGAAATCGTCATCCGTAATGGCACAGGCCTACGGATCTATACTTCAAACTACACCACACCTTACCGCATTCCTACCCTTTGGCACGACCATGGATATCGTCAAGCCATGGTGTGGCAAACCATCGGGTACAACCAACCACCTCATCCTTCCTATTTCCTTGGAGAGTTGGAAGGGATCACCGAGACGCCCCCGGCCCTCATCGCCACCGACCGTCAACACGTCACAAACGGTGGAGCCATTGGATCGGCCCATACCGATCAGCAAGTATTGGTGTATGAAAACCAAAACAGTAGCATTGCGGTCGAAGACGGTATCCGTCCATGGAATGTGATCGTAAACGTTCCTTCCTGGACCCAAGGCCAGAATGGGTCGGAAACCAGCACGAAAACAGCCCCCGTCACTCAATACTATACCTCAACGCTGACTGGAGGCGCGTTTGCCGGCTCCATGCGACTGATCAAACAAGGCGAAGGCGAGCTCATCCTGCCCACCGTGGAACAGCTTTTCACCGGTAACACCGACGTTTGGAACGGGACACTAACGTTCCACGGAAAACTCCTGGGCTCCTCCCTTTGGCTCAATCGCCACACCACCTTGAATTCCAACGGTGGGCAGTTCCGCAGCATCCAGGCGGACTACAATGCCACCATACGTCCGGGAGGCAAGACGGGTCTGGGCACCATCACGACCGACACCCTACAACTCGGATTCGGAGCACGGATTCAATTTGATCTCACCGATGTGAATATGACCGATAAAATCAATGCCAAGGTCCTATCCCTTGAGACAAAATCTTGGCAATACGGCCCGAAATACCTCGCACCGGTCTTTGAATTTGTGATGGACGAACCCGGCATCGGCACCTATGACCTCGGTGTGGTCGACTCCCTTGTTGGTTTGCTTTCGGACGTGATCATCGAGGGGATCGGTACACGTTTCAAATCATCCCTTTCGCATTCGAACGATCATTTGTATCTCACCATTGCCAATATCCGTGAAGCAACCAGCATCCGTTGGAACGGGAACGAAAGTGCTGTATGGGACTTCGCTCAATCGAAAAACTTTACCTTAGCCTCCGATACGGCGGTGAATACAGCGTTTTTTGTCACCGGTGACAAGGTGCTTTTTGACGCCACAGCAAGCAATAAATCCATTACGCTCAAAGGCAATTTGGAGGCGGATAGCATTATTGTTGACGGTACAGAATCCTATCGCTTCGACGGCACCGGGTCCATCATCGGCGCATCCAAGCTGATCAAACGCGGCGACGGCACGCTCACCGTTTCAACGGACAACGCCTACACAGGAGGCACCCGCATCAGCGGAGGCACCGTAGCCGTCACCTCGCTCAGCCACGCCAACCTGGCGCTCGGACAACTCGGCGCTGTCTCATCGGTAGGCACCAATTTCATCGTCGAGAACGGAGCGACCCTTCAAACATCGGGTACGGTCACGCAAGGTTCGGCCATGCAGATGGTGGGAGAAAAAGGTGGCATCCTCAACAATGCCGGTGATTTCATTGTGAACAGAGCCATCAGCGGCAGTGTGCTGACCAAAAAAGGATCGGGATGGATGAAACTCAATGTCAACAACAACCTGGATCGCCTAATCATTGCAGACGGCACCGTTCAATGCATCGCAAGTTCACTCCCGGGTAAAATTGTCGAGTTCCAGAATGGCGCCTTGCTGGAAAATACCAGTAGCAGTTATACGATCCACGTCCCAAAAGACAAAAGTGGGACGCAAACGTTGGTAAACAATGCCAGTTTTTCCAATAAGATCACGGGCGAAGGGGCGTTGACCATCCGTTGCACGGTCATTTCCGGATCCGGTTGGTTTGCCACCCGTACCCGAATTAAAGGCGACTGGAGCCAGTTTGAGGGGACCATCCACGCTGTGGGCAGTTACGGAAGCAAGGATACCGAACCGCGTTTCACCCTCGATGCGTCCACAGGCCTACCCAAAGGTACGTTGAACATCGCAGACAATACCACCGTACAAAACACCGGAAAGAGCTTTACCATCGGGACCGTTTCGGGAGGTGGAAAGCTGGGTGGCTGGGCCTCGTTTGCCAACGATGGTGCTTCAGGTACGAATACCTGGCGACTGGGCAACGACAGCAACTGGAGTTGGGCAGGCACCGTCACCGCCAATTCCAACTTCGTGAAGATAGGCAGCGGCAAGGTGAGTCTTACCGGTACACACAACCACACCGGTTACACCACCGTTGAGGCGGGTGAACTCCTCATCAGTGGAAGCACCATAAAACTGGGTACCGGTGCGCTTACCGTACGGAATGGAGCCATGCTTAGTGGTGTGACCGGCACCGGTTCTCTGTCCAACAGCTTCTATACGTTCGATGCAGGAGCGACACTTCAGGTAGGGACCTCACCCACGTCTACCATCGGAAATATTGACTTTGGCGGCAAAGATGTTACGATGTCAAAAGATGCCTTTATAGATATGGGTATTCTTACATCAAACGTATACACAAGCCTACAGAACATTAAGAAACTCACCATGAACGGCACCATCCGTCTTCATTGGAACAACTGGATACCCGCCCTTGGTGACAGCATTCAATTGTTCCAACAAGTTCAGACGTTTGCCGGGACCCCGCTCTTGGAAAACCTCGTGATTGATTCAGACAAGGGTCTTTATTGGGATACTACCGAGCTGGCCTCCAAGGGATTCCTGCGTGTCGCCAGCATAAACGGACTGAATAAACCCAACGATTCTACCATTAAGCCGTATGTCATGGATCGCAAGATCGTGGTACCCGGAGTCAGCGATCTACGCCTATATACCGTGCAGGGGTTACCGGTAGACCCTGCTTCCCGTTTGTCAGCGGGTACCTACATCGTTATCGCAAATGGATTTACCGTTAAGATGAACGTAGAATAAATGCGAAAACCCGGCCTGTATCGTTCTAAAACGATGCAGGCCGGGTTCTTGCTTGTTGTACGAGCTTATATTAGTTCTTCTTCAGGTACTTTTTGCCATTTTGGATGTAGATGCCTGCGGGAAGGGTTTCGAAATCTTTGCCTACCTTGTTGCCGTTTAGGTTGTAAATGGGTCCCAGCAGCTTGGAATCTTCTTTGATGTTGTCCAATCCCGTCGGGTTTTGCGGCGCTCCCAGACCGCGTGCAAAACCGGCGTAGGTATGCTTGCGGTACCAGTCTAGTGTCCAAAGTCCCACCGGCGTATTGGCACGCCATCCGCTGTTTTCCGGAGAATCGGTTGCACACCACTGACAGATGCCCCACTGCTGGTCAACCGGTACAATTTCAAAATATTTCTTGAAGATCCATTCGTAAAGATCTGCCATGCGCTGATGCATCGCTTCTGTCATTTGGGCTGTGGGTACGTTGTTGCCGGCTGCATCGACCATCCCCATATCCAATTCACTGATACGAACCCATTTGCCGGTCGCCGCCATGAGTCGGAAACTGTTTTCAATGGCATTTTTCTTGCTGGTTTGAGTCGCGTCGTTCATGTAGCACGAGATGTGCATTTGTGAGCCGATACCGTCCACCTTGGTTACTCCATCGGCCTCCCAACGCTCAATCCACTTAATCAGCGATTTCAATTTACCGTTGCCATCCCAGTCGCTTTCCAAGTTGTAGTCATTGACAAACAACGTCAATTGACCATCGTCGCCCCCTTTTGAAGCCATCGAATTGGCGTAATGCAAACGAGCCAAACGAACTGCCTGACGGACATATGCCAAGTCACCCATGTGATCCTGCCAGAAGAAATCCCCATCATTGCCGTTGTAATGTTGGAGGTCATACAGTAACCATTCGGCCTACTACAGGTCACTTCATGCAACCTTTTTAGCCCGGAAGCGTTGATTCTTCCGGGGTATTGAATGGATTTTACTTTTTGTTAGTTGCTTTCTTTCGGTTTCCAGTTTATAGGA
>JAQVXI010000023.1 GCA_028709215.1 Bacteroidales bacterium
CAGTGCTTTTGTCTCTTCAGTGTTATTCGGTCTGCTTATACTGCTGTTCGTAAAGCGCAGCAGCCTGTGTGAGCTCTTCGTACCATTCGTTGCCGAATTTTCGAATCAGAGGCTCTTTCAGAAACCGATACAGGGGCAATCCAAGTGATTTGCCGTAATCAAGGGCAGAAGAACAAATGTGCCAGTGTTGATAGTTTACGGCGACAAAATCTTTGTATTGCTTGATGCGTACCGGATACAAATGGCAGGAAATTGGCTTTTGAAACGGCTGACGGCCTTCCCGCCAAGCCTTTTCAAGCGCGCAGTAACAAATGCCCTTTTCGTCGTAGACGGTAAAGACACAATCCTTACCCTGTACAATGGACGTGACCCGTTCTCCCTCAACGTCTTCGTAGGATACGCCCTGGTTTCGAATGACTTCCTTGGCCGGTTCCGAAAGTTCGTCCCATACCGCGGGTAAGGCCGCTTCGATGGCTGCCACTTCGTCCGATTCCAGTGGGGCGCCGGAATCACCTTCGATGCAGCACGCCCCTTTGCATTGGGCGAGCTGACAACAAAAGTGAACTTCTAATAGGTCTAAACTGACCAGTGTATCCTTAATTTGAAGCATTTCTACGATGGAAAGGGATTATAATTGGATCAGATTTTTTCCGGTCATATCCTTGGGTTGTTCCAGGTCCAGCAAATAACAGATGGATGGAGCTACGTCAGCCAGGATGCCGTTTGATACATGTGCCTGTTGGTTGGAGCTGACATAAACAAAGGGAACCGGATTGAGCGAGTGTGCCGTGTTGGGTGAGCCGTCTTCGTTGACTGCATTGTCGGCATTTCCGTGGTCGGCAATGATGATGCAATCGTAATCGTTGGCCTTAGCGGTTTCGATGACCTGTTTGAGGCAATCGTCCACCGCAGTAACGGCTTTCTGGATGGCAGGAACAATGCCGGTGTGCCCCACCATATCACCATTTGCAAAATTGACGGTGATGTAGTCGTATGCATTGCTTTCGATCGCTTTTGACAGTGCGTCCGCAACCTCGTAGGCGCTCATTTCGGGTTTAAGATCGTAGGTGGCTACCTTTGGCGAGGAGATTAAGATGCGGTCTTCGCCCTCAAATTCGCTTTCACGACCCCCTGAAAAAAAGAAGGTAACGTGTGCGTATTTTTCAGTCTCGGCGATTCTCAATTGTTTCATCCCTGCCTTTGAAACAACCTCTCCCAACGTATTCTGTACGTTGTCCTTGTCAAAAAGGATGGTAAGCCCCTTGAAGGTTTCGTCGTAGGGTGTCATGGTGTAATACTCCAATGGCAAGCGGCTCATGCCTGCTTCCGGCATATCTTTTTGGGTCAATACAATGGTCAATTCTTTGGCACGGTCGTTTCGATAGTTAAAAAAGATCACCACGTCACCTGCCTGTATGGTGGCAAGGGGTTTGCCCTCGGCGTCCACATGCACGATCGGTTTGATGAATTCGTCGGTAACGCCTTCGTTATACGATGCTTGAATGGCTGAAACCACATCGTTGGCGGGGCTTCCTTTTCCGGATACCAGCAAATCATAGGCTTCTTTGACGCGCTCCCAACGTTTGTCGCGATCCATAGCATAATACCGGCCGATAACGGATGCAATGGCTCCGGTATTCTTACCGATGTGCTGTTCCAGTTGTTCGACAAATCCTTTTCCGCTTTTTGGGTCGGTGTCACGACCATCCATAAAGCAGTGAACGAAAGATTTATCGATGCCGTAGGTGTTGGATATTTCAATCAGTTTAAACAAATGATCCATAGAACTGTGTACACCTCCGTCGGAGACCAAACCCAGGAAGTGGATGCTTTTGTTGTTTTCTTTGGCGTAGGTGTACGCTTTTTTTATGCCCGGGTTTTCCAAAATGCTGTTGTCGCGGCAAGCGGCATTGATTTTGACCAAATCCTGATACACAACACGTCCGGCACCAATGTTCAGGTGTCCTACTTCCGAATTGCCCATTTGACCGTCGGGAAGACCGACATTTTCGCCGGAAGCTTGTAGTTGTGCGTAGGGGTAAGTGCGCACCAAACTGTCCCAATAAGGAGTAGGCGTTCCGGAGATGATGTCTGCGTTGTCTTTGTTGCCGATGCCCCATCCATCCAGGATGACCAGCATGGCTTTCTTGCTTTTATTCATTGAATTGAACATTTATGAGTGTATGTTGTTTTTATCTGCATATTGAAGGCGCAAAGATACTTTTTTCTCAGCAAAGCCAAATCAAAGGCAGTGATATTATGCCGAATCAAAAATTATTGTACTTTTGCATCAATACAGTGGAAGTAAACACGTTTACAAATTAAAAAAAGAAACATTATGAGAATCGATCGATTATTGCTTGTTGGAGCGCTTAGCCTCTCTATGGTTTTTACCGGTTGCAAATCCTGGAACAACATGGCCAAAGGAGCAACGATAGGAACCGTTGCCGGTGCTGCCGTTGGAGCCGGTGTGGGTAAATTATTGGGAAATACGGCTGTTGGGGCAATTGCCGGAGCAGCGGTTGGTGGAACTACTGGTACGCTTATCGGCCGTAAGATGGACAAACAAGCGGCCGAATTGGAAGAGCAACTAGGCAACAATGCAGACGTTGAACGCATTGGTGAAGGCATTAAAGTTACGTTTGATTCGGGTATCCTTTTCCAAACAGGCAAAGCCGATTTGAATGCTTCATCCAAAACCGCTTTGACAAAATTTGCTGCAACGCTGATCGAATATCCGGATACGGATGTGATGGTTTACGGACATACCGACAGCACCGGTTCGGATGCAATCAATCAACCTTTATCTGAAAATCGTGCAGCAGCCGTCAAAGCATATCTTGTTTCGCAGGGTGTTGCCGGTTCTCGCATTACCACGCAAGGTCTTGGATCTTCTGCTCCTGTTGCCAGCAACGATACCGAAGCCGGTCGTTCACAAAACAGACGTGTTGAGGTTGCCATTACTGCCAACGAAGAGATGTTGAAAAAGGCTCAGGAAGGTCAACTTTAATTCGTTTACAAAGAATTGTGCATTTATTTTGCAATCGAGCCGAGAAGTTGTATCTTTGCGGCCGACGAATGGGTGTGGGGAGCTAAAAGGTTCCCCATATTTTTTCTTAAAAATGCAGTATCGATGCAAAAAAATGCACTTATTGGCGTAATTGAAGCCTGGATGAACGATTCATCCTTTTTTCTGGTTGATGTTCGAATCAACCAAAATAATGACATTGTTGTTGAGTTTGAATCCGATTCAGAGCCGGTGACCATAGAGGATTGCATCGCATTAACCCGTCATATTGAAGCGCAGTTTGATCGGGAGGTCGAAGATTATTCGCTGGAGGTAGGATCTGCCGGTTTTGGGCAAGCCTTCAAGGTGCTTCGTCAATATGAAATGAATGTAGGCGAGGCTGTTGATGTCCTCGCCCGGGATGGAAAAAAATGGACCGGTATCTTATGTGATGTAACCGCTGAAGGTTTTGGCCTGGAAGTTACGCGAAAGGTGAAATTGCCGGATGCCAAAAAGCCGGTCTTACAAACAGAAACGCTGCATTTTACATACGAAGACGTCAATCAAGTAAAAAATGTTGTAACCTTCTCTTGAAGCAGTAAATACTATATCTAATCGTCCAATGGCAAAGAAAGTAGAAACCATCAATTTAATTGATACATTTTCCGAATTTAAAGAACTCAAAAACATCGATCGTGCAACCATGGTTGGCGTATTGGAAGAGTCGTTTCGAAATGTGTTGTCCAAATTGTTTGGAACCGATGAGAATTTTGACGTCATCATCAATCCGGATAAAGGAGATTTTGAGATCTGGCGAAATCGTGAGATCGTTGAAGACGATGCGTTAGAAGATGCGAATCTTCAAATAAGCCTAACAGAGGCACAAAAAATTGATGCAGATTTTGAAATCGGTGAAGAAGTTACCGATGAGGTGCACTTGCAGGATTTCGGTCGTCGTGCGGTTTTGAATTTGCGTCAGACACTGGCGTCAAAGATTCTGGAATTGCAGAAGGATAGTCTGTACAACCAATTTATTGAAAAGGTTGGCCAGATTGTGAGTGCTGAAGTCTATCAAATCTGGAAGAAAGAAATTTTGTTGCTGGACGATGAGGGCAACGAAATGCTTTTGCCAAAAACAGAGCAAATTCCGACCGATTTCTTC
This sequence comes from Bacteroidales bacterium, assembly GCA_028709215.1. Taxonomy (GTDB): domain Bacteria; phylum Bacteroidota; class Bacteroidia; order Bacteroidales; family UBA1402; genus UBA8389. The sequence goes on from JAQVXI010000023.1 coordinate 4,170, forward strand.
CGCAAAGGAGAAACCATTCGCGCGGTCGTTGAGCGTGTAGAAAACAAGAGCAACAATCCCAAAATTATACTTTCCCGTACTTCACCGGTGTTCCTGGAACGTCTTTTTGAATTGGAAGTACCGGAAATTCATGAAGGATTGATTCTGATACGGCGCGTTGCCCGCATTCCGGGTGAACGTGCGAAGGTTGCGGTTGAGTCGTATGACGAACGCATCGACCCGGTTGGAGCGTGCGTAGGTGTTAAAGGAGCACGCATACATGGCATTGTTCGTGAACTTAGAAATGAAAACATTGACGTGATCAATTTTACAGCCAACGTAAACTTGTTTATTCAGCGGTCTTTAAGTCCTGCGAAAATCTCATCCATTCGTTTGGATGAGGAGGGCAAAAAAGCGGAGGTGTTCCTGAAACCCGAAGAAGTTTCACTGGCCATTGGTAAAGGAGGAATGAACATCAAGTTGGCTTCCATGCTGACAGGATATACCATTGATGTGTTCCGTGAAACGGATGAAATTGAAGAGGATGATATCTACTTGGATGAATTCAAGGATGAGATTGATGCATGGGTGATTGAAGCCCTGAAAAAGATCGGTTGTGATACCGCTCGCAATGTGCTGGCTTTGCCAAGAGAAGTCTTGTTGGAAAAAGCCGATTTGGAAGAGACTACGGTAGATGAGGTGCTGGCCATTCTACGGTATGAGTTTGAGGATTGATCGAAGCAGAGTGCTTGCAGTTCAACCATGATGTACTAACGTTTTTAACCCCAGTTTATGTCGATTCGATTAAATAAGGTAACAAGAGTTTTGAATGTAGGAATGTCCACATTGGTGGAATTCCTTCAGAAGAAGGGTCATGCGGTGGACAGTACGCCCAACGCAAAGATTTCGGAAGAAGAATATGAGATGCTTGTCAAAGAGTTCAGCCAGGATATGTCCCTGAAGCAAGAGGCTGAACGCTTGGTACAGGAGCGTACGAATCGGGATAAACAGAAACCGTCCTCAGATGTTGAGAATGAGTCTACAGTGGAAATACCTGCTGAGACCGGAAAAGCGGTGGATATAAAGGTTGAAGACGAGGTGGAGCATAGCAAGCCCAAATTAAAGATTATAGGCAACATTGACCTGGATCAAGCCGGACGTAGCGTAAAAGTGAGCCCTCCGGAAGAAACCCGTACACCTGAAAAGCAGGAAGTTCCTGAGCCAAAGGTGGTAGAACCGGTCCAGAAGGTTGCGGCTGCGGAAGTAACGCCCGAAGTGAAAACAATCGAGGCTCCTAGGGTCGAGGCTGAAATCGTTCCGGAGAAAGCGCCAAAGGCAACGCTTGTTGAAGCTCCTGAAGCAGCAAAAACTCCTGAAGCAGCAATCGCTCCTGAAGTTCCTGTTGCCAAGCCGGTCGATAAACCGGTCGATAAAGCGGTTGTCATCGAGAAGCCCAAGCCCATCGAAAAACCGAAGCCTGTTGAGAAACCAAAGGCGATGGAAAAACCCAAATCCGTCGAAAAGCCCAAGCCGGTAGAAAAACCGAAATCGAGCGAAGCTCCGGTATCGGAACCTACCGCAAAAGCAGAACCGGAAGTATTTACGTTGGGGCAGCGTAAAATTGAGTCCAACATCAAGGTGATTAAAACCATCGATCTGGATGCACTCAATCAGTCGACACGTCCCAAGAAAAAAAGCATTGCAGAGAAGCGCAAAGAGCGTGAAGAAAAAGAGAAAGCGGCAAAACCAACCACCGGAAATACGGCAAACCGTGCACCGGGTAAAGGTTTTGACAAGCCGGATCTCAATACGGACCCTGCCAAAAAGAAGAAAAGAAGTCGTATCAAAGACGGAAAGGTCAAAGTTTCCGAATTGCCGGCAAATAACGCACCTGCCCACGGAGGCCCAAGAGATTCCAAATCTAAACTGAAGAAACCGGTTCTCAAGAGCGAAGTCAATACAGAAGATGTTTCCAAGCAAGTCAAAGAAACGTTGGCTCGTTTGACGTCAAAGCCCAAAAAGGGAACCAAATACCGTAAGGAAAAACGAGAAGCCGTTTCGCAACGACGTCAGGACGATGCCAGTCGCGAGATGGAGGACAGCCGCGTAATTAAAATTACGGAGTTTGTGACCGTCAATGATTTGGCGAATATGATGGATGTGGCTGCTGTACAGGTCATCTCTGTTTGTATGAATATTGGTCAGATGGTATCCATCAATCAACGCTTGGATGCGGAGACCATCAACATTGTAGCCGATGAATTCGGGTTTAAGACCGAATACGTGAGTGCGGATGTAATGGATGCCATCCATGTTGAAGAGGACTCTGAAGAGGACTTGCAGCCTCGTCCCCCCATTGTAACAGTGATGGGACACGTTGACCACGGTAAAACCTCGTTGCTTGACTACATTCGTAAAGCCAACGTGATTGCCGGTGAAGCCGGAGGGATTACCCAGCACATCGGTGCGTACAATGTGAAATTGCCCGATGGACGAAAGATTACGTTCCTCGATACGCCGGGTCACGAAGCGTTTACCGCCATGCGTGCTCGTGGAGCAAAGGTGACGGACCTTGCCATCATCATCGTTGCAGCAGATGACAGTGTCATGCCTCAAACCATTGAAGCCATCAATCATGCTTCGGCAGCCGGTGTACCCATGGTTTTTGCCATCAACAAAATAGATAAACCCGGAGCCAACCCGGAGAAAATCAAGGAAACGTTGGCACATATGAACTACTTGGTCGAAGATTGGGGTGGTAAGTACCAGTCTCAGGAAATCTCAGCCAAGAATGGGATCAATATTGAGGAACTGTTGGAAAAAATTCTTTTGGAAGCAGAATTGCTTGAACTAAAAGCCAACCCCAATCGCAGAGCCATTGGTAGTGTGATCGAGTCGTCACTGGACAAGGGACGTGGTTACATTGCAACGGTATTGGTTCATAACGGAACGTTAAAACAAGGGGACGTTGTTTTGGCCGGTACTCATTTTGGCCGTGTAAAAGCCATGTTTAACGAGCGCGGACAACGCATCGAGCAAGCCGGACCGGCTGAACCCGTGTTGATTCTGGGTTTGAATGGAGCCCCTCAGGCCGGTGATAACTTCAACGTAATGGAGACGGAGCAGGAAGCCCGAGAGATTGCGAACAAACGCGAACAGTTGCAGCGCGAACAAGGATTGCGAACAAACAAGATCCTGACATTGGCAGAAATTGGCCGACGCATTGCGGTGGGCAACTTTAAGGAGCTGAACATCATTGTCAAGGGTGATGTGGATGGTTCGGTCGAAGCATTGGCCGATTCATTGATCAATTTGACAACGGAAGAAATTCAGGTGAATGTGATCCATAAGGCAGTTGGTGCCATCTCCGAATCGGATGTCTCCCTGGCTTCAGCCTCGGATGCCATCATTGTAGGATTCCAGGTTCGCCCCTCACAAGCGGCAAGACGCATTGCTGAAAGCGAAGGGGTCGATATGCGCATGTATTCCATCATTTACGATGCGATTGAAGAGATCAAATCAGCGATGGAAGGGATGTTGTCTCCCGAGATCAAGGAAGAGGTTACTGCCAGCATTGAAGTGCGCGAGGTCTTCCGAATTACAAAAGTCGGCACGGTTGCCGGTTGTATGGTGAAGGAAGGCAAGGTCAAACGCGGACAAAAACTGCGCTTGATTCGTGATGGAATTGTAATCTATACCGGTGAAATGGGTGCGCTTAAACGTTTTAAAGAAGACGTGAAGGAAGTCAACTCCGGTTACGAATGCGGGGTGAGTTTCTCCAATTATCAGGACTTGAAAGTGGGTGACATCATCGAATCTTTTGAAGAAATAGAAATCAAGAAGACCTTGTAACAACAACTCTTTTTGCAACACCAAAAAACACCTGAATCGATTCGCATACTGTTCAGGTGTTTTTTGTATTTTTGCATGACATGAATGGAATCGATGTTTTCATTGGTATAATCCTTCTGATTGGTCTTTTCCAAGGACTGAAGAATGGTTTCTTCTCGGAAATCGGAAGTTTGCTGGGCCTGATCGTTGGCTTATGGGTAGCTGTGGTCTATCACAACGATGTCGAATACCTTTTGGCGCAGCAGTTTACCTTGGGCGAGGGGTGGTTGCACCTACTGGGCTTTTTGTTGCCTTTCGTCGTTTTGTACATTATCTTTTTGGCCATATCCGGATTGATTTCCGCCCTATTTAAGGCAATTTCACTCAATTGGGTGAACCGTTTGGCCGGAGGATTGTTTTGCTTAATCAAGGGTCTGTTTTTTATGAGTATTCTGGTGAATGTTTATCAACGTATGGATGCCGAATACCATTTATTGGGAAAAGACCGTGTAGCGGACTCTTTCTTCTATGAACCGGTCAAAGAGTTTGCCCCGATGCTAATCCCGACATTCAAAGATCTTTTTAACAAACACTTCGATGGAGATACATCGGAGGAAGATATGAATCAAATACACGTAGTGTAATGGCAGTTGAATCGACAAATATATTGGAAGAAGTCACCTCGGGTGAATATAAATATGGTTTTATTACGGACATAGATTCAGACAGCATTGCTTCCGGTCTGACCGAGGATGTTGTCCGGTACATTTCGATGAAAAAAAATGAACCGGAATGGATGTTGGATTTCCGTTTGAAAGCCTACCGTCACTGGCTGACCTTGGAGATGCCGGATTGGGCCCATTTGAAGATTCCTGAAATCAATTATCAGGACATCATATTCTATTCGGCACCCAAGTCAAAGAAGGGGCCGGAAAGCCTGGATGAGGTGGATCCGGAATTGCTTAAAACCTTTGAAAAGCTCGGTATACCGTTGGAAGAGCAAAAAATGCTAACCGGAATGGCAGTAGATGCCGTTATGGATAGCGTTTCTGTAAAAACCACGTTCAAAGAAAACCTTGCTGAGCTGGGCATTATCTTCTGCTCCTTCAGTGAAGCCGTGCAACAATATCCGGATTTGGTGCGTCAGTATCTGGGCTCGGTTGTGGGATATCGTGATAACTTTTTCGCAGCGCTCAACTGTGCTGTCTTCAGTGACGGGTCTTTTGCGTACATACCCAAAGGCGTACGTTGCCCAATGGAGTTGTCCACCTATTTCCGCATCAATGCTGCCAATACAGGACAGTTTGAGCGAACGCTGATTGTTGCCGACGACAACAGCTATGTGAGTTACCTGGAAGGCTGTACTGCTCCCATGCGGGATGAAAACCAGTTGCATGCCGCCATCGTAGAGATTGTTGCCATGGAACAGGCAGAAGTAAAGTACTCTACGGTTCAAAACTGGTATCCGGGTGATAAAAACGGAAAGGGAGGAATCTATAATTTTGTAACCAAACGCGGTTTGTGTAAGGGAAGGGGATCCAAAATATCCTGGACTCAGGTCGAAACCGGTTCGGCAATTACGTGGAAATACCCCAGCTGCATTTTGGCCGGTGACGACTCGGTAGGAGAATTCTATTCGGTTGCCGTAACCAACAACTACCAACAGGCTGATACCGGCTCAAAAATGATTCATTTGGGTAAGAATACCAAAAGCCGAATCGTTTCAAAAGGCATCTCTGCCGGTAGAAGTCAAAACAGCTACCGCGGCATGGTCAAAATATCCCCTCGTGCCGATAACGCACGTAATTTCTCTCAATGTGACAGTTTGTTGCTTGGAGATCGTTGCGGTGCACACACATTTCCCTACATCGATATAAATAACGATTCCGCGGTTGTAGAACACGAAGCAACGACCTCAAAAATCAACGAGGATCAATTGTTTTATTGCAATCAGCGTGGCATTTCTACCGAAGATGCCGTGGGATTGATCGTCAATGGATATGCCAAAGAAGTCATCAACAAGTTACCCATGGAGTTTGCCGTTGAGGCCCAGAAGCTGCTTCAAATAACCTTGGAGGGTAGCGTCGGTTGATGGATTTTTTGACACAGAATATGGTAGATGTCTGGGGCTACGGACTGAGTCTCTTGGAGTTTCTGGCTGTAGTTACCGGGTTTGCTGCTGTTTGGCTGGCTTCTGGTGAGAAGTCCGGCAATTTTCTGGTCGGCATGCTGAACAACGTGTTGTATGCGCTGCTTTTTTATCAGTTTCGACTCTATTCGGTCATGCTTTTACAGGCCGTTTATTTTGGTTTCAGCCTATACGGATACTATCATTGGAGGCATCCGAAGCCGGACGAAGCCAATGGCCAACAGGAGCTTCGAATCCGTCGTTTGACAATAAAACAGTGGATCGCATACCTTCTGATTATTTTGATCGGAGGTGGTTTATGGGGCAGCTTTGTTATTTATACACAAGCCCACTTTCCGGAATGGATTGATCCGCCCGCCTATCCGAGATTGGATGCGTTGTTGACTTCAGCCAGTGTCGTGGGGCAATGGTTACTCTCGAGAAAGTATTGGGATAATTGGCCGCTGTGGATTGTAGTAGATCTTATTTCATGTGTGTTGTATGCTTATATGGGGATGTTTTTTACAGCAATACTGTTTGCTTCGTTTACCTTGATTGCTGCCAAGGCAATTTGGCAATGGAGACAAACCTATCGGACCTATGAAAGATGAAATTGAAGCACCCTTAAAAAAGGGTTGGAAATGGATACTATTGGGCTTTGCCCTGCTCATGTTGCTTCTGTCTACCGCAGTCCTATTGTTGTTGTGGTATTTGGAAAATAATGCGTTGGGCCTTTCTAATCCCAACCGGATTCGAGTTGGAATCAGTGCGGTAGCATTGATTGTTTTACTTGCAATGAATGTACTGATGTTGAGGAAAATGCTTCGAAAAGAAGTGAAACCCAACAAACGTCGTTCGACCAAACGAAAACCGGCCGTACGTAAAAAAAAGTATGAACGAAATAAATAAATACTATGTTGCTTGAAATAAAGGATTTACACGCTTCTATTGATGGGAAGGAAATATTAAAAGGCATCAATCTGAGTATTAAGGAAGGTGAGATTCACGCCATAATGGGGCCGAATGGTTCCGGAAAAAGTACCCTGTCTGCTGTGCTGACAGGAAACCCTGCCTTCGAGGTAACACATGGTTCGGTTTCCTTCAAGGGCAAAGATCTGCTTGAATTGAGTCCTGAGGATCGTTCGCGCGAAGGGATGTTCCTCAGCTTTCAGTATCCTGTAGAAATACCGGGAGTGAGCATGGTCAACTTTATGCGTACAGCGATTAACGAACACCGCAAGTATCGTGAAGAGTCTCCCATGTCTGCAGCGGATTTTCTTAAGTTTATGCGTGAAAAGCGTGCCATTGTCGAGTTGGACAGCAAATTGGCCAACCGTTCCGTAAACGAAGGCTTTTCCGGAGGAGAGAAAAAACGCAACGAAATCTTTCAGATGGCCATGTTGCAACCGAAATTGGCCATTTTGGACGAGACGGACAGCGGCTTGGACATTGATGCGTTGCGGATTGTAGCTCAGGGTGTGAATAAGTTGCGCAGTGCTGAAAATGCAACCATGGTGATTACACACTACCAACGATTGTTGGATTACATCAACCCGGACTTTGTACACATTTTATACGACGGGAAGATTGTGAAAACGGCCGGTCCTGAATTGGCACTGGAACTCGAAAAGAAAGGTTACGATTGGATCAAAGATGCATTGATATGATGAGAGAATTCGTTAAAACCTACACCTCCCTTTATAAGGAGCATGAGGATACGTTGAATAGGAGCTCGGTGCCTTTGCTGAATCAGCAACGTTCCAATGCGATGGAACGTTTTGATCAGATGGGTTTTCCGGACAATAAAAGGGAAGATTACCGGCATCTTGATCTGACAGCCGTGCTGGAAGTGGATTATGGGATGAACTTAAAACGGTTCAACATACCCAGCAATCCCCACGACGTGTTTCGATGCGATGTCCCGAATCTTACAACCAAGCTGATGTTTTCGGTCAATGATCAATTCTATCCGAACGAAAAGCCGTTGAACCTTCCTCAAGGTGTGCTCTGCGGTAGTTTGGCTGAGTTGAGCAAAACCCATGAAGCCTTGCTTGCACCTTATTTCAATCAATTGGCAGAGCAGTCGCTTGACGGTTTGGTCCATTTCAATACGGCCTTTGCTCAGGATGGCTTTTTGTTGTACGTTCCTGAAAACGTAATTCTTGACAAACCCTTGCAGCTTATACAGATTTTGCAGGGTCCCGAAGAAATGTTGGTGCAACGTCGATTGCTGGTCATTATGGAGAAAGGGTCTCAGGCACAGTTGCTTCTCTGCGACCATACATTGTCCCCCAATCGATTCCTTGTCAATCAGGTTTCCGAATTATTTGTAGCAGATAATGCCCGTCTTGAATACTATGAGTTGGAGATGTCGCATGCTGCAACCACCCGCTTGTCGCATACATTTGCTTCGGTTGGAGCTTCGGCCAATCTTTCACAAAACGGAATGACATTGAGCAATGGATTGACGCGCAACAACATTGAGGTGCACCTGAATGGATCCAATTCAGAAGCCAACCTTTCCGGATTGGCTTTGGTTGAGAATGAGCAATTTGTGGACAATCATATTTGGGTCGATCATGCCGTTCCGCACTGTGTCAGCAATCAGTTGTATAAATACGTATTGGATGATCAATCCAAGGGTGTTTTCAGTGGCCGTATTCTGGTACAACAAGATGCACAAAAAACGGCTGCTTATCAATCCAACCGCAACCTCTGCATGAGCAAAGAGTCTAAAATGTTTACCAAGCCTCAGTTGGAAATCTATGCGGACGATGTGCGTTGCAGCCACGGGTCAGCTACGGGACAAATGGACGAAACAGCCATGTTTTACATCCGCTCACGTGGAATACCCGAAAAGGAAGCCCGATTGCTGATGAAATTTGCTTTTGCTGCGGATGTGATTGATAACATTCATCTTGATCCGCTCAAAGACCGCATGAGAATGTTGGTCGAAAAAAGATTCCGGGGAGAACTGGCTCGTTGTGCAGGTTGTACGGCAGCCCAATGCAGTTGATATGGAAGTACCTTTTCGTCACATTCGAAACGACTTTCCCATACTACAGGAAAAAGTGTATGGGAAAGAGTTGATTTATTTGGACAATGCTGCAACCACCCAGAAACCCAAGGTTGTGGTGGAGGCCATTGAGCAGGGTTATTATAAGACCAACGCAAACATACATCGCGGTGTGCACTACTTAAGTATGCGTGCCACCGAAGCGCACGAATCGGCTCGTGCCTGTGTTGCCCGTTTTTTGAATGCTTCGGATCCGGCTGAGATCGTGTTTACCCGAGGCACCACGGAGGCCATCAATCTGGTAGCGAGCTCGTTTGGAGAGGCTTTTTGCAACGAAGGAGATGTCATCCTTTGCAGCGAAATGGAACATCATTCCAATATTGTCCCTTGGCAATTGCTTTGTCAACGCAAAAAGTTGCAATTGAAGGTCATTCCGATCCTTGATAACGGGGATTTGGATAGGCAGGCCCTTCGTGCTATGTTGACTTCCGAAGTTCGCTTGCTGGCCATTACGCACGTTTCCAATGTGCTTGGAACCATCAACCCGGTTAAAGAAATCATTCGTTTGGCCCACGAACATAACATTGCGGTGTTGATTGACGGTGCCCAAGCCGTTCCGCACGTGAAAGTCGATGTACTGGATTTGGATGCCGACTTTTATGCCTTTTCAGGGCATAAAATGTACGGTCCTGCAGGTATTGGCGTGTTGTACGGAAAGCGGAAATGGTTGGATCAGATGCCCCCGTATCAAGGCGGAGGGGAAATGATTGCTCAGGTACATTTCAGTGGCTCCACTTGGAACGAACTCCCTTACAAATTTGAGGCCGGTACGCCCGATTTTATTGGTTCAACCGCTTTGGCCAAAGCCATTGAATACGTGGAACATTTGGATATGGATGCAATCGCCCGGTATGAGACCGACTTGATGCACTACGCAACGGATGCCTTGCTGCAATTGGGAGATGTACGTATCTTTGGAACGTCCGTACACAAGAGTGCCGTCATTTCTTTCCAACTGGGTAACATTCATCCCTTTGATGTGGGTACGTTGTTGGATCGAATGGGACTGGCCCTGCGTACCGGTCATCATTGTGCTCAGCCACTGATGGACCGTTTTGGCATTGAAGGTACGATTCGTGCATCCTTTGCCGTGTATAACGTTCCCGAAGAAGTGGATGTGCTTATAACCGCTCTAAAGCGAATACGTACGATGTTTTAATACGATTATGGAAATCAACGAAATACAAGAAGAAATTATTGAAGAGTTTCAATCCTTGGAGGATTGGATGGATAAATATCAGTTGCTCATCGATATCGGTAACGAACTGCCTCCGCTGGAGGAACAGTATAAGAAACCGGAATACTTGATTGAAGGTTGTCAAAGTCGGGTCTGGATCCATGCTCAATACGATGGTCAGTTGATCACATTGGAGGCCGAAAGTGATACCGTCATTGTCAAAGGCATCATTGCTTTGCTGGTTCGGGTTCTTTCCGGACGTACACCGGATGAAATTTTAAACGCAAACCTGTTTTTTATCGACGCCATTGGCCTAAAAGACCACCTGTCACCAACCCGTTCCAACGGATTGGTTTCCATGATTCGTCAAATAAACCAGTACGCAAGGGTATTTAAACTGCGTGCTTAAAACAGCCGAAGCTGATCCTCCTTCAGGTGGAAACTTTTGCGGTGTTCCGGACTTGGTCCGTATTGGTGTAAGGCCTCTCTGTGGGCCTGTGTTGGATAGCCTTTGTTGAGATCCCAGGCATATTGAGGATACCGGGCATGTAATCGCATCATGCATTCGTCCCGATGTGTCTTGGCCAGAATGGAAGCTGCCGCAATGGACTGAAATCGCCCATCCCCCTTAATTATGCACGCATACGGAATGGCTGCGTACTCGTTGGGAAGCGTTGCCTTCGAAGCCAATTTGTGCAGCGGCAACTGTTCGGGCTGGTAAAAACGGTTGCCATCAATCAATAAAAATTCCGGTTTCTGTTTTAACTGAGCGATGGCTCGATGCATGGCCAGAAAAGAAGCATTCAGGATGTTGATGTGATCGATTTCTTCGGCACTGACGCTTGCCACGGCCCAAGCCAATGCCTGTTGTTCGATGATGGGTCGCAGCGATGCCCGTTGTTTTTCATTGAGTTTTTTGGAATCGTTCAAGAGGGCATCTTCAAAGCCTTCCGGCAGAATTACAGCTGCCGCAAACACTGGTCCCGACAAGCAGCCCCTTCCGGCTTCGTCGCAACCGGCTTCGATCCTTCCTTTTTGTAAGAACGCTTCCAGCATCATTGTGCCTCCTGATAAAGCACTTGCAAAAGCGTTTGACCAACAACGGCCAGCGTGCTTGCCGAAATGTTGCGCATATCATCCCGATGCGTATGCCAATAGGGCACAAAACCACTGTCTTCTCGCGTATCAATGATGTCGATGCACGGAATCCGTGCCAGGGTATTGACATAGTAGTGGTCATCCATCACCGACATGCCTTCTTTTTTGATGAAATGCGAAGCATGCCCCAGTGCTGCTGCGATCGACCAAACGTTTTCCAATACGGGAGACGCATAGCGCACCGAATAGTAATCCCAATAGAACGTCGCTTCCGGATCACCCACCATATCCAGAAGAATGCCATACCTTGCCTTGTAGCCAACCTTATGTGGATTTTTCCCCCAGTATTGCGCACCCAGGCACCAACTCTCCATGTCTTCTCTACCTGGATAAAAACTGGGGTATCCGTAGTCTTCCGCATCAAACAGTAAAATGTCTATGCCAACGTTGGGCAATCGGTTGTTTGCTGCTTCAACACCAAGCAGCCGGGCGAGTTCCATCAAAACACCCACGCCACTGCCCCCGTCGTTGGCACCCAAAATGGGCTCTTGTCGTTTCTTCGGATCCGGATCCTGATCGGCCCATGGACGACTATCCCAATGTGCGCACAACAAAATGCGTTTATCCAAATCGGGTTGATAACTTGCAACGATGTTGGTTGCTTTTAATATCGTACCGTCAAAGGCGCGAACGTTTGCCTGTTGTTGGATGACCGAGGCTCCAAACCGTTCGAACTGCCCTACCAGATAGTCCTTACACGCCTGATGTGCACGAGTATTGGGCACTCTGGGACCAAATGCGACTTGTGCCTGAACAAAGGATCGGGCACTATCCCCACGGAATTCCGGCGTTGGACGTAATTCAAGCGTCAACGGGGGAGTCGTTGAAGCAGCAGTCTTTGGCTTACTCGTACAGGATGTACTTGTGACAACACTCAAAGCGAGAATTAAAACGATAAAAGATCGGTTCATGGGGCAGGTACGATAAATTCGGTTTCGTATTGTATGTTGTTGTTTCGCATTAGTTCCACATCCTCAAACAAAACAGCCTGTGGTGTGATGAGACTAACCCGATAGGCTCCGTCCATTGTGTTTAGAAGCTGCTCGTCCCGGCTGATTTCCAGGATGTTTTTGAATTGTTTGGCCGTGAAGTTTTGAAGACCGGTATTCAGAACCAGTTCTTCGCCTCCATCCGGATGGAGGCGATACAGGTATTCTCTGGACATGTGTGGATAACTTCTCAATACGTAGGCAAAGGGATAGCCTTCGGTTTGAGCGGTTTCCATTAGTTTCTTGTATAAAGCCGTTCGACCGCATCCTTCATCGGTATGCAGGCGCATCACTCCGGCCGATAGTCCGGCACCGGGTCCCATCCCCATGGGCATCTGGTGGCCGTTGCTGCGTTGATCTTTGGTGGCAGGAAGACGATTGGCAAGCATATCGAGCAGAATCCCGTTTTTTACCAGCGTGCGTTCTCTTTCGGGAGCAATGCCATCCGCATCGACCGGGCAGTATCCCAAAAGTTCCTGATTGTTCCAACGAGGCGTGCCGGTCAGTGACGATAGGTGAAGACGTTTGTCCAAAATGCGTGTTTGCAAAAACTGCGCCATCCGATTCTCGCTTTGATTGCCGGATAGTCCCTGAACCAGTGGTTTTCGTTTGGACAGCAAACCGTAATTTTGATTGATAAAAAGACGCCGGAAGACCTGTGCTACTGCGTTTCCTTCCATTAAGAGCGGCCCTGAGTAAGCCCGATCCAAATTGGAAGCCGAACGAATCGTCAAGAAGCGTGCGTTGTTTTCTCTCAGCATATTGCAGAGTGTGTCAAGGTTCGGAAGTTCTTCCAAGCGATTGAAATAGAACGGATACTGTTCGGTCAATCGTTGCCCCGAAGGCGTGATGAGTTCAACGTTTGCAATCAGCGCGAGGTGTTGATCCGGAACAACGTATGAAAACCCCTCTGTATTATAAAAATAGCGATGTCCTTGTTCGATGCTGAGACGGATCTGGCTTCGTAGAATATCGGGTGATTCAGAAAGACAAGCGGACGCTTTGCGGCAATAGGCCTCAAGGGTGGCCGCATCAAACGTTGGAAACTGTTTTTCCATATGTGTTTGTGTCGATTCAGAAACGTCCAAATCCGGAATCTCCACTTCTTCTTGCGGACTGTTTGTTCGGGCCAGTTGTGCTTTTTTCCGTTTTAGATCTTCCGTTGCGTTTCTGTAAGCATCATCAAACAGTGTCCATAAATCGTGTTGGAGACTTGGCGCGATGTTTTCGTGTGCGATGCTTCGTATTCCGGACGCAATCTGGCTGTTGCGTTGGTAGTCGCCCAATGCAACGTAGGCTTGAATGCGCCCTTGTGGACGTTGAAAGGATTCGATCAGGACTCCTTCGCTGGCTGTAATCTGAAGGGACTCATAGGTCGTAGCCCGTGCACCCAAAATAAATGGCGATTCGTGTCCTTCCAAACGTAGCTGTTGTTTGTTGCGTTCTACCTCCTGACGAATGGCCTCGAGCACATCGGATCTTTGTTTTGTTGAATGGAGCATTGTGGGACGTTCCAACTGAGGGAGCGGCTTGTCGGATTTTGCTTTGCGTTGTGTTTCCACTTGATGCACCAACATGCCCGGCGCGATACAGGAAACCGGTATGCTTCCGGATTCGGCACCGCAATAGCCGTTAAACACAGCATATTCGGAGCTGAATAAATCAATTTGGGCAAAAACCGATAAGGGTGTGCCGATCAAATTAACACCGCGTACCAGTTGGTCGGGTCTGCCATCGGCGTAGACCCGATATACAACCAAGGGCGTTACATTGAACGCATTTGTGCTGATGCGGGAAGTTTGTGTAAACCCTCCGCTAACCTGTTCAAAACGGTATCCATATTCCAGGTTGCTTGATTTTAATGCCTCACGAAGTGCTTGATTGAGTTCCGTTGGATCAACGGGTTGCTGTGCTTCCACAAAAAGATTGCTTTGGCGCGATACCGGAGCCTGACTGACGTTGGCACGTCCGTGTCCGTTGGATCGTGCAAAGCCGTCGATGGGCAATCGACTCATCAGAAAATCCGTTAACAGACCTTTTTCGACCACCTGAACCCGTTGCCCCGGCATGCCTTCGTCATCCATTGCATACGCACCGCTGAGCGGAATGTTACGAAAACGACGTGAGGTCGGATCAAAATATACCGAAACATGTTCCGGCAAAACGGGTTGACCGATTTTTTGTTTGAATGTCTGTGCATCGCTGTCTGATTTCATTCGGGCACCCTCCACCCGGTGTCCGAAAAACTCATGAAAGAAGACGCCGGAAGCTTCCGGGCTCAAAATGGCAGGGCCGGAATACGGTTCGGCTACGGGGGCTGTTTTTAATTCCGAGAGTACGCGCATCAGGCGAAGCAATTCCTCCTCGATTTCTTTTTTTTCAGGTAGATCCGAGAGACGATCGGCGTAAAAACTCTTGAAAACCGGCAGTTCCATTCCATCTTCGGCACGTGTTGTCAACGAAATGGAAATGCGATAGGCCCACTGATTTTCTGCAAAAAGGTGGGATTGTGTATTGGCAAACGTTCTGCGGATGAATTGCGCTGAAAACTGTAGGCCACCATTCAGGACGTCCGGGTTTTCGTTCATGCGTTCGGAGATCTCCACGAGCATTTTCTGCCAACGTTCCGCATCCAATTGCAACGGATGCTTTCCCGGATGTTTTTCGATATACTGAACGGGTTCTTCCTGACTAAAGCAATCGGACGCATCCTCCGTGCGTGTTCGGGTGGACTGACTGGCAAGAATCTGCTCATAGCGTTCTCTGGACGATTTGTATAAGGCATCCGTTTTGAGCCACAGCAACTTCTGCAGGGTAGGCGCATTCCATTCAATGGGCAATCGAGTGTAGGGACTTTCCAGTTTGATTTGCCTTCCCTTGAGCTCGCCGGTGTTGTCCAAATGCGCATCTCCCACGCGCACTTCTGCGTATAAGTGACGACTTTTTTCCGGCTGATTCAACCCCTGTAAACTGCCAAAAGCTGCTTGAAAATTGATTTGCTCTACATCGGTTACCCGATAGGCAATGAAGTATGCCGGGCGTTCTTCCTTGCTTAGGACCTCGAGATTTCGCAGCGCTTCAGCCTCCAGTGCGGATGCAAGCGGATCGGTAGCGGCAACGATGTTTTGGAGAATAAAGAGCCCAATTAGACTTAAAAAGTAAGGCGTACGCATAATCATAGATAGTTTAAGGTTGAACAGGAGGTTTGTACATTCAATCGTACGCGGGCTCCCTGAATGAGTGGCATATTCTCAAATACATGTCCTACCGGGAAGCCGAAGCAGATCGGGAAATCGTACTCGGACACCTGTCGGGAAATAAGTTCCTGTAGGCTGTATCCCATACCGGGATCTTCTTCGTACTCGGTAAATTGGCCAACGATGAGGCCCTTCAGCTTGGAGAGTATACTGGATTGCTTTAAGTTGATCAGCATCCGTTCGATGACATAAGGTTTTTCACCCACGTCTTCAATAAATAGAATGCCGTTATCCGGTATCGTTTCGTAGGGTGTTCCTCTCAAGCTAAAGAGAATGCTCAGATTCCCGCCCCATAAAACCCCCTCTGTTTTGCCGATTCGATTGAACGCATGATTTGCAACCAGATAATCCAGGGGGTTGCCTTTCAAAAGCGTGTGAAGAGCTCTTGCGGGCTGCATGCCTTTTTTGTCGCTGTTGTGGTAGTCGTGGAGTTGTCTGGCCATTCCTCCGTGAATAGACGCAAAGCCCAGTTGCATCAAACGCATGTGTAGCTGGGTAACATCACTGAAACCAATCAACCATTTTGGTTGTTCCAAAAAACCGTCAAACGTCAAATGGTCCATCAATTGATTGCAACCATAACCTCCACGGACACACAAGATGGCCTGACAGTCGGGGTTGTCCAACGCAGACTGAAGGTCATTCAATCTTTGTGAAAGGCTGCCGGAAAAGCGCCCTTGACGCAAAGCGGTATTTGGAGCAACAACGGCGTGATACCCCCAATGCGTCAAGCAATCGACTGCACCCTGTACAAGTTGCGGATCGATGGCTCCGGCTGGGGCAACAAGGTGAATGTTGTCACCGATCTTAAGAAAAGAAGGTTTCTTCATTTCGGTATTTTTTACAAAGTAACATAAAAGGAATGAATTTGCCGATTTGTGCCTGTAAATCTTACAAAATTATACATATACTGTTTTAAGTATAAATAAATTAACTAATTTTGCGCTGTTTTATTTCGAATTGTAAGTAACCCAAACCAATATTTCGAACAAATGGAAAATACGGCGAAGGTTGGCGCACGCGTAATGGCCATCCGGGAAACAAAAAACATGACACGGGAACACGTTTCGGAACGAACCGGTCTGAGTGTGGAACAACTCAAGCGCATTGAGGAGCAGCAAAATATGCCTTCTTTATCCCCCCTAATCAAGATTGCACGTGCATTGGGCGTACGTTTAGGCACTTTTCTGGATGATCAGGAAGCGATTGGTCCGGTAGTGTGTCGTGCCTGCAGTGAAGCAGATGGTGTGAGCTTCTCCAGCCAAAATTCAACCGAACATCGCAACATTGTGTTTCATGCACTGGCACAGGATAAGGCAGGGAGACACATGGAACCCTTCTTTTTGGATGTAGATGCCGCTTCAAAGGAACACATGGTACTATCTTCCCACGAAGGAGAAGAATTTTTATACGTCCTTTCCGGCAGCATTGAAATTACGTACGGAACACAAGTCTATGTGCTGAATTCGGGAGAAAGCATTTATTACGACTCGATTGTAGAACACAACGTACATTCGGCCAACGGTCAGGAAGCCAAGGTGCTGGCTGTGGTGTATACTCCTTTTTGATGCAGATTATGGAATTATTCAACAAAACCTTGGGTGACTGGCTCGAGCATTGGGCCGAACGAACTCCGGATCGCGAATACATTGTATATTCTGACCGGGATTTGCGCTTTACCTGGAAACAATTCAACCGTCGTGTGGATGAAGCAGCACTGGGTTTGCTGGCTTTGGGCGTTGTCAAAGGCGATCACGTGGGTATATGGGCACA
Organism: Bacteroidales bacterium; assembly: GCA_028709215.1. GTDB lineage: Bacteria > Bacteroidota > Bacteroidia > Bacteroidales > UBA1402 > UBA8389. The sequence continues at coordinate 21,538 of JAQVXI010000023.1, forward strand.
AAATGTTCCCGAATGGCTTACGTATATGTACGCATGTGCCAAGATTGGTGCCGTTTATGTAACGGTCAATACCAACTATAAGCAACACGAACTGGAATACCTGGTTGAAAACTCCGACATGCATACGTTATGCATCACCGATGGTACATGGGATTCCAACTACGTTGAAATGACGTATGAAATGCTGCCCGAACTGAAAACCTGTGAACGGGGACACTTGAGTAGCAGTCGTTTCCCGAAAATGAAAAACGTCGTATACATCGGTCAGGAAAAATACCGCGGAATGTACAGTGCAGCCGAAGTTCAATTGCTGGGTTGCAACGTACCCCTTTCAAAATTGGAAGAAGCCAAGAAAAAGGTCGCTCCGGATGATGTCATGATGATGCAATACACATCGGGTACGACCGGTTTTCCAAAGGGTGTCATGTTGTCGCACTTTAATCTAGCCAACAATGGTTTTCTTACGGGAGAACATATGGACTTCAGCGATCAGGACAAACTCTGCGTTTGTGTACCGCTCTTTCACTGCTTTGGAGTAACCTTGGCTACGACCAACTGTCTGACCCACGGATGTACACAGGTCATGGTGGAACGTTTTGATCCGTTGGTTGTTTTGGCATCCATTCACAAAGAACGTTGTACCGCCTTGTATGGGGTACCAACCATGTTTATTGCCGAATTGAATCATCCTATGTTTGACCTGTTTGATATGAGCAGCCTACGTACCGGCATTATGGCCGGAGCGCTGTGTCCTGTTGAACTGATGAAACGCGTCGAAGACAAGATGTTTATGCGCATTACCAGTGTCTATGGATTGACGGAATCCTCTCCGGGTATGACGCATACCCGTATTGGAGACAGTTTTGAAGTACGTACGCAAACCGTGGGTAGTCCCTACGAGTTTACGGAAGTCAAGGTGTTAAATCCCGAAACCGGTGAAGAATGTCCGGACAACGTGCCGGGTGAAATCTGTTGCCGGGGATATCTGGTGATGAAAGGCTATTACAAAAACCCCCAGGCTACGTCTGAGGTCATTGATTCCAACGGTTTTCTGCATTCCGGTGATATCGGCATCCGGGATTCGGATGGAAATTACCGGATTACCGGTCGAATCAAGGATATGATCATTCGAGGCGGTGAAAACATTTACCCCCGTGAGGTCGAAGAGTTTCTGTATCATCTTGAGGGAGTCAAAGACGTACAGGTCGTCGGGGTGGCTTCTGAAAAATACGGTGAAGAAGTTGGAGCCTTTCTAACCCTCAAAGAGGGCGCAAAACTGGATGAGGTCGATGTAGTTGAGTTCTGCCGGGGTAAGATTGCCCGACATAAAATACCCAAATACATCTTTTTCGTAGACGAGTTTCCGATGACCGGCAGTGGCAAAATTCAAAAGTTCAAACTACGTGAAATGAGTGTACAACTCTTAAAAGAACGTGGTGTAAAGCCGGTATAGTCGTTTGTTCCTATTTTAAATCACAGCCCTCATGCTTCATGGGGGCTGTTTTTTTCCAGGTCTGCCCTGGATTTACTTCTCGTAACCAGATAAACGCCTGAAAAAACCAGTACGGCAGCAAAAGCCTTTGGCAGTGTGTATACGTCTTGACCCAAAAATGTGGCAAGTATGGCAGCAACCAAGGGTTGTACATAGTTGTACATGGCTACCGTTGTAGGGCGCAAATACCGTTGACCGATGGGCACCAACAGGTATGGAATCACTGTGGCAAATACAAGAATATAGCCCAAGGACAACAAGGCGTCACTGGACAGCTGATCAAAAGGAATGGATCGCATGTTGCCGATGTTGAACGGAACAAAAGGAACGGCGGCAAACAGAAACATCCACTTCATGATGGTGATGGGGCTGTATTTGTGTATAATGGGTTTGATTACAACCAGATAAACAGAAAAGGAAAAGCAGCTCCCAAAAACCAGCAGATTGCCCAACATATTTCCGGCCCCATTTCCTACTGCCTGTTGGGAAGAAAATACAAGAAGGATGGCACCGGTTGCACCAATGATAACACCCAGAACTTTGAGCCAGGTGATGGGCTCCTTTAGAATCAAGGCAGACAGGAGCATGGTGATGATGGGGATCGACGTTGTGATGACGGAGGAATCGATGGGTGAGGTGCGCGTAAGACCCTGAAAGAACAGCACCTGATTGATCAGTAAGCCAAAGAGAGAGGCTAAAAACAAGACAATCAAGTCTTTTCGTTCCACCCGTTCCTGTTTGAAAAGCGATAAGAACCAGAAGGCAAGTGCGCCAAACAAAAAACGTATTCCATTCAGACCCATTGGATTAACGGAGGCATCCAGTACATATTTGGATATATTCAGATTCATTCCGAAAAAAATGTATCCGATCAGCATTGCGGTATGGCCCGTGGTTTTTTTGCTCATTTTACAAAAAGGCTGGTAATAATTATGCGACAAAGGTATTAAAAATTGAAAAGGATTTGTGTATCTTTGGATGTATCATACATAAACCAGATGCCGTGAAAAATCCATCGACAAGAAGAATAAAGAAAAAAGACCTGATAAAAGCCCTCTTGGATTTGTTTCAGGCAGAACCCTCCCGATTGTTTACCTATAAACAATTATCCAATATACTCGGTTTGACCAAACAATCCGCAAAGGTGTTGGTTTCAGAGTGTCTTTCGGATCTGTTTGAACAGGACTTCATCATTGAAGTCTCGACCGGAAAATTCAAATTCAACGAACGGGGTTTGTTTGTGGAAGGGCTGCTCAAGCGCAGCAGAAACGGAAAAAATTATCTGTTTCCCGACGATGGCGGAGATCCGATTTTTATTGCAGAGCGCAATTCCGGTCACGCCATGGATGGCGATCGGGTGCGCGCCATGCACTCCGCGAAAAAGTCCAATCGGGAACCCGAAGCGGAAATTGTTGAAGTTTTGGAACAGGCAGAGAAGACCTATGTTGGTGTGTTGGAAGTTGGAAAAGATTTTGCTTTTCTGGTGACCGACAGTAAGAAGTTGTCCAACGATATATTCATACCAAGAGGTAAGTTAAAAGGAGGAAAGACCGGTCAAAAAGCGGTCGTCCGCATTGTAGAATGGCCTGCCCGATCCAAAAACCCCATTGGGGAGGTTTTGGATGTTTTGGGCGATCAAGGAGACAACAATACGGAAATGAATGCCATCATGGCCGAATTTGGTTTGCCCTATCGGTATCCGGAAGCGGTGGAGAAAGCCGCCGATAAGATTCCGGAAACGGTTCCGGCAGAGGAGATTGCCCGTCGAGAGGATTTTAGGCAGACATGTACGTTTACCATTGACCCACACGATGCCAAGGATTTTGACGATGCCCTATCGATCAAGAAACTGGATGGCGGATACTGGGAAGTGGGGGTGCACATCGCCGATGTGACCTATTACGTCAAGCCGGGAAGCATCATTGATAAAGAAGCCGAAAGTCGGGCTACTTCCGTTTACCTGGTTGATCGCACCGTACCCATGTTGCCGGAGCGACTCAGCAATTATTTGTGTTCTCTGCGTCCGGATGAAGATAAACTGTGCTTTTCCTGTGTTTTTGAAATCAACGAGCAGGGGCATGTGCGCAAACACCGCATCGTTCGTAGCATCATTCGATCCGATCGACGTTTTGCCTATGAAGATGCCCAAGCAATTATTGAAGGGGCAGAAGGGGATCTGAAAGAAGAATTGCTGTTGATGAATCGCATGGCTCAAAACATACGCAAGAAGCGTTTTGATTCCGGAGCCATTAGTTTTGATCGCTGGGAAATGCGTTTCAATATTGACGAGCATGGCAAACCCATCGATGTGTATATTAAAACATCCAAAGAAGCCAATCAGTTGATCGAAGAGTTTATGCTGCTTGCCAATCGTACGGTTGCAGAAGCAGTTGGAGCGCAGAAGAAGCCAAAAGTCTTTGTTTATCGCATTCATGACCTTCCGGATGCCGAGAAGATGGAAAACTTTGCCGCCTTCATCCGAAGGTTCGGTTATAAGGTTAAAACCTCCGGAAGCAATGTGGATGTTTCAAAATCCATCAATGCGCTTTTGGACAGCGTACAGGGTAAGCGTGAAGAAAATCTGATTGAGACCGTCGCCATACGAGCCATGGCAAAGGCCGTCTATTCGACGGACAATGTGGGCCATTACGGGCTTGCATTTGATTATTACACCCATTTTACATCACCCATTCGACGCTATCCGGATATGATGGTGCATCGTTTGCTCGAACGGTATTTGTCGGGGGGGCGAACCGTTTCAGCGACCAAGTATGAAGATTTGTGCAAGCATTCCTCCGATATGGAACAATTGGCGGCAAAAGCAGAACGGGCATCCATCAAGTATAAGCAAGTTGAGTACATGTCCGAAAGGCTGGGTAATATCTACGACGGGGTGATCTCCGGAGTAACCGAGTGGGGTTTGTATGTGGAAATCAACGAAAACAAATGCGAGGGCATGATACCCATTCGGGATTTGGACGATGATTACTACGAATTTGACGAAAAAAATTACAATTTGACCGGCCGTCGCAATCACAAGCGTTTTCGTCTGGGAGATCCGGTACGGATACAGGTGGCGCGTGCCAACCTGGAGCGCAAGCAATTGGATTTTACATTAATAACCGATACAAAATAATACATAAATTATGAAAGAACAACTATTTGATTTGACAGGTAAGGTTGCAGTGGTAACCGGAGGAAACGGTATTTTGGGACGTGCCATGTGTGCCGGTCTGGTAGAGTACGGAGCCAGTGTCGTGATTCTTGGACGAAATGCTCAAACCGGCGCTAAGGTAGTTGACGATTTAAAAGCGTTGGGCGGTAACGCAGCGTTTGTTGTCTGTGACGTCCTGGATTTGGATCAGCTGGAATCCGCTAAAAAAGAAGTATTGGCCAAATTTGGCACGATTGATATCCTCGTAAATGCAGCCGGCGGGAACATGGCCGGTGCGGTGATTGCACCCGATAAATCCTTATTTGATGTGGATATGGCAGCCATGCGTGCTGTTTTTGAACTGAACTATTTCGGAACACTCTACCCAACTCGGGTTTTTGCCGAAGAAATGGTCAAAAAAGGTCACGGAAGCATCATCAACATCACCTCTGCATCCGCAGACAAACCCATGACACGCGTGTTGGGCTATTCTTCCGCAAAAGCAGCCGTGCGCAACCTGACGCAGTGGTTGGCCGTTGAATTTGCACAGAAATACGGTGAAGGCATTCGTGTCAATGCATTGTGTCCGGGCTTCTTCTTAACCGAGCAAAATCGTGCTTTGTTGACCAACCCGGATGGAAGCAAAACGGCCAGAGGCAAGCTTATTCTGCAAAATACACCGATGAATAAGTGGGGCAATCCGGAAGATTTGCAAGGAGCCCTAATCTATCTTGCGAGCGACGCTTCTCGTTTTGTGACCGGGACGACAACCATCGTAGACGGAGGTTTTGACGCCTTTTCAGGAGTATAATTTAATCGGATTGCCTTATGGAATTGAATCTTCGAAAAAATTGTCGGTATGCCTTATTGGTGCCGACCAGCATGGGAGTGCGCATCACTCCGGTAAACGGCCAGCCTGTATACAGCAGTCACTTGTTTGAAATGCAGGCGACCAGTGCTGAAACCAACGTAGCAAGCATTTCTTCCTACCTTGGATTGCCTGTAAAAGTCTTGACGACGTTTGTCAAAGACAGCCCGATTGCTCAATTCATTAAGAGCAATCTGAGAAGCCGCAACATGGATTACGAAGGGCCGGAGGTTGCTCAGGAAGATCCGTGGGGATATCGACATCAATTTAACATCGCCGACAGCGGATATGGTTCGAGAGGCCCCAGGGTGCAGAACGATCGTGCCGGCGAAGTCGGTCGAACACTGAACGTGAAGGACTTTGACCTGGAGCGCATCTTTGGTGAAGAAGGTGTCCGGTTGGTACATCTGTCCGGTTTGATTGCAGCCCTTTCGACAGATACGACCGAGTTTTGTCTGGCCATCGCCAAAGCAGCAAAAAAGCATGGCAGCTTGATCTCGTTTGATCTGAACCACCGCGCTTCGTTCTGGAAGGGTCGCGAACAGCAATTGCGCGAAAGTTTTTCTGCCATTGCTTCGGTTGCCGATGTGTTGATTGGCAACGAAGAAGACTTCCAATTGTGTTTGGGCATTGAAGGTCCCGAAGCCGGAGGAAAAAGCATTGATGCGCAAATTGATGGTTTCAAAGAAATGATCAAGCGTGTGAAGCAATCCTATCCCAACGCAAGCGTGTATGCAACCACCCTTCGTCAGGTAATCAGCGCCAATGAGCATCTTTGGGGTGCGATTCAGTTGGCGGGAGAAGACTGGCAGGTTATTGAGCCCCGAAAAATCACGGTTCTGGATCGAATCGGAGGGGGTGACGGCTTTGTCGGCGGATTGCTGTACGGAATACTCAAAGGTTGGGATCCTGAGAAATGGCCTCAATTTGGCTGGGCAACGGGTGCGTTGGCAACAACGTTCTTGACCGATTACGCACAACCGGCCGATGAGGATATGGTTTGGAGTATTTGGAAGGGCAACGCCCGCGTAAAACGATAGCCTATGATCTTATTCGAAAAAGGTTCGGCCCATCGGGAACTGAGTCCGGACGAGATGCGTGCAGGCTTGTTTGAAGCCTTGGGAAAATTGGGCGAGCGCAACAAAGTGCTCGCCATTCCACCCGATTATACGCGTTATCCCAGTCGCGCCGGATTTTTGACAGAGATGACCTGGCAGTATTATGGGGATAAGCTCACCGATGTGTTGCCTGCACTGGGTACGCATTCCCCCATGACTACCGATCAGATCCGTCACATGTTTGGCTCATTACCCGGCGAATTGATTCGTGAGCATGATTGGAGAAACGACGTCGTTACAGTTGGGATGGTTCCTTCCGACTTTGTAAAGGATGTTTCGGAAGGTGCCGTAGATTTTCCATGGCCGGCACAGGTCAATCGTTTGCTGATCGAAGGCGGATTTGATTTGATTTTATCCATCGGTCAGGTCGTTCCTCATGAGGTGGTGGGTATGGCCAACTACAATAAAAACATTTTTGTCGGAACCGGTGGCGTTGAGGGCATCAATAAAAGCCATTTTATCGGTGCAGCTTATGGGATGGAACGCATGATGGGACATGCCGATACACCGGTAAGACGGATCTTTAATTATGCTTCCGAGCATTTCACTCGTGATTTGCCCATTGTGTATGTGCAGACGGTTGTGGGTTTGGACAAAGAAGACGGCAAGATCAAAACACGGGGACTCTTCATTGGAGACGATCTTGAAGTTTTTGAAAAAGCCGCCAAGCTTTCCCTCGAAGTCAATTTTGACATGTTGGACGAACCCCTCGATAAGGTGGTGGTCTATCTGGACCCCACAGAATTTAAAAGTACCTGGTTGGGGAATAAATCCATATACCGTACCCGTATGGCCATCGCAGACGGGGGAGAATTGATTGTTCTTGCTCCGGCATTGCGTGAGTTTGGAGAAGACAAAGAGATCGATCGTTTGATCCGAAAATTCGGATACCACGGAACGGAAACAACCCTAAAGGCCTGTGAAGAACACGAGGAACTTCGCAACAACTTAAGTGCTGCTGCCCACCTTATACACGGATCTTCCGAAGGGCGGTTCCGCATTACGTACTGCCCGGGCAAGCACGCAGGCAATTTGACGCGGGAGGAAATTGAGCAGGCAGGGTTCGAATACGGTGATTTGGACGAAATGTTGACCCTTTATGAACCGGAAGGCCTCAAAGATGGTTATCATGTTTTGCCCAATGGAGAACGGTTTTATTACATCTCCAATCCAGCTTTGGGTCTTTGGGCATACAAGGAACGATTTCGTTATTGAAAAACCTATGAAAGTAATTATTGATGACAAGATTCCCTACATCAAAGGTGTTTTCGAGCCTTTTGGGGAGGTCTTATATCTACCCGGATCCAAGACGACACCCGAGCTGGCGAAAGATGCCGATGCACTGATTACGCGCACCCGCACTCTTTGCAACGCAGACTTGCTGGATGGATCTGCCGTAAAAATGATTGCAACCGCAACCATTGGCTACGATCACATTGATACCGATTATTGTGATAAAGCGGGTATCCGTTGGGTCAATGCACCCGGTTGCAACTCCAAGTCCGTGGAACAATACATCGCCTCTGCTTTGTTTGTGTTGTCCGAGAAGAAAGGTTTTGAACTCAAAGATAAAACCATTGGAGTGGTTGGTGTGGGGCAGGTCGGAAGCAAGGTGGCGCAGGTGTGCAAGATACTTGGCATGCGTGTGCTGTTGAACGATCCCCCTCGAGCACGAATGGAAGGAACAGATGGTTTTTGTGACTTGTCACAGATTCAGGCGGAGGCAGACATCATCAGCTTCCATGTTCCGCTTGAGACAAAGGGTGAGGATGCAACCTGGCATATGGTCTGTGAGGATTTTATCCGTTGCCTGGGAAGCCCCGCCATACTCATCAATTCCTGCAGAGGCGAGGTCTTTGACACCCATGCCGTAAAATCGGCGGTAAAGGAAGGCCGTATTTCCGGTCTTGTTCTGGATTGCTGGGAAGGGGAGCCGGACATCGATCTTGAACTCTTGTCGCTGGCCGATTTGGGTACTCCGCACATCGCAGGGTATTCCCGTGATGGAAAGGCCAATGGGACGCGCATGAGCGTTGAGGCCTTGTCGCGCTTCTTTGCCCTGGGCATCGATGACTGGAAACCCCAAAATATGGAAGCACCGGAGTTTCCGGAGATCTTTTTGAACGGAACAAAAGGAACACACGAACAATTGTTGGCGAAGGCCATTTGGGCAAGTTATGATATTCGAAACGACGATGCGGCACTGCGTGCACATCCGGAACGTTTTGAGCAATTAAGAGGCGATTACCCTTTACGACGGGAGTATCCGGCCTATCGCATCTCGGGTTTGAATCTATTGGTGGAAACCCTTACGGCGTTGAGATCGCTGGGCTTTCCCATCGCCGATTTAGAGTACGATAATTTATGTAGAACACAAATCAAAAAAAAATCGTTGGGCATATGAAAAAGAAAGCAGATATTGGCTTGATCGGTTTGGCCGTAATGGGTGAAAACCTGGTGCTGAACATGGAAAGCAAGGGCTATACGGTGGCCGTTTACAACCGCACCGTTTCTCGCGTCGATCAATTTATTGGCGGTCGCGGTGCCGGAAAAAAGTTTATTGGAGCACATTCCATTGAAGAATTGGTTGCTTCGCTGGAGCGCCCCCGCAAAGTGATGATGCTGGTTAAGGCCGGTAAACCGGTGGATGATTTCATCGATCAACTGATACCACATCTGGAGCCGGGGGACATCATCATTGATGGAGGGAATTCACATTTTCCGGATACCATTCGTCGCACACAATATGTAGAAAGCAAGGGCCTGTTGTTTATCGGTACCGGAGTATCCGGTGGTGAAGAAGGTGCCTTGAATGGTCCGTCTATGATGCCGGGAGGTTCTCCCGAGGCATGGCCGGCCGTTAAGGAAATCTTTCAGTCCATATCGGCCAAAGTCGATGATGGAGCACCCTGCTGTGACTGGGTCGGCGAAGGTGGCGCAGGCCATTTTGTGAAGATGGTGCACAACGGTATTGAGTACGGTGATATGCAGATTATTTGCGAAGCCTATCAGTTGATGAAAGAACTTTTGGGAATGAATGCCGATGAAATGCATGAAGTCTTTAAGGAATGGAACGAGGGAGATTTGGATTCGTATCTGATAGAGATCACCCGTGACATTATGGCTTATCGGGAAGCCGATGGCAGCGCATTGGTTGAGAAGATTCTGGATACAGCCGGTCAAAAGGGTACCGGAAAATGGACCGGAGTCACTGCGCTTGATCTGGGCATCCCGTTGACGCTCATCGGAGAATCTGTTTTTGCCCGTTGCTTATCGGCTCAAAAGGACTTGAGGGTAGAAGCGTCCAAGTTCTTGTCCGGTCCGGGCAACGTGTTTGAAGGAGACCGCCGTCAAATGATATCAGACTTGAAGGACGCCTTGTTTGCTTCAAAAATCATCTCGTACGCTCAAGGATACAATCTGATGATGGAAGCAGCCAACGAATACGGTTGGAATCTCAATTACGGCGGAATAGCCTTGATGTGGCGTGGCGGTTGCATCATTCGCTCCGTTTTCCTGGCAGACATCAAAAAGGCCTTTGATGCCAATCCGGCCTTATCCAACCTTTTGTTGGATCCCTATTTTAAAGAAAAAGTGGAAGCAGCTCAGGCCGGATGGCGACGTGTATGTGCTACCGCCTTGAGTTATGGCGTACCTGTTCCTGCACTGACTTCTGCTTTATGCTATTTTGATGGCATACGTAGCGAACGTTTGCCTGCGAACTTATTGCAGGCGCAACGCGATTACTTTGGTGCACATACCTACGAACGTGTGGATGCACCAAGAGGTCAATTTTTTCACACCAACTGGACCGGAAAAGGCGGTGACACGGCTTCTACCACCTATGTGGTGTAATCCAAAAC
>JAQVXI010000024.1 GCA_028709215.1 Bacteroidales bacterium
AACAGCTTTTTCATAGTCATTAAATTAAACGTGAGTACTGGTTAAAAAAAAGAAAATTATCGCAATGGTAAATACCAATTACTTCGTACCAACAAACGATCGTACAAATCCTGGCTGAAGTTGTCGGCACCATATCGACCCGCAACTTTCGAAGCCAAATAACTCGCATCATCTCTACGCAGGGCTACGCGCATCAAATCAAAGAAACGATAGCCTTCAAACGTGGTTTCAAGCGCCAATTCATCCACAATCTTATCTTCCACAAACAGAATACTGTCTTCGCGGGAAGCCAACTCAGGAATTACATAGAACTTATTGGCAGCTGCATCACCCGAACCCTTCGAATGGATTCCGATGGTATTCTGAGCCGTAAAATACGTAACATCCCAAGTCAACAACGTCGTTCCGGACGCAGCCAAAATCTCAGTAGAATCCACAAAACTGGCTACATTCGCATTGGTCAATCCATGCTTCAACACCGCAAAAGCAGCCGTCGGATAACCAGCACGATTCATCGCCTCGGCATATCTCAAATAAATCTGCGTTTTCCGATAGGTGGGTATGAATAGATTCGAAACCTTGTACACAAACTGATACTTCGTTGAGTAACGATCGTTGCCCGTGCTGACATCGTTCCAACTATAAATGCTCCACAAACGCAAATCACCGGTCGTCAATGGTTGATCAACGAAGGGCTCTTCGGGTGCATATAAGGTATCCCGTGTAGCAGTCGCTTGGTTTACATAGACCTTGCAATTAGACTGGTTTTTAGAGAGCGTGCGCAATGCAATGGAAGGCTCTGCTTGATAATAATAATAGTTATCCTGGGTTGAACTAAACACATTTGACAGATCCGAAACTAAGCCCTCAAAGGAATTGCTTTCCATAGGAATTGCACAAAGATATTCCGAGTTGGGTATCGTACCGAAAACACCACTGTAACTATCCAGTATGTGCTCAAAGGTATTGGTCTGCGTGTACCATTCTACCCGGCTGCTTCCGATGGGCTTGGGATCGCTCCGATCCGTTAAATACTCTTTGTAATACTGAGCAGCCTCCGTATAACGCCCCGACCACAAGCAGAAGTCTCCCAAAAGTACCCGAATCGGAAAGAAATAATACTGCGAATTGAGCGACCCAATGGTCCCGTATCCGGGAAGCGGTGTATTGATGTACGGCAGAAGGTCTTCAATAAAATAGTCACAAAGCTCAACGATGCCTTTCTTCGGATACGTTTTGGAAGCTTGCTTCTCCGTTAGAATGGGCTCGGTCACAAAAGGCACCTCCCCATAAACCTGTGCAAGTTGCAAATACGTCCAAGCTCGAAACGCCTTCACCACCGCATATTCCTTGAGGAAAATCGGTTCGTTCCGCTTGCGCAGCGTTGTATCGGCATAGGCCAAAAAATAATTGCAATTGTTTATGATGGCATAATAATCCTGAGGTTTGTTGTACTCATTCTTGGTATCGGCCGTAAAATTGGCCAAAGCTTGCAAATCCAACGTAGCATCGGGAGTCAGCTGCATCATATCTCCCCTCAATTCTCCTAAAAGAACCGTACGATCGGCAATGGTCTGAAGTTTGCTTAAAATACCCACCACAGAGTATACCGTGTCTGTGGGGTGATCCAAGAGTACATCCTCCGTAAACAAGACGTGTTCTGCATCCGCCTCAAACATTTCCTGACAACTTGAGAAACTGACCGCAGCAACCAAGCCCAACACTGTTTTATAAAGAAATTTATTTTTCATGTCAACGCGTATTAAATATTGATCTTCAAACCGAAACTAAGACTGACACCCTGAGGTAAAAGCCCTCTGTCTATGCCTTGCAACAAGACGTTGTTGCCGGCCGAAAATTCCGGATCTCCACCCAAATAATTTGTTATGGTCATCAGATTGTTTGCCGCTCCCCAAATGGTCACCGTTTGCATGTAAGTATTGTATACCGGCAATTGATAACTCAAAGTCAACGATTTCAACCGCAAATAAGAACCGTCTTCGATCCAACGGTCGGAAAATCGACTGTTGCCCATGGGATCTTCGTATTGTATCTGTGGGATATCGGTCACCTGACCTTCCGTGGTCCAACGATTGTTTAATGCAGTCGATTGATTGTAAAAACCGCTACCGCCTTCCAGGATCATCCGCTGATAATTAAACACGTCGTTGCCCAGCGAATAATTAAACAACGCACTCAAAGTGAATCGTTTGACATGTACGTTGGCAAACATCGTTCCGTAAAAATCCGGATTGGGATCCCCGATGACCTGGCGGTCGGACTCATTTACTTCTTTGTCATCAGACACAAAGTTCATATCTCCGGCTCCAAAATATTTTCGGGCACCATTCTTCAAAACAATATACTTACCATCCTGCAATGCTTCTGCTGTAGTCGAATAAACGCCATCGGTTTTGTAACCGTAAAACAAGCCAACCGGCGATCCTACCTGCGAAAGTATGGTAGCTCCGTAATAATCAGTGGTAAACGAGGATTCGTCTCCCGGCAAGGTTTCAATCGTGTTGTTGTAATGCGCCAAACTTGCGCCAACTTCCATTTTTACGGATTGAGCATTCAACAACTTATATCGGAAACTTACATCGTAACCCGTATTCTTTAAAACACCGTCGTTGCTCCAAAGCTTGTCCAGACCTCCGACAAAATGCAGTTGTTTCAAACTTAGCAGGTTGTCCGTTGTACTGGAAAAAGCGTTTGCGGATAGTGACAGGCGGTTGTTAAACAGATTGACATCGGCTCCGGCTGTCGCACGTTTGGTTGTTTCCCATTGCAAGGTCGTATTCCCAATATTCTCAAGCACAATACCGGAGATGGCATTCAAATAACGCACACCGCTAAAATAACTCTTGGTGGCTGTGCAATCCAAATCATCGTTCCCGGAAATATCGTAACCCACATTCAATTTAAGGAAATTCACATACGGATTGGGGGTAAACCAAGGTTCAGAAGTCATCAACCAGGCCCCTTGTACCGAAGGAAATAACCCCCAGGGTACACCAAACGCATTCACACCACTCTCCACATCCATACCAAATCGGGAAGAAGCTTCCATACTGACACCACCGGACAAAAAGTACGTTTGCTTGTAGTTGTAATCGCCCATTGCATAATAGGTCAACGTTGTCGTATTGTCGTCTTCACCATAGGTGGTTTTGTAGCTCAATCCGGTACCGATGTTGGGTGTTTTGTCGTTACCGGTATTGTATCCCTGCAACATGGTCAGGTTGTACGCGTCCTTCATGTAGCGTACACCTCCGGTTGCCTGAATGGAGTGACTTTTATGGGTTCTGTTCCATTCAAATCGAGTATCGCTAAAAAAGGAATTGGAATGAGAAGCCATCCCCTTTGCAACATTCTCGACCTGTGCCACATCTTCAATAATCAAACTCGGCATCCCGTTGATCGGAGTGTAATAATTGGCATTGGTATTCATCAAAGAATAACTGAAATGCTCCTTGATGCTGGCATTCTTAGACAGTTGGATCTTTGGTGTGACAGCCAAGGTAATCATTCGATTACCAAATATATTTTTATTCAAACCTTCGGCATACTCCAACAAAGCAGTAGGATTGGCAAGAGATACTTCAGTGCCCAGCACTTCATCCAAATAATCATCGGAATCTGCCAGAAAGCGTGTTCGACCTCCAGTTATATCAAACTGATAGGGACTCAAAAAAGGAGATTTCACCAAAGCCAACAAGCCAACCGAAGTAATGGTTGAATTCTCAAAATCGTTGGCCACACCGTCGTCACGCAGGTTTCGATTGACATCACTATAGGATGCATCAAAACGCACATCAATATGATCCGATAAAACGATATCCGTATTGAAACGCAAGTTAAAACGAGTCATATCTGAATTTTTCAATGTACTGTTTGAATTGGCATAGCCCACGGAAAGGTTATAACTGGCGATCTCATCTCCACCCTGCACGTTGATTCCGTAGAGCTGCGTAAATGCCTCCTGATAAACCTCTTCTTTCCAATCGGTTTCGTTGTTGTATTGTTTGTAATAATAATAATTGGGATCGGATTTAAGGAACTTAAACTCGGTGAGCTTTGTTCCGGTTGAACCCAACAATTCCGAGGCATAGTACCGATAATCCGTTGCGTTCATCACGGGAGTCAGACCGGGCATTTGTTCAAAATTGGTGGATACATTGACATCAATTTTGGTTGCCATACTGGCATTGCGTTTCGTCTCAATCAACAACACACCGTTGCCTCCTTTGGCACCATAGAGCGCTGTTCCGTTTTTAAGAACCGTGACCTTATCGATATCACTCACACTAATGTTGGCCAACAGATTGTTGTAGAAGCCATCGTGGATGCTCGGACGATTGTATTGCATATCCAAAATTACGCCATCCACAACGACCAACGGTTGCGCATTGGCCGCAAGGGATTGGATTCCGTTCATCAGCATCATCGATCCCATGGCTTTTTGTCCGGAACGCACCATTGTGCGCATGTCCCCTCCCAATTGAGTTTGGATCTGCTGGTCCACACTTAGATCGGCATTCAAATCATTCAGAATGGCGACCTTCTTTTTAGTAGCCTGCATGGTGTGTGCATACGATTCAGAAAATGCTTCCGAGTATAGGAGCACCATCGGCTGCTTTCCTGTAGAAGCAATGGGAGAAACAATCAATCCATACCCATCAGCCTGAAACGATAAAGAACGGACAAAGTCCGGAACCATCAAGGTAAATAGACCTTGTTCATCGGTCATGGCTGCATACTGACTGTTGTTGTATGCTTGGATTCGAACACCGGGTAGGTCTTTTTTGGTTGCTCCGTCGATGACCTTTCCGGAAACCGAACGCAGTGATGTATTCTGCACCTGTTTCACTTCGTTGTGTGCAGACTGTCCGGGATTCTGCGCAAATACCGGAAGTACCATCAACGAAAAAAGCACACTTGCTAATAGCTTCATATCCAGTTTCTTGAAATTATTATTCTTCATTGTTATCAGGTTTAGTCGTAATGGGTTCCAATAAAATGCAATCAATGTACATTTCATGTGAGAATCGAGTTAGTTCCCTTGCCGAAACGGCGCTTTGAATACGCAGACTGACCGTAATGTTCTCTTGCGCATAATTACACGTTGGAAAATCAACCGTCGTCAGACCGACCGTATCCACCCGATACGGATCGTTCGAATGAAACGCAGCAGGAGTCGCTCCATCCAGTCCCCTACAAGATTGGTTCTGTAGGTTTCCGGATTCATCATAAAAACTCAGAACCCCTGAAATTTTGTTGGGTTTAAAGTCGGTTGTCAACGGATTGTGTACCGTTTTCGGCAACAGAACCACACTGACATTGTACTTTCCCGATAAGGTATTGGGAATATAGAAAGTAATAACCGGTTGCTCGGTATTCTTAATGGGTCGCACATACAAATATGCATCGTTCGAGATACTGTCCGCAAACTTTTGACGCGGCGTATAGGTAAATTTCGCTGCATTGAACTCTTTAATATACTCTTCGTATTCAACTTCAACTTCGATGGGGAAGTAAAAAACTTCATCAAAAGTGAAGGGCCATTCATCCATTGTATAAACAACGCCATTACTTACTGGAACCGTTTCTTTGATATTGGACAGGATACCTCCCTCATCATACGGGTTAAAAAAGACATGACGTTTCTTTTCCGCACGGTATTTATTGTACTGAGTGGACACGAGCGAATCCTGAGGGGATTCCTGAAGGTTCCAGTTAAAAAACAAATCCTTCATCAGAGAGAAATTGGTCCAATAATCCTGCAGCTTGTCCGCACCGGTAATATTCCCATAATTGAAATATGTAGAAGCCTCTGCATACACTGCATCCCATGCCGCTTTACTCGGGGCAATCATATGAAAGGTACTATCCTCTGCATTGATGGGGCCAAAGTAGTATAGCAATTCGTTCTTTTCAATCATCACCGAGTCCACATAGACGGTCAAACCATCCTGAATGCCCTCCACTACACTGGTTCGCTCATCCAGGGAGTCTTTCTGGTACGGCAAAACAAAGGCGCCCATTCCTTCGAGTTCGGGCATGTATAATATGCTTTCATACACATTATATACATACGGGATCGGTCCCTCTACGCAATGCACCATCCCATTCCGGGCGAGCAGGTTGCTTTTGTTTTCAATAATGGGCACTCCCGAAAGGCTACCTTGTTTGAATACCAATTTCTTTCCGTTGTACATGGTCGCCTTGCGATCCACATACGAAGAATAGGATTGAGGTGTTCTGGACAGATGCGACATCACAAAGAAACGTTCCACCTGACGATTGCCCTCAGAAGTTGTACACAGACTCAACAACGAATCCAGATTAAAACTCCCGTTCACTGGGGCAAACACGGTAAAAAACTGCATCTTCAACAATTCTGCGTAACTGATTGCAGTGAGTTTCTTACCATTCATGACCTTTACACTGTCCAACAATGTACGGAATTCACTGACATCATCAATTCCCTCGAGTTGGTCCCACAAGGTAATGGTCGATGTCTGGCCGCTCTCCGTACGATAATGATCTTCCCACGCATCGCTGGTACACGATTGTCCAAAGACGGCAAGTATGGTAAAAAGCAAGCCCTTTGCTGTAATATTTGAAATTATCTTTTTCATAATCACTTTATTGTATCAATTAATGCGTATCTTCTCCTTCAGGATTGTCATAGACAGTCTTAGGACACAGCTCCAGATAATCAATCGGCAATAAGCCCAAAGGGTTATCGATAACAGACTTAAACCGCAAATATCGAACTTCTCCCTCTCTTAATGTTTCTGTAGCAACAATTACACGAACTGAATTATAATAATCTCTATGGGTTTCTGTTTTTCCATCCCCGGTCATCCAAGAATCTGGACCTTTCATAAACCCTCGATTATGCAAATCCTTATCATTTCGACGATTTTCCTCCTCATCATCTGTATCAACGACAGCTCCAACTCTCGGATTATCAAACTTCGATATACGCATATCGATGGGAATGCCACAAGCTTTGTTATCCAGATACATTTGAACAATACCTCTTGTTGTACCAAGATTCATTCCTACACGTATTTCATACGTTCCTTCAGGCACCGGGGGCAATTTAAATGAGAAATCATATTGACCCATAAAATCAACACCGTTACACTGATAACTGGGAGACCACATGGGATCTTCGCGTACCCCCATCTCGGTTTGATCCGTAAAGATAAAATTGGTTACAAATCCGGGTTTGTAGCGAGTTACCACATAGCGTGTCGCCCGGCCTCTACCGACATTATTCATAAAGTCTGGAGAAAGTGTCGCGGTCTCAATTCGCATGCGCGTATTCAATACATCGGCCGTATTGGCATCATAGATCAACAGATTATCAATATAGTGATAAACCCCGTTCAAGGCACTTTGCTCGATCTCAGGATCTCCTCCTGCAGGCGTCTCCGAGGGTTGATAGACGCGTACTCCGCGTACGGCAACGGCAAACGGGTTTTCAGAATTTCGAACGGCAGCGGCACCTTCGTTGACACGGCGACGATTGATGTACAATTCACCGGAACGATCCGTTTGAAATTTCATCATCGTAAACGGACACATGGTTTCAAAAAAGTCCTGTGGATCCAAGTACTCATACACAGCTTGATTGTCACGAATGGTTGGGGATACATTCCAACTATTATAATTACCAAGTCGATCGATCAGATGATAAGCAACGAATCGATAGACTACGTTGGTCGTATCCGTAAAGTTTTCATCATAAGTATACCGGCCATAGGGATCCCAAATCGGCAATTCCTTACTGATCAACTTCTGCACCAAATCATCTGCCGAATAAATGCCCCGCTTGTTATAAACCGAATTGGGCTCCACAAAGGCGGTAAACCCAAATTTTCGGATAGCCGGATAATCGGCCTGACGCACACCGGCAGGATTCCAGGTCAGTTTTAAATCAATGGAATCGGCACTTACAGAGTAGGATTCATCGATATAAGCCTCCATCTTCTTATCCAAACCGGTCAACATCAAAGCCTCGACAAAAATGCTGATCAGGGAATCCTCCGCCATCAACTGGGGCAAGAATAGATTGCTCGGTCGAATAACCCGACCCAACGTATGAACCACACCGTTGGAAACCGAATCGTCGCGAATAATTATCTGAGCTGTCTTATTGATCGTATACAGAACTTCGGCCGTTCCGGATGTAGTATCCGCCGCCGTTGAATACATCAGATAGCGATCCATAAAGTTGGTGTTGGGCAACGCTCCGTCCTCCAAATCCGTGGTGTAAAACGCACCCCGAATCAGGTGGGTTCGTGCGAGCGTATCGCATTCTTCAAAGGTCAATTGATCCAGCGAAGAAAGATTGCGTTCCAACAGAAACTGTTCGATGGCATCGTTGGTTGGAGCCAAACAGGTATATTCACCGTAGGTAGACAACAAATCCATCAAATGAACTTTATCGAGTACGCGAATGAACTCACTGTAACTATCTTCCCGATTGTTTAGATAGTCCTTTACCGTTTCACCCGTGAATGTATAATAGTTTTCAACAACGGGATCGTTGTCGACACAACCGGTCCAGTAGAGGCTACTCAGCAGCAATGCTCCAACAAGGGCAAATCTTTTAAAAATGTAGTGTATCCGTTTCATGTTTCCTTTGGTATTACTCTGTAATAGTAGATGTTTCATCCGTCTTATAAGCAGGATTCTGCTTCAGTTCCGTATTTAATTTCAGTTCCTTCTCGCTGTAGGGGAAATACAAACCATCGATTGAAGTCAATCGAATGCGAATGGCATTGGTATTCGACTTCTGCTTTTTGATTACGTGATTGATTAACTCCTGATTGTTCCCTTGTCTGCGAGCCATGCGCAACAAATCAAACCAGCGCTTTCCTTCAAACATCAATTCCCGTTGACGTTCGGCAAGCACCAGACTCTCCATCGTCGCAACCGTAGATGCATGCTCCGAATATTTCAACGTATCGGCACTGTTTTTTCCTAAGTTATTGGCACGGTTATATGTCGCCCCAACCAAACGCAAAGCCGTTTGCATGTTTTGTGTTGCATTAAACGTTGAATCCGATTCATTGGCACTGACCTGCTGCACCAAGGCCTCTGCCTTCATCAGTACAACATCCGACAAACGATACACAATCCAATTGGCAAAATTCCGACTGCGTCGACTGGAACTCACGGTTGGTGCGGTTGTTCCGGTTGCGGTTGGCGTATTAAATTGAACCATTGATGCAGCATACTTTGAGATGCCATACAACGTTCCGGAAGCGGTCATAAAACCAAGGTATCTACAATCGGTGCGTTTAAACAGCGTATTGGCTCCCGTTGCCGCATTTTCATACAGGAATGGTGTCGCACTAAACTGTCCAATGGTTGTAGAACTACTACCATAATAGTTTGATACATATGTGTTTGCCTGAGACTGATCATCAACGTAGTTCAACTCAAAAATGCTTTCGAACGAATTACCCTCTCCAAAAATCTGAGAGGTAGAATTACCGGACCAGGTGGCACCGGTGCGTTGTTCCTGTATAAGAGGGATCTCGTTAAACAAGGCAATATCCAAACTATTTCCCCGCAATTCCAACTCCTCTTCGTAGTGTTCTTTTTTAAAGTCAATCACACGATCACAATGCGCAATGCAATTATCGTAGTCTCCTTTCCATAAATACAAATCGGCCAATAATGCGGAAATGCTGTAACGGGTAAAGCGAGAAGTGTTATCCACCTCCAACGGGTACTTACGAACGGCATCTTCACGTATTGATTCCAGATCGGCAATCAGATAGTCCAGAATCACATCAAACGAAGAAGCGGGCACCTTGTATACCTGCTTGTCGTCGATGGACGCATCCACAACAAACGGAACATTCCGAAACGTACGAACCAGATAGAAATAGCATAAGGCACGAATGGCTTTCACCTCAGCAATGTTCGCCCGCATTTCCGATTCGGTATAATTCGGATCCCGCTCGTAAACGAGTGGAGCATAATAAAGCACAATGTTGCATCGATTGATTACCGTATAAATGGAAGACCAATCAGCATATTTCGTATTGGGTAGAATGTTTTCCCGTAAAACCTGTGTTTCGTCGTTGGCAACACCCGAGCCTTCCGAAAGATTATCCGAACGAATCTCCCCCCAGGCTGCAACACGATTGATAAAATCCGGATTCTCCATCCCGGCGTAACAACTGTTCACCACACTTTTGATGTCGTTTTCTTCCGTGTAGTATTTTTCCAAAACAATCTCATTCAAGGGATAAACCTCAAAAAAATCATTGCAGGATGCAAAGCCCAGGCATAAGCCCATAGCAATTACCGCTTTTTTTATGTTTTTCATATTATTCATAGTCCTTTCAATTAGAATGAAGCTGTTAGAGAAGCAGTGAATGACTTGGAACGGGGGGTTTGTGCGTTGTCCGTAGCAATCCCATACGAACCGTAACCAACCTCCGGATCCACGCCCGAATAGCGGGTCAATAAGAACAAATTACTTGCACTCACGCTGATACTCAATTGACTCAAGCCATAGGCCTTAATTACCTTGGGGTCGACACTGTAAGAAAATTGAGAATAGTTCAGGCGCAAGAACGAACCGTCTTCCACAAATCGATCGCTTCCCAACCAGTTGTACCCATAATTATACAAGGCTCTTGGGATGGGGGTTTCATCACCCTCTACACGCCATCTCCAACAAACGGCCATACTCTGGTTGTTGTTTGAATACATATTCTCTGCATTCATGCGCGCACGGTTAACAACCTTGTTGCCAACACGAAAGTTGAACTGATTATTTAAACTAAATCGACCGTAACGAAGACGAAAGCCAAATCCACCGGTAATTTTCGGTAAGGAACTTCCCAAATAGACTATATCCAATTCATTGATGTTCCCATCGTTGTTGATGTCTTCGTATTTCGCATCACCACCTTGAAATTCATAAGCAGAGTTCGTTCCATAAGCAAAATACATGGGTTTTGCTTCTCCGTTGTCCATCAGGACAACTTCACCATCGGCATTGTGTACAACCGGTGCATTGGGACCGCTGACGCCTACGACTTCTTCAGCAGAATAGTCCGTATACTGATACACGCCCTTGTATCGGAAACCATAAATGGATCCCAAAGCTGTATTCAACTGTATTCGGGACAGGTACTGACCGTTGGAATAATTAAACTCGTTGTTCATTCCATTCAGAATGGTTTCATCCATGCTTAAGATCTCATTGCGGTTGTTCGCAAACGTGAAGTTGACATCCGCACTGAAATCTCCGGCAGAAATGACCTTGTTGGATTGAATGTTTAGTTCCCAACCTCGGTTTTGCATACTGCCACCATTCAAATAGCTGAGGGAGGGATAACCGGAAGAGGAAGGAATCCCCTGACCGGACATCAACAAGTCGGTTGTTACGTTTTGATACAAATTGACGTCACCAAATAAGCGGTCTCCAAACAAACCGTAGTCAAATCCGATGTTGTATTTCTCTACTTCTTCCCACTTCAAATTATTCAGACGAATATTGGAAGGATAGACGGAGGGTTCACCATTATACGTAGGACCTGAAGCATACCGACTGAAATAAAGGTATTCACTTCCGGGCTGATTTCCGACCAAACCCCAAGAAGGACGAATGGACAGCATGTTTACCCAAGAGATTCCATCCATAAACGCTTCGTCCGAAACATTCCATCGCAACGATACTGCAGGGAAGAAACCCCAACGCTGATTGGGTCCAAACTTGGTGGTTGCATCAAGTCGTGAGGTAAAATCCAAAATGTACTTACTTTTATACGCGTAGTGCATCGAACCGGTAAAATACATGCTTCTCCATTGATTCACACCAGTACCAAACCCACGGATGGTACCCGGATTTACGTTGGATTCGACATTGGGCAAACCCGCTTTTGAATAATTCAAATTATTGGATGTACCGTCTGTCATTTGACCGCGCACCAACATCGAAAACGAATGATCGATGTTGTCAAATTTAGGCATGAAGGTCAAGGTATGACGTGTGGTTACCGATTGACTCTTATTGGCCGAGTTTGTCTTGTAGTTCACATTCTCGTTTGACCAACCGGCAGTCACCAAAGTAGCCGGATAGAATGTTTCGCCGTAATCGTTAAAAACCTGGAAATTGACCGTTCCTTCATAATTTAACTGCGTTTCGTGCGAATCCATTCCCAGCAAATCGTATCTCAGCACAAATTCGGGAGAGATGTTGATCGTCGAGGAATTGCTGCTGGCCTGGTAAGCCAAGGCAACCGGATTAACAATACCCTTCTGATTGTTGTTAAAAGCAGAAGAAGCCGTAGACAACATATGATAATATTCCCCGGTAGAATTGCCATTTGCATCCTCTTCGTAGATGGAAAGATTGGGCATCTTCTGATAAGCCTTTGACAAAAGATCCGAATAGTTTTTATCGTTGTCGGTATACGTCATATTAAAATTTGTCTTGATCTCAATACGATCCGAGACTGTATAATCCAAGGCAACACGGGTAGAAAAGCGGTCCAATTCCTGACCAATGATGGTACCAAATTCCTTGTCGTAACCCGCAGAAATACGGAAGCGAGCTTTTTGCCCCCCTCCGGACAAGGCTAAGTTATGGTTGTGACGCATCCCAAACTGCTTGACAGCAGCAACCCAATCCGTATTGTTGTTGTACATTTCGTACTCAGAAAACGAAGGGTTGTAATTCAACTCGGAAATATTGGAAGCGGCATCGTTCAAGGTTGGATTAAAATAGGATTCTTTCAACAACATCGTATACTGATCCCCGTTCATCATTTTCATGCCTTCGGGTTGATACGTTCCTGAAAAACGATAGGAGTAAGTGACACGTGTAGGACCAACCGCTCCGCGCTTGGTGCGGATTTCAATGACACCGTTGGCCCCCTGAGATCCCCAAATAGCGGTCGAGGCCGCATCTTTGAGTACGGTAATGCTTTGAATGTCTTCCGGGTTGATGTTCAACAACTGGGCAAACTTTTCATCATTGGCACTATTGAAGTCAAAATCATCGGCCTGATCCGACTCCCAAACATTTCCGTCTACAACGATCAGGGGTTCGGACGTTCCGTTGATGGATGCCGCACCACGCATACGCATGCTGGTTCCGGATCCAAGGTTACCGGAATTAAATACAATATCCAAACCGGCGATACGCCCCTGCAACGCTTCGTCAATGGTGGTAATCCCCAGACCTTCAAACTCGGCGGCATCAATCTTTTGCATGGCTCCGGAAATTTCACGCGTTGGAACAATCAGACCCGAA
Organism: Bacteroidales bacterium; assembly: GCA_028709215.1. Taxonomy (GTDB): domain Bacteria; phylum Bacteroidota; class Bacteroidia; order Bacteroidales; family UBA1402; genus UBA8389. The sequence continues at coordinate 13,301 of JAQVXI010000024.1, forward strand.
CCCTCAGACATGGTTTTCGCAGTAATTACAACAGCATCTAAGACCGTTGATTCGACCATCACAATTTTATAATTCATCCGATCGATGGGTAAAGTCACATTTTTAAAACCAATGTACGATACGCGCAGCTTGTTGTTTTTTGGATTGACGACACGCAACGAGAAGTTCCCGTTTACATCCGCCACGGTATGTGATACGATACGATTGGCATCATCGATCTCCAATACGTTTGCATTGCTCAACGGTCCCAAATCATCCTGAACAACCCCACGAATGATGCTACCTGCCTCTTGAGCGTTTGCGACACCTGTAAAAATCAGCATCGTCATCAATAAAAATATCCTTATTGAGTTTCTCATTTTTTCTCTATTTGGCTCTTAATACTTGATTATTTAAACTGATTGTTACTAAAGAACAAGGATCCGTTTATCTGGTGTACGACGATATTCGCAGAAGAGAAAATGTTTCTCGTATTCAGATTGTCGTTCGCATCATACATATATTCGCGTGCAACCAAATTGTATAAGCCCGGCGTCTTAACGACCTCACGTACATTATTCAGACGATCGGTTAGTTTGATTGAGTTGCTTCCTGCAACAACGTTGAGCGGATAAAAGACTTTCGTTGCGTTGTTCAAAGCAGCCGTTTCAAAATTGCCGTTCAAAGGATTGTTATCTACAAAAATTGAGTTATCCTGAATATGGTACTTCACAAAGTTGCGAATGATGTCCGCTTTCTTTGCTGCACCGGCAGAGTCCGTAAGTGCCAACGTTTCCACTTGTTCCCAGGTCGGCAATTGATTGCTTTGCTGCAACGCTTCAATGGAAGCATTGGTCGGAACGTAAATGGTATAATGGAATCGGCTGAAGAAGCTGATGTTATTGCTGGCCGTAGCTCGATTGTTCATCAATGTGGTAAGGAACCCCGTTCCATTCAACAATTCGGAGAACTTGCTAAATTCGGGTTTTGATTCCAGGATGTCACTAACGGAATAACGGGTTGACATGATGGGAGCATCCTCGAGTATGTATGTTTTCCCATTCCCTTGTGTATAAATGCGGCTGACCGTCAATTCCTGATCCATATCCGTCTGCAAACCACCGGCCACTTTCATGCCACCGACTCCGGCAGCCACATTGGAAACACGCAAGACGGATCCACCTTTGGTACGGTAATAGGTATTGCCGTCTTCCACATCTCCCGTTACAACACCGGTTGTAATATCACGTTCAGCGATGATGGTATGCGAATCTAAAATGTCCTCCAAGCGATTAAGCACCTGAGTACTGGTAGCCATACCGACTGAATCCTTTATCGTGTTGGTCGTCAGATCATACGTCCAAATGGAAGCTTTCACCTTATTACTTAAGTTGACTTCTTCAACATCGTAATAGAATTTATACAGATAGGTATGCGTATACGAAGAATCCGATTTTCCGTAGGACACCGGGTCAATGTAATGGGTCAAGGCTTCATTGGTTGGAACAAAGAAGCTATAATAAGCCTGAACGGCATTTAAATAGGCATCATAGTCCAATTGTTCAATCGCCCAGTACACGATATTCATGCGTTGGTCAATCAAAGCAGGGAAAGAGACTGAACTGTATGCTGTGGGACTGAAGACTTTGTTGGTCAAATAAATGGCACCGTTGCAACCAAGATAGACACTATCCACATCGTTGATGGTGATGCCCATCTGATTGTTGGCATCGTCCAAAATAGAATTAAATTTACTGGGGACGGAACTTTGAAACAAATTCAACATGTTATTATTGATCAACTTGGATACCACGTTGTCCGGAACATTCTCCCAGGATCCGTAATAATCCTTCAAGACCTGACCGCCACCTGAATTAAAATAGGCATCCATCGCAGCATCTGAGGGAACAAGCATAACCGCCATATCCTGTTGAAGCGCCTGATTCTGAGAAGTAGAAACCGCTGTATTCGGGAAATAAGAGTTCCATCCCGGATCAAATTTTAACATTCCATTTACAGATTTCCCTTCGGGTGTAACCGATAAGGGGCTTCCTCCCTGCGAACGTTCCGAGAAATAGCGTTTCTCAAAAACGGAGTCAACCGCTGCATTATTTAGACGATTGTATTCTTTGGTGATGGTCTCATTATAATATGGTGCACAAAAACGTTCCAACAAAGCACTAAATTTCTTTGTGGTAGATTTGGTACGAATGATCTCAGCCATATTGCTCAGCGGTGTCATCACTTCTTCCAATTGATGGACAAAGCCGTTGGAACACTTGATGTTCTGACCGACAACCACCTTTCCGTTGATGCTTGCATCTCCGGGCTGACGAACCGTTTCGTAATTCATCAGGAAGTTATAATCCTCGTTGGTAATTTTCTTGACCTGAAGTTGTTTTTCGATAAAATGGATCATCGGCTGTACCGTACCATCTTTTAAACACAAGATGCTGCGATTGGCATCAATCAGATGCTGCCAATACTCGGATCGGGGCATTTCTTCCGGATGAATGATGGGAACCGTGTCGTATACGGTAGTCGCCGTCAGTCTTCGCATACAGTCTCCAATGGTCGGTCCAACCGAACTGGACAAAGTATTGAGCTGATAGGAGTTGTTAATCATCGCTCCGTAAAGCAACATCCGTTTCTGTGAAACACTCAATTCACTGTAGCTTCGTACGCCCCAATCGTTGTTGCTGTAAAAACGCTCAAAAGCAGCGTCGTCTGCAACAAACAAGGTTTTACTACCCGTACGTGCCAACACATCTTTGTAACCCAAATCCTCAATGAGTCTTACCATATTGGTATACTCACCGGTACTGTTGAGATTGTCGTAAATACTTGTACCCAACCATGCCGGAACCTCATCCTCGAGTGTATATTCCTGGCAACTGGTAAGGCATAGCGCAGCAAGCAATAGAAAGGCCGAAAAATGACGCATTCTACCGGACTTCCATAGTTTTGTTTTTTTCATAGCGATATTAACCAATTTGTTTTTCATTCTATTGGACTCAATTATATTAAGGGCACAGGAAAGCGCTGAAATAATTTAGGAGGAGTGGTGTGTGTTTCATGCAAATTCAATTTAGTGTGTTCAATGGTCATAGATCGAAGCAAATGTACAGTCGAAGCCTACAATCCACACAAACTCTTGTTCCAAATACTTACAAATTTGATACATGGTATCACTTTTCGTACCAAAACCCAACAACAGGCATTAAACTAGCCTTAAATCGGGTTTTGTATGTACAAGAAAGCTCGTTAAGAGAATCAGAAAAGCAACATTCTTCGCTCATGTTACCTATCATGTTTCAAAATCGAAAGGATTTTTAACCAATTTTACCGAAAATCGAGCCGAATGGTTCCCGATTTCAACCCCTTTGAGGAAACTTCAAGCATGCAGAAGGATTTTTTACCGGAGGCACTACGCAGGATTGCAAGGCATTTTCCGCTCAACACAGAACGCTCTTTGGATGGAAAGGCCGTCAAATCAGCAGGGTTTCCGTTGTCTGTAGCAACGATTTCACCTTCACCCTGTACGATACGGAATGACAGGAGCGCAGACGAGTTCGGCACCAATAGTCCGTTTTCATCGACCACTTTTGCGGTTACAAAAGACAAATCCACACCATCCGCTGCGATTTCCGTGCGATCGGCTTCCAAAACCACCCGTGCGGGCTTGCCGGTCGTTGCCATTTCGGAAGTCGCCCAAACACGTCCGTTTTTGTAGGCAACGGCTTGGACACGTCCCGGCTCATAGACCACATCGTCCCAACGCAAACGGTATTCGTTCGGTTGCTTAGTTTTACGGCCCAAAGAGGAACCGTTCAAAAATAGCTCAACTTCATCACCGGACGTAAACACATGGATTGGGGTGACTTGACCAACACGATCCGGCCAGTTCCAATGGGGTAAAATATGGATCATGGGGTAATCCGGACGCCAACGAGCCTGATAGAGATAAAACCGGTCTTTTTTGAACCCGGCCAAATCGATGATGCCAAAATACGAACTTTTGGAGCTATAATATGGAGAGGGCTCGCCCAAATAATCCCAGCCACTCCACACAAAGCCGCCACCGACATAGGGATGTTTGTCCTTGGTCGCAAAAACTTTATCGGGTGACGAACCAAAGTCAACGGCGTAAAGTTCGTATGCACTGACAAAACCATTTTTTGAATCGCCACCAGTTTGATCCGTCACCGGCGAGCTGATGCCCTCGTGAACCGGAAACAAATAGGTGCCACGCGTACTTAAGGCGGCTGCATTTTCACTGCTCAAAATCAATTTATCCGGAAATTTATCGTGAAAGGCAGGATACAACGGATTGGTACGAATGCCAGTCAAATGGGCATGCGCCGGTGTATCCCGAATGCCCTCCCCTTGGTAATTCAAATTGATCACATCGGCAAAGCCGGGAAAAGGCATATCCGGTTTGGCATAATTCATCGAGGCAGTGACCAATCGAGTGGGATCTTCCGACTTGGAAATGGCAGCCAACCGATGACCGATGGCAGCACCTTCTTCACCGGTGTACTGTTCTCCAACCTCATTTCCGATGCTCCATAAAATAATGGAAGGGTGATTGCGATCCCTACGAATCATGCTGCGCAAGTCTTGCTCGTGCCATTCAGGAAAAATCAAGTGAAAATCGTGTGGTGTTTTCTTTCGTTCCCAGGAATCGAACACTTCGTCCACGACCAAAAATCCCATTTGGTCGGTCAACTCCAACAATTGAGGATCGGGCGGATTGTGAGCCATGCGTATGGCGTTGCAACCTAATTCACGCAACCGTTCCAATTGTCTTTGTGCGGCGCGTACGTTGAAGGCTGCACCCAATGCGCCCAAATCGTGGTGTTGATTGACCCCTTTGACAAAAATGCGTTCATCGTTTACAAAGAGACCCTCCCTGCCGTCAAATCGAAGCGCCCGAATGCCGAACCGCGTTTCATATTGATCCAAAACTTTTCCTCTGGAACGAATCGTGGTCAGCAAAACATACCGGTGTTGCTTTTGACTGGGATAGGGTCCCCACCGTTTCGGATTCTTCAAATCAACCGATTGCTGCAGGCGTATCGTATCCTTTGCCGGTAACAGGATGCTTTTGGCTTCCTGTTGAGCGACACGCTTGCTGCGTTGTCCAAATTCGGTAAGTTCATACACCTCATTCAGTACATCAACCCGACTAGTTTTTGTGTCTGAATTCTTTACGACTACATCCCATTCAATCCGAGCTTTTTCGGCGGAAACCTGCGGCGTGCGCACAAACGTTCCCCAATGGTCCACATGGATCGGATGGGTCTTAGACAACCAGACATTTCGATACAATCCGCCTCCCGGATACCATCGGGCCGAATGATTGGGATTATCCAAACGTATGGCCAGTTGGTTGACTCCTCCATGGTTTATATAGGGAGTCAGATCCAGTCTCCAGGATGCATACCCATAGGGCCATCCGCCGACCAACTGACCATTCAACCAAACCATGGCGTAGGACATCGCACCGTCCACATCCAAATAGATTTGTTTGCCACGATCCGACGCATCAAAAAGCAATTGCTTGCGATACCAGGCAACTCCATGACTGGGAAGTCTGCCCATACCACCTCCCACTTCTGCATTCCATCCTGTATAGAACGGTCCCTTAATGGCCCAATCGTGCGGCAAACGGACACGTTCCCAAGCACGGTCATCAAAATCAGCCTGCAAAAAGGGAAAATCAGAAAAAGGCGGATCCTCTTTGGGTCGAACGTGGTGTTTGGCCGGATCCGATACAAAAGTATTTCCGGAAGGAAGAATCCACGGTTTCAACACCGTATGCTTTGCTTCCACCCGAACCGCTTCCGTCGGCTTCGCATCGGCCGGCTTGTCGTCCCGACGATCGGTTATTTCAGGACGTATGTCGTAAATCAGGCTGTCGGCCTGTTCTGCAGTTTCATACCGAAAAAAGGCCCAATCCTCGTTGATCAGTACCCGTTCCCGCGCATGAATAAGTTTCGTCGTGATTATCAAAAAGAATAAAAACAGGATTATGTTTCTTTTCATCCTTTGCTCCTTTTATCGTTATGTACCATCGCCATCATGCCTTCTATTTGTCCCAAGGCCATCATGCGACCATACAGGGAATACCCTGCATTATAAGGCTTTCCAATATCATCCAGCAGGGTTGGCGCATGATCCACACGCATAGGGATATGGGGAGCCTGCGTCTCAAAAATCCGAACCAATTCGGCAACCTGGCCTCTTCCCAAGGTATGATTTGCCTCAACGACATCCCGATTGGGTAGAATATCACAGCTGCGCAAATGTGCAAAATGTGTACGATGGACAAAGCGTTTGGCCATTTCGACCGTATCGTTGTGAATGCCGGCACTCAAAGATCCGGCACAAAAGGTCAACCCGTTGTGCACGTTATCGACCGCCTGTAACAACCAATCGATATCTTCCGTCGAGGAGACAATGCGCGGCAAACCCAAAACAGGATAGGGAGGATCGTCGGGATGAATGCACATATGTATATCGTGCGCATCGCATACCGGCATGATATCGGTCAAAAATGCAACGAGGTTGTTGCGAAGATCAGTCTTGGATAGGGAGGCGTATTGATCCAGAAACTGACGAAAAACGACCAAAGGGTCACCGGTGATATTGCCCAAGGGCCCGTTTACAAAGCCCTGTGTTTTTATGATGATGATGTAGATCAATCGCTGATCGGTTTCTTTTGTTGCCTGCGAGGCGTATTCGTCTACCTGCTTCATCAAATCTACCGAATAGTCCGCACGAGCCCCGGCTCTTTTTAGGACGTACACATCAAAATAGGCAAACTCAACCCAACTGAAATACAAGGTTTGCGTCCCGTTTGGCAGTGTATATTCCAAGTCCGTGCGAATCCAATCCAGGACCGGCATAAAATTGTAACAGATGGTTCGGATGCCACAGGCTGCGAGATTTTCCAGACTTTGGCAATAGGCTTCCAAATGAGCCTTGCATTTGGGACCGGCTTGCTTGATTTCTTCCGAAACAGGAAGACTCTCCACTACGGACCAAGTCATTCCGTTTGCTTCGATTTTTTTTTGAACCGCTTGAATATCTTCAATCGTCCACAATTCACCGGGAAGCTTGTGATGTAGTGAGGTCACAACCCCTTCTACACCAATCTGACGCATCTGGTCCAACCGTACCAGATCCTTTTCTCCAAACCAACGCCATGTTTTTTGCATACACGTACTAATTATGATGCGTCCAATCGAACTTAATCTGCTTCATTTCCTCAAGATCCTGCACAGGACGTTCAATATAGGTAGGAATGGGTAAATTGCTGTAGGTTTGAAAATACAGCAAACATGCATCTTTCCACCATTGCGCATCCCTTGCCTGACGTCTCAAACGACTTTGCACCTCCTTAAATCGATCAGAATCCACAAATGATTCCATTCGGTCCCAGACCTTTTGAAACGAACGAACCTCCTGAACGCCCCGATCGTAGCGAATGCACAACTCGTTCCATAGGGTTTCCCCACTTTGCATCCGATGCTGCCACGGCACGTGGTGAAACCACAAAAGGAGTTCATCCGGACAGCTTTCGATCGAAGCAAACCGGCTACGAAGGGGCTCCTGATACTGTTTTACGGCATTGCTTCCGGTTACGGTACGATCAAAACCAATACCCTCTTCTGAAGCCCGATGGTAGTAGCTGGGCAACCAGTCGGCACGAGCTCCGGCCACATTACACCAAGGTTCCGGTCCGTAGTGATGTCCCCAGGCAAACAAATGATGCAAACCCAAGGGCATCATATAATTGACCGCCGCTTCACGACTGGCCATCATCATCGTTTTGACCGGATCCACAAACGAACGTTCCGCAGTAAACGTCTGTTGAATCCATTCTTCTGCAATCACCTCTCCGGACAAGGCATGATCCCAGGCCAAACGGCCGAAGGCATACCAGTTGGCCTGAGCAAACGGATGTCCGCACCAATTATCATCCAAACCGATGTTGGCGACACCGGCAATGGCGGTATGTGTCTGGGGATACAACTGACCATCTGTACAGCGGGCAACCGTGCTGCCAACCCCCATTTGATACGTATCACTTTGCAAACACTCTGTCCACATGGGTGCCAAATAGACCAATTGAAAGGAAAAACCCAGATACTCTTGGGTAATTTGAAATTCAGGCATAACCGACGTTTGTTTCATCGCACCAAACAGCGGGCTAAAAGGCTCTCTGGGTTGAAAATCGACGGGGCCGTTTTTTACCTGGATGATGACGTTGTCACGGAATTTTCCGTCGAAAGGCATAAATTCATCGTAGGCCTGCGTTGCACGATCCGAACCGCCGGCAGGATCGTACACAAATGCACGCCACATAATCAGTCCGTTGAAGGGCTTGATCGCATCGGCCAACATGTTTGCTCCTTCAACGTGCGTACGACCATAGTCCATCGGACCGGGTTGTCCTTCGCTGTTGGCTTTGACCAGAAAACCACCAAAATCCGGAATCAGTGCATAAATTTCAGCAATTTTATCACGCCACCACGCCTGCACCTTCGGATCTAAGGGATCTGCGGTCTTCAAGCCGGACAAGCGCATCGGACTGGCGTAGTTGATGCTCAAGTAAACCCGTACACCAAAAGGGCGCAAGGCTTCGGCAATCGCCTTGGTCTTTTGCAAGTACGCGAGGCTGAGCATTTCCGGTGACGCATTTACATTGTTCAGCACCGTCCCGTTGATGCCGATGGACGCATTGGCCGCTGCGTATTCACGCCACAATGCTCGATCGGATTCGGTCACCGTAGGCTGCGCTTCGCGCCTCCAAAAAATGGAATGGCCGGCATAGCCCCGTTCTATGGTTCCGTTTAGATTATCCCAATGATTGAGGATGCGATGCTGATACGCCGGATTCGAAAGGAATCCATCCAGTCGTTTGCCCATGCGCTGACGTCGAATGTATTCGTACGCTCCATACAGCAGCCCCGTCTCTGAGGTGGCTTGAATTTCTCCTGTGTGCAACCGAAAACCATCGGGTTTGAGCGAACGATCCTTAATCAAACGCAACTTGATTGTAGCCTTGGAATCCCCTTGCCAGGAATGGCTCAAAACGTCGGCCGCCAACCGCTGCGTCGCACCGGGCCGCCCACCCAGCTCGACCGTAACCGAATGCGCATCGACCGGCCTAAGCCAAAGTTGATGTCCGCTTTCTGATCGTAGAAAGAAAGAGAATGAAAGATGAAAAATAAGAAACAGCAAGACTTTTTTTGACCGGTTCATGGTATCGTGTTTATTCCGTACTATATTCAAAACAAATATAGCAATCCCTCACAGCAACCGGCATCAATTCTGTTTCATTTCCTATCAAACTGGATACATGGATGGGGTTTTAATCAAAAAAAGCCAATGGAATTCGTGTACATTGAATCATTTCCTTGTTGGTCGCATACCCCACATACAAATAATCATTCCAAATGACCGACTTGGGGTAATGGTACCCGATGCTTTTATATCGGCCTTCAAACCGTCTATCCGGTAAATCCGCACCGCCGATTCGAAGATTCATCATTCGATCAAATCGAATACCATCCCGACTCCAGGTAATGGAAAGTGGAAACCGTGTTTTGCTGCCGGAAGGATTGTGTACCAGAAACGTAATCCCATTGGGTAAATTGCCGGCGCTTTGCTTGGCTCTTGAATCCAAAAAATCGGACTCGACGGGAGTTGTCCAGTGTCTGGCAGAATCGGAACTAATCGAATACAAAAGGCGATGACTACCCCGCTGATCTCTAAAAACCATCACCAAAGATCCATCCGAACGCACAAACCAGGAAGGTTCTATGCCACGACTCATCTGTTGGGTAACCATGGGAATGGACGCCATTTGAGAACGTATCCAACCGCTTTTACCGGTAGAATCCGACGTAAAATGCGGTACCGCAATCAACCCCGGCTGGACGTGAAACGTCGTCAGCAATTCTCCGTTGGGCATACGTCTGAGATCCTGCTCCATCACCCCAGGCACAGGTCTTCCGTCAACATCACACACCGGTAAGGGTTCCGTCCAATGAATGCCATCTTCAGAACAGAGGAAACACGTTGTGCCTTTTTTTCCGACACCGGTCGGTATCGACCAGGCATTCACAAAGGCAATCAATTGAGAAGCATCCGCCCACCATCCACCGTTGGTCCAGATGCCCTCAATGGGAGGCAGAGGCAGCGGCATGGGTTCGCTCCAAGTCAAACCATCCGAACTAACGCTGTAAAGCACACGTGTATCGGAAGCATCCTCATCCCAATCCGACGATTGCCATTGCGCAAATAGTTTACCCTTAAACGGGTACAGCACCAACCCATTGTTGTATCGACAGCCGGTAGAGTCGGGCTGAAACACGGTAACGGTTTCAACAGCAGGCAAAAGCTCAAAACCCATGGTTTCCGGTCGGCTCGCATCGTAATCAAAATCCCGTACAATGGAATCCGCATAGACCGACGTAAAAAAGCTTGCAACAAAAATCAGAAAAAGGAGACATGTTTTCATGCTGTAAATATACAGCATTCATAAAAACAAACCCCATCATCCGACAGGACAATGGGGTTTATTTTCTGTACTATTGAATCGGTCAAACCGCCGAATTCATCGATGAAAACGCAAAATTTGATGTCATCGTTGAGGACCGCTGTTGCATTTCATCCCGCACAACAGCCATCATTCCGTCGACCTGCCCCAGGGCTAGCATTCGACCGTAAAACGAGTAACCGGCATTGTAGGGTTTATCTTCATCACCCAACATCGTTGGCGCGTGATCCACCCGCATGGGGATCCTTCTGCCCTGTGCTTCAAAAATCCGAATCAGCTCGACCAGATTGGCTCGACCGGCCAAGTGTGAGGCTTCAACAAAATTCAGATTCGGTAAAATCTCACAACTGCGTAAATGCGCAAAATGCACGCGATGTGCAAACGTTGCCGCCAGCTCCGGGACGTTGTTGTGGATACCGGCACTCAAGGATCCGGCACAAAAGGTCACTCCGTTTTCAAACTGATTGACGGCATTCAAAATCCATTCAATATCTTCCGCACAAGTCACAATGCGCGGCAAACCCAATATGGGATAGGGAGGATCGTCCGGATGGATACACATATTGATCCCCACCTCCGCACAAACCGGCATAACCGCCTCCAAAAAGTATTGCAAATTGGCTCTAAGTTGGTTTTTGTCCATCCCATCGTACAGCGCCAGAAAATCACGAAACGTCTGGAGAGGATCGGCTTCTTTGCCGGTAATGGCTCCGTTTACAAAGCCTTGCGTTTTTATGATGATGTTCTCAACGAGCTTCTGATCCAATTCCTTCGTGGCTGTTTCAGCAATTTCTTCTACCCGTTGCAACACCTCCGGTCGATACGAATCGGAGGCATTTTTACGTTTTAATACATAGATATCAAAATAGGCAAATTCAGCCCAATCAAAAAACAAACTACTGGTTCCGTTTGGAAAAGGATGTGTCAAATCAGTTCTGGCCCAGTCCAAAACGGGCATAAAGTTATAGCATACGGTATCAATGCCGCAAGCCGCCAGATTTCTCAGACTCTGCTTATATCGATCGATCAATACATCCCGATCGGATCCTGCATACTTAATGGATTCTGAAACGGGAAGACTCTCCACGACTGACCATCTCAGGCCGGAAGCCTCAATGTAGGATTTAAGATCCTGAATCGCTTCGATGGACCATACATCTCCGTTACGAACGTCGTGCAGTGCGGTGACAACACCTTCCACACCAATTTGTCTCAACATATTAAGCGTGATGGGATCTTTTTTCCCAAACCAACGCCATGTTTTTTCCAACATAACAATCTTTTTTTTACCTTTGCTAAACCGATGCAAAAATAGGCATTTTTTTCTTTTCTGCATTCCACAACGGTACAATATGAAAAAATATTTTTTTCTTTTCTGCTTAACCCTGCTCTTGATACCAACCATTTGTTTTTCAACAGATGACAACCCTAAATTTACCCTTATTGCAGCGGGACAATCGAATATCGACGGAAGATGCGCCTACGAATCTAGACCTGATTATCTACAAGAAGGCAGCATCCCTTATTGTTACATAAATAGAAATTCCAAAGACGGTAAGTTCACTGCGTTTGCCCTTGAAAACCGTTGGGCATTTGATGCCGTAGTCTACCATCATCTTTCCCGTGTGCTTCAGGAGGATTTTTACGTGATCAAGTGGTCTCAAGGCAATACATCCATTGACGCCAAAGGCGCCAACAACCGCCACTGGACGCCCCATTTCAACACATTGGATTCGATAGAGCAGTCCTTACTGATGAATTTCACAGAAGCGATACAGGCATGCCAAAACAATAAGACCGCAAACTTAGACATCAAAGCCTTTATCTGGCATCAGGGCGAAGGCGATCGCAACGTCTCCGAACGCTACTACAACAACCTCAAGGATTTGATACATTATGTGCGCACACTGGTAGGAAAGCCTCAACTACCTTTCATTACAGGAACATATGCCCACAACTCCGGACAATATCGGCCCACCGTCGAAGCAGCCCTTTTGAAGCTGGCCTCAGAAGACCCGAATATGTATGTTGTTGATCTCTCGAAGGCCGAGTTGATGGATCGGTATCATTTTAATGCCGAATGGTCGGAATACTTCGGTGAAAAGGTGTTCAATTTACTGATCGAATGCGGGGCTTTGGATGCAGAACCCATTCCGATCCAAATTCCTTAACGAGACAGCCAGCCGGACGCAACGTACCAATCCAGCGTTTCTTTCCAACCTTGACGCAAGCTGTATTCGGGCTTAAAACCCAAGTCCTTGGTCAAACACGTAGCGCCACAAGACCAGTCCCGAATGCGCAAAATTTTAAACTTATCGGGATTAATCAGAGGTGCCTTTCGTCGTATTTTTCCTGAAAACCCGGCAACCTGTGCGAACATCCAGCCCAAGAACATGGGCACCGCAATGCGGCGTACTCGAGTAAGACCCATCAGCTCGATTAAGAGGTTTGAGAATTCTTTCGTATTGACGACCGCGCCATCCGAAACAGGCCATACCTTCTGCTGATGATCCGACTCCAATGCCATCAGACACAATCGAGCCAGATCCTTCACATAAATAAAGGACGTTTGCTGAGCACTCCTACCCAATTGAATATTCCAACCGCTTTTTAGCAAACGGATTTGTTGGAAAAAATCGGTATCTCTAGGCCCGTAAACGCCAACCGGTCGAACGACAACCGATGGGATATCCGATTGCCCAAGCACAAGCACTTCCGCAGAACGTTTGCTGCGGCCGTATTCGGTACGCAACCCTTGTCCGAAAGCAGCAAAACTGCTTACGTATAACAATTTCTCGCATGAACCCTGCTTCAATGCATTCAAAAGATGTGCGGTAGCCTGTGTATTGGAGCCCAAAAAGTCTGATCGACGAACGGCTTTGGTTCTCCCCGCAGCATGCACGATGTAATCCCAAGACCCGTTATCACGAATATGGGCAGCGATCTGCACATTCAATCGTACGGCATCCGACAAATCCAATTCGATCCGATGCATTTTATCCAAGGGCAGATACCGCAGATCAGAGGTGGAACGAATACCCGCCCAGACTTCCCAGCCCTTACTCAATGCGGCTTCGACCAGATGACTTCCGATAAAACCATTTGCTCCCGTGATCAATATTTTCTTCATAGATGCATGCTTGGTACAAAGATATTAAAACATTCTTTATCTTTGCTCTATACCATAAGCACGGAATCATGAACCATCCGAAAGAAAAAAACGATGCAGCCAAAAAGGCCATTTCTACGGACAGAACCCGAACCAACTTACTGCGTGTACCCGAACAGAATGCCATCGCATACCTGGTTCAGCACATACCCAACTGGATGACCTCCAACCTTTTGTCCGCCATCGGATTTTTCGGAAGTATGCTTGTTCTGATCGCATTTATTTTGGGGCGACACGTACACCTTTGCTATCTGTTGTTGGGTGTTCTTGGGTATGCCGTCAGCTGGTTTGGGGATTCACTGGATGGTCGCATTGCCTATTACCGCAACAAACCCCGGAAGTGGTATGGATTTGCATTGGACATCACCATCGATTGGCTTGGCATTGTTTTAATGGGGCTGGGTTACATCATCTACGCAGAAGGATCTTGGAAAATCTTTGGTTTTGCGTTTGTTGTGCTGTACGGTTGGGAAATGCTCACCGCGCTCATCCGCTACAAAATCACCAATCGGTACGCCATCGATTCCGGCCTGTTCAGCCCAACCGAAACCCGACTCGTGATCTCTTTATTTTTCGTACTAGAGGTGCTAATGCCCGGTATTTTTCATTACTTTGCAGCAGGAATCACGCTTGTTTTGCTCGCATTAAACATCCTAGACCTGCGCAATCTTCTGAACGCCGGCAACCAAAAAGACAAAGAAGAACACATACAAAAAAATTAAATCGATATGAAGAAGTTACTATTCCTTGTACTCATTCTCAGCCTGTTTCATTCAATGAACGCCTCGGATCACCGAACACGACTGGCCATCACGACCCATATGGATACCGTTTTCACGTTGCTCAGCAGCATAAGCACACGCAGCCTTGAGATCAACCTGTCTTCAAAAATAGAGGACCAAATACGTGAACGTCTGGACACCAACACATTTACACTTCAGAGCGTACATCTACCTAAGGGCGCGCCATCCAAACGTAGCATGAATCGCTGGTTTAAGGAGTTAAATAAACAAGGCTTTGATCTTCTAATTTTACTATACAAACCGAACATCGAGGACCACAAACACCAGTTTATGAACGGACTCTCCTATGGATACTCGCTGACATCCAGGAAAGCCTTTTCCATCAACGACGCCATCGTATATGATGTCAAAACCGGCGAGGCACTTTCGCAGGTTCGCTTATATGGATCGGAACAGTACGTTCGACCGCTGAATGCGTTCGACCGCATTCCGGAAGGGAAGCGTTTGGGGGATTACAGCAAACGCGAACTCCTCCCGGCAGTCGAAGCAATCCTGGAGCTGAATGCATCGTTCTCCGATCGGGCAGTCATGAAAATCTGGGAAGCCAGAACGCTGCAACGTCGCAGCAAAGAACCTGAAAAAAAGTAATTGTTAAAAGACGGTATACGCATACAGGATATGGGGTTTCTCGCTACTTTTGCTCCGCGTTACTCTTAAGCACGGCGCCATCCAATGAATCAAAATGTTACCATCCTGCTGGACCAAATCAGCGACTGGAATCCTTATTACAAAACAGATAGTCTACAGACGGTCTCCGACTACCTACAGTGTCGATCCAACGAAAAAACCCGAAAGCTGGTCATTAATTTAAGCAACGACTATCGCTACAATTCGGAGGGATACTATTGTTCCTTATTGGCTCAAACACGCGGGCATCAAGTCATTCCCGGCATCGAGATACTCAACAAACTCGAATCCGGCATGGGGGTTCGTATGGATGCCGGTCTGCACAAACTGTGCCATCAATGGATTCAAAACAATCCGTCACCGGGTGACAACTGGGATTTGTGGATCTTTTTTGGCATGTGCCACATCAAAGGCCTGGAAAAAATCGCACGTTTCATTTTCGAACATTTTCCCTGCCCCATCTTGAAGGTTACGCTGAACAAGCGCCACCGCAATCAGATTGAATGCGTCCAAGCCATCCCCTTAAATCAATTGGATGAGCCACAGCAAACCTTGTTTGCAGAGGCACTCGACCGCTTCAATCAACGCATTTGGCAGAGCCCCAAATCGGCAAAAGCCGCTCGTTTTAATTTGGGTATTTTATACGACCCACAGGAGAAATTCCCACCCAGCAACAAAAAAGCGCTTGCCAAATTTCAGGAAATCGCAAAGAAGATGCACATACGAACCGAGCTCATTACCGAAGACGACGCCAATCGCCTGATGGAATTTGATGCCCTGTTTATCCGTACAACGACCTCACTCAACCATTACACCTTCCATTTATCTCAGCTCGCTTCCCAAAGCGATATGGTCGTGATCGACGATCCCCTTTCCATCATCCGATGCACCAACAAGGTGTACTTGAAGGAGCGTTTTGAGAAGGACAAAATCCCGGCGCCGCTTTCCTCCCTTTTGTTTAAATCGGCACCAAAAGCGTTTCCGGAAATCGTTCAGGAAGTCGGCAGCCCCTTTGTTCTGAAAATCCCGGACGGCTCGTTCTCCATTGGCATGTATAAAATAAACAGCGAAGAAGACTATGCCAAAGCAACCGCATTGATGTTTGAGCGATCGGCCATTCTTCTGGCTCAGGAGTTTACGCCTACCGAGTTTGATTGGCGCGTGGGTGTTCTCAATGGAGAGCCACTGTACGTCTGCAAATACTATATGGCCAAAGGGCATTGGCAGATCTACCACCACTACGCATCGGGCATCAGTTACAGCGGCAATGTAGAAACCCTACCCATTTACAAAGTGCCCCGTAAGATCATCGACACAGCCGTACGTGCAGCCGGATTGATTGGCAAAGGACTCTATGGAGTCGACCTAAAAATGGTCAACGATCGAGCCATCGTGATTGAGATCAACGACAACCCAAGCATCGATCACGGCATCGAAGATGCGATCTTGGGCGATGAGTTGTACTATCGCATTTTGAATCACTTTGAACGCACACTCAACAACCGAAGTCGATGAACGTACGACCGGTCCATATCTCCGATTTGAATGCACTGATGCAACTGGAAGAGGAATGCTTTCCTACCGAAGCCTTCCCCAGACGCACCATGCGCTATCTGATT
Organism: Bacteroidales bacterium; assembly: GCA_028709215.1. Taxonomy (GTDB): domain Bacteria; phylum Bacteroidota; class Bacteroidia; order Bacteroidales; family UBA1402; genus UBA8389. The sequence continues at coordinate 30,071 of JAQVXI010000024.1, forward strand.
CAGAAATCCCGCTCCGTGTTTTTGGTTTTGGAGAATCAAGGACAACTCCTGGGGTCGGTTTGTCTACTGACGCCCAAACGGCATCGATCGGCACGCATCTACAGCATTTCTGTAGCACCAAGACAACAAGGCAAGCGGCTGGGACAACAACTGATGGATCAAATGCTATCCATCGCACGGGAACGAGGCTATTCCGGCATCCATCTGGAAGTAGACGAAGAAAACGACGCCGCCATTCGGCTCTATCTTCGCAATGGCTTTCAACCCATCGGCCACATCCGAGGATATTACAATAACGGACACAACGCTCTGAAAATGCACCGCGACTTGCTCTCTGTTTGAACTTCTCGTCCATTCATGCTACTTTTGTTGCATTAAAACGCATCAATCATGAAAAGAAACACGCTGCTCGCCCTCTTCTTTGTACTTTTCTCCTGCCTGAATAGCCTGGCTCAACCCTCTACCCCTCAGATACTATCGTCCGACATGGTACTCCAACAAGGACAGGAAGTACCCATTTGGGGCACTGCCAAACCGGGCGAACGCATCACCGTTCGATTTGAAAAACAGCGCCGAAACACCCGTGCCGACAAGGATGGGCACTGGATGGTACGGCTCTCTCCCCTCAAAGCCAACAAAATCCCACAAGACCTTCATATCAACGGATCAAAGACAGCGATTGTGTACAAAAACATCGTCGTTGGTGAAGTCTGGCTATGCTCCGGCCAATCCAACATGGAGTACACCATGCAGCGCAATCCCCTATTCGCTCCACCAGCCAAAGGCAACGACCAAACAGCGATCGAACTTCAAAAGCCTGCCAATCCCATGATCCGTGTTTTTCATTCCAAACGCGACAACACGCCAAGCAGTTGGAAGGTAGCAGGCCGTGAAAGTCTGGCCAAAACCTCCGCCGCCGGCTACTTCTTTGCCAAAGCACTTCAAGAAAAACTGGACGTACCGGTTGGCATCATTACAGCCGCATTGGGTGGCTCACGCATCGAAGCCTGGACCGCCGGAAAAGCCTATGCCGAAGCACCGCTTTTTGCCGATGAATTCGCAAAAACCGGAATGGTCTGGAAGCTTGAGCCCGGTACCTTATACGATAAGATGATTGCTCCGTTGGCACCATTTGCCCTGAAAGGTTTTTTGTGGTACCAGGGAGAAAACAGCTGTGGTGTACGAGATCGACAATATGCCGAAAAATACGAAGTAATGGTCCATGACTGGCGAAACGCGTTTCAAAATCCGTCGGCTCCTTTTTACTCCGTCCTCCTGGGGGCCTATGTTTTCTCCAACAAATTGCATCGCGGCGGACCAGCCCTAACGGCAGAAGAGCTACCCATTTTTCGGGCACAACAAATTGCCTCCACCAAGCGGGTGCCACATAGTGACTTCACCGTCGTAACCGACCTGACCGACGATGTACGCGACATTCACCCCTCCTACAAGTGGGAAGTCGGAGCACGCCTTGCAAGACTGGCACTGGCAAAAGACTATGGGTTTTCTGACATCGTATGGTCCGGACCGCGTGTACAAGCCCAAACGACCGTTGCAGACTCCATCCTCCTCACCTTTGATCACGCAGGCAGCGGCCTGAAAACCAACGACGGACGACGTTTAAACTGGTTTGAAATCGCCGGAGAAGACGGTGTATTCCATCCCGCACTGGCCGACTTCAAAGCGCACAACCAAGTCGTTGTACACCATCACGAGATCGCCTCACCCAAATACGTACGCTTTGGTTGGCACGAAACAGCCATTCCCAACTTTGTCAACTCAGAAGGTCTGCCCGCGGCTCCATTTTGGGGCACTAGCATCCA
>JAQVXI010000025.1 GCA_028709215.1 Bacteroidales bacterium
GAAGGCATCGATACCCTTTTTAGAAAAGGCCTGCAAGAAAGTCTGGATTTTGTTCCTTCTTATACCCTTCGATTTGTAAGCGACACCTTATATAATATAGAGGAAGAAAAAAGCTTTCAGATCAGACAAAAGATTTTGCCCAATCAATACGTCGAAGTCGTTTTGGATGCACCCTTGGGATCCATCTTAAGACAAGCCCAGTACATTCTGATCGTATCCCTATTCTTGGCCATACTCATTGGAGTCATTTTGATCTATCAACTCAAAAGCATGCTTCGAGAAAATCGATTCGTACAGTTCATTAAGGAATATACCTATGCACTGACACACGAATTGAAAACACCAATCAGTGGCATATACATGTCTTCCGCCATGCTCTCTTCCGGAAAGCTCGAAGACAAACCCGATTCCCGACAAAGGCATTACGCCATCTGTAAAGAACAAAGTGAAAAGCTACTGACAACCGTAGAGCGCATCTTATTGGTCGCCAAAGCAGAGCACTCAGCCATCGTTCCCGATTGGCAAACCATCGAACTCATGCCCTATGTTGAAAAGATCGTACAGACGTATACAAACAGCAACCACCGGAAAAAGCAGATCGACATCCAATACCACATTCAACCGGAGAACGCTTCCGCACAAATGGATCCGGTTCTGATGGAGAATGTTTTCAGTAATCTCATAGACAATGCGGTTAAATACTCAGACAATCAAGTAAATATTGAGATTCAGTTGCAATGCACCAAAGAATCAACTCAGATACGAATCAAAGACAATGGATTTGGGATCAGTGAAAAAGATCAAAAACACATCTTTGACAACTTTCAACGAGGCAACAAAATGGAAAGCAAAGGCATCGACGGCTTTGGCATTGGCCTGAATTACGTCCAAAAAGTCATCAAGGCGCACAAAGGAAACATACTCCTAAAAAGCAAAGAAGGCGTTGGCAGCGAATTTATAATCAACATACCAAACACACGAATATGATCCGATTATTACTGGTAGAAGACGATGAAGTCTTGGGTTTCATCATAAAAGAAGGCATGGAACTCATTGGAGAATACGAAGTACAATGGGCCAACAATCCCAAAGAAGCACTGGGGCTCTTATCCACCTTTCAACCTCAGGTCATCGTATCAGACGTAGAAATGCCCGGAATGACCGGCCTGGAATTTGCCCGTAAAGCGCGCGAATGGGATTCTGAAGTGCCCATCATTCTCGAAACCTGTGTTACATCAAGCAAGATTATTCTGGAAGCCTACAAAATAGGCATCGACAACTACATTAAGAAACCCTTCTTGCCCGAAGAGCTTCATGCATATATACAGGGCCTGGTCAAGCGCATCGGTTTAAAAGAAACCAAAGCCGAAGAAGAAGCAACCATTCATATCGGCCATCTGAAACTCAACATTAAGAACCTGACACTGACCACTCCCGAAGAAACCTACACACTCACACCCAGAGAATTCAAACTACTGGAACTGCTGTACAAAAATCAGGATCAAATCGTTAGCAAAGAAACCATCGCCGAAGAGCTCTGGGGAGACATCAAATACTCCACGCCGCAACGCATGGATACCTTTATTTACAGTGTTCGCAAATACTTACATGCAGACCCTCGGGTACAGATACGTACCACACGTGGGCTTGGATACACTCTATTCATCAATACGACAACCAATAACGCATAATTATGGAAACAAAAAGAAACATCCGTACAGCGGGTGCCGGACTATTCGTAGCCCTTGGATTATTTGCATTGGGACTTACGTTACGCAGTGCAATCATCGATTTCAAATCGACCGAACGCGTGGTGTCTGTCAAAGGACTTTCCGAAAAAGAAGTCGATGCAGACAAAGTCATTTGGCCTTTGATGTACAAAGAGATTGGCAACGATCTATCTGCCATTTATCAACAGCTGGAAATCAAACAGAGCAAAATCATTGAATTTTTGAAGACCAATGGATTGACGGACGAAGAGATCAGCCTAACCGCACCTGAGATCATCGACCTTCAAGCCGAACGCTACCAAAGCGATCGTACCCCCTATCGCTACAACGTTACAGCAGTCATCACCGTAACCAGCAATCAGGTAGAACGCGTTCGAAATCTGATCCTGAGACAGACCGATCTCTTAAAACACGACATCGCCATCACCTCGGGAGATTATCGATACAGCACCCAATACCTGTTTACCAAACTCAACGAAGTCAAACCGACAATGATCGAGGAAGCCACAAAAAATGCCAGAGAAGCAGCCAATAAATTTGCACACGACTCCGGCAGTGATTTGGGTAAAATTAAAACCGCCTATCAGGGACAATTCAGCATCAACGATCGCGACGCAAACACGCCGCACATAAAAACCGTTCGGGTGGTTACGACCATTGAATACTACTTGAAAGATTAAAATCGGGTGACGGTATATTGAACCAATTGCCTAAGATCTTGCTCAGTCAATGTGTTTTTCGGTTGAAAAGCACTTGATTGAGCATATTTTATTAAACTCTGATACAACTGAGCCCCTTCGGGAGTATCCATGACCTGCTGCAAGTTGATCATGCTAATCAACAGTTTACCCGGACCAACCTGCGCTTCATACAAGAGCCCGTAGCGCGTTTGCGTGTTGTTTGGATTGACCACCTCTACAATAGGCTGTGCCGTAGTCAAGGCCGCACGAATCGGATTGGCATACGAGACATCCATCAAAGAAGCCCATTGCCAATCGGCATAAGCATCCGTGGGAAACAAGGACAATGCAGGATGATCGGCGTCAATCATCAAACCGGCCGAGCCAAGCATCCAGGAATCGTTGGACTGCATTTGCGGCACAAACACACACGAACTGCCCTGAAAAATGGTATGACGCAAAGGCATAAGCAACGCTTTACCGCCCGCTTCCAAATGGCGCAACAAGGCAATATTCAATAAGCTCGTCACCAGGACATCCTTTGAAGCGGTCGGCGCTGCCATCCGATCAAAAACCCAAATAGACTTTTGAACCGAAACATCGAGACTCGTCGTTTCTACAGTCAGCAACAATTCTGTGGGCTTTTGAACCCCATTCAAGTCACAACGAATGCGTGCAATCCGATTGAGTCCGGTTACAATTTTACCGGCATCCAACGAACCCTGCCCCAGCACATTGCCTTCCGGATCGGCCAAGCTCCATGCAAACGGCGTCAAATCATTCATGGGTTGGCTTGCAAACAAGATCAACTCAACATCCAACGCATCACCCATGCTCCATACAGAGCGATCCGAGCGCAGCATCAAACGATTGTCGGTTTTTCCATTCAGCGACACCGTCACATCCATAAAGTTCTCCGGAAAGTACATGCCGATCAACGAAGGATTCAACATGCATCGGTCCAATAAGTCCCGCCAAATCAACTCCGAATGATGGATGGAAGCACTCCTTTGATCGGAATCAATCGCAGTCCGCACGATCGGCAGACGCTTGAATCCACGAAAAATAGTCGGCGAGTCGGCCACCGAAGCCGCCGATAAAATCTGCTGCGTTTCGGCAAACCATTGCGACAGGTCACTGGGATGATCACGCACAACCTTATCGGAGGCGGCCGAACACAACAAACCCAGTTGATCGGCAGTAGAATAGACAACTTCCGGAACCTCCGAATAGTCAAATCGGAGCACATTCACACCGGCAGCCTTCAACGACTTCATGGTATCGCGCCAAAACGCGACACCATTCCTGCATTCCGGGGCTTGCAACAATCCATCCGCAGGATAGACGTTCAAAAAGATGGGTTTTCCGTTCAATTGCAAACCGGATCGAGTCAACTCCATGGTCTTCAGACCAAAAAATTTCGACAGACCATCCCGTTTCTTTTTATCGCTGCCTTCCTGAACGCAGACAACCGTCATCTCATAAAACGGCTGGTGATCGATATCCCACGGATGCATATTGGACCCCAAATCATACACAAACCGAATCAGTGTATCCGACTGAACTTCAAACTTTTGCGTCTTCAATTGCACACTCAATCGTCCCAAACGTTTTACGACGCCCACTTCCACTTGAATCGGTTCATCCAAATCGACAGAAACAAGACGCGCAGTCACTTCCAAATTGGATGCATCCAATTGACGGACTGAAAAGTCTTCGACCAGTTTTTGATTGTACGCTTCCAATTGAACCGAAGCAACATCCAGTTTTTGACAACTCACCAATTCAAGAAGAACAGATGTTCCGATAACCTCCTCGGGGAGTTTAAAACGAATCCGCCCTTGATTCGTGGACTGAAGCGCTTGCTCTTTACCATTCACAAACAATCGTGTCGGAGCATCTGCCCGCATCAGAAGCATCACCTGCTTATTCTTCCAATCCGAGGGAACAGCAATCTGTTGAGCATAGGAATACAAGGTTCGATCGGAATGCACCGTATCCGTTTCCAATGTCCAATCGCCGGATAGATTCAACAAGGCTCTACCTGTTTGCAATTCGTTCGAACAAGATAGACTCAATACCAACACAAAGGCCATAAAACCGCCTTTTATCCACACACTCATCTTCATTTCTCTATTAATTTCGGATACAACTCATCCCGAACCCAACTGAAATCCGGTTCGAATTTTAATATTTTTTGATACATCTGCTTGGCTTGCTGCAACTGCCCCATTTCGACGTAAGCATGCGCTACGGCCGTCATGCTATGCAGATAGAACCAATTGGATGTCGTTTTTTGATTCCTTTCCAATTGTTTGACTGCTGACAAATAAAGTTTGACGGCCATATCCCGATCCCCCCCAAACATCGCAGGGGCAAAAAAGAGCGCATTGGCATAGTCAGCCATTGCCTGAACATTCTTCGGATCCTTTTGGATGGCTTCAGACAAATAGGCCAGACTTTTGGGACCCAAGCTGACCGCCTTAATTTTGTTTAAAGCAATCGAATACCCGGCAAAGGCCCCTTTGTACGCAAGCACCGTTGCGGGCTGAATGCGTTTTTTTTCCAACAACGCGATCTGCTCTATGCCCTTTTTTACGTAAGGTTTGGCTTGTGCGGTACGATCCTGTCCCAACAAAAAACCCACGTAGCCATAGTAATACTCCAACAATTCCAACTGTTCGGACGGACTACGCACGGACTCAGACTCAAGTTCGGTCATAACCTGCTTCCATACATCCATTTTTCCATTGATGTACGCCTTATAAATGGTCTCTTTACGCTCCGTAGCCTCCGCACAAAAGGCGACGGCAAAAAACAAGAGCAAAACCCAAAGCGCATTTAAACCGTTCTTCCTTTCCATACAACACGTTTTTGCTTTCTGCGTTTCCAACCATTCCAAAGGATACGCGCCAACATCCATTGTTGTGGCAACATCCATACAAGAAAATCGAACCAACGATTTTTTGCGGTTAGCGAAACAAATATACGCATTCCCATAACGACCAGCAAATAGATCAGCAAATAGAATGGATCGACCAAAAACAACATCCAAAGAGGAACAAGCCAACCCCACATCCAAAACAACACAGCCGCCACCTTCGAACCGCCAAACCACTCAAACACATTCTTCGAGAATCCGATCAGCGCCTCATCCGTATGCGTATACATACGGCAGCGCACCCTGCCATCTGAAGGTAGGCAGGCGATTCGTTGCTTCTGACGTTTGTAAAAATGTGCGATCGCAAGATCCTCCACTGCATTATTTTTGACGCATGCGTGCGGTTGCAATCGGGCATACGTTGACGCATCAAACAACATGCACTGACCATTGGCCGCAGAAAAAGACAACCACGAAGACCATTGAACAAAAGGCAAGGGCAACAAACTGTACAAAACCCATTGCAGGATCGGGACCGTCCAACGCTCGCCCCGCGTTTCACACATCTGTACCGGAAAAACAGACAGCAAAGACAAACCTTTTTGCTTTGCTTCATGCAAGGCAGACCAGACACCCTCCGGATCCATGCGAACATCGGCATCCAAAAAGAGAAAGTACTCCATTTGGGCTTCAAGAGCCAAACAATGGCATGCATAATTCTTGCCCAACCAACCCTCCGGCAACGCCCCACCCGACAACAAACGGATGGAAGATTGCCTTGCAGCATACCGACGCACCAAATCGGCCGTATCGTCTTGCGACGCATCGTCATAGACCAACACTTCTACCCGATCGGGAGCTTCGTTGATCAAGGGCAGCAAATCTTCCAACAAGGTTCCAAGTCGCAAGCCTTCGTTGCGTGCCGGGATCAAAATGGATACAGAGCCAGCCCCTTCGCTTCGACACGACTGCCTGGCAAGTTTCTTGGAAGCCCAAAGGTTCAACAAACTCGCGACCAAACGCCACAGTGTAAAGATCCATACAACCCAAAGCAGCTTCATAGGCGAATCTTTTGACGTTCCAGACAACGCTTTACAAACGCACGATAAGCCGCTTCCATTTCGTTATGCGTACGCAGCCCTTCGTACGTTTCCATATACACATACAAGCTCGGCTTTTTTTCTGCAAAAAAATCCGTCAGATTGAGATTAAAAATCACCTGCACCGAATCATCTAGATTGCGCAACACGACTTCCAAACCCTTTTCAAAACGAGGATGGTGTTCGTGTTGCGATTCCAAGGCTCCTTGAGGAAACATCAATACCAGATTTTGCTTATCCTGCAGTAAATCGTGTGCATACCGCAAACTATCCAACATAGCCCTCGACTTTTTTTGAATGGAAAAGGCACCCCCATATTTCAAAATCGGGTTTTTGCTCAGTTGTGACTCAAGCATCATGACATAAAACCGCTTGTTAAAAAAGCGACGATTGACCTGCCACTGAATAAAACCATCCCACCAACTGAAATGATTTCCGATCATCAAAACCGAGGCATCGGTCAGCGTAGGTTTCTCCACATACACAATACGGGCAAACGTTCGACGCAATCCAAAGCTCGAAAACAAACGGAAAAAGGCCGTTCCCCAACGCGTATGTTTGGCTTCAATCATAATACAAATGCGATATAAATTAGATAAATGGCCGCAAAAAACACCAATTGTGTCAGCAAAAACCAGGACGACAAACGATTGCGTGTTTTCACACCGGCATATTCCAACAAACCCACACAAAACAGGGCCAAAACAAACCATGCGGCAAAATTTTGAAACGGCGGATAGCCCGAATCAAATTGCCACATATCCATCAACGGGGCAACCGCTTCTACAATCAGGTCATACCCCACCATCATCAAGGCAGCCAATACAACCCTTAAAAAAGGCATGCGTATCCACATCGATGCCATGCCGTGTGTTGCGTAGGCCAAATAAGCCCAGTTCAAACCAATGATCAACGGTGTATCCCACATTTTTGGCCCCAACCCACTGCCGTAGGCATAACTTCCAAAAATTGCACCGGTATGTACCCCAACGGCTTCCACGCCAAAGGTGAGCACAGCAATCCCCAGCAACAACAAAACCCCTTTGAGATCCCATTTAGACGCCTGTGCAAACAAGACCACATACGAAAGCAATAGTGTCAACGGCGTTAAGATCGGAAAATACGCACGGGTAAACGGAATGGCAAACAAAACGAGTCCAACCGCATAAAACTGAGGTATCTGAACGGGTTTCATAATTTATGCACGTATTCATTGAAAATGATTCGAAACCAAGCCGTAAAATGTTCCGGATGTTCCTCCATTTCTGCTTTAATCGAAGGAATGTCCGCATAACGAAAAGAGGCTACTTCCGTAGAATCCAGTACAGGAAGTACATCGCTTTTTCCGGCAAACACGTGATCGATCTCATGCTCAGTCAATTGATTCTCAAACTCCGCTTTATACGTAAACGTAAAAAGATGCGTCAAATCCGCTTCCATACCCATCTCCTCTTTGAGACGACGCAAGGCCGCTTCAAGTACCGTTTCACCGGGCATGGGATGACTGCAACAGGTATTGGTCCACAAACCCGGTGAATGATACTTATCATACGCCCGCTGCTGCAAGAGTAACTCGTTTTTCGAATTGAAAATAAACACCGAAAAGGCCCGGTGCAACCAGGCACGTACGTGTGCTTCCTGTTTGTCTGCCACACCAATGGCACGATCCTGTTCATCCACCAATATCACCATAGCAACTTCCCTTTAACTTGAATATAAGCCCGTACCAACAGACTCAATTTATGAAGATTACACACAGAAATTCGTTTTTTCATCAGATCCTCGGCCGATGTGCGAACAATCTTTTTGGTCAAGGCCAAATAGTATAAATAGGCCACATAGACACCCAAACGAGCCGACTCAGGCAAACGCAAAATACCCATGCGCGCTTCCTTAAAATCGTTCATCACATCGTTCTCCAGCGCCTTCTTGCACGCCTCCCCCCAAGGCATCTCTTGCAGTTGAGGGAAATAGGAACGTTGTAGTTCTAAGGTATCCTGTTTAAGATCCCGTAAGAAATTAATCTTTTGAAAAGCGGTTCCCAAGCGCATGGCATAAGGTGACAGCTCATCGTATTGCGCTTGATTGCCTCCGACAAATATTTTAAGACACATCAGCCCCACCACGTCCGCCGACCCGTAAATATATTGCCTCATTTCCACCTCTGTATACGTTTGCTTGGATAAGTCCATGCGCATGCTACGCAAAAACGCATCGATCAACGACCGATCCAATCCGTAGGTACGTACGGTCTGTTGAAACGCATTCAAGACCGGATTCATGCTGATGCCCTGTTCCAGGCTTTTATAAAAGTCGGCCTCAAAATCATCCAACAAGGCCGCCTTGTCAAAGTCGTGAAAGCGATCCACGATCTCGTCTGCCAGACGGACAAACCCATAGAGGCTGTAGATCGGATCCCTCAGCGCTGCTGAGAGCGATCGAACCCCAATCGAAAAAGAAGTACTGTACCGATGGGTAATCAATCGGCTCACAGAAAATGAAATGGATTGATACAATGGATCCATTACGATTTATTTAGTTGTTTCAACAATTCGGTCGCAGCAATTTTTCCTGAAATCAATGCCGTAGGTACACCCGGCCCCGGAACAGTAAGCTGCCCCGTATAAAAAAGATTGGACAATCTCTTATTCTGAATGCCGGGTTTAAATACCGCCGTTTGACGCAAGATGTTGGACAATCCGTAAGCATTCCCTTTGTAGGCATGGTAGTCGGACATAAAATCCCGTACACAGTAAGAGCGTTTAAACAAGATATGCGAACGTATTTCGTAGCCCAGTACCGCTTCCATACGGCTCAGTATCTGCTTAAAATACCGCTCCCGGATTTCATCCGAATCGTTGAGTCCCGGAGCGAGTGGGATCAAAAAGATGCCCGCTTCCTTGCCGGCTGGTGCCATTCCCTCGTCGGTAACGGAAGGAAAGCTGGCATAAAACAACGGACGTTCCGGCCACTCCGCACGATCGTAAATGCATTTCGCATGCGCTTCAAACGAGGCATCAAAAAAAAGCGTATGGTGTTTTACCTCCGGCAACTTGACATCAAAGCCCACGTAAAACAATAAGGCTGAAGGAGCCAACACACGGGAGTTCCAATACGATTCACTGTAATTGCGTGTACGTTCCGGCAGCAGTTGCTCTGTATGATGATAATCGGCGCCGGAAACGACGGCATCGGCTTGCCAGAACCGGCCATCCCGCGTTTCAACACCCCGTACCCGATTGTGCTCAACCACGATTTTCTGAACGGGCTGCCCCGTATGCAGTTGCACCCCCAGCGAAACAGCCAAATCCATCTGAGCCTGAATCAATTGATACATACCGCCTTTGATGTGCCACGTACCCAGAACCATATCGGCGTAATTCATAAAGCAATAAAAGGCCGGCGTCTGTGAAGGTTTTGCGCCCAGAAACAAGACCGGAAACTCGAGTGCCTGTCGCAAACGGGCATCCTTGATGTTGCGTCGCACGTACGATTGTATGCTCTCGACAAACTGAAAAACACGCGTGGCTGTTTCCGGGTGGATCAATTCCAGCACGGAACGCCCCGGTTTGTAAATGACCTTATCAATGGCTACCCGATAATTAAAACCGGCTTTCTTCAGAAAACGTTTCAAAAAGGCAGCACTACCCGGCTCGATCCGTTCGTACTGCTCGTATACATGAGACAAATCGGCAGAAACGGCCAGTCGATCGCCTTTTCCAAAAACGATCTCATACCCCGGATCCAATTGAAGGAGCTCGTAATAATCCGACGCGCTTTTGCCAAAATCCTGAAAGAAGGCCTCCATCAAATCCGGCATCCAGTAAAACGTCGGTCCCATATCAAACACAAAACCTTCGTGCTTCCACTGCCTGGCTCTTCCTCCCATATGTTCGTTCTTCTCAAGCAGCACAACCTCGTGTCCGGCATGAGCCAAATAACAAGCAGCGGCCAAGGAAGAAAACCCACCACCAATCACTATGATCTTTTTATTCTTCATTGCATTCGAATCGCATGTTTGCGACATAAACAAATATACTTCAAATTGGGATGATTCGATCAATTTTTCAAAAAAACCGTGGAAAAAATTAACATGTTAATCTATGTTAATATGGGCTCCTGCGTATTTTTAATGTCTACTTTTGCGGGCTGAAACGAAGACGTGCACCTCATGCGTCTATATAAAAATTAAAAACCTCTTTTTCAATGGATTGGCTTCATTCACTCTTGTGGGAACATTCGGTTTCTCACACGATTTTCATGTTGGGCATTGTCATTGCCCTCGGTGTCTGGTTGGGTAAAATTAAAATCGGAGGCATCTCCCTGGGCGTAACCTGGGTGTTGTTTATCGGGCTTCTGGTAAGCCATTTTGGAATGAATGCCGATGAACACATCATTCATTTTATCAAAGAATTTGGTCTGATCCTTTTTGTTTACTCGGTAGGGCTTCAAGTGGGGCCCGGATTTTTCTCCTCATTCAAAAAGGATGGCATGCGGCTCAATGCACTGGCTGCAACCATCGTATTCATCGGTGTACTCATGGCGGTAGGCTTCTATTACATGACGCCCTACCCCATTTCAACCATTGTAGGGGTCTTGTCCGGAGCCATCACCAACACACCCGGCTTGGGTGCGGCTCAGGAAGCATACAATCAAGTACACGGTAGCACCGATCCCACCATCGCGTTGGGTTATGCAGCCGCCTACCCCCTAGGCGTCGTCGGCATCATCCTTTCGACCGTATTGCTTCGCTTTCTGTTTCGCATCAAACTCTCCGACGAAACGGCTCGAATTGAACAGGAAAACAAACAAAAAACCAGCAGCTTCATCCTATTAAGCATACAGGTCAACAACCCCGCCATTGCGGGCAAAAGCGTACCCGAAGTCATGGACCTGATGGAAAGCCATTTTATCATCTCCCGCATCCGCAAATCCGATGGAACCGTCTACCTAACCACCTCCGATACCACCTTGGAATTGGACGACATCCTATTGGTGGCCACCGACTCCATCGAACAACATCGCGTGATGGCCTTTTTGGGCAAGGTCGTTCCGATGGATTGGGACAGCGACAACAGCAACCTGGTCTCCCGACGCATCCTGGTAACCAAAGACTCCGTCAACGGCAAAACCCTGGGTTCGCTGCAACTCAGAAAATCCTATGGCATCAACATCACACGCATCAACCGTGCGGGTGTAGACTTTCTGGCAACCCCTTCCGTAAGCCTGCAAATTGGTGACCGCGTCATGGTCGTGGGTCCGGAAGCCGCCGTCAAAAATGTAGAAATGGCCTTGGGTAACTCACTCAAACGCCTGGATCACCCCAATCTGACCCCCGTTTTCATTGGCATCGCCTTGGGTGTATTGCTTGGCAGTATTCCCTTTACCATACCCGGCATCCCCCAAGCCGTCAAGTTGGGTCTGGCCGGAGGTTTACTCATCGTCTCCATCCTCATCGGTCGTTTTGGCCCCAAGTTCCGATTAAATACGTATACCACCATGAGCGCCAACCTGATGTTGCGCGAAGTCGGTATCACCTTATTCTTGGCATGTGTGGGCATCTCATCCGGAGAACACTTTGTCGAAACGGTTTTCTCAACCAATGGTCTGGCATGGATTGGAATGGGGTTTGCCATTACCGTCGTACCCTTGTTGATTGTCGGTGCCATTTCCAGGGGGCTTCTCAAAATGGATTACTTCGAAATCATCGGTCTTCTGGCCGGCAGTACGACCGATCCCCCCGCCTTGGCCTATGCCAACGACATCAGTAACAACGATCGTCCGGCCATCGCCTATTCAACCGTCTATCCGGTGACCATGTTCTTACGAGTTTTGACCGCGCAATTATTAATCCTTATCTTTGCATAATTGCATGCAAACGATATGATCTATCCGACTCACTACGAACAAAAAATAGGTTTCGACCACATACGTGCACTGCTTGAAAAAAGCTGCACCAGTACCATGGGATTGGAAAAAGCCAAAGAAATGGCTTTTTCCAATCATTTTTTAACGATACAAGCGGCGCTTGACGTCAGCGAGGAGACGTTCCGTCTACTCTACGGAACCGATGACTTTCCCGACATTTATTTTCACGACCTGCGTCAAAGCATCCGGAAAACCCGCATCGAAGGCGTCTGGCTCGAAGAGCCGGATGTATTCCAATTGAGACAGGTTCTGGAATCCATACGGGATATCAAACTCTTTTTTACCGACGAAGCACACCAGGAAAGCTACCCCCTGCTTTACCAACGCAGTTTGGATCTGGATGCATACAAAGAACTCATCAAAGCCATCCATCAAATAATGGGGACCGAAGCCATCCTTCGGGACGATGCCTCGGCTGCACTGGCAGACATTCGCCGCAGCCTGCGCAGCGCACAAGGCAGTTTGTCTAAAAAAATGCAATCCCTGATGCGCAAAGCGCAAGACGATGGATACGTCGAAAAAGGCAGCAGTCCGGGCATCCGGGACGGCCGTTTGGTCATCCCCGTTTCACCCATGTACAAACGCAAAATCCGCGGCATTGTACACGACGAATCGGCCACCGGCAAAACCGTCTTTATTGAACCCGAAGAACTGGTCGAGGTCAACAATCGCATCCGCGAGTTGGAAAACGAAGAACGACGGGAAATCATTCGCATCCTGGTCGCCTTTACCGACCGCATACGTCCGGAGCGGGAAGGGATCCTGTTTCTCCTGGATTTTCTGGGCGATCTGGATTTTCTCTTTGCCAAAGCACGTCTTGCCTCCACCTGGTCGGCCATCCGACCGGAAATGCGTCCCGAACCCCATTTGGACTGGAAATCGGCCGTACACCCACTCCTCTTTGTATCCCTAAAAAAACAAGGCAAGCAGGTGGTACCACTCAACATCCATTTAAATGCAGACGAACGCATCCTGATTATATCCGGCCCCAACGCTGGAGGTAAGTCGGTTTGTCTGAAAACCGTAGGACTGTTGCAATACATGCTGCAATGCGGCATGATGATCCCCATTCGTGAAGACTCCGTTGCGGGTTGCTTCGAACGTTTGTTTATTGACATCGGTGACGAGCAATCCATCGAGAACGACTTGAGCACCTACAGTTCCCACCTGCTCAACATGAAGCATTTTCTCAAACACAGCCAACAGGGGACACTGCTTTTGATCGACGAATTTGGAACCGGAACCGAGCCCACCATTGGGGGTGCCATCGCAGAAGCCTGCTTGGATCGATTCAATCAACAAGGCGCTTTTGGCGTCATCACCACGCACTATACCAACATCAAGCACTACGCAAACGAACATCCGGGCATACTCAACGGAGCCATGCTCTACGATCGCCACGAAATGCGCCCCCTCTTTCAACTCGAAATCGGAAGACCGGGCAGCTCCTTTGCCGTAGAAATCGCCCGAAAAATCGGTTTGCCCGAAGACGTGATTGCCGAAGCCTCCAACAAGGTCGGCGCCGAATACATCGACATGGACAAATACCTGCAAGACATCGTTCGCGACAAGCGATATTGGGAAAAGAAACGTCTCCAGATCCGTCAACAGGAAAAAAAGTTGGAAACTACGGCCGAAAGTGTAGAACAAGCCTTGGCCGAACTGCAGCAAAAACGCAAAGAAATTTTGTCTACGGCCAAAAAAGAAGCCGAGCAACTGCTGAAAGACAGCAATGCAAAGATTGAAAACACCATACGAAGCATCAAAGAGGCTCAAGCAGAAAAAGAACGGACCAAAAAATTGCGTCAGGAGTTGAAGCAATTTGAAACGCAGGTACATGCAACGCTCGAAAGCAACACGGTAGACACCGATGCCCAACGTCAGCTCGAGAAAATCAAACGACGGGAAGACCGCAAGCGCAATAAAACAAACAAACCCGGCATGATTACTGCAGCCCAACCCAAAACCACCGAACCCAAGGTCGTTGTATGGAACGTCGGAGATGCCGTCAAAATGAAAGGTCAAACCAGTGTAGGCAGCATCCTCCAATTGGAAGGCAAAAAAGCCCTCGTGGGCTTTGGCGTGTTAAAATCCTGGGTCGAACTGGTCAAGCTGGACAAAACCAAGGCCGTTGCAAACACCACTTCACCCGAAACGTATATGAGCCGTAGCTCCTCGGATGCCCTACGGGAACGCAAACTGAACTTTAAGACCGAAATTGACGTTAGAGGTATGCGGGGAGACGAAGCGCTGACGACCATCATGCACTACATCGACGATGCACTCATGACCAACGTGGCACGCGTTCGCATCCTTCATGGCACCGGAACCGGCGCCCTGCGTCAACTCATTCGTCAGTATCTGGGCACCGTACAAGGTGTCGCCGATTACCACGACGAACACATCCAGTTCGGAGGAACCGGCATCACCGTTGTTGAATTTGAATCCTGACACCATGACTTCATTCTTACGAACCGATTGGCTTCCAACCACAAAAAAAGAAATGGAAATGCGCCACTGGAGCGAAGTGGACGTCGTCCTCTTCTCCGGTGATGCCTACATCGATCACCCCTCGTTTGGGCCGGCGGTCGTTTCCCGCTTGCTGGAGTCGCTGGGCTTAAACGTCGCATTGGTTCCCCAACCCGATTGGCGGGGAGATCATCGGGACTTCACCAAAATGGGCCGTCCCAAACTCTTTTTTGCCATTTCTGCCGGGTCCATGGACTCGATGGTCAACCACTATACCGCCGGCAAGCGCCTGCGATCGGACGACGCTTATACGGCCGGAGGATTGGCGGGTGCCAGACCCGACTACGCAACCACGGTCTACTCCAACATTCTGAAAACACTGTATCCGGACGTACCCATTGTCATCGGCGGCATCGAAGCATCCCTGCGTCGACTGACCCACTACGATTACTGGTCCGACCGTGTCAAACCCAGCATCCTGATCGATAGTCGTGCCGATTTGCTCATCTATGGAATGGGCGAGAAACCCCTCACACAACTCATCGAGGCACTTCGGGGCGGAAGACCCTTTTCATCGATCACCGACATTAAGCAAACCGTCTTTGTCCGCAACAAAACGCAAGAAGAACCGGAGCATCCGGAGGCCCTCTACCTGCACAGTCACGAACGTTGTCTGAAAGACAAACGGGCTCAGGCCGAAAACTTTCGGCACATCGAGCAGGAATCCAACAAGATGCAGGCCAAAACACTGATTCAGACATACGGAGACAAGGAAGTCGTTGTCAATCCGCCCTTTCCACCCCTGAGCAGCGAAGAATT
Source organism: Bacteroidales bacterium (assembly GCA_028709215.1). Classification (GTDB taxonomy): domain Bacteria; phylum Bacteroidota; class Bacteroidia; order Bacteroidales; family UBA1402; genus UBA8389. The sequence goes on from JAQVXI010000025.1 coordinate 15,608, forward strand.
GGATCGGGTCTATGCATTGCCTTTCACCCGTCTGCCGCATCCCAAATACAAAGACAAGACCATACCGGCCTACGAAATGATCAAGCACTCCATCACCCTTCATCGAGGCTGTTTCGGCGGTTGTTCCTTTTGTACCATATCTGCCCATCAAGGCAAATTTGTATCCAGTCGCAGTCAGGAATCCGTTGTCGAGGAAGTAAAAAAAGTCGTCGACATGGAAGACTTCAAAGGCTATTTGAGCGACCTGGGCGGTCCTTCGGCCAACATGTACCGCATGCAGGGCAATGATTTAAGCATCTGCCAAACGTGTAAGCGCCCCTCTTGCATTTTTCCATCCGTCTGCAACAACCTGAATACCGATCATCAGCCTCTAATCGATTTGTATCGGGCTGTTGACCGGATCCCCGGCATCAAAAAGTCCTTTATCGGAAGCGGGATCCGTTACGACCTTGCCATGCAGGACCGCAGCAATGCCTACCTGGAAGAAGTCATCCACCACCACGTATCGGGACGGCTCAAGGTTGCACCGGAACACGTCAGCAACACCGTGTTGCGACACATGCGCAAACCCAAGTTTGAACAGTTTGAAGCCTTCAAACAGCTTTTTGATCAACTCGAAGACAAACGATTGAGCAACGCATCCAAGGGAGGACGCCAACAACTCATTCCCTATTTTATCTCTTCACACCCCGGATCGACCGAATTGGACATGGCCGAACTGGCGGCAGAGACCAAACGTCTGCATTTCAAACTGGAACAGGTACAGGACTTCACACCAACCCCCATGACCCTGGCTACAGAAGCCTATTACACCGGCTTGGACCCCTATACCCTCCAACCCATTTATACGGCAAAAAGCCCGGAGGAAAAGTTGGATCAACGTGCCTACTTCTTCTGGTACGACCCCAAAAACAAGGAACGGTTGAAACGCAAATTGCAGCGTCTCAACCGTCCGGATCTGATTCAAAAATTATTTGGCAACGGCTACAATGGCCGTTGATCAAAGCCCCTTGCGGCGTATCTTAATGCGTATTGAATTGGGCAAAGGCTGTTCACATACAAAGGCCAGGTAACCACCGCCACCGGCACCCGGCATTTTCCAAGCCATCACCTGATCCTTATACGTATCGATGACCTCTGTAATTTCGGGCGAAATCATGGCAGGAAACATGCGAATCTGAGCTTCAAACGAAGCACGATAGGCCTGTGCAAATGCCTGTAAATCTTTGTTGAGAATTGCCTTCCAGCAATCCTCTGCAGCCTGCGTCAAAGCCTGTACGTTGCTTTCGTTGATGTAGGTTTCCTCCAGCAACTGCAAGCCCGGTCGGCGCGGCCACATCAGCACCATGCAGATATGCTCCTCCAACCAGTTCAAAATGGACTCATCGTGGATTGATTCAATCCGTTCCGGCCAATAGCCTCCATTGTAATAATGACGGTTCAAACCCGGCATGCAAATGCCGATGGCATCCTGCGCACCGGAGATCTCAATGCGTCCCGGTTCGTTCTCATAACGAAACAACATTTCGGCCAACTTTTCCGGATGTTCCAATGGCAGCTGATGCGGCCATAATTTGCGTGCTGCATTGCGCGTAGACGTAGACATGCCGCAACGTTCCATAAAATCAATGGTCGGTTCCAGCGACACCGTCAACGCCCAACCGGCTCCGTATTTGGAGACATAAGGCTGATCGATCCAGGTTCCGGCCAAGTCCAAGCGAAACGGCAACTGACAGGTATTCATCGAGCGAATGGACGTTGTCGAACGTGCCGGCAGACCGGCTTCGGGCAAACGCTTTAGAATCAAATAATTGATGCCCAATTCCGTGCACAATTTTTCCTTCATCGGCGTATGTCCGTCTTCGTTGACAATAAACAAATCCGGCATAAAACGACGCACATCCGCTTCAAAATCCAACAAACCCGAACCGCTGTTGACCCAGGCATCCGTTACGTAGCGTACCGACTGAACCATATACAAACGTTCGTGTTCGGAGTTGATGGTGTGACGCCCTTTTAATTCCCAGACCGTTTGATCGGATCCGATGCCTACGTACAACTCCCCATAAGAAGCTGCTTCTTTAAAAAAAGCCACATGTCCACTGTGCAACATATCGTAGCAACCGGAAACAAATACGCGTTTAGTCATGAACAGGCAAATCAAACACATACGCCGCATCAAAACCGGGAGCTTCCAGGTCTTTGGGAGATAAAATGCGGTCGGCCGCTGCTACGGGCCACTCAATATTCAATCGGGGATCGGCATGATTCAGCGAAACCTCCGAAGCTTTGTTGTAGACGTTATCCACTTTGTACGAAAAGATTGCTTCCGGACTCAGCACCACAAAACCGTGGTAAAAACCGCGCGGCACAAACAATTGACGTTTGTTCCGATCCGAAAGTTCCACCGCCTCGTAACGACCGAAGGTGGGCGAATCCCGACGCATATCCACCACAACATCCAGCACCGTACCCATCAAGGCACGAACCAGTTTGGCCTGGGCGTGTTGGCCGGACTGTGCATGCAAACCACGCAGTACTCCATAAGTCGACTTGGACTCGTTGTCCTGTACAAAATGAACCGAACCGATGTGCTCGGTAAAAAAAGATTCCCGGTAGCTTTCCATGAAGTATCCGCGTGGATCCTCATAGACAGCCGGTTCAATCAGCCAGAGACCGGGAAGTGATAATTCCGTAAATTTCATGAATCAGCGTTTGCTATACATTTGTTCGTAATACTTCTGATAATCGCCCGAAGTCACCTCTTCCACCCAATCCTGGTGTTCCAAATACCAACGAATGGTTTTTACAATGCCTTCGGCAAACGGCGTCTCCGGCAACCAGCCCAGCTCCGAATTGATTTTGGCCGGATCGATGGCATAGCGTTGGTCGTGGCCCAAACGGTCGCGAACGTACTGAATCAAATCGTAGGAAATGTTGGACAAATCCGTTTTGAGCACCGACTGATATTCGGGCTGTTCCTCCATCAGTTGGCGTACCGTATCGATGGTCATGCGGACAATCTCGATGTTTTGCTTTTCGTTGTGACCGCCCACGTTGTAGACCTCACCCACTCGACCCTTGCGCACCACCAATTCGATGGCCTTGCAATGATCCTCCACATACAACCAGTCACGCACGTTCGTACCGTCGCCGTATACGGGAAGCGGTTTGCCGGAAAGGATGTTGCGAATGATGAGCGGAATCAATTTCTCAGGAAAATGGTAGGGACCGTAGTTGTTGGAGCAACGCGTGAGGGTTGCCGGAAAATGATAGGTCTCTATATAGGCTTTGACGATCAAATCGGCAGACGTTTTGGAGGCAGAATACGGACTGCGCGGATCCAAGGGGGTGGTTTCGGTAAAAAAGCCTTCGGCACCCAGCGAACCGTAGACCTCATCGGTCGATACCTGATGGTAACGCACCTGGGGGGACCAAGTCGGATAGCCGTTGGCATCCTTGCCCGTGACCCAGTAGCGACGCGCCACATCCATCAGGTTTTGCGTACCCATGATGTTGGTTTCCAAAAACAGGCGGGGGTTTTCGATGCTGCGATCCACGTGGCTTTCGGCCGCAAAATTGACCACCACGTCGATGGCGTAGGTTTTAAACAGCTCATCCACCAGGACAGCGTCACAGATGTCGCCTTTGACAAAGAAGCAGCGCTTCTCATCGATGTCCTTTGATATCGTTCCCAGGTTGCCCGCATACGTCAGCGCATCGAGTACCACCAGGCGTACGTCATCAAAAGAAGACAACAGGTATTTCACGTAATTGGATCCAATAAAACCGGCTCCACCGGTCACAAGATAGGTTTTCATGTAGGTATCGTTTATGCCTCCAACAGAGACAGTATGTATAGGCCGTAAGCCGTTTTATTCAAATCCGTTCCCAACGCACGCAACTGCGCCTCGTCGATCCAACGGTTGCGCCAGGCAATTTCTTCGATGCAAGAGACATAAAAACCTTGACGGTTCTGGATCGTTGCCACAAAATTGGAGGCTTCCAACAGGCTGTCGCAATTGCCCGTATCCAACCAGGCAAAACCCCGACCAAACAACTCTACCTGAAGCTCGTTGGCTTCCAAGTATACCTTGTTCAAGTCCGTTATTTCATACTCTCCACGGGCAGAAGGTTGCAAAGCGGCCGCCTTTTCCGTCACCGAAGCATCAAAAAAGTACAAACCCGGTACGGCATAATTCGACTTGGGTTGAGCGGGTTTTTCCTCCAGAGAAATCACCTTGCCTTCCGAATCAAACTCAACCACACCATAGGCACGAGGATCTTTCACATAATAGCCAAAAATGCAGGCTCCCTTTTCGATCGAGGCAGCACGTTTTAACATGGCAGAAAATCCCTGACCGTAAAAAAGATTGTCGCCCAAAATCAGGCAACCCGGCTCACCGCCCAAAAAGTCCGCCCCCAGTACAAACGCCTGAGCCAAACCATTGGGTTGATCCTGAACCTTGTATTCAAACCGCATACCCAAACGACTGCCATCGCCCAGCAACTGCTCAAACATCGGTAAATCACGGGGGGTTGAAATGATCAGCACCTCGCGGATGCCGGCAAGCATCAACGTAGACAAGGGGTAATAGATCATGGGCTTGTCGTAAACAGGCATGATCTGCTTGGAAATGGCCTTGGACAAGGGAAACAATCGCGTTGCACTCCCACCGGCTAAAATGATTCCTTTCATACGAAAACGGATTTGAATAACTGCTTATTTATGCAAATATATAAAAATACTTTAACTCAGGTACCACGAATAGATCCTTTGGATGCCTTCATCGATTTCAACCGAATGTTTCCAGCCCAAATCGTGCAGTTTGCCCGGATCGGTCAGCTTGCGCATCGTTCCGTCCGGCTTGCTCGCATCAAAACGTATTTGCCCCGTGTAACCCACCTTCTGTGCAATCAATTCGGCCAAATCGGCAATACTGATTTCTTTTCCGGTCCCAATATTGATGTGGCAATTGCGCACTTCCTTTTTGCCTTTGGCTACATCCGTAAAATCCACGTGCTCCATCACAAAAACACAAGCATCGGCCATATCTTCACTCCAAAGAAACTCGCGGGTCGGCTTGCCTGTACCCCATATTTCAATGGATTCCGGTGTGAGCCCAAAAGAAGATAAAACGGTCAAAATCGTTTCCGAATCGGCCTGGCCATTCACCCCCTTAATGGGCAATCGATCCAAATCCGATCGGATTCCGTCCCAATCCGACTGCATCAGCAATTTGCCCAAATGAGCCTTTCGGATCAAGGCTGGCAGTACATGGCTTTTTTCCAAATCAAAATTATCGTTGGGCCCGTATAAATTGGTCGGCATGACCGCAATAAAATTGGTTCCATATTGCAGGTTGAAACTCTCACACAGATTCAGACCCGCGATCTTGGCCAGTGCGTACGGTTCGTTGGTATACTCCAACGTTCCGGTCAACAAACAATCCTCGGGCATGGGTTGTGGGGCCTGCTTGGGATAAATGCACGTACTCCCCAGAAAAAGCAGCTTTTTCACCCCATGCTTCCAGGACTGATAAATGACGTTGTTCTGGATCTGCAGATTGTTGTAAATAAAATCCGCCCGATCCGTTAGATTGGCAAGAATGCCTCCCACATGGGCAGCAGCCAAGAAAACATACGCAGGCTTCTCCTTTGAAAAGAAATCTGCCACCGCCTGCTGATTGGTCAAATCCAACTCCTTGGACGTTCGCAACACAAAATTGCGATAGCCCCGAGCCTGCAGGTTCTTCAACAACGCAGAACCCACCAGTCCGCGATGGCCCGCTACAAATATTTTTTCATCCAACTGCATCACTCAAAATAATTTAGAATGCGGTATCCGCCTTCTTTTAAATACGTTTCTTTCTTCATCAGTTTGACGTCGCTCATCATCATATCGTTGCACAACGCCTTCAAATCGTACTCCGGTATCCAACCCAGTTTGGTCCGCGCCTTGGTTGCATCTCCGATCAGCAATTCCACTTCGGTCGGTCTGAAATACGTAGGATCCACACCGACAACCTGAGCCCCCATGCGTGCACGAAACGCTTCCAGGTATTCGGATCCAACCACCCGGTTAAAAACAACCTCGTCCACACCATCCAAATACGCCTTTTCTTCCACACCTTCTCCTTTGAAAGCCAGGCTGGCACCGATTTCTTCAAAAGCCATCCGTATGAAATCGCGAATCGTCGTCGTTACCCCCGTTGCAATCACGTAATCATCGGGTTGGTCCTGTTGCAAAATCAAATGCATGGCCTTGATGTAGTCCTTGGCATGTCCCCAGTCGCGTTTGGACGATAAATTGCCCATATACACTTCCTTTTGCATGCCCAAAGCAATGCGGGAGACCGCACGGGTCACCTTGCGGGTAACAAACGTCTCCCCGCGCAACGGCGATTCGTGGTTAAACAAAATCCCGTTGCTTGCATGCATGCCGTAGGCCTCACGGTAATTGACCGTAATCCAATAGGCATACATCTTTGCGACCGCATAAGGACTTCTCGGATAAAACGGGGTCGTCTCTTTTTGAGGAACCTCCTGAACTAAACCATACAATTCGGAGGTAGATGCCTGATAAATGCGCGTTTTCTTGCTCAATTCAAGCAGTCGAACGGCTTCCAGAATGCGCAATGTGCCGATGCCGTCGGCATTGGCCGTATATTCGGGCGTATCAAAACTCACCTTCACATGACTCATTGCAGCCAGATTGTAGATCTCATCGGGTTTTACCTCGCCGATGATCCGCGTTAAGTTCATGCTGTCCGTAAGATCGCCGTAATGCAAAATCATGTTGCGATCCGCTTCCCAGGGTGCCTGATACAAATGATCGATTCGATCCGTATTGAACATGGACGATCGGCGTTTGATCCCATGTACAATGTATCCTTTCTTAATCAAGTACTCGGCCAAGTAGGCTCCGTCCTGTCCGGTAATACCGGTAATTAATGCAATTTTTGACATATAATAGTTGTTGTTAAGGTTCGATCGCAAGGGGCTGATCCAATTGTTCAAACGGCGAATTTTTGCTTCGATATTCCGGCAAAAATTGCTTCATTCTCAAGACCATACCCTGAACATCCACACAGGCCGCCAATTTGACCAGTTCGGCAATCACTTGATTGACCTCCTCGTAATTATAGGAAACAACCTGTGCAATGGTAATCTTTTCGTGTTCGGTCGGCAAGGTATTTTCTTCGTCGTTCAATAGTTCTTCATACAGTTTTTCACCGGGTCTCAGACCGACAAATTCAATCGGGATATCGACATCCGGTGTAAAACCGGCCAGCTCAATCATTTTACGTGCCAAATCTACGATTTTTACCGCTGCACCCATATCAAAAACGTAAATTTCTCCATTTTGGCCAAAACTGGCCGCTTCCAACACCAGTCGACACGCTTCCGGTATGGTCATAAAATAGCGAATCACATCGGGATGGGTCACCGTTACCGGGCCTCCCTTTTCGATCTGAGAGCGGAAATACGGGATTACCGAACCGTTTGACCCCAGTACATTCCCAAAGCGCGTGGTGATGATGCGGATTTTTTTGCCTTCTTCCCGACAGCGCTCCGCCATGGACTGCACATAAATTTCCGCATAGCGTTTGGATGCACCCATCACATTGGTTGGATTGACGGCCTTATCCGTTGAGACCATCACAAACGCATCCACGTCATTCTTGACCGAAACATCACACAACACTTTCGTCCCCCATACGTTATCCAAAATCGCCTCACAGGGATTTTCCTCCATCATGGGTACGTGTTTGTATGCAGCCGCATGATAAACCAACTCAGGATGATACGTACGAAACACATAATCCAAACGCAATTCGTTGCGAACATCCCCAATGATGGGCACAAACGGCAAACCGGGAAAACGCTGTTCCAACTCCAGTCGCAAATTATGCAAGGGCGTTTCAGCACGGTCAAAGACCAACAACATCTTGGGTTTGAACGTAGCCAATTGACGCACCAGCTCACTCCCAATGGAACCGGCAGCGCCTGTAATCAAAATCGTTTTGCCGCTGACCTGCTCCGAAATGCGGCTCAGATCGATGTTGATTTCGTCGCGACCCAACAAATCTTCGACCTGAATGGGGCGCATGTTCTTAAAATTCTGACTGATCTGATCGACCCCTTCCAAGGGTGGTGTCACCAGCACATTCAATCCTCTTTTCATCAAATGTGAAATCAACACCTGTTCCCGCTTGACCGATTCATGACTGGGGAAAACAAGCGTAGAAATTTCATGTTTGTTCAAAAACGGATCCAAACGGGTATCTTCAATATTGAGCACAGGCAAATTGTAAATGCGTGTATGCGCCGCATGCGGATCACGGGTCAAAAAACCGTGTACCGAATACAGACTGTTCGAGCTGCGGTTTAGATACTCCACCAAGGCCAGACTGTGCGAACCGATGCCGTAAAACAACGTCGGTTTGCGCAAACGTTCCCCCCTCAACACCGTCGTATTGTACAAATAAACCGTCAGAATGCGAAAACCCATGATCAACAAAAAAGTCAGCAAAAAACAGTACATGGAAAACAGAAAAACCGCCTCGATCCGGTATCCAACCAAAACAAGTACGGCAAACTGCAAAATGGAAGACAACAATATCGGCACGAAATATCTCCAGGCATCCCTCAGGTTGGAATGTCGAATCAAACCCCTGAACGTACGCATCCATACAAACAAAAACGCCGAAGCAAACAAATAGACCAGCGAACCAATGGCTACAAAGCGAACGGTCGACTCAATCCCCAGCGTGGAACTCAGCAAAAAGTAGGAAATCTTCAGGCCCAACATGCTTAAAAACAAGTCAATCAACAGAATGATTCTCCGATTGATCAAGGACTTATTCATCAGGACTTTCAGAAACCTTCGTACATACGTCAAATATCGATTCATACGGCTTACAATCTTTTTAGAGTCCAAAGGTATGGATTTTTGTATATACTGCTATGACTTTTACCTTAATTTTCTCATTCTAAAATAGCGCCATCGTTTTCCGTAATACCCAAGGATGCGTAAATCGCTTCCAAACTTGATGCATCCTGCATAAGAATGAAGAGTTTATCTCCTGGTTTCAAAACAGTTGCCCCGTTTGGTGTGAGGTAATTGCCTTGACGTTGAATAAATGTAATCAAAGCGGTTTGCGGAAACTTCAAATCCAGTACCCGCCGACCGGCCGCATAACTGGCCGCACTCAAACGGATTTCGACCATGGCCGACTTCAATTCATCCAACTGATCCGGATCCGGACGTTTGATGTCTTCAGGCAGCAACAATTTGAGCCACTTTGCCGCAATCGGCAAGGTCGTACCCTGTATCAATAAGGAGGTTAGGGAGATAAAAAAAACGATGTTAAAAATCAATTGAGCTTTCTCTATGCCCGCAATCAGGGGATACGTAGCAAAGACAATGGGAACCGCTCCCCTCAGACCCACCCAAGAAATAAAAGACTTCTCGCGGAACGGGATTCGAAACGGCAGCAGCGATAGAAAAACAGAAAATGGCCGTGCAATCAAAATCATAAACGCAGAAATCAACAACGAAACCCCCATTACCGGCAGCAACTGACTGGGAAACACCAGCAAACCCAAGGTCAAAAACAAAACAATCTGCATCAGCCAGGCAAAGCCATCAAACCATTTAACAATCTGGCGTTTGTGGTACAGGTTCTGATTCCCCAAATACACGGCAGTCACGTAGACAGCCAGAAACCCGTTGCCTCCCAAAAACTGCGTCAACGAAAACGAAAAAAACTGAATGGCGATCATCAAAACGGGATACATCCCTTCGTAATCCAAACGAATGCGATTAAACACAGCCTTACCCAACCATCCCACCGCCAAACCCAAGCCCAGTCCCAAGGCAATCTGCCAGATCAAACGTGGTATTTGAATAAGAATGCCTGCTTCAGGCACCAGCATCATTTGTAGAAACGTCAGCGTAAGTATATAGGCCATGGGATCGTTGCTACCGCTTTCCAACTCCAATGTCGATCGAAGCGTCCCCTTCAAACTCAAACTCTTGGAACGCAAAATAGAAAACACCGACGCGGAATCGGTTGAAGAAACGATGGCACCCAGTAACAAGCCTTCCAGCAAACTAAAATCGGTCAGCAACCATACAAACAAACCAATGGACAGCGCCGTCAACACCACCCCAAGTGTAGCCAAGGTCAAACCCGGACCCAACACCGGTCGAATGCTTTTCCAATCGGTATCCAATCCACCCGAAAACAAAATAAAATTTAACGCTACGATACCCATGGCCTGAGCCCAATAGGCATTGTCGAATGCAATCCCCATCAAACCTTCGGATCCGGCCAGCATACCGATCAACAAAAACAAAATGAGCACAGGCACACCAAAGCGATACGAGGTTTTACCGGCAATCAACGAGAAAAATATGAGTATGGAACCGATGAGCAGCGCCTGATCCAGATTGAAATCCATAAAAAACTTTTTGCTCAACAAAATACGTTTAAAACGGTTGAAAAGCAAGATTTTTGTACTTTTGTTTTGAACTCAAAACGACAACCATGCAACCTACCCTCAAAATCCTCCTGCTGTTAGCCATGTACATACTCTCCGGTCACCTGCCGGCACAACACCACCGCATGCATCCGGACATCCCGGCAGATACTTCCTACAACGTCCAAAAGGAACTCGTCAAGCACCGTAAAAAATACCCCTTTATCCAAATCGCCGAAGTGGTTCATTCGGAAGGCAGCACGTTTCTCGACAATCTGACCTACCATCGCATCGATCAGCGAGACCTACACCTCGACCTCTTTTTACCCAAACAAGCGGGTAGCACAGCAGCCCCACTGGTCATCATGATTCACGGAGGCGGATGGCGATCGGGCAACAAAGATATGGATCACCCCATGGCCGCCTATTGGGCCGCAAACGGATACATCGCCGCCTGTGTAGAATACCGATTGTCCATGGAAGCGCAGTATCCGGCACAAATTCAGGACATCAAAACCGCCATTCGCTGGCTCAAGCTTCATGCCCAACGATTTGCCATCGATACCACAAAAGTAGCGATTATGGGCTGTTCGGCCGGAGGACAACTGGCCGCCCTGATTGGCAGTCGAAACGACGACTTCCCGCTCTATCAAACCGATGCATACAATCAGGTCTCCGACCGGGTACAGGCCGTTATTGATTTTGACGGCGTGCTTGCCTTCCTCCATCCGGATTCCAGCGAAGGCAAGGATCGACCCGACAAACCATCGGCAGCCACCCAGTTCCTTGGGATCCCCGCTCAAGACTGTCCCGATCGCTGGAACGAAGCCTCTGCACTGCATCAAGTCAATCCAAGCTCAGCCCCCATCCTCTTTGTCAACAGCTCACAACCCCGTTTCAGTGCGGGACAACAGGACATGATGCACAAACTCGATGCACTGGGCATTCCCAACAAAGCCTATTTGCTTGAAGGAACCCCACACTCCTTTTGGCTGTTTCAACCCTGGATGAACGAAGCCATGCAACAAGCCGTCCAATTCCTGGATCAGCTATACCGTTCTTGGCTGTAACTGTAGATAAATGATATTATCATAACGTTGAAAAGAGTACCAAAAAGAAAAAAGTCATTGATGAACAAGGCAAAAATATCCATACGTTTTTTTGACGACCGCGAAGTACGTGCATTTTGGGATGAACAAAACACCAAATGGTGGTTTAGTGTGTTGGATATTGTATCTGTACTGACAGACCAAGACGACTATACTAAGACTCGAAATTATTGGAAATATCTTAAAGCCAAATTGAAAAAAGAAAAAAATGAGTTGGTTAGTGCTACTACCCAACTGAAACTTTTAGCAAACGACGGTAAACGATATTTAACCGATATGTTGGATTACAACGGTATTGTTGCCTTGGGCAAAGAATTTCCGAGTAAAAAAGCAAACCGATTTATTGAATGGTTTACATACAGCGATGAAAGTATTGACGGAAAGAGCAAGACAAAAGCGTATGCACTATTTGACAGTTCATTTATCGACAGTATTGAAGTTGGTACAACCAAAGGATTACAACAAATTCACGCTTATTTATTTGGTGGATTATATGATTTTGCTGGACAAATAAGACAAAAAAACATTTCCAAAGGTGGTTTTCAATTTGCTGTATCACGATTTTTAGATGACACGTTAAAACAAATAGAAATCATGCCCGAAACTTCATTTAACGATATCGTAAACAAATACATTGAAATGAATATTGCTCATCCTTTTATGGAAGGCAATGGTCGAAGCACCCGAATATGGTTGGATTTGATCCTAAAAAAACGTCTTAAAAAAAGTGTTGATTGGAGTAAAATAAGCAAGCAAGATCACATGCACGCAATGATGCTAAGTCCAACAAGAAGTGATACTCTGAAAACTCTTTTGAATAATGCACTTACCACTAAAATAAACGACCGTGAAACATTTATGAAGGGGATTGATTATTCCTATTATTATGAAGAAAATGATTAAAGAAAAACAACGAAACGCATATTATGTATATTGTATCGTGTTGGAAATCGCACCCGCTATCGCTTGACATCCGAAGCTAGCAGCTTCAAACATAGTTAAAGTACTCATATTCTACACTTTAAGTTGCTAAAAACATTACGAAGCTGCCAATATATCTTACCGATATTCAGTATAATAATAATAGGCATCGTATAGCAACGGGAATATGTAATCATATGGACAAGCTATTCGAATATTCCAATAAACGGATAAAAGAGACTGATACATCGTTTTTCCGATATATGTATGATGAGATAAATTGGAAAAGCAGGATGATAGGGCTTATTGGCCCGCGAGGCGTCGGGAAAACGACATTGGTTCTCCAGTACATTAAGCAAAATCTGAACCCTGCTGAAACGCTCTATGTAACAGCGGAGGACTTTTATTTCGTCGATAATCGGTTTGCCGATTTAGCCGATGCTTTTGTAAAACGAGGTGGTAAATATCTGTTTATTGACGAAATCCATAAATATAAGGACTGGGCAAAGGAACTAAAACTCATTTACGATTATCATAAAGACCTGAATGTAGTTTTTACCGGATCTTCGGTGCTTGATTTTAATAAAGGAGCTTCCGATCTAAGCCGTAGAGCCGTAATCTACACTATGCTGTTGTTTTGACCTAAAAAACACCCGAGATTATGGCAAGCGAATGATTAATCCGAGAGAATAAGAAGTCATATTACAAATCAAGGATATTATAAAAGATTTTTTAATGGTTGTTTTCAAAATCCCCCAAACAATTAGTGTTTCTATCAGGATAGCTGTAATCTCAGAAATCAACTGATACAACAATTTTGTTTTTAGAAACAGCGGAAAAATAAACCACAAATATGGCAAGGTTGCCATTGAAGCTATCATCCCTGTCAGAATTATTCGTTTGAATGGAATCGCATCACGCCTATACAAGGTCTTACTAAGAAGCAATATCACAATTATCTCAATGGAAACCGTTAATAATAAAGACTTAAGAAAATTGATTTCGTAATCCATAATTATTTGATTACAATTTTATTAGTTTCAACGACGTCACCGAACTGAAGCTTTAAAAAATAAATTCCTTGAGTCAGTTTGCATGTAGAAATTTCTTCTGTTAACAAATCAAAATCTTTAACAACCTCTTTATCTGTCTGTATTTTTCCATCTTGTGATATTAATTGAAGTTTAACAAGACCAATATAAGAATTCGAGATTTTGACTGATATCAGTTCATCTGCTGGATTAGGATATACCTGTGTATTTAAAATCAACTCCTTGCTTCCATTTAATCCAGTAGGCATATTTTGATAAAATTGAGAGTTGTCGCCATTGAAATCACTTGTAACAATTGAATCTGCTAAACCATTATTAAACCCATACACTTCTTTCCATTTAAATATCACAACGGAAGTGTCTGTAAAACCAAGTATCTTATAATACTCCTCTATTTTATCAATTGGTATGGAATCATGGTAATAACCAGCATAAGGATTAATCTCAATATTTGTTTCTAATGCGTTAACATCACTTGGCAAGTCAATATTATCAATATCTTTTCCTGAAACATAGTCTGACTTTAATCCAAACAATCGTAGAGTATTGTATTTATATCCTTTTGTTAAGCATTCATCTGAAGAAACCTCATATGTATCCTGATGATAATTCCCGACATACCAAATATATCCGAGCATAACAAAATTATCATATTCACCAACGTTTGTAATCTTTACACATTTATCAACAAAGTGCGAATTTTTTGGAATAATATCACAATACCCATTCTGTGATATGACTAGGATTAGTAGAATGGTGAGGTGTCTGATTGGTTTCATAATCTTGTATTATATTTAATTCATATATAGCGTCGCGCTAATTTGCCATAACGGTTGGGGTTTAGATTTTGTTGAACTAAACCCGCCTTCAGCGGGTAGCTTTTTTAAGCGTTTTCCAAAAGTAGCCGATTTTCTTCATATTCGTAAGATTATTCATCAAAAAAATCAACAATTATGAGAAGATAATCGGGTTTTACCATTGTGGAGCAAGCCATCGCACTGTTTCCTGATTTTGAGACGGTTACTAAAAGAATGGAAGAGCAAGTTGCTCTGCGGGGACAGAGCATCAGCACACTTCCCAATTACATTCGGCGTATTGCTGCCTTCGTGGTGCATTTCGGCAAGTTGCCGGAGGCCAACAAGTTCACGAATCACAGCCAAGTCACAGCCCATGGGAACAGAAGGTCGAACGCCGTTCGGATAGATCCGTTCAAGGCCTTTATCCTCATCCCTTGAAAGATCCGATTCCGATCGGTCAAGACGAACGGATGTCTTAGTAACTTATTGAAATTTAATTTAATAAACCGTGTTTGAGAAATTTTCTCCGGACAGTAATAAACTTAAGTAATTATCCTTATTTATTACATCAAATGTTGCATTTGGATATGCACCCTTAAAAGCGCCCGGAATATTTGGCTTTTTATTTCCCCACTTAAATTCTAATGCTGTGAGGGAATCCGAGCTCTCTTCAATGAGGTCTATTTCTTGATTGTCATAAGTTCTCCAAAAATAGAACTCTTTACCTAATCCCCCATTATAGTTCGCTTTAATGCGTTCACCTATCAGATAATTTTCCCATAACGCGCCAACATCCTGCCGAATAGATAGTGGATTAAAATTACTAATAATTGCATTGCGTATACCATTGTCGTAAAAATACCACTTGCCAGCTTTTGTTACTTCTTTGCGTAGGTTACGCGAATAAGCTCCAAGACGGTAAACAACAAAAACCTTAGAAAGCAGATCAAGGTATTTTTCTACTGTATTCTTGCTCATTCCAAGTTGTTTACCAAGTTCGTCATACGACACTTCATTTCCAAGTTGAAAGGCAATCAGACGTAGCAGGTCTTTCATTTTACCGGAATTTTTCAATCCGTCAATGGCTAAAATATCTTTCAACAGGTAAGCACTTACTATATCCCGTAAATAATCAGTCTTACGTTCAAAAGTGTCCAACGTTACCACTTCGGGATAAGAACCGTATATTAAGCGAGATTCGAGATTTTGGCGGGTTTCCAAAGCTGTTTCGGTTGGGGCGATCTCTTTTTGGGAAAAAGGGTTAAGGTGAAATTGTGTACTTCGTCCCACTAATGGTTCACCAGCCTTATTTAATAAATCGAAAGAAGACGATCCGCTTGCAATTACACGAATACCTTCTATCTCATCTACAATCAACTTTAATTTAGAGCCGATATCCGGTATATTCTGCGCTTCATCTATTGCCAACAAATCAATACCTTCCAAAAGATGTCTATAATTAGCTTCAGATCGTTCTTCCAGTAGAGCTAACGTATCATAGTCCTCTCCGTTGAGCAACATCGTTTTTCCTTCAAAATTGCTTATTAACTGACGTATCAATACCGTTTTCCCAACTCTTCGTGCACCAAAAATGAGAACAGCCTTATTTGGTTCTATTCTGGCAGCTATTCTGTCTTGCAGTAATCGTTTTATTGGCTTCATGATATTTTATTAATGATGCAAAGTTAGTGATGTTTTTCATACTGACAATTTTTCCAATAAAAAAGTCATTTGATTGACGATTTTTACGATTTTATAATTTATGTGTTTCGTAGTGAAGTGAATTCTTCACTCTTTGCCATGCAAAAGGGAGCACTCGGTCAAGACAGGCTCAGAACCTGGTCCGAAGCCAGCAAGCATGGTCGTATGTTTATCACTTTCATCGGATTAATCCTGGCTTCTTCGGT
>JAQVXI010000026.1:0-11499 GCA_028709215.1 Bacteroidales bacterium
TAACGGTGGTTGCTTGGCAGTTGGATCCTTCGGGCAGGCTTCCTGTGCAGTTTGGGGAGGGTTCGTTTTTTGTCAGCGGTGTGCGTTGAATGTGTAAAAATCGAAGATTTTTAATGTGTTGAAATCTTCGATTTCAAATGTGTCGCCCTTCAGGCGAGTTTGTATCAAAGCAGGCTGTTTGCGGGCGCAACGACAGCGACGACGGGCGCAATGCAGCTTTTTAAGAATGTGTAAAAATCCTACGGATTTTTAATGTGTCAACGCTGCGCGTTGAATGTGTCGCCCTTCGGTCGAATTTGTATCAAAGCAGGCAGTTTGCGGGCGCAACGACAGCGACGACGGGCGCAATGCAGCTGGCAAGGCCAGCGTGCGGCGACCTTGTCGCCACACAGCGCACGCACGGACGCACATTGTACTTAAGAACAGACACCACCGATCTCCGTGCGTGCGCGCATTGCGCCCGTCGTTGCTTCTTTCATTCGCCGAAGGCGACACATTTGCGAGCAACGCGAGCAACACATTAAAAAAAACTGCAAGTTTTTTTTACACATTCTTCCGACGACCTCCGTGCGTGCGCGCATTGCGCCCGTCGTAGCTTCTTTCATTCGCCGAAGGCGACACATTTGCGAGCAACGCGAGCAACACATTCGAGCGAAGCGAGACACATCTCTTTCATTCGGCGCAGCCGACACATTTGCGAGCAACGCGAGCAACACATTAAAAAAAACTGCAAGTTTTTTTTACACATTCTCTTACAATTTGCGAGCAACGCGAGCAACACATTAACGAACGAAGTGAGTTACACATTCTTCCAATTTGCGAGCTTTAGCGAGCAACACATTAAAAAAACGGAACGTTTTTTTACACATTCGAGCGAAGCGAGACACATTTTTAGAAAAAAGAGTATATTAGAACCCGTAAAAATTGATGAACCATGAAACACAAACAAACAATAAGCCTGTTGCTTTTTCTTATCGTATCGATGGGTGCGTATGCACAAGAAGTTGGTAATCCTGAGTCGTTACGGTTGTGGTACGATAAGCCGGCGGAGCGGTGGACGGAAGCCTTGCCGGTTGGAAACGGATTTTTGGGTGGAATGGTGTTTGGCGGGGTTGAAGAGGAATTGATTCAGCTGAATGAGGGGAGTTTGTGGTCGGGTGGGCCGCAGAAGAAGAACGTCAATCCGGAGGCTTGGACGCATTTGAAGCCCATTCGGGAGGCGTTGGCGAGGGAGGATTATCGCACGGCGGCTCAGTTGTGCAGGAAGATGCAGGGTCATTATACGGAGAGCTATATGCCGATGGGGGATTTGCTGTTGAAGCAGTCGTTTGAGAAGTCGGGTTCGGTGCGCGGGTATGTGCGGGAATTGGATTTGAACCAGGCGGTGCAACGAACCGCTTTTGACCGGGATGGTGTGCAGTATGTGCGTGAGGTGTTTGTGTCGAATCCGAGACGGGTGATGGTGGTTCGTTTGACGGCGAGTAAGCCCGGGATGATCGGGGTGGATGCGCAGTTACGGAGTGTGTTGGAGAGTCGTGTGGTGGCACGGGATGGGGTGTTGGATCTGAGCGGACATGCGCCGGCGCGGGTGGATCCGAGTTATTACCAGCGGACAAATGGGGAATCGGTGGTGCAGGTGGATCCGGAGGGTTGCGGTGGAATGCGTTTTCAGACGCTGCTAAAGGCGGTTCCGGAGGGTGGTACGATGTCGACCGATGCGGATGGTTTGCACATACGTGGGGCAGATGCGGTGACGTTTTTGCTGACGGCGGCGACGAGTTTTAATGGTTTTGACCGTTGTCCTGTGGCGGAGGGGAAGGATGAGAAGGCTTTGGCCAAGGGTTATATGAGGGTGGCGGAAGCGTTGCCCTTTGAGGAATTGAAAACGAGCCATGTGTCAGATTATCAATCGTTTTTTAACCGCGTTTCGCTGAAATTATTTGATGAGAGTGGATCGGAATCGTCGCTTGCGAAGATGCCTACAGACTTGCGTTTGAAGGGCTATTCGTACGGAACAGTAGATCCGGGACTGGAGACGTTGTTTTTTCAGTTTGGCCGGTATTTGTTGATTTCATCGTCGCGTCCGGGTGGAACGGCGGCCAATTTGCAGGGGCTTTGGAACAAGGAGTTTCGGGCACCGTGGAGTTCGAATTATACGATCAACATCAATACGGAAATGAATTATTGGCCGGCGGAGGTGGGCAATTTGTCGGAAATGCATTTGCCCTTGTTGCAGTTGGTGCAGGATTTGTCCAAGACGGGGGCGGTGACGGCTTGGGAGTATTATCGGGCCAAGGGATGGGTGGCTCATCACAATACGGATATTTGGGGTTTGAGTAATGCGGTGGGTGATTTGGGACACGGGGACCCGAAATGGGCGAATTGGTATATGGGTGGTGCTTGGTTGAGTCAGCATTTGTGGGAGCATTATGCCTTTGAGGGGGACGAGCGGTATTTGAGGGAAACTGCCTATCCGGTAATGAAGGAGGCGGCGAAGTTTTGTTTGGATTGGCTCATTGAACGGGATGGGTATTTTTTGACTTCGCCTTCTACTTCGCCTGAGGCTGCGTTTGTGACGGCGTCGGGGGCTGCGCATACGGTAACGGAGGGTGCTACGATGGATCTCGCGATTATTCGCGATTTGTTTACCAACGTGATGGAGGCCTCCGAAGTGCTGCAGGTGGATGATGCGTTTCGCAGCGAATTGGAGCGTGTAACGGCCCGACTGTTGCCCTATCAAATTGGTTCTCAGGGTCAGTTGCAGGAATGGGCTAGGGATTATGCGGATCAGGACCCGAAGCATCGGCATTTGTCGCATTTGTTTGGCTTGCATCCCGGTCGTCAGATTTCGCCGTTGACGACACCCGAACTAGCCAAAGCGTGTCAAAAGACGTTCGAGATACGTGGGGATGAGGGTACGGGTTGGAGCAAGGGTTGGAAGATCAATTTTGCGGCGCGTTTGCTGGACGGGGATCATGCGTACAAGATGATACGCGAGATCATGCGTTATGTGGAAGAGGGCAAAGGGGGTGCGGGTGGTTCCTATCCGAATTTGTTTGATGCGCATCCGCCGTTTCAGATTGATGGCAATTTTGGTGCAACGGCCGGTTTTATGGAGATGTTGTTGCAGAGTCATTTGAAGGAGTTGCATTTGTTGCCGGCTTTGCCTAAGGCTTGGAGCAAGGGTTTTGTGAAGGGTTTGAAGGCGCGCGGCAATTTTGAGGTGGATATTTTCTGGAAGGATCATGTGTTGGTAACGGCCAAAGTCCGTTCGATTTTGGGTAATCCTTGCGTGCTTCGTACGTCTGTTCCGATTGTGGTGATGGGGGTGGATGCGGTTTCGGTGCGGGATGGTTTGTATTTTGTGACGCGGTTTGAGACGCGGAAGGGTGAGGTGTATGATGTGTCACTCGCAAATTAGAAGAATGTGTAAAAATCCTACGGATTTTTAATGTGTTGAAATCTTCGATTTCAAATGTGTCGACCTTCGGTCGAATGGTTTTAAAGCAGGCAGTTTGCGGGCGCAACGACAGCAACGACGGGCGCAATGCAGCTGGCAAGGCCAGCGTGCGGCGACCCTGTCGCCACATAGCGCACGCACGGACGTACATTGTACTTAACAACAGAAACCACCGATCTCCGTGCGTGCGCGCATTGCGCCCGTCGTAGCTTCTTTTATTCGGCGAAGGCGACACATTTGCGCGCGTCAGCGAGCAACACATTCGAGCGAAGCGAGACACATTTTCTTATAATTTGCGAGCAACGCGAGCAGCACATTAAGGGAAAAGGTCGGCAGGATCGTATTTATTGAGTGATTTAGAGACCTTTAATTGAAAGACTATGAAGAGCAGGATATTTGTGTTTGTTTTGGCAATCGCCTTGGTTTTGTTTGGCATGTTGAGTTTGTTGGGGTGTAAGGAGGGCGTGCGTGAGGGACGTGAGGGACGTGATGATCGTGGGGAGCGTGAGGGCGAGGTGCGCTATACCGATTTTGTCAACGTTTTTATTGGGACGGGAGGACATGGACATACGTTTCCGGGGGCGACGTTGCCTCATGGAATGGTTCAGTTGAGTCCGGATACGCGTTTGTTGGAGTGGGATGCTTGTGCGGGGTATCATTACGACGATGAGTTCATTCATGGGTTTAGTCATACGCATTTGAACGGTACCGGTAGGGGAGATTACGGTGATATTTTGTTTATGCCGATGGTGGGTGAGAAGCCTTTGGTTTCGGGTGTGGATCGTGCGGAGAGAGGGTATCGGTCACGCTTTTCACACGAGACAGAGCAGGGGCGTCCGGGGTATTATCGCGTGTTGTTGGAGGATGATCAGATTGGGGTGGAGTTGACGACGACCTTGCGTGCAGGCATGCATCGGTATCGGTTTGAATCGGGGGGTGACAACCGTTTGATGATCGATATGGAACCAACGATACACGGTCATCCGCATCCGATTACGGAGATTGAGGTGTTGAATGATTCGACTGTGGCGGGCGTGAAATATACGGAGGGCTGGGCGTCGAGGCATTATGTGTATTTTTATGCGGTTTTTTCGCAACCGTTTGATTATGCATTGTATGCGGATGAATTGCTTTTGGCCGGGGAAAAGAAAGTTACGGACGAATCGTCAAAGGCGGTTCTGAAGTTTTTGCCGGTGGAAGGGGCGCAGGAGGTGTTGGTGAAGGTTGGGATTTCGAGTGTGGATCGTTTGGGCGCACGGCGGAATGTGGAGAAGGAGATTCCATTGTGGGATTTTGATGCGGTGGCGTGTCGGGCCGATTCGATTTGGAACGAGGAGCTGCGTGTGATTGACATCGAAACGGAGGATACGACGAGTAAGACGATATTTTATACGTCATTGTACCATACGGCGATTCAGCCCAGTTTGGCATCGGATGTGGATGGGCGATACCGGACGATGGGGCATGAGATTAAGCAGGATACGGGGTATACCAATTATACGGTGTTTTCGCTATGGGATACGTATCGTGCGGCGCATCCGTTGTATACGGTGATTAAGCCGGAGCTCAATCAGGCGTTTATCCGGAGTTTGTTGCGGAAGTATGATGAGATGGGTTTGTTGCCGAAGTGGGAGCTTGCCTCCAATGAGACGGGTACGATGATTGGCTATCATGCGGTTTCGGTGATTGTGGATGCGTTGATGAAAGGTCAACGGGATTTTGATGTGCAAAAGGCGTTTGAAGCGAGTGTGCGTTCGTCGGTGTACGATACGACGGGAGTCCATGCTGCGATGGAGCGGTGGATACTGCATGAAAAGGTGATGCCGATTTCGATTGAGTATAAGAATGAACTGGGTTGGGTTCCTTCGGATAAGGTGTCGAATGCTGCGGTTTCTCAGGGTCTTGAATATGCGTACAACGATTGGTTGATTGCTGTCTTTGCGGAATTTCTGGGTGAAAAGGCGGTACAAGAGTTGTATGATAAACGGTCAAATGCGTTTCGAAATTACTTTGACGCGTCTACGAACATGATGCGGGGTCGCAATTTGGATGGCAGTTGGGTGGAGCCGTTTGATCCGTTGCTGGTGGAGCGTCCGAGCAATTACATTGAGGGCAATGCCTGGCAGTGGGCGTGGTTTGTGCCACACGATGTGGATGCTTTGATGGAGTTGTGGGGCGGTAAGGATGCTTTTTCAAAGGGGCTGGATTCGTTGTTTCAAATGAGTTCGACCGTCATGGGTGATCCGCATGCGATCTTGGATGTGACGGGTATGATTGGACAGTATGCGCATGGCAATGAGCCGGGTCATCACATTCCGTATATGTACAATTTTACGGGTGCGTACGAAAAAACGCAGGTGTTGGTTGATTCGATTTTGCGGCATTTGTATTGGAACGATCCGAATGGCTTGTGTGGCAACGAGGATGTGGGTCAAATGTCTGCCTGGTATGTATTTAGTTCGATGGGATTTTATCCGTTTTGTCCGGGTGATCCGGCCTACAGCATTGGCAAGCCGTTGTTTGATCGGGTTACGATTCGTTTGGCTGAGGGCAAGTCGTTTGTGATTGAGGCAATGGATGCACCTTCTACGGTTGAGTTTTTTGATCGTGTTGAGTTGAACGGTCGTTGTTTGTCGGATCGTCGTTTGTTGCATTCGGATGTGATGGATGGTGGTCGGTTGCGGTTTTTTTAGTGTGTTGCTCGCTACCGCTCGCAAATTATAAGAAAATGTGTCTCGCTGACGCTCGAATGTGTTGCTCGCGTTGCTCGCAAATGTGTCGCCTTCGGCGAAAAGCAACGACGGGCGCAATGCGCGCACGCACGGAGGTCGGTGGTGCCTGTTTTTAAGTACATGGTTCTTCCGAGCGTGCGCTGTGTGGCGACAAGGTCGCCGCACGCTGGCCTTGCCAGCTGCATTGCGCCCGTTGTTGCTGTCATTGCGTCCTACAGACCTTCAGCCTTACCGTCTTACTCGGCCGAAGGCCGCACATTTGAAATCGAAGATTTCAACACATTAAAAATCCGTAGGATTTTTACACATTCTTCTTTTTTCATTCGACCGAAGGTCGCACATTCAACGCGCAGCGTTGACACATTTCAAAAAAAACTACAAGTTTTTTTTGAACACATTCTTCTCATTTGCGAGCGGTAGCGAGCAACACATTCTGCTATCGATGTACGATTTTAATACTAAGCCCTTTTTGAGTAGACCAACCTTGCGCGTCGGTGAGACTGATGAAAAAATGATAGTCCCCTGAGTCGTATAGGCCAGCTTCGTTTTGCTTGGGTAGGTTGATTTGTATTTCCGTGTCGTAGGAGTTGAGGTTGGGTGGGAGATCGTAGCTTTGAATAAAGACATAGGGGTTTACGGGGCTTTTGGCCGGGTCAAGGTTGGATTCGTCGACTTCTGTGCTGTGTGAATGGTGGTCGAAGTTGTGGTGCATGTCGATGCTTAGGGAGCGGGTGGAGCCGAGTTGATTGTTGTCCTGCAAACGAAGCTTGATGGTGGCGGTGCTTCCAAAGTAGAGCGTGTCACCATTTAGAGGGAAGGTTTCGGGGTATGTGAGGTCAATGGTCGGCTTTTCGGAGTCGATGTCGGTATCCTGACCGCAGGAGGTGAGTACTGCGATCAGGCTGGTTAAAAGGAAAAGGATTCCAATTGGTTTCATGTGTAATGGTTTGTTATATTGTTACTTGAATGGGATAGTGGGCGGAATAGGTCCAGTTTGCGCCGTAGGTGTCTTTGCATTTTACAACGATGTAGTAATTGCCGGAGGTCCATTCGATGGCTTTGGATGTCATGTCGTTGTCTGTTGTGGTTCCGACCTCGATGGAGGCGTTGAATGTATGCGAGGTTGTGGAACTGAAGCTGTGTGTATGCAATAGAGTGATTGTATTGCTGGCGTTTACGGAGGCATCATCCAGACCTTGATCGGCTTTTACGAGTCCAATGTAGAGTCCACCCAAGGAAAGGTTGTCGGTAACGATGCCGGATAGTTGGATGTGTTGACCCATTCCATACGACTGATTTTCGATTGGGTGACTTGTGATCTGTACAATTGGAGCGACTGCATCCGAGGGGAGCTGGAGGCTGAGCTCGGATTCGGCAACGGATTGTTGGCCTTGCTGGTCGGTGACAATCAGGTGTAGGTGGTAGTCACCGGGGGTGAAGTCGGTGGGGATGTCGATGTGTTTGTGAAAGCTGGTGTTTTTGAGGCCGGCAAACTCTGTGTAAAGGGAGTCGAGTGAATGGTCGCTGTTGTCTTCGGCGTGTAACTCAACGGTGAGGGTGTGGATGCGGCCTTCGGCAATGATTTCTGCGGCTAGATGCAGGTCAGAACCGATGGTACCGGTTTTACTGTTTTGAAGGCCTACTTCGGTCAGGTCGATGACGGGTTTGGCCGTGTTTTCTTCGGTTTCACAAGAAACGAATGCAAGGGCGCTCAGGATTAAGAGAGCGGCGGATTGGAGAATTGTTTTTTTCATTTTGTTTATTTTTTTTGATTGAGTAAACGTTGAAAAGGAATTCGTAGGGATAGTGCCAGGTTTCGACCGGGCTCGGGTAGGTTGATGAGCCGGTAGTAGCTGGTGTGATTGAAGTATTTTGTGTTGAATAAATTGCGTACTTGAAGGGCGATGTGTATGTTTTGCGATGAAAGGGGGACGATGCCACCCATCGAGAGATGAACGATCTGATGTCCTGGAGTGGTGATTTCCGGGGGGACCAACCGGTTTTGGGTGGCTACGATTTCCACATCGATGGCAGCGTAGGCTTGTTGTATGGGACCCAGCTTGGAGCGGTGCCATTTGGTGCTGAGGTGGAGGGCATCGGGGGGAGAAAAAGGTAGTGTGTAGCCTTTTTTTGAACCCGAAAGCTGTTTGGAACGAAGGATTTCGCCGGTCAAACCCATTTCGAAGTGGTTTGTGGCCTGGAAGCGGAGTTGGATTTCGGATCCGTAACGCCGGACTTTTGCCTGTGTATAGTAATAGACCTGATTGCCGTTTCCATATAAACGATCGTGTTCGGAGGTTGGATTGAGGTAGATGTAGTTGGGGAAGTATTGAAAGAAGGGGTTCCAGTCGATGCGGAAACGGTTGTTTGCGTATGCGATGGTTGCGTCCCATTGATAGGAGGTTTCGGGGGAAAGGTTTGGGTCGCCTACTTCGTAGCTGAATCGGTGGTAATTGACTCCGTTGGCGGCCAGCTCTTTGGCGATGGGCATTCGGAAGCTTTTGCCCAGGTGGACTTTGACGCTCCAGGGTTGGGGAACGTAAGAGAGACCCACGGAGCCGGACCATGCGCCAAAGTATCGGTCAATGGAGGCGGCACGTTGGAGGTAGACCCATTCGCTTGGGTTGGTGTCGTCGGTTGTGGGTGAGGGGAACCAGTCTTGGTAGGCCTGGGTTTGAAGATGCCCCAGGTCGTAGCGCAGGCCTACTTCCGCGTGTAAGTCGGTGTTCCAACGGCGATGGGCCAATGCGTAGATGCCCAGACTGTTCTGTTGGAATTCTGGAATCATGAAGCCCCTTCCATTGATGTGGTTGAACTGCTTTTCACCGTTGATTCCGGCCACGATTTGCCGGTTGTCGTCCATTTTATAGGACGTTTTGAGCTGGGCGGTATAGATGCTTTTGTCAAAGGCGCGCTCCAAGTCGGGATCGAAGTCGAGGCTGTCAGGAAAGGTGGCGGGCATGTAGCCGTGACTGACGTAAGGGCTCCATTCGTTGCGCAGGTTGCGTTGGTATCCCAGGTTGGTTTCAAGGGCGAAACGCGCCCCTGACCATTGGTTGGTTTGAAGGAGTTTTAGGTGGGTGACTTCCTGAAACGGGTCGAGGATGTCCCGACTGGATCGGTCGTGTAGCCGGCTGTCAACGTTGCGTGGTTCGAGTCCGTGGGCGTTGGCAAAAAAGCCGGCTTTGCTGTGGGTGCGGCTTAGGGTCAGTCGACCTTGATAGTGGTCCTGAAGCCAACCCAGGGTGAGGTGGGCGTTGCGTTCCTTGCCGGCGGTGTTGCGTAGGTGGTTTTTGTACAGGGCTGCCCGGTAGGAGTAGATGTCTACGCTGTCGGCAGGTACTTTGTCGTCGCCCCGGTCGATTCGGCTCAGGCGCAGGCTTGCCCAGATGCGCTCGCTGCGGCCGTACAACCACAGCGATGTGCCCAGCAAATCGTTGTTGGTTTTGCCATGAAACTCGATGCTGCCGCCTAGGGTGTTGGCTTGCGGCATCAAGCCGCTGGTAAGCTGCACAACCCCTCCGATGGCATCCGATCCGTATGGCAACGAGGCCGGTCCTTTGATCACAACCGCCTTGTCAACGGTATACGCATCCATTTCCAGGCCGTGATCGACGCCCCATTGTTGGGCTTCGTGCTTGATGTTGTTTTCAACCACCAGCACACGATTGAAACTCAGTCCCCGAATGACCGGCTTGGACATACCCGACCCGATGTCGATGTTGGAGACACCGGGCAGTTGACCCAAGGTTTTCATTAAGTTACCTTGTTGGTTTTGAAACAGATAATCCCTGTTTATGTGTTCCGTCGAAAGGCTGTTCGTCTGCTTCTGCTGTTCGCTATACGACTGTACGATTTGAACCTCCTTTAACAGAAGACTGGTATCTACGGCTGCTTCTGTAGCCGACGACGATGCTGCACCCATACTCAGTAGAAGTATGCATGCATGGATGGTTTTGAGCATGATGGTATGCGTAACGTGAATAAATAAGAATCAAATCACGTGTACGGCAGGAGGGGCTCTGGATGGGCGGTGGATGAGAATATGAAAGTCTTCAATCACGGGAACCGGACTGAGCAGTTCCCGGCTGATTTCTGTATGGTTGAAGTGGATCTGTTCTGATTTGGGAAGCGGTTGGGTGACAAATGTATATTCGCAGATGGGGCAGTGATGATTTTGACCCACGACATCCATTCCCGTTCTGCATGGAACGGCGCTTTCCTTTTCGCAGTGACATTCGTGTGTCGTATGCCAAAGTATGTGCACATTCTGATATAGCATGGGATGTACGAATATCCCAAGTATCAGTAAAAGGCCATATGTTCGGATGCGCGTCATGTGTTTTTATTGCTTGCAGTGGTTGCAACTGCCTTTGATCAGAATATCCATGCTGTCTTGATGAAAGCCTTCGGGCAGTTGTATGGTGATTTCGACATCGGTCTGGATGCATTTTGTGGTTTCACAGTGGGTACAGAAAAAGTGAACGTGTTGGTGCTCACGGGTCATGGGTGTAGTCAGCGCGTATTTTGTCAGGATGTTGTCGACGACGATTTTGTGAATGATTCCTGCGTCCAACAGGGTTATGAAGGAGCGGTAAAAGGTGGTTCGGTCGTAACTTCCGGATAGTTGTTCGCGCAGTTCGTTTTCGGAGAGTGCTTCTTTACTGGCCAAAAACAGTTCAAGCATTCCCTCTCTGCAGCTGGTTCGCTTGAGTTTGTGTTGTTGTAGGAGTTGTTTTGCTGTCATGCTGCAAATTTAGTGCAATAATTCTGCAAATGCAACAATGTTGCAAAAGAATGTGTTGCTCGCGATGCTCGCAAATTTTAAGAATGTGTAAAAAAACGTTCCGTTTTTTTAATGTGTTGCTCGCGATGCTCGCAAATTTTAAGAATGTGTAAAAAAACGTTCCGTTTTTTTAATGTGTTGCTCGCGATGCTCGCAAATTGGAAGATAATGTGTCTCGCTGACGCTCGAATGTGTTGCTCGCTAAAGCTCGCAAATGTGTCGCCTTCGGCGAAAGAAGCTACGACGGGCGCAATGCGCGCACGCACGGAGATCGTCGGAAGAATGTGTAAAAAAACGTTCCGTTTTTTTAATGTGTTGCTCGCTAAAGCTCGCAAATGTGTCGCCTTCGGCGAAAAGCTACGACGGGCGCAATGCGCGCACGCACGGAGATCGGTGGTGTCTGTTATTAAGTACACGATGTGTCCGTGCGTGCGCTGTGTAGCGACAGGGTCGCCGCACGCTGGCCTTGCCAGCTGCATTGCGCCCGTCGTTGCTGTCGTTGCGCCCGCAAACGGCCTGCT
>JAQVXI010000026.1:11599-17615 GCA_028709215.1 Bacteroidales bacterium
TGCATTGCGCCCGTCGTTGCTGTCGTTGCGCCCGCAAACGGCCTGCTATATTAAAAATTCGACCGAAGGTCGACATTCAACGCGCAGCGTTGACACATTCGAGCGAAGCGAGACACATTAAAAATCCTACGGATTTTTACACATTCTTTAGATCCGTAGGATTTTTACACATTCTTCCGTATTAATCCCTACTCAAACCCAACACCAACGCACCGTCGGAGGTGATGTTGTGAGACGTTCCGAAGCTGTCGAGAAGTGCAAAGATACTGATCATAAGAGCTGTGCCTGCTTCGTCAAACCCAAGAACGGCGTAGATTAAGCCCAGTGAGGTAATGAGGGTGCCGCCGGGTAGGCCGGGAGCGGCGATGGCAAAGATGGCGAGTAGAGGGATGAAGAGTAGGTACTTTTCGGGATCGGGCAGTTCTCCGTAAAGAATTTGAGAGACGGCCAAACTGAGGAAGACTACGTCAAGGATGGAGCCGGGAAAGTGGATGTTGCCAAAAAGTGGGATGGCAAAATCACGAATTTCGGGTTTGAGAGCCTTGCTTTTTTTGCTTTGTTCGATGGCAACCCCTAGGCTTGCTGCGGAGGATTGGGTGCCGAGGGCTGTAAGGATAACGGGGCCATAGTGTTTGAGCACCTGCCATGGGCTTTTACGACTGTAGATGCCGGCGGTGGTATAGAGGACGGTAAGCCAAATCAGGTGGCAGAGGAGTGTTGCGAGTAGAATGGCAAAAAAGATGGGCAACCGGCTGGCTAAGGCGCCTTCGTAGGCAAGAATGCTGAAGTTTGTGGCGATAAAAAGCGGCAGAATGGGGAGTAAGAAGCGTTTGACCATTGAAAAAACGAGGTCCTGAAACTCATACAGTGCATGCTCGATGCGTTCGGCTCGGATGTGGAGGATGGAGAGACCGATCAATAGAGCAAGAACAAGGGCGGTGAGGACGGACATGACCGGAGGGATGTCCAAGCGGAAAAGCATTTCGGGGAGTGCATGAAGGTGTTCGGTTTGGGGGGCGATTTGTAGGAGGGGGATGATGGTGTAACCGACGACGGCAGCAAGGGTGGCACTTCCGATGCAGGAGATGTAGGCTAGGAGGAGGGAACGTCCCAGTAGTTTGGATGCATTGCGTTTGAGGCGGGTGATGGAAGGGGTAATGAAGCCAAAGATGAGTAGGGGGATGAGGAAAAAGATAATTTGTCCCAAAAGGTGTTTGATGGGGAGTAGGATGGCAATGGTGGTTTCGTTGGCGAATGTGCCAATGAGGTATCCGATGATGCCGGATGCGATGAGTATTAATGTTTTCATTTCAGTGTGTATGAAACCTGCACCACCGGAAAGGTGGCGCAGGTTGGTGAGAGTTGTGTGTACGTTGATTAATAGCCGGGGTTTTGGGGGATGATGCCCAAAGCGGTAAAGTCTTCGCTTAGAGGGATCGGGAAACGATATTGTCGGCCATTCAGGTTGTTGTATTTTGCCCGAAGGTGTTTGTGCACGCGTGCATAGAATGCTGCATTGACGGTATGGGCTACTTCAGGGAAAGCTTGCTTGATGCTTTCGGCGGATTGGTATTCCGTTTTGTAGTATTCAAAGGTGGGTACGGATTGCTTGATTTGGCTCAGAAGGGTTTTCCAGCGAACCAGGTTCAACCAGTGTTTTTGCTCGAAGGCAAACTCGTAATCCCATTCGTTGTAGAGATCTTGAAGGTTGACAGCACTCAGGCGTCCACCGTGTTCGTAATGTCCACCGTAGGCTCTTTTGCGAATTTCGTTGATCAATGGCAGTGCTTCGGATGCTCGGTCAAGCAGCAACAATGCTTCGGCCTTGAGCAGCAATACCTCCGGGTAGCGATAGTCTATGTGGTCGATGCTGTTGGGTTGTTCGTCTACCGCCCGGTGACTGCCATCGTTGATTCGATGGATCCATTTGCCTGGGCGTACAATGCTGATGGGCCATGTAAGCGTATCGACCACTCCATCGGTGTATTCGATATGGGTTGCATAAGAGTAAGCTTTTCGTGAATCGTATGCGTGTGGGAAACGCGTTTCGAAGCGGATGTCTGAATAGCTGATGTGGGGATCGGTTCTTGGGCTTTTAGGCCAGGTAAATCCACAGTGGGTTTGATGATTGCCTTGTGCGTCGATGCCATCGCCTTCGTGATGTATGGAAAAAATGACTTCGTCGTTGTTTTCATTCACAACCCCCCAGATGTCGTTGAAGTTGTCAAGCAAGCGATATTTGTTGAGATCGATGACCTTGTCGGCGTATTCGATGGACAATCGCAGCTTTTCGCTGTCTGAAATGCCTTTGACCGGGTCCTGAATGTCTGTGAGTTGTGCGATATCTTCGAGACTCAACGGTTTCTGTGCCCATGTCAGATAGACTTTCGCTAAAATTGTGTTGGCGGCTGCCTGGGTTGGATTGGACTTGATGGCATCGTACTCAGGAAGCTTGACAATTGCTTCGGACAGGTCTTTGACGATTTGTTCGTATACATCATCGATGGATGCACGTGTTTTTGCACGACTGTCTGTACTTAATACGAGGGGTACTTCACCATAAATCTGAACCAATTTGAAGTAGTTGTATCCGCGTATGAACTTGGAACGGGCTACATACAGATCGATGTCGGATTGACTCAGGTCGGACGATACGGTTGCCGAACCGATTTCTTCAATGGCACGATTTGCTGCTCCGATGCTTTTGTACAGGCGATTGAACACTTTTATCGCGTACCAATTGCTTGGGGTGGTTTCAAAGATGCTGACTTGTGGGCCGTCTTTACTGTCATCCACTTCTTCAAAGGAAATGGTGGTTTCTGTACTGGAATCTAGTAAGAAGGAGTAAGAGGACGATAGGGTTTGTAGGGGTCCGTAGACTGCATTGGCAAGGGCTTTGGCTTCTGAAAGGCTTGTAACCGAAGAGCCGTTGTCGGTGTTGTTGTCGCTTGGACCGTTTTCATCGGCGCATGATAGGAATGCGCTTGCAAGGATGCTTGCAAATAGAAATTTTTGTTTCATTGTTTTTGTATTTAGTGGTTAAAAAGAAATGCTGATTCCTGCCAAAAGGCTTTTGGAAGCGGGATATACTCCAAGATCCGTACCGGAGGCTACTTCGGGATCGTAACCCTGATAGGAATGGATGCTGAGAATATTCCGGGCAGATGCAAAAAGACGTACAGTCAATGGATTGTTTCCAAGGTTGTGTGTTTCTGTGTATCCAACCGTGAGGTTACGCCATTTAAAATAGGATGCGTCCTCTATGTACCGACTGTCCAGCTCTGCGTTTCGAGGACTGTTTAGGTGGGGAATTTGGCTGTTTGGGTTTTCTTCCGTCCAACTGTTCAGCAAGGCTGCTGACATGTTGTAGGAGTCGTTGGGGCGTTCTAGGTACCGACGCAAAGCGTTGTAGACAGAGCCACCCTGAGCGCCTTGAAATACAACCAGCAGGTCAAATTTTCCCAGAACCAAAGCGGAGCTCAAGCCATAGGTGAAATTGGGTTGAATGTTGCCCAGGATGGTTCGGTCGTGCTCCGGGCGTACGATGCCGTCGGGTTGACCGTTTGGCCCACTCAAATCGGCAAAAGTGGCTTCTCCGACGGAATTGACACCTGTAAAGCGATAGCCGTAAAAACTACCTACGGGATGACCTGCTCGAAGAATCTGCTGCTGGTCGTTACCCTGGGTAAGGTCGTTGTATTCTCCTAAGTCGATGATAGCGTTTTTGTTATGAGCGATATTTGAAGTGATACTCCAATTAAAATCAGGCTGATCGATTACGGTTGCAGCAAGGGAAAACTCAATGCCTTTGTTTTGAACCTGGCCCAAATTGACGATTTGCTTTTGATTGGAACCCGATCCCAATGGAGCCGGTATCTTGACTAGCAAGTCGTTCGTGTTTTTGATGTATGCATCGATATTTGCACGGATTCGATCTTCCAATATGCCTGCGTCCAAACCTGCATTCCATTCGGTCGTGGTTTCCCAGGTCAAATCCGGATTGCCGATGTGGGTCATGTCCAGTGCAGGTGCCCCGTTGTATCGGCCTACTTGAAAATATTGTTCGTATTCATCAAAATCAATTTCCTGATTGCCTGCCTGTCCTGCAGTACCTCTGATTTTGAAACTGCTAAAAGGTTTGAAGTCTGCGTTCCAAGAAAGTCCGATGGAGGGAAAGAATCCCCATTCGTGCCCTTTGGCAAAACGCGAGGATTGATCTGCCCGATACGTCGCTGTCAGATTGTATTGCCGTTGGAACGTATAGTTGATGCGACCCAAAAACGATTGAAAATAGGCGGCTTGACTGCGTGAAACGGAGGGTAGTTCATTGCCTGCAGCCAGGTTGTCGAAGCTGGCCAGCCGGTTGGCCCGGCTTACCGAAAACTGACTGGTCGTTTGCTGGTGGGTGTATCCAAACAATAGATCCACAAAATGATGTTGTGCAAGGTTTTTTGTGTACGTGAAAAGCGATTCGGTTTGTGTAATCAGGTTTCGACGGTTGCCTATGGCTCCCGCACCACGTATGTCCTGATTAATCCCCAAGGCGGTGAAGGGTGGTGCAAAAAAGTGTTGTGTGATGTAGTCGGTATGTGCACCGGCAGAAAATCGAAACGCAATGCCGTCGTTTACTTGTAGTCGTGCAAAGAAGTTGCCCAATACGCTGCTGTTTTGTGTTTGTCCGATGCTGTTCTTGAGATCGGAGACGGGGTTGGCCGCTTGTCCGTAATAACTCAAATAGCTGTATTCGAACGGATTATAATAGTTAAAGTTGCCATCTTCTCCATAAATGGGAATCACCGGCGGCATATACAATGCATACGTAAGTGCATTTGCAATGCCATTGGAAAAAGGCGAGTCGTTGTAGTTGCTCGCTTCAAAAGTGGTTAAAGCGTTTTGAGTACTGGTACTGGCATTGGCTGTGACACCAATGTTGAGCTGTTCAAAGAGTTGTCTGTCCAGATTGATCCGACTGCTAAATTGCTCCAATCCGGAATTGAGAATGACACCACGTTGCTTGCTGTAATTGCCCGAAATCAGGTATCGATTCTGTTCGTCTCCTCCACTAATGGACAGCTCATGTTTGTGCGTATGCCCTTGTTGAAGTACGGCAGATTGCCAATCGGTACCGCGTTTGAATTGGCTCAGTTCTTCCTGTGTATAGTATTGACTGGGTTTGTCGTTAAAATAAGTTTTTTGAACCTCCAACCATTGTTCGGCTGTCATCAAATCCAGTTCTTTTGCGTTTTGTTCCACACCGAAACTGTATTGATAATGCACGCGATTGCCTCCCCGTTTCCCTTTTTTTGTTGTCACCAAAATAACGCCATTGGCTCCTCTGGATCCGTAAATGGCCTTAGCAGACACATCTTTGAGTACTTCAATCGATTCGATGTCGGACGGATTGATGGAAGCCAAAGGATTTAAGCTTCCGTCAATGCCTCCAACTCCGGCTTTTGTGGCATTTTTTTCACTGTAATAGAGGAATCCGTCGATCACATACAGTGGGTCGTTGCTTGCGTAAATGGAATTTCCTCCACGAATGCGCAGGGTCGATCCAGCTCCGGGTTGCCCGGAATGCTGTGCAACATGAAGCCCGGCGATGCTTCCGCCGACCAGCTCCTGCAACGAGTTTGCCGGTCGTTCCAGGACTTCTTTTGAAACGGATGATACGGCTCCTGTAAGTTCTCTTCTCCGTTGTGTGCCATAACCAACCACCACAACCTCATCGAGAAATTTGTTATCCTCTTCCAAAAGCAATACGACGCTCTCCTGCGTTTGGTCAATGGTTTGTACGGTCGATGTATAGCCAATGTATCGTATGCTTAATCTTACCGGCCAACGATCGATGCCTGTAACGGTAAACTTACCTTCGATATCGGTCACAAGCCCTTTTTGATTGTTTTCGTTGTATAGGGTTGCTCCGATGATGGGTTCGTTGGTTTTTGCATCAATCACGCGTCCGGAAAGGGTGTTTTGTGCGGCTGCATTCAATGAAAGGGTCAGTAGAATAAGCGTC
>JAQVXI010000026.1:17715-31404 GCA_028709215.1 Bacteroidales bacterium
AACGCTCGAATGTGTCTCGCTGACGCTCGAATGTGTTGCTCGCTAAAGCTCGCAAATGTGTCGCCTTCGGCGAAAGAAAGAAGCAACGACGGGCGCAATGCGCGCACGCACGGAGGTCGGTGGTGCCTGTTATTAAGTACACGATGTGTCCGTGCGTGCGCTGTGTGGCGACAGGGTCGCCGCACGCTGGCCTTGCCAGCTGCATTGCGCCCGTCGTTGCTGACGTTGCGCCTGCAAACTGCCTGCTATATTTAAAATTCGACCGAAGGGCGACACATTCAACGCGCAGCGTTGACACATTAAAAATCCGTAGGATTTTTACACATTCTTTAGATCCGTAGGATTTTTACACATTCTTCCGTTTGCGAGCGAAGCGAGACTTGGTATTCGATTTTGAAAAGCAAGCGCGATTGAATAACTTGCGCCTACAAAAAAAATGGAATCGAATGGAACAGATCGTACGATGTGATTTTGAGAATTCGGAACATGTGCACGCGTTTCTGGATTTGTTGCAACATTATATGGAGGATCCGATGGGGGATTATCCGGTGCATGACGAGCAGAAGAATCAGCAGTTGATTGAAGGACTTGCCGGAAATGAGAAGGCTTTTGTGGTGTTTGTGTGTGTTGAGAATCAGTTTGTTGGGATGTCAACGTGCTTTGAGTTGTTTTCTACGTTTCAGGTAAAACCCTATGTGTATGTGCACGATGTTGTGATACGGAGGGATTTTCGTGGAAGGGGATTGGGGCGTGTTTTGCTGTTGGGCGTTGAATCGATTGCCCGAGAGATTGATGCCTGTAAGGTGACACTGGAGGTGCGGACCGATAATCCGGTTGCTCAATCGCTGTATTCCGGTTTGGGCTTTGCGGCGGGAGATCCGGAAATGCTTTTCTGGTATAAATCGCTTTAGGAGCACATTCGATCGTAGTGAGATGCATTTATTTTTATAATTTTGCTACTTTTGCACAAACGAACCTAAAAAAACAAGATTCCGTGAAAATAACTTGTATTGGTGCCGGATACGTAGGAGGTCCTACGATGGCAGTTATCGCGTCCAATTGCCCTGAAATTGAAGTAACCGTAGCAGATATTAATCCCCTTCGCATTGCGGAATGGAACGACGATACGCTCGAGAATTTACCGGTGTTCGAACCGGGTTTGGCAGAGGTTGTGGCTGAGACAAGAGGCCGCAACTTATTTTTTACTACAGACGTACGTAGAGCCATTGAGCAGGCCGACATCATTTTTCTATCGGTGAATACACCGACCAAAACCTATGGAGTTGGGAAGCATATGGCGGCCGATTTGAAATTTGTGGAATTGTGTGCGCGGCAAATTGCGGAGTATGCAACCAGCGATAAGATTGTGGTCGAAAAATCGACGTTGCCGGTTCGGACGGCGCAATCGATCAAAACGATCTTGTGCAACAATGCAAGTGGTGTGAACTTTCAGGTACTGTCCAATCCGGAGTTTTTGGCCGAAGGGACGGCGATTCAGGATTTGATGCATCCGGATCGGGTGTTGATCGGGGGAGATCAGACGCCGGAGGGTTTGGCTGCGATTGAGGTGTTGACGAGTGTGTATGCCCATTGGGTGCCAAGGGAGCGGATTTTGCAAACGAATGTGTGGAGTAGTGAGTTGTCTAAGTTGACGGCGAATGCTTTTTTGGCTCAGCGCATTTCGAGCATCAATGCCATTTCGGCCTTGTGTGAGCAGACGGGAGCCAACGTGGAGGAGATTTCAAAAGCGATCGGACACGACAGCCGCATTGGACCAAAGTTTTTGAAGGCTTCGGTGGGCTTTGGAGGCAGTTGTTTCCAAAAGGATATCTTGAATTTGGTGTATTTGTGTCGTCAGTTCAATTTGCCGGAAGTGGCCGATTATTGGGAGCAGGTCATTCGAATGAATGACTACCAGAAGCACCGCTTTTCGAAGTTGATTATTGACAGTTTGTTTAATACGGTTTCGGGTAAAAAAATTGCGTTTCTGGGTTGGGCTTTTAAAAAGGATACCAACGATACGCGGGAATCGGCGGCGATTTATGTGGCCAACGAATTGTTGGTGGACAAGGCAGAAGTGCATGTGTACGATCCGAAAGTGAAAAAAGAGCAGATTTATGCCGATTTGGATTATCTGCAGAAGCATCATCGGGGTGCGATGGGGGAAGCAGATGTGCTGACGTCGGAGGAAATCCGTCAGTTGGTGATTGTGCACGAATCGCCTTATGAGGCGATGGGGCAGGCGCATGCGATTGCCGTTTTGACGGAATGGGATGCGTTTAAAGAATTGGACTGGAAACGGGTATACGAGGGGATGCTTAAGCCTGCTTTTGTTTTTGATGGCCGTAATTTATTGTGTGCCAAAGAAATGAATGCGATGGGTTTTGAGTATAAAGCCATAGGAAGGGGATAAGCGTTGGTTAAGAAGCTATAATACATGAAAACGAAAAAGGGAAATGGCATCATTGAAGTATTTGCAGGAACTTCAATAGATGCTGAGATTGTAAGGAGTTTGTTAGAAGATTCTGATATAATAGCATTCTTGAAAAATGAGAATATGGGGACAATTGCTCCTTGGCATGTTTCGGCAGGTGGTGCAGGGGCTGTGAAAGTTATTATCAACAGTAATGACTATGATAAAGCAAAATTGATTATTGAAGAATATGAGAATCGTTAGCAAAAGATTTGACATTCCAGAGTCCTCATTTCTTAAAAATGACCAGAAATCATTCCACTATATTGATAGTTTTCAAAGTCAGAACGTAACGATCAAGACTGATTATGATATAATACGTATCGGAAGATTATTTTTAACCAGTGGTCCTAAGTGGGCTGATCGTTTAATGTTGATTCGGGATAAAGTCGTTGGTGTATTTGGATTGAAAACTTCTGAACAACTGACTGCTGAAGCAAACTGTCCTGACAATTATAAATTTCAAGTGGGAGAACAACTCGACATCTTTAAAGTGTACGCAAAAACTGAAAATGAACTTGTTTTAGGTGATGATGACAAACACCTTAATTTCAGAGTTTCATTATTACTTGACTGCAATAATGCAGATATAGAAAAAAAGAGAATAAGGATAACAACAACGGTTGAATACAAAAATATTTTTGGACGAATTTATTTTTTGCCCGTGAAACCAATCCATCAGATCATTGTAAAAAAGACACTGGAAAATATGATAAAAAAGATAGAAAGTGGAACGAATACAATACTAAGATGAAGTGATGATATGACGTATTCAAAGAAGGTATAAAAAAAACTGTTCGGATTTTCCGAACAGTTTAAAATGAAGACGGGTTCCCTTATTCCGGGTCGCTATTTTGCGGCGGTTGCAAGGGTGTCCAGGACGAGGGTTTCGCCGTCAAGCAGCACATTGCCTTCGGCGACACGAACGTTTTCGAGGGTCCAGTTCTGAATGTGTTTGACGCTGCCCAGGTTTTGTACGTCGGCATCGATGTGGGCGATGTAGACGTTTTGTATCAGGGAGGCGCTGTCACCGCGAACGGTCATCAGGTTGCGGGTATTGGTTACCCGGGTGTTGGTGAATCGGATGTCACGGAAGGTTGGGATGCCTTTGGAAGCGGGTTCTACGTGTTCCAGTAACTTATACCAATGCGCCGGCAGTTCTTGACCTTCGTAGGCTTCGGGTAAGGTGGAATAGCTGTAAGCGGGGTTCCAGTTGATGGAGACGACAAAGGCGCTGCGTGCACCATCGATGCTGCAGCTGTCTACCTGGATGTCTTCAACCACACCGCCGCGAACGAGGGCGGATTTGAGCAGAAAACCTTGGCTGGTTCCAAATGCCTGCATGTTTTCTACCCGTACGTGGCGGATACTGCCTGAGGTTTCGCTGCCACAGGTGATGAGGGCTGCTCCTTTGCGGGCAATGTTGTTGCGAATGACGATGTATTCGGTCGGACGATTGACGCGCAGGCCATCGGCATCGCGTCCGGCTTTGAGGCAATAGGTATCGTCGTTGCAGTCGACGTCACAGTTTTCAACCAGAATGTGGTTGGAGGAGTCGATGTCAATGCCGTCTGTACTGGGCCCGTGGCCACCGATGTTGTTGCGGACGGTTACACCGTCAACGGTGCAATGGCTGGAGTAGAGCAGTTGAATAGTCCAGAATCCGGCCCGTTGGAAGTTCAGGCCTTCGATGGTAACGTCTTCGGATTTGGAGACCAGCAGGGTGCGGGGGCGTTTGCAATCGTAATCTACAATCCAGCGAAGTCCTTTTGTTTCGTAGTCCTTGCGCATTTCCCAATAAAGATCCCAGAAGACCTTGCCTTGGCCGTCAATGATTCCTTCTCCACTGATTTTTACATTGGATTGATCCAGAACGTTGATCAATGCGGAGGGCCAGATCATTTCGATGCCGGCCACACGGGTATCGATATCGGGGTAGTCCTGGATGTTGGTGCTTCCCAGCAGGGTTACGCCTTTGGGAAGATGGAGGTGTACACCGGATTTGAGGAAGATGGAGCCGGTTAGATAGGTGCCGGGTTGGAGGCTGACACGACCGCCACCCTGTTCGGCACAGGCATCAATGGCGGCTTGAATGGCTTGTGTGTTGAGAACGCCTTCGCGGGCTTGTGCGCCGTAATCGTTGGCTGAAAAGAGTGTTTCCGATGTCGGTACTTGGCGAGCGCCTACTGCATGGTACCAGTCGGGTCGATCGCTTTTGTTGGATTGAACGGAGCAAGCGGAGGTCAACAGGAGTACAAACAATCCTGCGATCCAACGGATGGATTTGATGTTCATAATGTAATTTTTGTATAGGTTGCAAAACAAATGTACGGATTTATCTGCTATATTTACAAAAAAACAAATCCGATGTTGTCCGGTTCGCGCGTTGTATCTTTGTTTTGTTTCATCTGTATGTTTTTCTGTCGTGTTTTTGTGTCGTATGGGCAGGAATCACCGGCAGAATGGGTGGAACGTTCCAACCGCGTGGTGTATGCAAATCCCAAAAAGGCACTGGAATATGCCAACCGTGCAATGATCCTGGCCGATTCGATGGGCCTGAAATCGGAGTGGTATCGGGGACTGAAAGCAAGAGGGTATGCCCATGGGTATGCGGGAGATGTGGATGCTTCGATGTCCGATATGCAAACGGGTTTGCTGTATTATAAGGAGGTTGGGGATTCGATTCACCTTGCGGAAGCGTTGAGTGATCTGGGCTTTTTGTACGAACACAAGGGTAATTACGATCAGGCTTTTCACCATTATCAAGCGTCCTTAAATATGCGTGAGCGCATTCGTGATGAGAAGGGAATGGCCTATGCATACAACAACATTGGATCACTTTATTTCTCACTGGAACGTTATGAAGAAGCGTTGATCCAGTTTTTGTTGGCTTATCCTGTTTTTGAACGTTTACGTTTGGATGAAGAGTTGGGCATCATCAGTGGAAATCTTGGGAAAATTTATCTACAGAAGAAAGACTACACCTTGTCGTTGAAGCATTTTGAAACGGCGGTGCGCATCAATCGTCGTTTGGGACATACGTTGTTTGAAGCGCAAAATTTGGACTACATTGGTGATTTGTATGCCTCCAGAGAAGCTTACGGCCTGGCACTGGATTATTACAGTCAGGCTCATGCCCGTTTTGTCTCGGTGGGGCAAAATCGGGAGTTTGCGTTGAACCTCTTGCATTTGGGTTGTACCTACCATCGTATGGGAAAGCATACGCAAGCGGTTTATTATGCGCGCCAAAGTGTGGAGCTCGCCCGAGCGCTGAAGCATCCGGCTTTGCAACTGAAGGGGCAACAAGCGTTGGCAACAATGTATTATGACATGGGCCGTTTTAAACAGGCATACGAGGCAAAAGAAAAGGCCGTTCTCTTGAAGGATTCGCTGCATTCGCTGCAAAAAGATGCAACGATTGCTGAACTGATGCAACGATTTGATAGTGAGCGAACACGTTTGGATAACGAGCGGCTGCAGGAAGCGCTGCGTCAGCAAAAATGGTGGTTTGTTTTGTTGGGATTTCTCAGTGTGTTTATGTTGTTGACGGTTGCCTTTTGGTTG
This sequence comes from Bacteroidales bacterium, assembly GCA_028709215.1. Classification (GTDB taxonomy): domain Bacteria; phylum Bacteroidota; class Bacteroidia; order Bacteroidales; family UBA1402; genus UBA8389. The sequence continues at coordinate 23,753 of JAQVXI010000026.1, forward strand.
CAAAAAAAACGCTCCGCTGAGCGCTTGAATGCCTTGGATTTGGAAATGAAACTGATGCGCACGCAATTGAATCCCCACTTTATACACAACAGTCTGACGATGATGCAAAGTGCCATTGTTCAACAGAAAACGGAGGAGGCCGTCAATCTGATTGCACGTTTTGCTCAGTTGATGCGTTTGAGTTTGGAGAATTCCTCCAATGAATTTGTTTTGTTGGAAAAGGAATTAGAAACCACGCGTTTGTATGTGGAGTTGCAACGACAACGTTTTGGTGACCGCTTTGAGTTGTGTTTGGACATTGACGAACGTTTGCGAAGTTGTGAAGTAATGGTTCCTCCTATGATGGTGCAGCCCTTTGTGGAGAATGCCATTGAACATGCGTTTCGTGGTATGACGACAAAGGGGAGCATACAGATACGCTATCATTTATTTCATGAGGCGTTGTTGTGTGAAATTGAAGATAACGGGATTGGCATCGAAACGGAAGGAAAAAAGGAGCAAGCCCGTTTGCATTATGGCATTCAATTGACTAAGCGACGCATACGCTTGTTGAAACGCCGTTATCGGGTCAAGGCGCGTTTGGAGATATTGGATAAAAAGAGCATTCAGGAACAGGGGACGCGCATTCGCTTGCTGTTGCCCATTAAACCGGTATTCTAAGATGGAAGGATTAAAAACGTTGGTGATTGAGGATGAAAAGCATGTGCGGGAGCTGTTGGTAACCAGTTTACAAAACTATTGTCCAAAAGCACGGGTTGTAGGACAAGCGGATGGGGTGAAAGCCGGTTTGAGAGCCATCGCTGATTGGGCTCCGGACTTGGTATTTCTGGATATTCAGTTGGGCGACGGTACGGCTTTTGATCTGTTGAAACAGGTGGAACATCCTTCGTTTGCCATCGTTTTTGTTACGGCATACGGACAATTTGCGTTGCAGGCGTTTCGGGCAGCTGCACTGGATTATTTGTTGAAACCGATTCACATTGAAGCACTGCAGGAGTCGGTCGATCGGGCTTGGGAACAACGTGGTATGCGGCAGGTGAATGTGCAGCTGAGGCAATTTATGGAAAACGCTCAAAGCCGGCCGGATGAAAAGAAGCTCGTTTTGAAAACCTTGGATGCCATGCATGTGGTACGGGTACGGGATGTGTTGCGTTGTGAGGCGGAGCATAATTATACGACGTTTTTTCTACGAAACGGAAAGCGCATCGTTGTTTCGCGTACGTTGCGAGAGTTTGAGGAACTATTGGAAAACCATCGTTTTTTTCGTTCGCATCAGTCACATTTGGTTAACATGGATTGTGTACAGTGTTTTGAGAAACGTGAAGGGGGCTGTCTGCGTATGGAGGATGGCTCTTCCGTACCGGTGAGCAAGCGCAAGCGAGAAGAATTGATGGAGGTCCTGGACCGAATAGATAAGGACTGAGACCGAATAGACATTTTTATAGAAAAAATTCCCTGATTTCGTTAGTTTCGATGATCATTTAAAATCAGGGAATATGAAAACACTTCTACTTTTCTGCGCATTTTTTGCGCTCACAGCCGTTGTCCAGGCACAATCGGTGATTGTCGTACAGAACGACACAAGCATGCATACGCATCACAGCTTGAACGAAGCGGTCGCTGCAGCTTCGGATGGTGACTACATCTACATTCCCGGAGGCACGTTTTCCGTGAATAGTTTGAACATTGACAAACGTTTGAATATTATTGGAGCCGGACACAATTCACAAGCGACACAAGCAACAGGGGTTACCATACTCAATGGGAGTATCTCGTTTGCTACGGGTTCGGATAACAGTATGATTCAAGGATTGTATGTTACGAACGACATCAATCTGACCGATTACACCGGTGGAAGAATCTCCAATATTTTCATCAGTCGCTGCAATATGGACCGTATGTCGTTTGCGCCTTCTTTTCAATGGAATACAAACGATAACTCTGAAAATGTATTGATTAAGGAATGTGTGATTCGCACCCAAACGGATGTGGCAAACAACAGCAACCACAATGTGTTCGAAAATTGTATCCTTGGATCAACTGTGCACAACATTGAGGGTGGGGTACAGTTTGCCAATTGTATTTTTTTAAAGGAAAACGGAACGGTGTTGTCGACAACCAATTCGGGCTCATTTGTAAATTGTGTCTTTCATGTTCGGTATCGAGCGGATCTTGTTTTCTCAAACGGAAACCAACCCAGTTTGTTCCAAAATTGTCTGTTTGGATGTGCCAGCCTGGCCAACCAGACCGCACAAGACAATTTTTTCTTTAATTGCTATGCGTTCAACGGCGATGTAAAGTTGTTGTATGAATCGGTTTCGACTGAGTTGTATAATGATGAGCACCAGTACCGCTTTGCCTGGAACGATACGTTGCAGACGGGAGCACTTGATTTTTCACAGTTGGGTATTTATGGAGGTATGGATCCATATAAAGATGGTGCCATACCCATGAATCCACATGTTGAAAGCATATACGTACCTTCACAAACCGACGGGCAAGGTCGACTGACCATTCAAGTAAACGTACAGGCACAGGATCGTTAATATATACAGCTATGAAAGTCTTCTATTTAATGGGACTATGGCTGTGTCTGTTTGCACACGTTCGAGCCGAAACGCAGTTGGTGGCGTATCGTTATTGGTTTAATAACGACGATGTGAACACAACGGTCATTCCGCTGGAACAGTCGGTTGCTTCGGGTTTTTTCAACCTGGAGATTGAATCGGCGGGTGTGCCCAAAGCCTTGAATGTCCTCCACTGGCAAGTCATGGACGATGCCGGTCGATACAGTGTGCCGTATGCTCGATTCTTTTATCATCGAAGCAGTCCTCCGCACGTGCAAAAAATAACCGGATATACGTTTTGGTTCAATCAGGACGTCGAAGCGCGTGAGGTGGTCGTATTGGATGAACAGAGCAATTTGGACTACAACATCAGTTTTGATGCCAGTCGTTTGCGTCCGGGGATGAATGCCTTTCACCTCCGTTTTACAGATGCCGAAGGACTTTCTTCTTCGGTTGTTTCCCGTTTTTTCTACCGCATGGAAGACGGGATGGTCAATCATCCGGATATGTCCCGTTACGAATACTGGTTTGATTCAGATGTGCAAAACCGCTACGAGGGCAGTCTGATGGCTGGGGATGTGGGGGCGTATGCCACGGAAGTACGAACCGATTCGCTGGTGAACGGTTTGCATAGTCTGAACATCCGTTTTGCCGATGTCAACGGACGTTGGTCACAGGTGCAATCTTCTTATTTTATGAAACTGTCGTATCCGATGCACGCGGGTTTTGGCATTCGTGCCTACGAATACTGGTGGGACGATGCCGCCGAGGTGCATCGAGTGGATTTGGATGAACCGGTGCATCCGGCCGAGTTGCTGTTGACACTGGAAGCAAGACCGTTGAGCGATGGCTTGCATACGCTCCATTTCCGTACGTGTGACGTCAAGAATCTATGGTCGGTGCCTCAATCTTTTGAGGTAGAACGGATGCCTTTGCCGATGTTTTCAGCCGATCAAACCGATTTTTGTGACAAAGGTGTGGTGCGGTTTATCAATGAAATGGATACCACGGGCTTTGACTTCCATTGGGATTTTGGTGATGGAACGACGCAGGTCGGAATCGAAGCGGCGCATGCCTATCGGGATCCCGGCACCTATACGGTGCGCATGACGGCGTTGGATCGTATGGGGCTGGCCGATACGTCGTCGACGTTGGAAATACGGGTGCATTCAAGCTATCTTTTCCAAACCGACACGACCATACAAGTCGGCAACGGTTTTGAATGGCGTTCGTACTGGCTGGATCAATCGGGACTGTACGAGGACCGGATGATCAGCAGTACCGGTTGTGATAGTGTCTATCAAATCAATCTGATTGTTGCGGACAGTTTGTTGTCCAAACCAAGAGCGATTCTATTGAGTCCTTCATCGGTTGCTGAAAACAAACCGGTGGGTACCTTGATTGGTTCGTTTACGGCCATCGACGATGATGCGTATGATGTACATACCTTCCGTTTGGTCGACGGACACGCACACAACCACTGGTTCCGCTTGGTAGGCAATTCTTTGTATACGGATACGGTGTTTAACTACGAACAGGATTCTATGTATGTTGTTCTGGTTGAAGTCGTGGATAGCAAAGGGTATGCGTTGTCGCAGTTTGTCGAGGTGTCTGTAACGAATGTTACGGAACAACCCACAGCCCTTCAATTGAGTCGATATACCATCGCCGAAAACATGCCGGTCGGTTCGGAAATCGGTCAACTGTCGACCGTCGATCCGGATGGAGACGACACGTTTACGTATCGGTTGGTTTCCGGTGAGGGCGATGTGGACAACGATGCTTTCCTTTTGGTGGGTGATCGCCTGCTGACGGCAGTTGCGTTGGATTACGAGCAACAGAATCGCTATTTTGTTCGGATTGAAACGCGTGATGCGAATGGTTTGACGTTCAGTCGTAGTTTTACCATTGTGGTAAGCAATGTACCGGAAGGTGATCTGACTGCCTTTACCAATTTGTATCTGTCCAATTGGATGGTTGCTGAAAACCAGGTTCCACCGGTGTTTGTTGGAAAAATCTCGGCCGAAGGCGCTTCGGCGTCAAAAGCTGCTTTTGAACTGGTAACGGGGGATGGTGACTTTGACAACGACCACTTTTTCATCTCCAACGATTCGTTGTATTCCAAGACGGTGTTTGACTTCGAAAAGCGATCCATTTACTTTACCCGTATTGAAGCACGAGACGGCTTGAGCAATGCCTGGAGCAAAATGATGGTCGTTCTGGTCGATGATGTGAATGAACATCCGTATGCCTTGTACGTGAGCGGTTTTGCCGTAGAAGAGCAGGCGCCTATCCATTCGTTGGTGGGAACACTGATGGCCTTTGATCCGGACTTGGTGGATGCGCACACTTTCCAGTTGGTTTCTGGGCTGGGTGATGTACACAATTCGGACTTCGTCATACATCAGGATAGTTTGTTGACAAACAAAGTGTTGTCGCGTACGGATGGCATTTCACGTCAGGTTCGTGTGGAAGTGTCGGATTTGGCCGGTGCGACCTACGTGACAACACTTCAATTGGTGGTCAATCCGTCTACGGAACTGATTCAGCCTACGGCCAATGCGTATATGGCCTTTGTGGACGGTTCGACGCTGACGGTACAAATACCATCCAATGCGTTGTCTCAAAACACCTCCATCGTCCTGTATAATATGCTTGGACAGGAAGTTTTGCGTGCTCCGATGGAGTCCATCCATCATCAATGGACGATGGATCATTTAAATAAAGGGATTTATTTATTGCAATGGATACAGGCAGATCGCCCCGTTCAACGCATGCACATTCGACATTGATTCGTTGATGAGTAAAAAAATGGGGAGTAGCAATTCAATGCTACTCCCCATTTGTTTTGGGTCAAAATGACCGTTTTTACTCCAACGTGAAGTCTACCCGGCGGTTGCGTTGTCGCCCTTCGACCGTATCGTTGGTGTCAATGGGTTTTTCTTCGCCGTTACCAACACAGACGAGCTTATCGGCATGCACATTCTGTTCAACCAAATAGCTTTTAACCGCCTGAGCACGTTTTTCAGACAGACCTTGGTTGTATGCGTTGGTTCCGATGCTGTCGGTGTTGCCATAAATCGTAACCTTCTTCCAAACATCGTTGCTGTTCAAAATTTCAGCAATGGCATCCAACGTTGATTTGGACGCATCGGTCAAATTGTTTGAGTCAAAATCAAACTCGATGGCATACGACAATACAGGAGCTTCCACTTTTGGCGCTTCGTGAGCCGGACGATTTTTGAGTGCTTCCAATTGGGCCAACAAACGATCGTTGTTGGTTTCCAAGTCGCGTACCCGCTTTTCGGCTGCATTCAAACAGTTGTTGAATGAGTTGTTTGGGCTGGGACGCTCCAAACGTACGTTGCGTACGTGGGTTCTGTTTGTGGCACCAAACTTGTAGCGCAAGCTCACGCCGGCAGCCAAACCTTCCGAGAAACCTTTGCCAATGGATTGACCGGCAAGATCCGAACGGTCGTAGTAACGATACTGACTTTCCAGACCCAAATCCCAACGATCACTGATGCGATACGCCACACTCAAACCGGTACGGGCTACCAACGTTTGCTTGTTGGTACGATCCGCGTTGTCAAGTGCATGACCATAGAAACCGATGCCGGCACCCGTTTCGCTGTAAATGTTTACCTTTTCCCAGAATCCCTGGCGGTAAGGAGCGATCAGATTGGAGAGATTCAAGCTGTAGTAAGGCATGAAATCCAGGGTCGAAGCATTCAAGTCCGAACCGTTGGACAATTCACCGCCGTAGGGATTGTACATGACTTCCAAGCCAAGACCACCCATGGGGCTAAGACCGTATTCGAGCGCTGCACCAAAGCCCGGGTGTATGCGCGCCAAACGTGAAGCGGGCGCAGGAGCGGTGCGAAAGTAGTTGGCTGTTGCCTGAACCTTCAACGACCACTTACTCATGTCGGCCGCATCCGGTGCGACTGACTGAGCCTGTGCCGTGCCGGCAAGCATGCTTATAGCCAATGTATAGATTGTGATTCGTTTCATACGTCAAGCTTATTTAGAAAGGTTTTTGATTTCGTTTTCGATTTGACTTTGCTTGGCTTCCGCAGAAGTAAGACGACCTTGCAATTCCTTGCAACGAGCCTGAGCGGCTTCATCCATCAAATCCTGGTTGAGGGGAGCGTGGTATTGAGCGGCTGACATGTTGCGTACGTGGGTTTTGTTTTTGGCGCCAAATTTGTAACGCAGGTTTACACCGGCCGTCAAGCCTTCCGAAAAACCTTTGCCAATGGATTGACCGGCAAGATCCGAACGGTCGTAATAACGGTAGAAGCTTTCCAGACCCAATTCCAAGGCATCACCCAAGCGATAAGCGACGTTCAAACCCGTTTTGGCCACCAAGCCTTTACGGTTGGTTGCGTCGGCGTTGTCAATGCCGTAGTGATAGAAACCAATCCCTGCGCCCGTTTCGCTGTAAACGTTTACTTTTTCCCAAAAACCTTCGCGATTGGGTACAATCAGATTGGAAAGATTGATGCTGTAATACGGCATCACATCAAAGGTGCCGGCATTCAAATCCGAACCGTTGGACAACTCACCACCATAGGGGTTGTACATCAATTCCATACCCAAACCGCCAAACGGAGTAAAGCCATACTCGAGCGTACCACCAAAACCGGGATGGACACGTGCCAAACGAGAAGCAGGCGCCGGAGCGGTACGGAAGTAATTGCCGGTTACTTTTACGCTGGCAGACCACTTGCTGGTTTCTACAGGTTGTTCCGATTGTTGTGCATACGCAAAAACGGAAACGAAGGCCAATAAGGCAGGAGTAATCATCTTGATTTTCATAAACCAATTGTTTTTATAAGTATATGATGTTTTATCTAGGACAAATTTAGGCGCGACAACCACTAGTTTAGTTTGCTTTTTTTTCTTGATATTATTTATCTACCTTTGCATGGTCTGAAATAAATAGTTATGGATGAGACTGTTAATGAGTTATCGCTTGGAGACCCTCAAGCCTATTCTCTGTTGTTTGATCGTCTTTTTGAGCCTCTGTATCGTTATGCATTTACCTTTTTAAAAAGTGAGGATGATGCAAAGGAAATGACC
>JAQVXI010000027.1 GCA_028709215.1 Bacteroidales bacterium
TGCCTTTTCCCATAACGTGTCATTTAATGGGTATAAATATACCCATTAAAAAGGATATACACAAGCGTTTATCGGTTTATTTTCAATTATTTATGATATATGGGTACAAACATGTGAAAGACTCAGAATGTATAGTGGGTCAGAAATTACTCTATCATCAAAATTGCCATTAATTTCATCCCATATAGAAACATTAACAAAATTACCTAAAGACAGACCATAACCAGAAGACTGACCACTTCCTCTAAATTGATTTTCCAGAGTAGCAAAAGTTACTCCGCCAAAATAATCAACCCTATCGACTCCTCCAAATGTATTTCTGAAACATACGCACGGGAAACACGATTGCCGGCAGCATCGTACACATAGACGACACTCTGGGCATGAAGATTACCTACCGAAAAGAACAGTACGTAAGTAAGCAAGCAAGTAAAGGTCAAGCGTGTCATCTTAAAGTGTGTTTTTCAGATGTATGGAACCTCGCAGAAACAATACTGCAATATTAAAAATAAAAAGTCAAACAAACAATCGATGAATCGCTATTAATTGCTATTTTTATTATTCGTAACTCAAGAAATACAAAAAATTTCACGTCCGCAAGAGATAACATCCTGCAAACGTGGAAAAAATCAGAATAAGAATCAACACTACCGGTCATCGAGGCATTCCGTACTGACGCACGTAAGTGTATCAATTCGACCGAAACATAACCACCACGACGGGCGCAATGCGCGCACGCACGGAATGTAAGTGAAGTAAGAAATCTCATAATTGGCAGATCCGCGCGTGCGCTGTGTGGCGACAAAGTCACCGCACGCATGCGAAGCATGCTGCATTGCGCCCGTCGTTGCTGTTGTTGCGCCCGCAAACGGCCAGCTTCATTATAAATTTGCCCAGAGGCCGCACATTTGAAACGGAACGTTTCAACACATTAAAAATCCGCAGGATTTTTACACATTCTTCCAATTCACGAGCGCAGCGAGTGACACATTCGAGCGCAGCGAGACACATCAAACCACCGGCTCCTGCCAATCCCCAGAACGCTTAATCAACTCAACCAAACGCTCCACAGCTTCCTCTTGAGGAACACTCTTAATGATGCACTCCTGACCCTTATACAGCGAAATCTTATTCTTACCGGCACCCACGTAGCCGTAATCGGCATCCGCCATTTCACCCGGGCCATTGACAATACAACCCATGATGCCAATTTTAAGGCCCTTCAGGTGCGACGTACGCGCTTTAATGGCAGCGATGGTCTGCTGCAAACCGAACAACGTGCGGCCGCAACCCGGGCAGGAAATATACTCCGTTTTGCTCATGCGCATACGGCTTGCCTGTAAAATGCCATACATGCAAGCAACAAGGGCAGCATTTGAACATCGATCCGTATCCAGTTTATTCACCATTAACCCCTCTCCAAAACCATCCAGCAACAACGGCCCAAAATCAAGACTGAGTCCCAACTGCATGGATTCTACATCCTCGTAGGAAGCCTCAACAGAAAGGACCACCGGAACATCGCAGCCCACCTGCATCAATCGATGGAAGAAAGCCCTGCGCTCCCACATATTATTGCCCTGCGCCGTTTCCAGCAACAAAACAACCTGGCGTTTATCCGAGACTTCCTCCATCCATTCTGCCGTCAAATCAGACAACGTGCAACGTACAAAACAAAGCCCCAAAGCCTCGTCAATACGTTTCAATTCGGAAGCCGAATACACAGGAAAAGCAGCACCAGAATCGCTCCAAATATATTCCGCTTTTAATTCGCCCGACAGGGCCGGGTCCGAAGGATCCAGCGATAGCCCTTTGGGGAGACGGAGCAACACCCTAGGCGGTTGTTTACCCCCAAAAGCACCTACTTCACGTGTGATTCTGCGCTGATACGAGTACGGATCAAAACCGTCATACATTTCAGCCTCCACACCGGGCAATGCGATACGCTGTTGAAGCTGATCCAGCAATTTTCTACCGACACCAATTTCCAATTCCGGCTCCTCACTCAACGAAATGCGTATCGTATCACCAAGCCCATCCATCAGCAGACTTCCGGTTCCAACAGCCGACTTGATGCGTCCGTCCTCGCCGTCGCCGGCTTCGGTCACACCCAAATGCAACGGAAACGACATGCCCGCCTCCCGCATGGTTTTCACAAGCAAGCGCACCGACTGCACCATGACTCGCGTATTGGATGCCTTTACAGAAAGTACGACATCGGTAAACGAATGTGCCACACACAATCGAAGAAACTCCATACAAGATTCGACCAAACCCTGCGGCGTATCACCATAGCGACTCAAAATCCGGTCAGACAACGAGCCATGATTGACTCCAATGCGTATGGTTGTGCCTTGCGCACGACATCGTTCCAAAAAAGGAACAAAACGTTCTTCAATACGCTTCAGTTCCTCCTGATACGTGGCATCGGTGTATTCGATCGATTTGAACGTTTTTGCGGAATCCACAAAATTTCCCGGATTGATGCGCACTTTCTCCACATGCAAGGCCGCTTCATCGGCCGCCTTCGGATTGAAGTGAATGTCTGCTACCAAAGGAACGGTGCAACCCTGCTGCACAAGAAGCGCTTTGATTTGTGCCAGGTTGGCTGCTTCCCGCACGCCCTGTGCCGTCAAACGAACCATCTCTGAACCGGCTTCAACCAGCCGAAGCACCTGATCGACAGAACCCTGCGTATCCATCGTCGAAGTATTGGTCATGGACTGCAGGCGAATGGGATTCGCTGCGCCCAGCGTCAACGCCCCCACATGCACCTCTGAACTGCTTCGACGAACGTAGCGAAACACATCCGGAATATAAGACATCTCAGTTTACTTTAAATTCATACTTAATCGCACGAAGTGCTTCATTGGCCTGAACGATCTTTGATTGCAAGCCTTTTTTGTACGCAATCAGTTTATCCGCCAACACCGCATCCGACTGTGCCAGGATCTGTACCGCAAGGATGGCTGCATTCAACGAAGCATTGACCCCAACCGTAGCAACCGGAATGCCCGGAGGCATTTGAACAATGGCCAAAAGCGCATCCATACCAGCCAGGCTTGCATTGATGGGAACTCCAATCACCGGCAATGTGGTAGAGGCAGCAATGACACCGGGCAAATGCGCAGCCATACCGGCAGCTGCAATAATGACGCGAACACCACGTTCCGATGCAGACTTCGAAAAAGCCTCCACCGCCTCCGGTGTACGATGTGCCGACAGGGCATTGATTTCAAACGGAATTTCAAACTCATTCAGAAGGGCAGCCGCTTTGTTCATCACCTCCAGATCGGAAGTACTACCCATTATGATACTAACCAAGGGTTTCATGCTCATTTTACAAACTCTTGATAGGCGTTTTCAGACAACAATTGTTCCAACTCAGAGGCATCTGCGATGCGAATGCGCAACATCCATCCCTTGCCGTACGGATCTTCGTTGATCCACTCCGGTTGCTCAGACAAACCTTCGTTGATGGCCAAAACCTCGCCAGAGATCGGCATAAATAGCTCAGAGACCGCCTTCACCGCCTCGACCGAACCAAAAACGTCTGTTTTCTGAAAGGATGCTCCCACTTCAGGCAATTCTACAAAAACAATTTCACCCAATTCGTTTTGGGCATAATCCGAAATACCAATAACGGCCTCTTGGCCTTCAACCTTGACCCACTCGTGATCTTTGGTAAACAACAATTGTTCAGGAGTATTCATACGATTTATTTTAGGGAATTAAAAAATACGTTGCGTGAACCGAAGCCAGTCCCAGGAAGAAACCACCCGTTACCTGCCCAAGGGTATGTGCCTTCAAGTACAGACGACTGCTGGCCTGTAGACCTGCAAGCAACAAGGCGACGACAAAAAAAGGAATGGGGAAAATACTCTGACGAAGTGAAAACAGAAACGCACCTCCAATCAAAACCCCGAATGCCAATGTATGTGCGCTGATTTTCCAACGCAACGTGATAAAGAACGCAAATAAGGTGGCGACTATGGAGCCCATAAATAATTTTATCACCCACCAGGGCATTTGGTAACGCCACAATAGGATAATGGCTGTAATATACGAAAGCTCAGTGATCAAATACGGAAACACACGTTCGGTACGTACCGAAACATCGTAATCCGATACGTGCCCATTCTTCTTGAGTAACCAAACCCCAAAGCCGGGGATAAAACCCATATTCAGAAACACGATTCCGGCAATGAACAGTTCATAGTTGAGCGGATAGGCTTTAAAAATTCCGGCCTGAAACATGCATAATGTTCCAAACAAGGGAAGAAGTAACGGATGCAACACCCCGGAAACAATTTTAAAAAATCTTCTCATACGCTTGTTATAAATTGCGCCTCATTCTGGCCACCGGAATGCCCATTTGTTCCCTGTATTTGGCGATGGTTCGTCTGGCAATGACGTATCCTTTCTCGGAAAGGATTTCCGACAGTTGCTCATCCGTCAGGGGATTTTGTTTATCCTCAGCATCAATATGCTGTTGTAAATACTGTTTTACTTCCAAGGTAGACACTTCATCCCCTTGCTGGGTCATCATCGCTTCCGTAAAAAAATACTTCACCGGGAAAACCCCAAAATCTGTTTGAATATACTTGCTGTTGCTTACACGCGAGATGGTCGAAATATCGTAGCCCGTAACCTCAGCCACATCCTTCAGTATCATCGGTTTGAGTTGCTTTTCGTCACCCGAACAAAAAAATTCGTATTGACGATCCACAATGGCTTGCATGGTTCGCATCAACGTTTCCTGCCGTTGCCGAACAGCATCAATAAACCACTTTGCAGCCTCAACCTTTTCTTTGGCAAACATCAACGCCTCTTTGGCCTCTCGTGTTTGATTGGCCTCATGCGCCTGATAATCGTGCAGCATCTCTTTATAGGATCGACTGACGTGAAGTTCCGGAGTGGATGCACTGTTCAGGCTGAGCAACAGCTGACCGTCAGAATTTTCCAAGGTAAAATCCGGTACAATCTGATCCATATTTTGTTCCAACGCAGAACCAAACATACTACCGGGCTTCGGATTCAACTTGACCACCTCACGAATCAACTCTTTTAATTCCTCTGCCGAGCAATCCATTTTTTTCTGTATCTGCTCATAGTGTTTCTTGGAAAACTCTTCAAAATAGGATTGGAGCATAACAATCGTGCGCTCAATTCGTTCCGTCGGAGATTTCCGTTTCAGTTGAATCAGCAGACAGTCCCGTAAATCAAACGCCCCGACACCCGGAGGATCCAATGTTTGAATCAGCGTCATCAGCCGCTTGAGATGATTGGAATCCACCTCGATTCCATAATGAATCGACAAATCATCTTCGATGGACATCCGATCACGTCTCAAATAACCATCTGCATCCAAATTTCCGACAAGATACTCTGCAATGCTTCGATCGGAGTCCTTTAAATCCAACAACCCCAACTGCTCAAGTACATAATCATGCAGTGAGGTGGTCGAATTGGCCGCAACCCGTTCGCGTCGTTCCTCAGGCGTAGCAGGTTGCATTTGTTGCAATTTATAATCCGGTATATCGTCTTCACTGGCATAATCTCCCAACGTAAAATCCTCGTTGCTGCCTTCATCCGATCCGGTCGGCTCCAATGCATCCGCATCCCAGTCCTCACCCAACTCCAACGCCGGATTTTCATCAAGCTCCTGCAAAATGCGTTCGGTCATTTCCACAGCAGGAACTTCCAACAATCGTATGAGTTGGATCTGCTGAGGAGAAAGCCTCTGTAAAAGCTTTTGTTGTTGTACCTGTCGAAACATTGCTCTACCTATTGAGGACAAATATAGCAAAAACGTTAATACCGAAAGCTGCTTCCACCCAGAAACTCCCGCAAAAGAGAGGTTGGCGGAATTTCCGGATCAGAGATCGAAACAAAATACTCCAAAAAACGCAACAAACGATGCGCCTCGGCATATTCGGGACAATTCTGGGGTACCTGTCTTAGTATGGGCTCTGCATGACTCCGCAAGACAGAAAACTCAAAGATTAAAGCAGAATTAAACATGGCATCCGCATTCTCCTGGTACGGGAAAATCCATTTTTCTTCACCGGCTCGTACACTTTCCCAACGGGAAATGGTATCACGGGCAGAATACCCGCGGTACTTAAAATCCCGTATAATGCGTCGAAGCAAGCGGTTATCGGTCGTTGGGATCCAATTATGTTCATCCAAAGACATGGAAGTCAATGCGGAGACATACACCTTAAACAACAACTTTTTCGGAATGCTGGGCAGCAATTCCGGATTGAGCGCATGAATACCCTCCAGTATAAGAACGGAATGTTCGTGGAGTTGAAGCGTATCACCGGTATATTCTTTTTTACCCAGACTAAAGTTAAATCGCGGTATTTCAACGGACTCACCGGCCAAAAGCGCCTTTAACTGACGATTGAATAAATCCAAATCCAAGGCATGAAGCGACTCAAAATCGTACTCACCGTATTCATCTAAGGGTGTTTGCTCCCGTTCTACAAAATAATCATCCAGCGACAAGGAAACCGGTTTGATACCCAACACCATCAACTGAATCATCAATCGCTTGGCAAACGTCGTTTTGCCGGAAGAGGATGGACCGGATATTAAAATGACCTTAACCGTCCCTTTCTGATGAATCTGATCGGCAATCTGAGCCATTTTCTTCTCTTGGAGCGACTCGGAGATATTGATCAGGTTGGTCGACTCTCCTCGCAAACAGGCTTTGTTGAGATCACCCACATTGGACAAATTCATAATGCGGTTCCAATTGAGATACTCATTAAAAACCCCCAACATCTTATGCTGTGGGACAATGGACTCGAGCTTGGTGGGATTGGAACGATCGGGAATCTGCAACAGAAAACCGCCAAAATAGGGTTTTAGATCAAACAGCTTGATGAAGCCGGAACTGACAGCCAATGCCCCATAATAATAGTCGATGTGCCAGCCCATCTTCACATAGCCGCTGTAAAGAGAGCCTTTGGTCAATAACAGATCGACCAGATCCTGACGTCCGCGCGCACGAAACATGTCCACCACCTGTACGGTTTCGTCTTCGATGTATTCAATTGGATTATTTGCCTGAATCAACTCCCGCATGCGCTGCTTAATCGCCTCCAAATCGGACGGATCCAAGGGTCTTCCCAGCTCCAGTTCGCAATAATACCCTTTGGATACAGGATGCTCCAAACGAAACACACAACCCGGAAACAACTCGGATATCGCAGCCGAAAGTATGAACGTCAACGTTCGCACGTAGGCTCGCATTCCCGAACTGCTGTTGATATCAATAAACTCAATTTGCTTGGGATTGTACAACTCGTACTGCAAACTGACGGTTTTGTTATTCACTTTGGCGGCAATGGCTCCCGGAAGAAGCTCGGCTGCCATGTGTTCGTATATATCCTGAACGGATGTCCCCATTGGAAACAAATCATACGTTTGGGTATTCTTGCAATAAATGCGAATCGTTTTACTCATATACTCAATCATCGGTTAATATGCCTCTAAATTACGAATTAATGCTACATAACATCCACATCCCATCTACTTTTTCACTTTTTTTACAACGCTAATCCGTATAAATAGTTTAATTTTGCACGACTTTACAATTCAAAACAAATCGTACAAATGAAAAAAATTAGCATTCTTTTCTTAGGTGCAGCCGTTGCTACAGGTGTGAGCCTGACTTCGTGCAGCAAGCAATCCACTGCAGGCAGCAGTATGAAGACCTCTACAGACAGCCTGAGTTATGCATATGGCGTAGGTATGGGATCCAGCCTGCAACAAAACTTACAAGAATTCCCTACAGAACTCAATCTTGATTTATTTTTGGCCGTATTTGAAAAAGCATTGAAGGGTGACACGGCCAATTTGGCCATTTCTCCGGACGAAGCCTACGAAGTATTCCAACGTTGCATGGCAACCGCTCAAACGGAAGCTGCTGCCGTAACCAAAAAAGAAGCGGCCGAATTCTTGGAAAATAACGGTAAAAAATCCGGTGTGGTAACCACTGCCTCCGGTTTACAATACGAAGTGATTAAAGAAGGTGAAGGAGCAAAACCTACCGCAGAATCAACCGTTAGCGTACACTACCACGGAACATTGCTCGACGGTACTGTATTTGACAGCAGCATCGACCGCGGCAACGCCGCACAATTCCCATTGAATCGCGTGATTCCGGGATGGACCGAAGGCATCCAGTTGATGAGCGTCGGCTCCAAATACAAATTCTGGATTCCATCTGAATTGGGCTATGGTGACAACGGTGCCGGTGGTGCCATCAAACCGGGAGCTTTATTGGTTTTCGAAGTTGAATTGCTGGAGATTCTAGCCGAAGAAGCAGCAGAATAATCAACTCTGGAAGGATTATTGAGCGGTCTTCCGGTTTTCCGGCAGACCGCTTTCTTTTAAATCTCATAAATTTTCCGTTCATTTGCATCGCAATCAAACGCTTCATACTATGACGACACCCGTAATCTCCGAAAAGATCGACAGTTTGGATCGACAAATTCTTGAAATCATCACAAACAATGCCCGAATTCCTTTTAAAGATGTAGCAGCCGTTTGCGGTGTATCAAGAGCCGCCATTCACCAACGCGTCCAACGATTGATTGACCTGGGTGTAATCACCGGCTCCGGATACAACATCAACCCCAAATCGCTGGGTTATCAAACCTGTACCTACATCGGAGTAAAACTGGAGCGAGGCTCCATGTATAAAGACGTCATTCCTTACTTTGAGGAAATCCCCGAAATCATTGAATGTCATTTCTGTACCGGCCCCTATACCATTTTGGTTAAGCTCTACTGTAGAGACAACGAGCACCTGATGGAGTTGCTCAACCGTCAAATTCAGGAAATCAAAGGAGTCACGGCCACCGAAACACTGATTTCATTGGAGCAAAGCATCAAACGACACATTCCCATCGAATTATAGACGTTTCAGAAAGTCGTCCACATAACACTTGTCTTTCTGAAGCTGCTTTACCAAAGCATCCACATCCGGAAAGTGCATCTCCGAACGAAATCGGGACACAAATTGAAGTCGAAGGATTTTCCCATATAAATCTCCCTCGTAGTTCAACAAATGCACCTCCAAATTCAAATCGGATTCATCCTGCAACGTGGGGCGTCTGCCGATGTTGAGCATACCTTTGTACATACCCGAATCCAAGCGCACCCAAACCGCATACACTCCGGCCATCGGCAGAAGCTTGTTTGGATCCATGGGTTCGATGTTTGCAGTAGGAAAACCGATGGTTCGCCCGATCCGCTTACCTTGAACGACAACACCGGACAATTCGTAGTACCGTCCCAACCCATAACGGGCGCGTTCCATATCTCCTGCAAGCAGCGCTCTGCGAATTAAGGACGAACTAATGGGCGTTTCACCGTCTTTGGGATGAATCAGCGGTTGTGCTCGACGCACATCCATCGCCAACCATCGACCGTAGCGTACATAATCCTCAAAGCCATCCGAACGCGAAGCACCAAATCGATGATCAAATCCGATGACCAGACACGCAACATTGAGCTCATCACGCAAAACCTCACGCATAAAAACTTCGGCAGACATCGCGGCCAATTCTTGATCAAAAGTCAAGGTATGCACCGCATCCACCCCCTGCTCTCTAAGCAGCGCTTCTTTTTCTTCCAAACTGGTCAACAACTGGGGATAAAAATCACTGTGCAAAATGGTGCGAGGATGCGGCCAAAAACTCAACACCTTGACCGGTAAATTGCGCGCACGCCCCTCCCGTACAGCTTCCTCTATTAAGTACTGATGCCCCTTATGCACACCATCAAAAAATCCCAACGTCAAAACACAAGGTTCTTTGGTCGAAAATTCGGATGTAAAATCCTCAAACGGCCTGGGTTGGTAGGTTTGCATTCCCAACGAGGCTGCCGTTTGACAGTTTGCCGGTGCATCATCAACCAGCAACGTCTCTTCAGGAATCATATCCGCGTCCTGCATCATGCGTTCAAAGATGCCCTTTCCCGGCTTGGATAGTCCCATCTCATAAGACAAAAACAAACGTTCAAAACACTCGGACAAAGGAAATCCCCGTGTCTCAAATTGTTGAAGTTTCTGTATGTGAATGGCATTGGTATTGCTCAGTAAAAATACACGGTAGTGTTTTGCCAAGGCATGAACCATCCGCATTTTATTGACTGGAATATCCAGCAAAAAGGCAGCCCAAGCAGCATCCAGTGCTTCATCAGACACCTTTACCTGAAACAGAGCCCTCAGTTGATCCCGGAACGTAGGTAGGTCGATTTTGCCCTCCTCCAGCAAACCAAACGGACCTTTATGGCCATAAGGAGTCAGGTACTCCCGAACGCGCTCCATCCCGAGCCGATCAAAAGCCTCCAGGCAAGCTTCCGGTTTTAGATCAACCAGAACACCGCCAAAATCAAACACAATGTTTCGAATACCCTTGAGTCGCAACATATCCTTCTCTTTTCAAAATAGGCCATAAAGATACAAAGAAATGCATGCAAGCACTTGGCTGTTTCCCAAAAAAACCGTAATATTGCAGCCGCTTTCGGAGACGATCCGAGACCGGGCCTATAGCTCAGTTGGTTAGTAGCACCTGACTCATAATCAGGGGGTCACAGGTTCAAGCCCTGTTGGGCCCACCCCTTTTAAAGGGTTATTTGATAGAGATTCTATCAGATAACCCTTTTTATTATTCTCAAAAATCTACACGAAACGAGGGTGAATCAACACATCTGTTTGATTCACCCTCGAAATAGAGTCGTCACGGACGAACGAAGCGAAGCGTGTTAGAACACAACTTTTACCGCTGCCGAACCGATTCTCAGTACGTACACACCTTTTAGGTTGCTGCAGTCCACCACAGAGCCCTCAGTAGCCTGGAAGCTACGCACCAAGCGTCCATCCATACCAAACAAACTGGCCTCTACGCGGCCTTCTATGTTGCGTAGCGTCATCAAGCCGGATTGAATCAACGCCATCGGTTTTACCGCATCCGAAGGATTGTTCAAACCAACCGTACCACTTTCGTCAGCCAAAATGTATATATCAGCGATGTACGTACCGTCTACATCCTTGATATCCCCATGCAGCGTGCTTGTAATATCGGGAGTCCAACGCAAATACAACGTTTCCTTATCACCGGTATTGGGAATGACGTGTTCACGATCCACCCAAGCAGACGTACTTACCGTATCGTAACCAGCCACCTCAAACGAAATACCGTTGTACGAGTACATCAGCTTCCAAACATCGTTGCCGTAATAACGTCCGGTCAACGCATATTTGACGGTAACATCCTTGTAACCAACGGTTGAGATATTGGTCTGCCAGAAAAAATGGTTTTCGGCACTGCTTCTATTCTTCCAGAACGTTGCAGCCGTACGATCTTTTTCGGTACGGTTCCACCATCCAGACCAAGGAGTCGACGTATCGTCCGAATTATACATGGACAAAATCGGTGCATTGGCCGGAGTCACAAATTGACCCAAGAAATCCGCTTCACGAAGGTTACTGGCATCATTCTTTTCGGTATCAAAATTCCAACCGCAAACAAAACTCTTGGTTGCAAACGTTGCGGTAATATTCTGATCCTGATTCATCACAATTATCTTGGACGGACTGCTGTCAAAATCGCCCCAAAACATAAATTCAGATATGGGGTTACTTACTGCGGTCAAGGTCAATTCAATACCTTCCTCATAAATTGAATACTCCCCGTCCTTACCGGCTTCAGATATACTCACATTGCCCACCATGCCTTCAACATTGACATTCAACACATAGGTATTGATCTGGCGGAAAGCAGCTTGAACCGTAGTTGCACCGCTTAGTGTAAACGTATAGACCGGTTCTTCGGACAAAATGGCTCCGGAAGCGTCTTTCCAAGCCACAAATCGGTATCCGAAGTTATACACAGCAGTCAGCGTCACTTCTTTTCCGTCTTCTACCATTCCGGAGGGACCGGAAATCGAACCAAACGTTTCATCCGAACCGTCTGCATATCCGACCGTCAAATCGACCAAATTGGAAGCCTGCTTCAACCATTGAGTGTCCCCAATAATGCCTTCGTTGGTTGAGGCGGTTGCCATCGGAGAAACCGAATAAATGGTAAAATCACCATTGGCAGGATCCGGAAAAATTTGCCCCGTGCTGGTAAACGAGAAATCTTCCAACGCATAATTGCTCACCGAGTCCATCAAAATGGGTAGATTCACTTTAGCTCCTGAATAATTATGCACCAAATTATTGTGCATGGTTACCATCCCGATTTCAGCTACAATCAACGCACCCGCCGTTTTTCCTTCCGGACAGACAATGATGTTGTCTACAAACTCAAACGTAGATTCTTCACCGTAGTTGTTCCCCGCATTACAGATCGCACGATTGGCATCGCGGGCTCCCTGAAATACCGTATTATTCTTAAACACAAAATTCAACGTTTCGCTGGCATACGACATTCCACCCGTTACTCTGGGCGCAAAGAAGCTTTCAACGTTGTCGTTCGAATAAAACGTCGACTGCTGAATATCGATTTCGTTGAAGGGAATTTGTGTCCACATCATATTCCAATTGTTTGTATTGCAATTGTGCATGGTACAATTAAACATTTCGAATCGATTGACACCCGAAGTCAATACCGAAGAATCGGGCACACCGGTACGCAAGAAGGATCGAGTGATGTCGCGAATATCGCAGTTGCGAAACGACAAAAGCTCAAAGCGTCCTGCACCATTCAAATTCATAAAATAGGCATTGTCTCGGTCAATGATTATGCCATCAAACGTGATGGAACCTCCTTCGACACTGGTTCCCGCATCCGAAACCAATTCAGCCTTGTACTCTACAACACTGGTATCTGCAGCGTATAAAACAATGGATTTTCCGGCGGGCAAAGACAACTTTGTCGTATACGAACCGGTCAACAACTGTAGCGTATCACCATCCTGTGCTGCTCCATATAAGGATGCCAGGTCTGCAGGTGTTTGAACCAACACCGTGTTTGCACTTACTGTCATAACTGCAAGCAGCATGGTCAGCAATGAAAGATAGATTTTTTTCATAAGGTTAACATTTAAGTAAAACATATTGTATTAAGGAAGATTATTTCATTTGTAAATCCCATTCGACCCAATAGCCCTTATTCATCAGGATGGAACGAATGCCGTCACGCATGGACTCCGGGTATTTGGGGCATACCCGATCGGCCACAATGGAAGGATCATTGTATTTTTCAGCCATGCGTACCATCATACTGTAGGCCTTGCCCTCTCCGGCATACTCCAACAAAGCCTCATCCAACAAGGCCAAATCATAGACTTTTCTGCGATCGGTCTCCGATAAAACGTAGCCTGGATCCGTTGGCTTGGGCAACGGATGTTCCGCTCCACGCACACAACCCACGATCCCCACATCTCCGTATCCGCCGTTGTCGCCAAACCAGGATCCATATTTTGGATGCCAATGTGCAGGAAGCACCTTGTTGGCAAATTGATTGGTTACACCATGATTCAAAATAACTTCTGCCTGTTCCCAATTACCCAGATGATTCTCAGCTTCAGACAAAAGAAAATGATAGTCATGCCCACGATAGATCGGAATCACCGGCTGGATTTCCACAATGCGATTGCGCAAATACGAACCATCGTAATAATAATACTTGGTAAAACAGGTATCTCCGGCGATGACATTCATATTCTTGCGCTGTACAAAACCGCGCGTATCGCTCTCCGCATATTTCTGAATGGCATGCGATGAGGGACGCAAGTAATATTTACCGGATCCTTCCGGACAGAAGTACTCGACAATGCGATTGGTTTGCTCGTTGTCGTAGTCGTACATTACGCCCGAAATCACCTGAAAAAGATTGGTTTTGGTCCCGGCATTGTACTGTTCGGTATAAAACATCTTGTAGTATTCACAGTTGTAAATGTTGTCACCACCCGTCATTAACGGAATGTTGCAGGCATAATACCACCCTCCCAATTCCAACAAAGGGTCGGTATGTACCGAGTACATGAAATCCAGGATATGGTCGCGTATCCACAAATAATCGGCATCTGTACCACGCCAAGCCAGCAAATCACAGCGCAACAACAACCACTGCGGAACAATATAATCCCAATGATCGTAATTGTTGGTCGGGTTTTCTGCATTGATCCACTCCCCCCATTCCATTTCAAGCGTAGAGGGAATGACTTCGTCCTCGTATAATACCACGCCGTTATCCAACAAGGCCAAACACTTTTCGACCAATTGAGGCATCTCACAATGTGTAAAAACATCGGAATTACCCAAATCAATCAATTCAACCAAAGGGTCATCAAACCAAACCGCTTCTCCATAGATGCGTCCCAATGTCAAATACGCCCACACCTTGATGCGCAACGCCGAACTAACCAGTCGGTCCGCATTTGTTTTGGAAAGTTCCTCCATATCTTCCCCTTTCCGATTGCGATACACCCGCATTTTTTCCACAAAATCGTTGCACGCAACAATCACAGCGTAGTAGCACGTAGGATCCGCGTAAGGGTTGTTTTGTGTCGATTCATACGAATAAATCTGTCGCAAATCCAAGGGAGCATTTCCGGTCACCTCAAAATAATCACTTCGGGTATCCGTCAAAAAAATGGCATGATCCGCAGCTTGCTGTACCTTGGTCATGATGCCAAGAAAACCCTTATACATCTCATCATCCTTCGAGATATAACTACCCGTTGGCAGCGTATCATCGGTATCCGTCACAAAAACATCTTCACAAGCACTTACGCTCACGAGGATCAAAATCAAAGCAATGATTCTATCAATGAAGTTCATATTCATGCATTTTAGAAATTCAAATCTATACCCACTCGAAACGAAACCGGTTGCGATACTTTCGCGTAATCAAATCCAAGCATGGCTTCGTCGTACGAATAGGCAAACTCCGGATCTGCACCCAAATACTGCGTCCATGTAAGGAGGTTCTCGCCACTCACCCAAAGGCGGCCGGAACGAAACAAATTCCATACACCTTGTTTCATTTCATAACTCACCATTAAACGACTCAATTTGATGAACGATGCGTCCTCAACCCATCGATCCGAGAATACGTTGTTGCCCGATGGGTCTCCATATACCGCACGCGGCATATGGGTTTGTTGCCCTTCCAATTGCCAACGATTGCGTACCGCTGCCGACTGGTTGTAGAAATTGGACATCGATTCCAAATCGCGGCGCACGGCATTGTATGCCTGATTGCCTACAGAATAGGTGAAATTTGCTTGAAGGCTCCAATTCTTATAACCAAATCGACTGAAAACATTGCCATAATAATCCGGGCGTCCATTGCCCAACAAGACCTTATCTTTTTCGTTGATCACACCATCCGGATGAACGTCGACAAAACGCACATCACCCGCCTGATACGTACCACCATACACCGTTGTCAGACCGTCCGTTTGAGCCTCCTGGTTGCTAGCATACACCCCATTGGTTCTGTATCCCAAGAATTGGTACGGAGCTTCTCCTTCCCGCAAGACCACCTGCACATCGTCGTCGTTGTACCCCCGATAGGTCAACAACATTTCCGTACGATCCCCCAAAGCCTCAACACGGCTTCCGACCATACTGATATTCCCTCCCAGAATCCACTCAAACTCCTTGGTTTGAATGGGGGTCATGTGCAAGGATAATTCCAATCCTCGATTGGACAGCTCCGCCTTGTTGTCGTAATACGCATCCGAACCATACACCGCAGAAATATTGCGCGCAATCAATAAATCATAGGCAATGGCTCGGTATGCGTCCAGACCCAAATGTATGCGTCCGTTTAAGACCGAAGCATCCAAGCCGGCATTCCATTGTCGACTTTTCTCAGGCTCCAAATAGGTATTGGGCACATTGGATCGTGTAATGGTACCCAATGTAAAGAAGTTGGCATTTTGGTAATAATTTCGAGCATAATTGGACGAAAAACGACTGTTTCCGGTTTGAGCAAATTCCAATCGAAGATTGAATCGATTGAACAGTTCCGGGAGTACGTCCGTTTGCGCCATCATAAAATTGACACCCACCGCAGGATACACATACAAACGCGGAGCATCCACGCCCGATACCGAACTGGCATCAAAGGACGCATTCAAATAGGTCTTCACCCATTGATCGTAAGTATACGCTGCGTGAAGGGAATGATTGAGCCAAACCCAATGTTCGTTAAAACCGGCAATATCGGCTTCATCGGTTGTATAGCCCAACGTTTTGTAGAAATCATTGGCCGTATTAAAGCCCGAAGCCCGATCGTATTCCAATTGATAGGTCATAAATTGACCGCCCACGTGTGCATCCAGTTGATGCACCCCGTCAAACAAACGATGGTATTGAGCTTTGTAGGAAAAATACTGATTTTTGTATTCGGTAATTCCTTTGCGCACCGTATTCAGTCCAATGCCGTAATATTGAGGAAGAATGGTCTTGCTTGTCAGCCCTGGTACAAACAAGTTTTCCTCCGTATAGCGGTAACTTAGATGGTAGTTTCCGGTCAAACGCAAAAATTCATTCCACTGATAATTCAAACCCAGGTTGATGTTGGCATCATATCGTTTATCATCGGCTTGAACGGATCGAACCAATGCCAGAGGATTGCTCACGTTTTCATACGCAAAGCTTGGGTTGGCATTTACGTTGGAGAAGTCATAAGGAGCCAACGTACTGGATAGACGCCCTTTATCATCCGACTTAAAGGGATTCAACTGAGGCATGGAGGATTGAGCAGCCAGCAGCGGATTTGTTTCCCGCGTCATGCCTTGTTCTGCCAGAATACTTTTGCTATACGAAAGACCCACCGTGGTAAAAATATCGACGTTACGGCTAACCAGAATATTCGAGTTAATCAATGTGCTGTAACGATCCGATTGTGTTTCTCCCAGTACACCACCTTCGGAGGTATACCCTACAGACATGTTGTATTTTGCAATTTCATCCCCTCCTTCGACACGCAAAACGTTGTTTGACGTCGTGGCCGGCGAGAACACCTGTGCTTGCCAATCCGTATTGTTGTTAAAAATGTATTGTTCGTAGTAGTCGTTGCTCCCCTGCAAAAAGGGATAATCCGCATACAGTGCAGACATCTGACTGTAACGCGTCATCCCGATGTTGCGCATGTATTCCGCATATTCGGAAGCGTTCAGCAACGGAGCACCCGACTTGGGTAAGACCGTTCCAAACTGTCCGGAATAGGAAATTCGAGTTTCCATGTCATCCGACTGAGCCTGCTCGGTCTCGATCATCAATACACCGTTGGATCCCAGCGAACCGTACAAAGCAGCCGCTCCCCCTTTGACCAACGTAACCTGCTTAATATCGGAAGGATTGTAAGCCGACAACAGGCTTCTGGAATATCCATTGATGACCAAAGACGTGTTGTCGTTGGAAAAATAAGGAACCCCGTTAATGACCAACAAGGGATTATTTTCCCCCATTAGGGAGTGTAAACCACGCACATTCAAGTAAGCACCCTCACCCGGCATGCCACTCTTTCCAACAACGTTCAAACCGGTCACATTCCCCTTAAGTGCCTCATCTATACTTAAAGCTGTATTCAGAAACGCTTTATCCATGGCCTCTGCCGAAGTCGATTTTGCCTGGAGATATTCCGTGCCCTGGGGCATCGTGAACAACTCCGTGTGTCGGTACGTCTCGTCTGGCGTCAACACGAGTTTGTTCGGTCGGTGTTTCGCTGACAGACGATATACGGATGGATAGAAACCCTTTCCATCGACTTGTATGGCAACTGAGCGCTCCGGAACGTCTAGTTGAAACGAACCATCAACGGCCGATACGGTCGATTTCGACCCACCCAGTACCGTAATCACGGCTCCCTCAACCGGCTTTCCCGATTCATCCAGAACCGTTGACGTGTAATTCACTTGGCCAGCCACAGCTCCGGCTATGCTTAACAAGCAAGCCATGCTTTTCATCCGAATATTTTTCATGCCTTTCATCGATCAATAGTTATTTTTAGTTGGGCGCAAACACCAGTGGTACATCATCAACATGGTAATGTTGTTCTTATCCCGCGTATACGATTTATCGTTATACAAATACGAATTATCGGACGATTCGATCGTAATGGTAAAGGGTCCGTCTTGTGGGACGTTGACCACCGCTACCGGATAGCCGTCGGTATCGTATGCCTGTGCTTTCTCGCTTTTGGCAGCCCAATCCAGCCAATTATAGCCCTCGGGGTAGCCAATCGACATGGCACCGTTGTATTCAACCACGCCTACGGAGCCCCGATCAAAGTGAAAGTTGGAACCTTGGGCATACATCACCATATCTTTAACGACCAACGAGTCGTTAAAATAAATACTGAGCGAATACTGCAAACTGTGCTTGAACCCCATGCGTAAGTAATACTCTCCAGCAGGGATGTGTGCCATACGGATTTGATTGGTGGACTCATTGTAGAGTAAACCGTCGTACGTGACACTGCACAAGAGGGAATCCTTTCTGGCCTCTTTGGTTGGAATCGCAGTCAAGACGTGATAATACATAACCGGTAAGGTTTCCGACAACTCAAACGATCCTTGTGCATCGTTTACGATCAAAGGTTCCATCCAATTGGTCCAACGGAAATGATCGGATTTTTGCTGCGGAGTCATGCCTGCCCACAATTGGTAGAATTTCGACTTTAACCGATAAATAATCACATTGTTGGGGATTTTCAAATGATCGACCGTAAACACATTGCCATTACTACAGGGTATTTGAGACCCGGTTCGAATGCGTTGAACGGTGGGTCTCCACATCGCAGGTTGGATGGAGGTATGTTTTTTCTCGTTGAGGCTGTCCCGTAGATAGGCCCCCACTCCGTCAAGATCCTGATCACCCATGAAGGCCTCTTCCTCGAGTCGTTGGTTGAAAAAACAGGCCTGCACTACCCACTTTTCGTATTTCAGCCGATCGGCTTGCGTCGCCGGGCGCCCCAAAAACAAAGGGACTTTTGCCATGGCGGTATCGATGGCACGTGTCAGGACGTCGTTGTCGGGGACAACCAAGGTGGTCACGTAATCTTCCGAACGCATGTCCCAGAAGGAGACACCCGCTTCGGAGTATCGATCCATTAGTTTGTTCTTGACGGCCCAAACGGAATCAGAGTAAACCAGATTTCCGGAAGAATTGTACCCGGAGGGCGTGCTGTTTTCTTTATCAAAATAGACTTCCTCAAAACGAGCAACCAAACTGCGAAATTGCGCATATTCGGGGCCCAGTTCATTTAACACCTCATAGACTGACTTGCGGATCGGTATGGGGCCTGCTTCCAGATAATACACATACGCATTGCGGGTCTGGACCGACTTGCGGATGGGATAGGCATCGATACACAACGCATCGTTTTTTTGATAAATCCAAACATTTTTCCCATACCGCATGCGAATACCCATACCTTCTTTTAAGGCGGCAGGCGAAACGGCGACATCACTGATGCAATAGTTGGCATACCGGCTATCGTTGAGGTATTCCGATCCTTCCATCACCGAATTGGGATACACCACCACCGTATACATGTGTTCGGATGATAGGCTATCAAACTTTCCCGTAGACTCAAAGGTCTGAGTGAGCAAGGACAAATTGGACTGGCTACGCATATACGATTCCACATCGCCCGCGTACAACTCCACATCAATGGCCGAGACAACCGCTGCCTGACCGTAGTGTTCTTCCCAGCGATCGTCACAAGAAAAACTGATGAGCGACAGTCCCAGAAATATAAATAATCGAGAAATGTATGTTTTCATAGTCCGCATATTAATCTTCAATCGGTATAAATTTTACATAGTCCCACATTTGACGATAGGGAGAGTTGGTAGAGGCTTTGATGTCCATCATTACGGCTCGCAACGTGTGGGTGGTCGAAGTTTCAAACTCGATTTCATCAAAAAGAACATCTCCGTGTATGTGGCTGCCACTTTTGAGGTCAAGGCCTTTCCAGACATATAGAGGTTTGATGTAATCATCCAGTGTAAAGCGTACCAAGCTTCCGGTGGAATAATAAGAAGACAAGGCGACTGCTCCCGCATAATACAATTCCACACGGTACTTGCCTTTGATCAGTGTGGGTGTCTCAAATTGAATCCAACCCGTGTAACCCAGGTTTAAAATCAACAGATTATCCATGTTGGCTCCATAGGAATTGACTTCCTTGTTTTGTGTATTGAGGTATTTACACTTCATGTAGCCCACTTTGCGCCAAGAGTTATAAGATGTTTTGCTGCTTGCTTCTTTATAGGTAAATGCATCAATCGTGCCATAATTACCGTTGATCTTGTCTTCGCTTAAATCCACCTGATATTCCTTACTGGTCAAAGGCATGTTGAATAAATTGCCCAGACTATTGGCGGCACCGTAGGCATTGGCAATCGAAATAATATCCTTGCTGTTGCACAAATCCCAGACAACCGTGACCGGTGTCGGTTCCCAGACAGGCATGATTTGATCCATTTTATGAATGATGCCGTTTCTTGCCTGCATGTTGGAGCGTATCAAGCGTATGCGGTCGTTCAAAACCGTGGATCCATTCAGGCTTCGAGTGGTAAAAACCTGGTCTTTAAGCATGGTATCAAACACACGAACCTGATCCTCCGAATCCAATTCAAATAAATCCTGCTTCTCTTGAGCCTTATCCATGGTATGATACAGTATATACTGATACAACGCATTGCTGCTATCCGTATAATGTGTCCCCGCATTCAGGTATTGTGCCAAACCATTCAAATCCGTTATGCCATTGGCCTGGTAAACGGAATCGGGCACGGCAAAGCACGTATACTGAACCTGATTGATCGACATCGCACCACCCAGTTCATAGGTCGTATCGGCAACTACATTCAATAAGGAGTCCAGCCCGGTTGCTTTGATCGCTTCCAGATACAACGTATACGTACCATAATCTGCCAGTTTCTGTACGATGGTTTCGGACAAGGGTCGTACGACACCTCCCAGCACATACACCATACCATTGACGGTTTGTCTGGCCATTTCCAAAACCGAAGCTTGGTTATTTAGGTAGATGGTAAGGGTATCGGTCCGCTCCACAAAATCCAGCTCGGCATCATCTACATCGGACTGAATCTGACCGTATCCGGTCGTCAAATACATCCCAAATACCGTCGGAACGTTGATTTGTCCCTCATTCACATACACCATAAAACTCGCTTCCGTCAAACTGCTGCGTAAGATGTGTGCACGAACCAATTCACGGGCATAGGTGCGGTCTAACTGCTCCACCGATTCAATTTGCTTAAAAGCCAAGAAGGCTTTCATGGCTTCGTTATTGGGGCAAAAAACCGTGGTTTGCGTGCTCGCATCGTTGATCGCGTTGTATAAATCGGTATAGTTGAGCAGATCGATCCACAACGAGAACTCCTCCGAACGCGAATCCAGATAGGCTGCATTGGTCAAGGTCAATACATCCTCAGACTCCGTTACAAACAACTGATCTTTAAACGGATCCTCACAGGCACTAACGATCAGAAATATCCAGATTAAATACTGTAGTCTTTTCATCGGTATATCAATTATAATAAGGATTTTGAACCAGCAACGTATTTGCATCCAACTCTTTATCCCATATAGGCAAAAATAAAGCATCGTCATTTAACAGTACGGAACGCAGCCAACTGCCACTGGCCTGGTTGTTGTAATCCAGCACGTGATCCAGCAAGAATACTTCCTTATACTGATTGCTATTTCTGCGACTAAAGCGCAACAAATCGTACCATATTTTGCCTTCACCGGCCAGTTCCATTTGTCGTTCGTAGAAGACTGCCTTCAATAAGTCGATTTCACTGACATCCGTGACGATCCAATCGAGTGCCGCTAAATTGGAGCGACTGCGTACCCGATTGATCAAATCCAAGGCCTCGGCCCACCGCAGATCGTCTTTCCCTTGTAGGATGAGTGCCTCTGCTTTCATCAAAAGCACATCAGCCATGCGATATAAAATAAAATTCGGGTCATAAAATTCGGACGTTCTTTTTTCGGTCAAAACGGTTGATCCCATATATTTCCAAACAAAGGCATTGGTCGCATTCTCACTGGTCACATAGTATCCACCGTACAGCGTCCGTACCGCCTCCAACAGATTACCCTGTGTATATTGGTATTCCAATTGAAAAGACTCCAGCATTCGGGGGGTGTATTCATACAATCTACCCGAGGCCACGTTGTCAAACAAAACCGGCAGGTTGTTTAACTGATCTTCTTCATAATCCCAATGCAATTCAAAAATGGATTCCGTGCTCAAGCCCGGATTGAACATTCCAAACCAGGAGGCATGCGAGGGACTTGTTAAAAAACGGGGTGCGTATACAGACGATGCGTTCAGCAGCAAATCACAGTACGAAACCGCCGTTTCATAATCCTCGTCCCAGAGACAAACATCTGCCATTAAGGCGTATAAGGACCACTTGGTTGCACGGGCCTTATTTTCCCATTGCTGATCGTAATGTTCTTTGGCCGCTCCCAATTCCAGTGCAGCACGAATGTCGGATTTAATTTGAGCGACAACCACTGCCTCAGGCGATTGAGCCACTTGATACGTTTTCTCGTCCGTTTCATACGGATCCAGCACCAAAGGGACATCCCTCCAGTTACGGACCAGATAAAAATAATTGAGTGCACGCAAGAAATAAGCCTCCGTGAGATGCGAACGCATGACATTTTCATCGTAGGTTTCGTCTCGATCCAAAACGGTTGAGGCATTTTTTAAAACCGAATTGGCTACGTTGATTACCTGATAGAAGGCTCCCCAGTTACAGATATTTTTATCCGTGGGTTTCACACGAAAACTCTGCAGGTTGTTGCCACTTCGACTATAGATGCAGCTGCCACGCAATTCTCCGAGAGGAATCAATTGAGGTTCAACCATATCCTTCATATACACGTAACCCGCATTGAGCACGGCATCCACTTCTTCCTTGGACGTCCAGTAATAGTCGCTCACCTGATCGTCCTGGGGATAGACCTCCAGCCAATCACTGCAAGAAGCAAACAAACTCAACCCGGCAACAAGGGCCATCATCAAACGATATTTTTTCATTGTTGGCATGGTTTTAAAAGTTCAAGGTTATACCACAGGACATGCGTCTGGATCGGGGTGTTTTGGCATCGTCTTCGGCCAAATCCGTCAGGTTTGAAGGCAAATTGACTTCCGGATCCTGACCGGTATAATCGGTCCAGGTAAACAGGTCGTAGCCGGTCACAAACACATTGATGCTGTTGGTCCAAATCTTTTTGCAGAATTCCTTTGGTAAATTATAGCCCAGCGATACCGATTTCAGGCGTACAAACGAGCAGTTTTCAACAAACCGATCGGATCCCAGATAGTTGTATCCGTATTTCCACAAAGCTCTTGGAATTTCAGTATCATCCCCTTCGTTTCTCCAGCGTTTTAAAACGGATGCACTCTGGTTGTCGGTTCCATACATCGCTTCGCTTTCCATGCGAGCGGTATTGATGATTTTTTGTCCCAAACGATAATGCATAAATGTTGTCAGCGTCAGACTTTTGTACTTGAGACTAAAGCCTCCGCCGCCCGTCACGACGGGATTGGAGTTCCCGATGTATACAACATCCTGCGCATTGATCACACCATCGTAATTGATGTCCTTATAGCGTGCATCCCCCGGATAGGTGGTATAATTCCCATTTTTCATCACGATGGGGGTTCCGTCCAAGTCGGTCAT
Source organism: Bacteroidales bacterium (assembly GCA_028709215.1). Taxonomy (GTDB): domain Bacteria; phylum Bacteroidota; class Bacteroidia; order Bacteroidales; family UBA1402; genus UBA8389. The sequence goes on from JAQVXI010000027.1 coordinate 23,722, forward strand.
CACATTTCCGTTGCGATCCCGGGCAAACGTTTCCTCCGTATTTTGATACACGCCATCGTACTTAAACCCGAAAAACGAACCCACCGGTGTGCCCGATACCAGTTTCTGTGCATACCTGCCATTACCCAGCGAAAAGGATGATTCCGATAGATTTTCCGGCAGCGACTCAATGGAATTCACATTGCGATTTACGTTGAAGTTGGCCGTCATTCTCCAAATCTTGTTTGAAAGAAGCTCGGATTCCACACGAAACTCCCAGCCCTGATTGCTGATTTCACCCGAATTGAAATAGGCGATGGTGTTGCCTTGATTGTTGTAGCCCGAAGAAGCCGGGATACTCACTTTTCGTTGCAACAAGTCTTTTGTAAATTTGTAATAGTAGTCAAATGTTGTCGTCAACTTATTGTCCATAAAGGCCAAATCAACCCCTCCGTTCCACTCGGTAGATGTTTGCCATTTTAGATTATTCAATTGAATCGAGACCGGAGCAATGGCCGGATTGTTGCCGTATTTACCCACCGAAGCAAACGTTCCCATGTAGGGAGCAGTACCACTGGGTGCAGCCCCACTCTGACCGTAGCTGTACCGAATTTTTGCCTGATCCATCCAGTCAACATCGTCCATAAAACTTTCCTCCTGCACGTGCCAGGCGACGCCCATTGCCGGGAAAAGGCCCCAACGATTGGATTTACCCAGACTGGATTTGCCTTCCATATTGAGCGTTCCGGAAAGAATGTAGCGATTCATCCACGTATAATTGACGCTCCCGATTCCGGAGACGGAGCGCACTTCGGAATTGCCGGAATTTCGTCCGTAAATGGAACCGCCAGTGACGGGATCGGACAAGCCGGCTGCTGCCGTGCCATATACGACGGTAGAATAATTGGAGCTTTGAGTACTGTTGGTACGCCACAAACCGGTAGCTACCAGTGTATGATTGTCGTTGAAACGTTTTCGATAAATCATCTTATTTTCTGTCAACAGGGCAAAGTTATCCGAATAAGCGTCGGTACTTTGATTGGCATACGGGTCGTCTATGGTTACGCCCGTAGCATGCTGCGGTAAGAAACGACGGTTTTTGACCGTTTTAAATTTCATGCTCACATAGCCTGAATAATTCAGCCCCGGCAACACATCGTAGCTTAGACGAAACGTCATTTTTTCCTCTTGCTGCATGCTGTTGTTGTAACTTTCGTTGGCCATGATCAGGGGATGAAAGTTTCGACTACCGGTAAACGCGCCCTGGAACTCATCCGCATTTTGACGCGTAAAGTAGTTGGAGGTGGGCAGTCCCGATGCCGGATCGATGGTGAAGGGACTCTTATTGGGCATCTTTAGCATGGATTCCAGGCGTACATTGTCCGTCCAGTTATCCTGTTTATCGGATTCCGAAAAAGTAAAATCGGCATCCACGCGCAATTTGCTGGAAAAATGATACCCAACATTCAACGAAGAAGTCAATCGCTGCAATCCGGTCCCAACCGTTGTACCCCCTTCGTCCAAATAAGACATCGAAAAACGATACGTCGCTTTATCTCCACCTCCGGACATGGAGAAGTTGTTGTCTGAGGTCATCGCATTGCGCTTTACGTACGATAGCCAATCGGTGTTTGCGTTGTACGCATCAAAATACCGCCAGTCCGGATTGAAATTGATTTCCGGGGTATCAAACAACAATTCCAACAAAGCTTTGGAACTACTGACACCTTGGGCGTTTGCTGTATTCCAGATGGCATCCTGAATAAAGGATACGTATTCGTCACCCGACAACATCGGAATCGATTCCGGTTCGTATTTGACGGAGTACTTCGAAGAGAAACTGAAGCGCGTTTTGCCTTTGGCTCCTTTTTTTGTGGTGATCAACAAGACCCCGTTGGCGCCACTGGTACCGTATACTGCCGTCGAAGCAGCGTCCTTGAGCACCTCGATGGACTCGATGTCGTAAGGAGAAAGGTTGAGCATATCGGCGTAATCTTCGTTGTTTGCCGTAGCAAAATCAAAGGTATCGTCGATGTCCGTAGAATACGGTACACCATTGATCACAATCAGGGGATCTGCACTGGTGTTTAACGTAGCCGTTCCACGTATGCGGATGGAGCTCTTTGCGCCCGGATCACCACCGGCAATGATATCGACACCGGCCATACGCCCTTGAAGTGCTTCCTCAATGGATGCAACCGGCAAGGATTCTACCACTTCTTCCATCGATATTTTCTGAGTGGAGGCCGTTTGTTCACGAGCGGTAATGCCCAATTCGTTGCGTTCGACACGAGCCGTAGAAACAACGACTTCGCCCAACTCTGCCAAATCCTCTACCAATGTGACATCGATGCGTGTTTGACCTTTGTACGCAACCACCTGTTTTTTCATTCCGATAAACGAAAAAACGACGTTCAACTCCCCTGCATCCTCTGGGATACGAACCGAATATTCACCGGCGTGATTGGTGGTGGTTCCGGCCAAAAAACGATTTTGACTGTTTGATATGGCCACATTGACCCCCATGGAAGGAGCCGTTTGTGTTCCGATTTTTTCCAAAACTTTACCGGTCAAAACCTTCATGCCCTGTCCGTATGCCACGGGAATGGTCACTAGCAGGCAAAACAGCAGTACAATATAATTTATCTTTTTCATGCTCATTGTGTTCTTCAAATCATCGTATCAGAAACAGCGTGTAATAAAGTGGATGCAGCCGTCGTCAAAAATAAACGGGAAATAATGGTAGTCCGCCAACACGTCAATCCATTCCGATCCCGCTTTCCGTACGCGGACACGAAGTGCGCTTCCGGTATCTTCAACATCCAGATGCGTGGTTACCAAGGTGAGCTTATTCTGGCTATCGTACACTTCCTTCACATCCAAGGTCGGCAGTCCATTTGGAACGGCTTCGTTCCATCCGACAAACGGATAATTGGAAACACCGGCGGTAGATTCGGGAATAAAGTACATCATCAGATACTGCTTCAGTGCTTCCGCATCGCTTACGACAAAACGGTTCATAAACGGAACAGTTTCGTCGTCCACCCAGGCTGGATCCGGATCGATGCCCGGTATCCGATTGGCCAATAGGGCATCATGAACGGCTTGCGTTGTGGGGACAAACGCCAAGTACTTCTCAAAGACAAAGTTGAACGCTTGGGCGTTGTACAATCCGGCCATGTCGAGCAAGCTGGCAAATGCCTGATACGGTAAGGTCTCATCACTGCGGTTGTTGTACATCAAGCCCTGAAATTTCTTGTAGTTGGTGCGATCGTAGGATCCGTCAAAAAACAGGCTGTCGTAGGCATACACTTTCCCATTGCTCCATTCGTGTCCCTCAAAGGTCCGTTCGTAAACCGGTGAAAACAGCGTAGATTCGTCGGCCGATGCCGATGGAAAAATGCGTTCGTTGTATAAAACGCTGTTGGTAATTTTTCCGTCCAGCACATACCAATACAAATTATAGGTGGGAGATAGCGTACGAAATACATGTGCTCCGGTCGAAGGCAGCTCGGTATAGGAGCCGGGGGTCGCATCCAAACTTACGGTATGGGCGTAGACGTAGCTTGTTTGTACCGAACCGGACAAAAGCGAATTATTCAGAATTAGATTATCGTCCCGATTGACGGTAATCCCAATGCTTTCAATCTGAGCATTGGAAGGAATGAGACAGAGATAACGGGTTTCGTTCGAACTCAGTGTCATCATCAGATTGGAAGCCTTCAACATTTTTAGGAAATACCCGTATTGCTTGTATTGAAAGGCCGGGCCGGTGACCGAACGAAACATCAACGGTGCAGCCACTTCATCCAAACCATAGAAAACACCGTTTACACACAGGATGCGGTTTTCTTCCGGTACGGCGTCCACATCAAATTCGATCGGGGTGCCGTAGCTGTTGATGATGAGGCTTTTTTTGATTTCTTCCGGAAACGCAACCGACTCGGTGTAAACGCTATTAAACAATAAATATTCAATGGACTCTCTACTCACCTGCGTCAATGTATCGTACCCGCCCACTTTCCAATAATTGTCAAAGAAACGCTGAATGGCAGCATTGCTGGGAGCAAAGACACTGTAGGCGACCTTGGATAGGTTGGACATATTGGAATAGTCGATCTCAGGCCATTCGCAGGCAATGTTTGCCAAGGGTGTTTTGTGGTACATTTGAAACAACTTGGAACCATTTCCATATTCTACGGTCAATTCAGGCACTTCTGCGAAGTATACATACTTGTTGTACAAATCCAAAAAGGTCGAATAATCCTCCTGAGCGCGCAATTCCTCGTAAATGGTTTGCAAGGGCCTCAAAACCCGGTCGATTTTATACACATACCCATTGCTTGCAATCAATTGGTATGCGTCAACGGCAGCGTTCGATACGTTAAACCCGTTGTTTCCGCCTTTCCAGGGGGTCTGAGGAAAAAAGTATTCGTAATTATATACCGGATCAATCTGTTTTGTTTGAAAAAATAAATGTGAAAAAACGGGCAAAAACCGTTCGTGGTGATAGATTTTGACGGAATCACCTCGGGTGGCATCCCATTCGACAGAAATGGGATCCATACTTTTGGTTCGGTGCTTGTAATAAAGTCCGGCATTGAGCATCTTATCCTCATCGGTCGCAGCGTCTCCTTCGTCGGGACGGAAGTTGATCAGCTTTTCTGTATTGAAAGCATAATACATGATGTGAAAGCCCATGATTTTCTTTAATTCTTCAAGGGGCAGCGATTCTATTTGAGTTGTACCGTATTGTGTCTGCAAATACGAAGCAAATGCCGAATCGTTTGGAGCCATGACCGTCAAAATACTTTTTCCGTTGACCATCTGTTTGAATCCGGCCCGATCAAGCCCCTGTAGAAAAAGTGAGTAATTACCGTCCTGTTCAAGGATTTGATAAATGTTGCCTTTTAACCAACCGGGCTTTTCGTAATATTCATCCATCTGATCGATACACGAACTGAATAAAACAACCAGTATGGAAACAAGCCACATGGAAAGACTTCCGTTACCCTTAAATCGCAAACTCTTGTAAGGTTTCATAGGTGTTCTTCATATTTATGGTACAAAAATGTACTTAAAAAGCGTGAATGAATGGTAAAATCCGTTTCATTCATAGCAATATCTGTTCGCATCGCTTTTGACCGTTTTCATCGCTTTATTCAGCAATTACCTTGTGGGTAATGCGTTTGCCACCCTGTACCATTTGCAGCAAAAGGCAACCCGTTTGCTGAGTGGCGATGGAAGCATCACCACTCAGCTTATTCGAATACAGTAGGCTACCTTGAGCATTAAACAGATGGACCTGTGTATTGGGTAAAAGATTGGACAATTGAATGTTTCCGGACACGTATTGACACTGCATCGTCTCAACATTCGGATCCGCAAGATGGACAACCCGGCTATCCACGGTATTGGAAGGCATGCTCATACTACCCGAAGCATTGATGGCTTTTACGTAAAAGAGCCCATCCTGACCGACGGTATACTGTGGTTCGGTCGTAAAACCGATCACCTGATCGTTTGAAAAAATAGCATAGCTAATGGCATACGGATCGGCTTCCCAAGACAAAAGCCCTGCTCCGTTACTCTGTACAATTGGTGCATCCAGCAATTGGGTTAAGACATCGGGCATCCAGTGGTCGGATCCGGAAAGCACGTTGCGTACGGTTCTTTCGGCAGCTTCTTCTGCGGTATGAATGTGTTTGGCATAACACTCCCCGGTTTTCAAACCGGTGGCACGATCGATGACGTAATAATAATTGTTTCGTTTGCTCAAATCAACGGTATCACCCAAATAATTCCGCGTATTGTACTCGGCAAATATATCCGGAAGTCCGCCCATTGTCTGGATCCAACCGGTGGGATAGATGTTTAGGTTCTTGGTGAGACGGGTGTTGATAAAAGAGGTCTTGGGATTGTTGTGCCAAGGTCGACCCAGATATACATACGTTTGGCTGGGGGCGTCCAGCGTACAATTCATAAAGACATACCCATACTTGGCTTCGCGACTGTGCGACGGTGCAACGATGTACCCTCCACTGTTTCGAACGGTGTTGATGTGACAACTGTCAAAATAGCATTCGCCACCGGCATAGATGTAATCGACGGCTCCTTCAATGAAACAATTCTTGACGTAATGCCTGTATTTGTCACTGCTGGTCGGTGTCATCCACGTATCCTGATACGATCGAAAATTGCAGCGATAGAAGATGGCCCGATCGGCATTGGAACGCATTGCAAGTGCCTGGGGTCCCGCCTGGCTCTGTACGCCCCAATCGTTGTCAAAGGTGAGGTTGTCTGCATAAAAGTCGGATGCATACACGTTGACCATACTCCCATCTTTGCCGTATACAGGAGATGACGGGTTGTGTACAGAACTGGCCCAATACGCCGGATTGCTCCCGTCGGTTGGGGCTGCGCCAACATTGAGGGAAAGGTGAATCACGGTCTCGTCGCGATCCTGACCAATCAGGTGGATGTGGGGTTTTGACTCGGGCACAACGATGTGTTCGTTGTAACGTCCTTTTTTGATAAAAATCAACCAAGGTGTCGTGCGTCCGGTAGGGGCGGCATCAATGGCTGATTGAACCGAGGCATACTGGCCACTCCCATCGGCACTGACAACTGCATCGTAAACCTTGGGTTGTGGTTTGGGGGCCTCTTCGGTCACAAACGCAATCTCCTGTCCGGCAAACGATTGACCACCAGACTTGCTTCGAAAAGCATCGGCCGCGATCTGAAAGGTATACGGCGTGCTGTATTCCAAACCGGAAGGCACAAATGTGGCGTATTTAGAAACCACACTGGTTGGTTGCATGGTCACGCCATTTAATTGACAAGTTCCTTCACCCAAAACAACGTCTTCGCTAAAAACCAAAACAATTTTGGATGTGATGAGTACGTTCTGACTGTTGTTGCCGGGTACGACTTGTACGAGCTGTAAACCAGCGGATAAAGGAAAGACTCCGATGGCAAAAAGTGTGCATAGAAAAAGTTTGAGTTTCATGGTCGTTTTAATTAATGGAATGGAATTCATAAGTACAGTCGGACAGTGTGGGAATATCGTAGTGATGGTAACGTTGGGTCCAGTTTTCTACCTGAATGGAGACAGAAGCGTCCACGAGTGGCTTACGAATGGACTGAAAAGCCAAAAACGAATTAGGCACTGTATCGAGGTTTGCTGTAAGCAACGGCTTTTGCGCGGTTTGCAACGCTGTTTTTGTACGCAGTCGCAACACACCTCCCAACGTCGAACGAATGCGTATTGAAACCAACGCTCCGGCCTCCCATTGCATGTGTTCAATCACGAAACCGCCTCGGCAGCGCAAACCGGAAACCGAACCTTTTGGCCAGGCTGAAGGCAGTGCGGGCAACAGATGAACGGCTCCTGCGTGACTTTGCACCAGCATCTCGGCGAT
>JAQVXI010000055.1 GCA_028709215.1 Bacteroidales bacterium
GCTTTACTGCAACCTACGGTGGTGGTGAAGCCAATGTAGCTGTATCGTTGGCTAATTATGGGTTGAATGCCCACTTTGTAACCAGATTACCCAAAAACGACATTGCGCAAGCCTGTCAGATGAGCCTCATGAAATATGGGGTAAACACAAACGATGTTGTTTACGGTGGTGACCGCCTGGGTATTTACTTTTTGGAAACAGGTGCCGTTGCACGTGCCAGCAAAGTCGTTTACGACCGTGCAAATTCCTCAATCGCCGACATCAAACCGGGAATGATCAACTGGAAAGAAGTCCTGAAAGGTGCGGATTGGTTTCACTGGACCGGCATCACTCCTGCCCTCTCTCAAGGTGCAGCCGATGCGTGTTTGGAAGCAATCAAAACCTGTAACGAAATGGGTATTCCAGTTTCGACGGATTTGAACTTCCGCAAGAATCTTTGGAAATACGGCAAAAAAGCCTCTGAAGTAATGCCTGCACTCGTAGAAGGTTGCGACGTAATTCTTGGCAACGAAGAAGATGCAGAAATGGTCTTCGGCATCAAGCCCGAAGGTTTTGATGTGGCACATACGGGTGGCGAAGTGAATGCTGCCGAGTTTGAATCGGTGTGCACACAAATGATGAAACGTTTTCCACGTGCCAAAAAGGTCATTGTAACCCTTCGTGGCTCGATCAACGCAAACCACAACACATGGGGCGGTGTCTTGTATTCAGACGGAACGCTTTATCAATCCAAACGCTACGACATTACCCACATTGTGGATCGCGTTGGTGGTGGTGACTCCTTTATGGGCGGCTTGATTTATGGTTTGCTGACGTATACCAATGACGATCAAAAGGCCTTGGATTTTGCCGTTGCTGCCTCTTGCCTGAAGCACACCATTTATGGTGACTTCAACCTCGTAACCGTAGATGAAGTAGAAAAATTGATGGGTGGAGACGCCTCCGGACGTGTATCCCGATAAATCTTATATAATGGCAAAATTTAATAAAATGAAGGTATTGGCAGCCATGTCCCAAACGGGCATGGTGCCGGTATTTTACCACAGCGACCTGGAAGTTGCAAAAAACGTAGTAAAAGCTTGTTACGATGGCGGTGTACGTGCCTTTGAGTTTACCAACCGTGGAGACTTCGCTCAGGAAGTTTTCGGCGAATTGGTTAAGTATGCTGCCCGCGAATGCCCGGAGATGATCATGGGTATCGGTTCGATTGTGGATCCGGCAACCGCAGCCATGTACATTCAATTGGGTGCCAACTTTATTGTGGGTCCCTTGTTCAACCCGGAAGTCGCAAAAATTTGCAATCGTAGACTCGTGCCATATGCACCGGGTTGTGGTTCGGTTTCAGAGATCGGTTTTGCGCAGGAAATGGGCTGCGATTTGTGCAAAGTATTTCCTGCCGGTAATGTGGGAGGACCCTCTTTTGTCAAAAACATCAAAGGCCCAATGCCTTGGTCGATGTTGATGGTTACCGGAGCGGTCGAACCGACCGAAGAAAATTTGACCGCTTGGATGAAAGCGGGTGTCACCTGCGTCGGAATGGGATCCAATTTATTTCCCAAAGGCGTCTTAGAAGCGAAAGAATGGGGTAAGATCACAAGTTTGTGTTCCTTTGCCCTTGACATAATCAAAAAAGCGAGAGGATAACCTTATGAGTACTATCGGAAAAATCAACGACAAAATGACCAACTACAGATGGACCATCTGTACGTTGCTGTTTGCTGCGACGACCATCAATTATTTGGATCGTCAGGTGTTATCACTTCTTCAGCCCATGCTGGCCGAAGAATTCCACTGGACGGACAGTGATTATGGGACGATTACGTCCATTTTCTCACTGGCTTATGCGATTTCCATGTTGTTTGCCGGTCGTTTTATTGACTGGATGGGAACCAGAAAAGGTTACGCCTGGGCCATCGGACTTTGGTCTGCGGGTGCCATGATTCATGCGCTTGCAGGGATTGCGACCGAAAGATGGGTCGGTTTGCCCGACAAATACGCACTGATCAATGCGACCGAACCCTCCTTGGTTACGACCATCGCTGTTGTGAGTGTTGCTATGTTTGTTTTGTCTCGCATCATTCTTGCGGTAGGTGAAGCCGGAAACTTCCCGGCAGCCATCAAAGCCACGGCAGAATACTTCCCCAAACGCGACCGTGCGTTTGCCACCGGTGTGTTCAACTCCGGCGCCAACGTGGGCGCCATCCTTGCTCCACTGACCGTTCCGTTTATGGCAGCAGCCTGGGGATGGGAAATGGCCTTCCTTGCGGTGGGTGCCGTTGGTTTTATCTGGTTGGCCTTCTGGTTGATTTACTACAAGCCCATCGAAGAAAATACCAAGGTAAACGACGCCGAACGTGCCTACATTTTGCAAGATGACGAAGCGGACAAAGCGCACATCGATCCGAATGTGAAGGTTGAAAAAATGTCGTTCCTGAAAACACTGAGTTTCAAACAAACCTGGGCTTTTGCTTTCGGTAAGTTTATGACCGACGGTGTGTGGTGGTTCTTCTTGTTCTGGACGCCTGTTTATTTGGTAGGAGAATACGGCATGGACATCAAAGACATTGCCCTCCCCATTGGCGCACTCTATACGTTGACGGTTTTCGGATCGGTCTTTGGTGGAAAATTCCCAACCTATTTTATCAACAAAGGAATGAATCCGTACGCTGGACGTATGCGTGCCATGTTGATCATCGCCTTCTTCCCCTTGTTGGTTTTGCTGGCTCAACCCTTAGGTCACGTAGAATTCTTGGGCAATTACGGTTATTGGATCCCTGTATTATTGATCGGTATCGGCGGATCGGCACACCAAGCTTGGTCAGCCAATATTTTCTCTACCGTTGGTGACATGTTCCCCAAAAATGCCATTGCAACCGTAACGGGCATTGGTGGTATGGCCGGTGGTATCGGATCCTTCTTTATCAACAAAGGCAGTGGTGTCTTGTTTGACTACGCAGACGTTGCTTGGCAAAACATCACCTTCCTGGGAGCACACGGCAAAAGTTTGGGATACATGGTTGTATTCTCGATTTGTGCGGTTGCTTACCTGATTGGATGGGTTGTAATGAAAACATTGGTACCAAAATACAAGCCCATTGTATCGTAAGATCCTTGGATGTATACAGACAAAAAAGGGAGAAAAGCCATGGCTTTTCTCCCTTTTTTGTTGCGCTCTACGACATCAGTATACCAAAACATTTTCTTTGATCAATCGGGAAACGGTCTTTTCCGATCCCAACAACCAGACAACGTCTCCAACTTCAAAGACCAGATCGGCCTCCGGATTGACTATTTGATGATCCCCCCGCTCCAAGCCGATGGCCAGACATTGTGATTTTGCTCCCAGTGCTAGTTGCATTAGATTCTTTCCGGTGAAAGGAGACTTTTCAGATAAGGGTAAACCGGCGCAAAGGATACGCTCCTTCTCCTGTTTTCGTTCATACTCCAAGATGGAAAAACCGTGCAGGGTCATAAATGAATGATCTACAAAACTAAGCGTCAGCTGTTCGACTTCCTGCAAGGCGCGCAAGGCACGTTTGCGACCGGCAAAACGGACGGAATCACCTTTCTGAATGACGTAATCGCCCGAAGGGATGTTGATAAAATCATTCTCTTTGGTACGCACACGTATGATAATCAAATTGTATCGACTGCGTACATCCAGGTCACGAATGCGCATACCCACATATGGGCTGCTGGCTTTGGTACGAAACGCACAGGTGTATAATTTGTAATCGAGCCAGTGATTTTTTTGCATATCGTTGAGCTCCATGACGCCTCGATTGGATTGAATTTTGTGGTAGTTTTCTTCCATTTGGCGTTCGTTCAAATTGATTAGAAAACGAGACTCCATCTTTAGGAAATGCTTCAGCAACCACTTGGATTGATAAATGGCATAGGTAAGACCAACAGCAAGCAGGATGTTTAAAAGCAGGGGAATGCCAAAACAGTTGTTGATTAAATAGAGGACAGACAAATAGGCAAACAAGACCCGAACCCCCATCAACGCCAACAACAACCGACGATTGTCGCGTCGATCCATCCACAGATTCAACAAGATGGTAGCGCTTTTGCCATAATCACTGACAATGGCTTTCAAAAAGGGAGCCAGCACAAGGAGTGTGACAACAAAGACGACTACTTTACCCCAAAGTCCGGGTATCCATTGCTGCATGGCGTCCAAAAAGTAGGTTTTGGATAAAAACAACACAGAAAATACGACCAGTGCCAAGCTAAATAAATTGAACGCATATTCTTTGAGCAATTGCGTCCATGCTTCCTGAATCTTTGTTTTATCCTTGGGTTGCATGTATTGGGCAAATTTACCTCTCCAACTTTGAGGTACAATGTGTTCAAACAATTGAAAGGCAGGTGAGGACAATCGAATGAGGTAGGGTGTGGTAAACGTAGTGATGACCGAAACGGCAATAACGATGGGATACAAAAACTCAGACATGACACCCAAGGATATACCCAGGGTTGCAATGATAAAGGCAAACTCACCGATTTGAGCCAGACTGAATCCGGATTGCATGGAGGTTTTCAGGCGTTCACCGGATAGAAGAACCCCTAAGGTGGAGATGATTAGTTTTCCAATTAACGTGACCAAACTCACAACGAGTATGGGTTTCCAATAAACCAGGAGGCTTGCCGGATCGACCATCATGCCCACCGAAATAAAAAAGACGGCTCCAAAGAGATTCTTCAACGGTTCTACCACATGCTCAATGCGTTTGACATGAATCGTTTCTGCCAAAATGGATCCCATGATAAACGCACCCAGTGCCGCAGAAAAGCCGGTATTTACCGCAACAACGACCATGGTCAAACACAGCCCGATGCTGACGATCAACAGCGTTTCGTCAGAAAGATGTTTTTTTACGAGTTTCAATAGAGACGGGATCATAAAAATACCCGCCAAAAACCAGAGGGTCAAAAAGTAAATGAGACGGGTGATGTTGGAAAATACCATCTCTCCGTCCACATGTGCGCCGGTTGTTAAGGTTGATAACAAGACCATCATTACGATGGCGACCAGGTCTTCAACCACGAGTATCCCAAAGACAATTTTGGTAAAGGCCTGCTCCCGGATGGACAGGTCTGTAAATGCCTTTATAATGATGGTGGTGGACGACATGGAAAGCATACAACCCAAAAACAGACTATCGATGGACGTCCATCCTAAGAAATGTCCGGTCAGATAGCCCAATCCCATCATTCCCAGTACTTCAATCACAGCGGTAAGTATGGCCGGCTTTCCAACGGAAGCGAGTTTTTTAAAACTAAATTCAAGGCCAAGGGCAAAGAGCAAAAAAATCACACCGATCTCTGCCCAGGTTTGAACATTGGAGGTATCGGATAGGCTGAATGGCAACAGGTTTAGATAGGGTCCCGTCAGGATACCGGCGACGATGTAACCCAATACCAGAGGCTGCTTTAACCACTTAAACAAGAGTGTGATGACGCCGGCCGTGATCAAAATGAAGGCCAAGTCGTATACGAGCGAGGGTAAATGTGCCATAGGGTTTGAGAATGGGATGTTTTTCCGTAGACAAACTTACGTTTTTTTGAGTTTTTCTACGAATAAAATTTTTATATTTGTCAAAAGATTGAACTCATTTAAGGTAAAAAGCACTATGATACTAGACAATTTGAACAACTTGCGTGCCTATTCTGTATTGAATCCACTGTTTGATGCAGCCGCAGATTTCATCCGTGACAACAACTTAGCCGAGATGGAGCCCGGAAAAATCGTCATTGACGGGGATCGTTTGTATTGTTCCATCATGGAAATTGAAGGAAAAAAACCGGAAGATGCCAAAATGGAAGCGCACAAGAAGTACATTGACATTCAGATTGTATTGAAAGGCAACGAACGAATGGGTTGGGCTGCCATCGAGGATTGCAAGCAGGAAGCCGGAGCCTACAATACCGAAAAGGATTTAATTTTCTATACGGACAAACCGACTGCAAACATCGATGTAAAAGCGGGTCAATGTGTCTTGTTCTTTCCGGAAGACGGTCATGCACCCGGCATGGGCAACGGAGCCATCAAAAAGGCAGTCATTAAGGTCCTCGTTTCCTAATTACGTTCCTCTTCACTCTCTTCAATCCCCCAAACATGGCCACCGTTCCAAAAAAGAAAACAGCGCTCAAAATCGTGCGAAACGATCCATGGTTAGAACCCTACAAAGAAGCCATTGAAGGAAGATATCGGTACGCAATCCGTCGGGAGGCCGAGCTGACCAACGGTCGAAAGCTGTATGACTATGCCGACGGATATCGATACTTTGGTTTGAATGCATCCAACGAAGGTTGGACGTTTCGGGAATGGGCACCGCACGCAAGTCGAATCCATTTGATTGGAGAATTTTCCAATTGGCAACGACTGCCGGCCTTTGAGCTAAAACCTACGCATCAAGGTGTTTGGGAGCTTCTTCTCCCCACTGAGACCCTGCGACATGGTCAATATTACAAAATGTATGTGGAATGGCCGGGGGGAGCCGGTGAGCGCATCCCTGCCTGGGCCACGCGCGTGGTACAGGATCCGGATACGCGGTTGTTTTCGGCACAGATTTGGCAGCCGGATAAGCCCTACACGTTCAAGAATAAGCGTTTTAAACCCAAGGAAGGCCCTTTATTGATCTACGAATGTCACATCGGCATGTCGGTTGAGGAAGAACGGGTTGGCACGTACGATGAATTTCGACGCATGGTTCTGCCCCGCATTGCGCGCAACGGCTACAATACCTTGCAGATCATGGCCATACAGGAGCATCCGTATTACGGTTCCTTCGGTTACCATGTGTCCAGTTTCTTTGCCCCTTCCTCCCGTTTTGGCACACCGGACGAACTCAAACAATTGGTGGATGAAGCCCATGGCATGGGTTTGACCGTAATCATGGATTTGGTACACTCGCATGCCGTCAAAAACACCCTGGAAGGACTGGGGAGTATTGATGGACATCAGGAAACGTATTTTAAGGGAGCACATCCGGCATGGGACAGTTTATGCTTTGATTATCAAAAGGACGAAGTCAATCACTTTCTATTATCCAACTGTCGTTATTGGCTGGAAGAATTTCAATTTGACGGATATCGTTTTGATGGCGTGACCTCGATGATGTATATGAGCCATGGACTGGGAGATCACTTTAGCAATTACAGCGATTATTACAACGGAAATCAGGACGGTGATGCCATTTGTTATCTGACGTTGGCCAATAAGCTGATCCATCAGGTCAAATCAAAAGCGATTACGTTGGCCGAAGAAGTGAGTGGCATGCCTGGTTTGGCAGCTCCCATTTCAGAAGGAGGCATCGGCTTTGATTACCGACTGGCCATGGGTATCCCGGATTTTTGGATTAAGTTGATCAAAGAATTCAAAGACGAACAGTGGAAGCCCGCAAACATCTGGTGGGAATTGACCAATCGTCGCGTGGACGAGAAGACCATCAGTTATGCGGAAAGTCACGATCAGGCACTGGTTGGTGATAAAACCATTATTTTCCGATTGATTGATGCCGATATGTATTGGCACATGATGAAAGGCGATGCCAACATCGTAGTGGATCGGGGGATCGCCTTGCACAAGATCATCCGATTGCTGACAGCGACGACGCTCAACGGTGGCTATCTCAACTTTATGGGCAACGAATTCGGTCATCCGGAATGGGTGGATTT
>JAQVXI010000028.1 GCA_028709215.1 Bacteroidales bacterium
GGGTTTTCTTATTTTAACATGTGTCGAAACCTTTGGTTTCGAATGTGTCAAAAAACGTTTCGTTTTTTGAATGTGTCACTCGCTCCCGCTCGTGAATGGGAAGAGTATGTAACGCAGTTCGTTCATGTGTCATTTGCAGCGCTCGTGAATGTATCGCCTTCGGCGATTGAAACAACGACGGGCGCAATGCGCGCACGCACGGGCGGCATCGTGTGGGCAATATATAGACACTACCGACCTCCGTGCGTGCGCAGTGTGGTGACAAGGTCGCCACAGGCTGGCTCCGCCAGCTGCATTGCGCCCGTCGTTGCTGTCGTTGCGCCCGCAAATTGCCTGCTTTATTAACCATTCGACCGAAGGTCGCACATTCAACGCGCAGCGTTGACACATTTGCGACCGATAGGGAGCAACACATTAAAAAACCGTAGGTTTTTTTTGAACACATTCTTCCCATTTTCGAGCATCGCGAGCAACACATTCGAGCAAAGCGAGACACATGCAATAAAATGATTATATTTGCAAATTAAACAAACGAATATGCCATTAAACTTGCCCGATAAACTACCGGCTATAGACCTGCTTAAAAGTGAAAGCATCTTCGTGATGGATTCAGGCAGAGCCAGTAGCCAAGATATACGCCCACTGAAGATTGTCATCTTAAATTTAATGCCTCTTAAGATTACAACCGAAACGGATTTGGTGCGATTGTTATCCAACACGCCCTTGCAGTTGGAGGTTGAATTTATGAAATTAAAAAGTCATACATCCAAAAATACACCCATTGAGCATATGAAAGCTTTTTATAAGAGTTTTCATGCGTTAAAGCATATGAAGTTTGACGGTATGATTGTTACGGGTGCTCCCGTTGAATTGTTGGACTACACCGACGTGACTTATTGGGATGAAATAACACAGATTTTTGATTGGGCCCGTACGCACGTCACTTCGACATTATATATTTGTTGGGCTGCGCAAGCAGCGTTGTATCATTTTTATAAGATACCTAAGTATACATTGGATCGTAAGATTTTTGGTGTTTTTGAACACAACATACTCAAACCTTCCGAACAAATTTTTAGAGGATTTGACGAGACTTTTTTTGTTCCACATAGCCGACATACAGAAGTACGTGCTTCGGATATTGGGGCAAATCCCGAATTGACGATTCTATCCGATTCAGCCGATTCCGGCATCTATATGGTGATGTCCAGAAGTGGTCGTGAGTTTTATTTGACCGGCCATTCTGAGTATTCTCCTTTGACATTGGATATTGAATACAAACGCGATTTGAAGAAGGGGATGGACATCAAGAAACCCCTTAATTATTATCGAAACGACGATCCGTCACAAAGTCCGGTTGTAAATTGGAGAGCACATGCCCATTTGCTTTTTAGCAATTGGCTGAATTATTATGTGTATCAGGAAACTCCGTTTGATATAAATCAAATACGTTGATGGCCACAATTCGGAGAAAAAGCATCGAATTGTTGGCACCGGCCAAGAATGTGCAATGTGCGAAAGAAGCCATTTTACATGGTGCGGACGCCGTCTATATTGGTGCTCCTGCCCATAGTGCACGTTCGGCTGCAGCCAATACCTTGGATGACATACGCGAAGTTGTGCAGTTTGCACATGAATGGAATGTACGCGTCTATGTAGCACTCAACACGATTCTCTTTGACGACGAAATGGCACTCGTGGAAGCCATGATCTGGGATTTGTGGCGCATTGGTGTGGATGCACTGATTATTCAGGATATGGGCATTACCATGCTCAACCTGCCTCCAATCCCTTTGCATGCAAGTACTCAAACCGACAACAGAAGTTTGGAAAAGGCCGTTTTTTTAGAAAAGGCTGGTTTTTCACAGATTGTGCTGGCAAGAGAATTAAACTTGGAGCAGATAGCAGCCATTGCTCAACAGGTAGAAGTGCCTTTGGAGTGCTTTGTGCATGGATCGGTTTGTGTGAGTTACAGCGGGCAATGCTATTTAAGTCAATGGATGTCCGGAAGAAGTGCCAATCGAGGCGTCTGTGCACAGCCGTGTCGACTGCCCTATACCCTTGAAACCGCCGATGGAATTCGATTGGCAAAAGGGAAGCATGTGTTGTCGCTCAAAGACATGTCTCGTTCTGATGCGTTGAAAGCCTTGATGGAGGCCGGTGTTCGATCGTTTAAGATTGAAGGGAGACTCAAAGATGTGACGTATGTAAAGAATATAACTGCGTGGTATCGTCAGCGACTGGATGAGATCATTGATCAGGAGCCGGATCGTTATGAACGTTCTTCGTGGGGAAAATCCGATTATTCATTTGAGCCCAATCTGCATAAGAGTTTTAATCGTGGATTTACTCCCTATTTTTTGAATGATCGGGAAGCCGAGATGAGCAATCCGTTCACACCAAAGTCTTTGGGTGAGCCAATCGGCAAGGTTACACAATCGGGGAGCACTACGCTTAGAGTCGATACCAACAAAACGATAAGCAACGGAGACGGGTTTAGTTTCTTTCAAGAGGGAGGTCGTAATGAGGGTTTCCTGGTCAATCAAGTACGTGGCAACGAGCTAACACTTGCAGCAGAACGATCTGTTCCGGTAGGTACGATGTTGTATCGTACGTTGGACCGTCGTTTTGAAAACGAACTGGCCAGGCCTACCGCAAAGCGGAGTATAGAGGTCCAGATTCGATGTTGGGATCTGCCTTTTGGTTTTGCACTTTCCATGCGTGATTTCTACGGGCATGAGACAACACTGGTTGTCGAGTCGGAAAGACAGGTCGCACAGAAACCGCAAAGACAACGTGTACAAGAGGAATTATCCAAGTTGGGCGACAGCAACTATCGCGCCGTCTCGGTAGCATTGGAGTGGGCTGAAGAGTGGTTTTGTCCCATATCCAAGTGGAGCGAGTGGAGGCGGTTACTGATCGATCGTATGGATCAGACGATTCGTTTGGATGTACGAAGGGCTTCTGTCGTGTGGGAGCAAACACAGCACCCGTATCCCGAGGAGAAACTCTTTTACTCGAGCAATGTATCCAATCAACACGCCCTAGGGTTTTATCAACAACATGGATGCACCGTCGTTCAAATGGCCATGGAACATCCGGATTTTGAACAGATGGAGGAGAAAACTCAGGAGCTGATGCGCACAAAATTTTGTTTGCGTTACGAATGGGGCTTATGTCCAAGACAAGGAAAGCAAACAATTCCGGTCAGTCAACCCTTATTTTTGAATTATATGGATCATCGTTTTGCGGTAGCGGTAGATTGCTCGCTTTGTGAAATGCAATTAACGCTGGTATCCGGAGGCCGTTAGAATTGACGTTGTTGACGAGTGGAATAATAGATCTTCTATTGTGACCTTCTTGTTTTTCTCCATATACTTCTGAACAATTTGGTAGCCAATCCATAAGGTGGCACGTCCGGGAGAAGTTTCCGGAAAATAACGCGTATACGGTGCTTCATGGATGTAGTGCCCAATCGTGGCCGGATCGGTTGTATACAGATGTTGTTGCTCTAAGAGTGTTTCCCACATGGTCGCTTCGTGCACTTTACACCAGTTTAATTGATCTTCTGTAAAGCCGAATACGTAGTGAAGTGGTATTTCCGGTAAACAAAGATGGGTGACGAAGTGCATTTTTCCTTCGTAGATCAAGAAATCCAACAGGCGATTATTTTGAAGGTATCGCTCTGTGGGATATTCCGAGCGAACCCAAGCCTGTAGTAGATCCGGGGCAATGCCCTCAGGGCGCATGCGTACGACTTGGTACGGCTCAAAAAAGGAAGCATACAAAGCATAGGATGAGCCTAGGTACTTATCCAGGCTGATGGATGCCATACCTGGAGCGGTAACAATCGATGATCCCATGCCTGAAATGTGTGCATAGATGGAAGGAGCAGGCATGGAGGGTACAAACGCAGAAAGTCGGTAAAAGCCCCAGCTAAGCTGCGCTTCCAGTGCGCTTAGCTCTTCAAACCGGACTTGGCAATCGTCGTAAATCTGTTGAATATCCGGGTCGTTTCGGAACATCTCCAAAAATTTATAAAACGATAAACTGTTTGACGCTCCAATCTGCATGATGTCGTTGGCATAGAGCTCCAAAAAAGCCGTGTCCTCAAAACGACCGGTTTCGTGAAATGCTTGGTCAAAACGAACAACCTGCATCCACGTTTTGGGTTCGCCTTTTATTCGAAATCGATCGCGCTTGCAACCGACGAACAGTATGCAGAGCAGAAGGCCGCTAAGGACGATCATTTGACGTTTCATAATCGGGGTTTTCTCAAAGATATACAAATTTTAGTCAAAAAAAACCGGACACAAAGCCCGGTTCTTTAATGAGAAGCAATTCAATTATTTTTTTGAATCCAATTGTTCTTTTAATGCTGCAAGTGCATCGATGTCACCCAGTGTGGTTTTTTCCATTTTTGGTTGAGCATTTTCTTCTTCTTTGGCAGCCTTTTTACCACTTGCTTTTTTAGCAGCAGGACGTGCTTCTTCCGAACCACCCTTTGCTTCATCTTCATGAATGCGGCTGTGTGAAAGAATGATGCGTTTGGCTTCTTTATTGAATTCAATGACCTTGAACTCAATCTTTTCGTCCGCTTGTGCATTGGTTCCGTCTTCTTTTACCAAATGTTTGGGTGTTGCAAACCCTTCGACACCATAAGGCAAGGATACGACTGCACCTTTGTCCATGGTTTCAACAATGGTTCCTTCGTGTACGCTTCCAACGGTGAAAATCGTTTCGAAGACATCCCATGGGTTTTCTTCCATTTGTTTGTGACCTAGGCTTAAGCGACGGTTTTCCTTGTCGATTTCAAGCACAACAACTTCGATGTTGGTTCCCAATTGTGTGAATTCACTTGGGTGTTTGATCTTTTTGGTCCAGCTCAAGTCGCTGATATGGATCAAGCCATCGACACCTTCTTCGATTTCAACAAATACACCAAAGTTGGTGAAATTGCGAACTTTTGCTTCGTGGCGGCTGCCTACTGCGTATTTGCTTTCGATGGTAGCCCATGGGTCTTCTTTCAATTGCTTGATACCCAAAGACATCTTGCGTTCGTCACGGTCCAATGTCAGGATTACAGCATCTACTACATCACCCACTTTCATGAAGTCTTGAGCGCTGCGCAAGTGTTGTGACCAGCTCATTTCAGAAACGTGGATCAAACCTTCTACACCGGGAGCGATTTCAATGAATGCACCATAATCAGCCATGACCACAACACGACCGGAAACTTTGTCTCCAACTTTCATGTTTTCGTCCAAAGCATCCCATGGATGAGGAGTCAATTGTTTCAAACCAAGAGCGATGCGTTTTTTGTCATCGTCAAAGTCCAAAATAACAACATTCAGTTTTTGATCCAACTCAACCACTTCTTTCGGATCGCTTACACGGCCCCAGCTTAAGTCGGTGATGTGAATCAAACCATCTACGCCACCCAGGTCGATAAAGACTCCGTAAGAAGTAATGTTCTTGACGGTTCCTTCCAAAACCTGACCTTTTTCGAGTTTGGCGATGATTTCTTTTTTCTGTTGTTCCAATTCTGCTTCGATAAGCGCCTTGTGAGAAACAACCACGTTTTTAAATTCTTGATTGATTTTGACAACCTTAAATTCCATCGTTTTTCCAACGAATACGTCGTAGTCGCGGATGGGTTTAACGTCAATCTGAGATCCGGGAAGGAAGGCCTCGATACCAAAGATATCTACGATCATACCACCCTTTGTGCGGCACTTAACAAAACCCTTGATGATTTCGTTGTTTTCCAATGCAGCGTTCACGCGATCCCAGCTGCGGGTAGCACGTGCTTTTTTGTGAGAAAGGATCAATTGACCTTTCTTGTCTTCTTGATTTTCTACGTAAACTTCTACTTTGTCACCCACTTTTAAGTCGGGGTCGTAGCGGAATTCGTTCATAGAAACGATGCCGTCAGACTTGAAGCCAATGTTTACAACGACTTCACGTTTGTTCATGGCGATCACAGTACCTTCAATCACTTCTTTGTCTTTGACCGTGTTGAGGGTTTTGTCGTACGCTTCTTCCAGAGATTCTCTCGAAACGGAAGTAAACGAAGTGCCTTTTTCGAAGGCATCCCAATCAAATTCTTGATTTGGGGCTAATGGATTGTTTTCAATCATGTTAATAACAGAATAAAACGATTAATAAGTGAGACATTATATTGATTCGAAAATCGCGGCAAAGGTAATGATTTTCTTGTTAAAACCAATGATAATTCAATTGTTAGCTGTATTTTTGTTTCTATGCGTATGGTTGTATGCACGTCAAAAAACGAAAAGAGTATGTCGAATAAAGGATTGAGCTTGTGTGTTGCATTGATTGTGCTTCTGGTGCTGTCCTCCTGCATGGAACGAATTCCGTATCGTATGGAGGTGCTGAGACCGGCAGGGGGTAGAATCCCTTTGTCGTACGCCTCTGTGCTTCTCTTGGATCGAAGCATTCCGCAACCGGACGAAATGGGACACACGATGAAACTTCCGGAAATCAAAGAGATTGCTATAACAGCCTCTCTGGATTCTTTTCCACAGAATCTATTGACTTCGATGCAATCTCGATTGAAACAGACGGATTATATTGATCGAGTCGAGATGGCATCACCTGTTTCGGAGTATGCTAAAAATAGGCCGGAATACAATTTTATTACCGGAAGGCCCATACAGAAAACACAGCAACTCGAATTACAAGCGAAGCATCCCGTCAATTATTGGCTTACTTTGGATCGAGTCTTCGTGCAATCCCAATTGAAAGCACAACCCAGGGGGTACAGTTCCTATGCGTTGCGAACGGCCGTTGTACAGACGACCTGGTCTGTACTGGACGGAACGGACTTGGAAACGGTTGCGAGTTTTCAGCAGTTTGACACCCTTTATTGGGAAGCTGTTTCTGCGTTGAGTCACAAAGAATCCATGCAGCAAATCGTCCCCTTAGAAGACGCACTGCCTGAAATGGCCGATATGATCACGGAGCGTGCAGTACGCTATTTGGTACCCTATTGGGAGGAGGTGTTGCGATATTACCATGTTGACGGAAATTATCGGTTCAAATTGGCCCACGATTGCATTCGAAACGATCAATGGGATTCGGCCGCCGATCTTTGGAAAGAAACCTACAAGAAAGCCCGCAAGTCCGGAGCGTATCGGGCAGCGCTCAATATGGTACTCTATTACGAGAAGCTGGACCAACCGGTGGACGCATTGACGTGGTTGGATCGGGCATCCGAAAAACTCATGGAGAAACACGATACACAAGCGTTGAAGAATGAACAGGCTTTTATTGAACGTTATCGGCAATATTTGGAGAAAAGACAGATAGAAAAGACGCAAATCCCCTAAAGAAGCGCAGCGTTGATGTTTTTTTTATTACTTTTGAGCCACATCTTTTGTAACATCCTTTTTATCGATCAATATGAGTGTCAACCAACGTGATGCACTGTTTCAAACGTTGAATCATACGTTTCGCAAAGCAGTAGAAAAACTGACGAGTGAGGAGAATGCTCCGGCTATCGTTGATTTATTTCTGTATCCCAACATCGAAGCAGCTGAATTTTCTGTTATGGATGACGAGGATCGTGTACTGGCCCGTTCGGCCGTGGCTGAATGGGAACAAGACGATGAGGAACAAGTACAAACGTCCCTGAATGCATGCTTTGGTGTGCTTAAAGACGTGGTAGCGCAAGCGCAATCCGATGGGCTATTTGATCGGTTGAATTTGATTAAACCCTTTTCGGTTCTTGTTGTAGATGAAGACATGGAATCCTTGCAGGAATTGCTGTTGATCGATGACGATCAGTTGATCCTCGAAGACGATTTTGTTAAAAAAATGGACGATGAATTGGATCGTTTTTTTACAAATTTGATGTCGGATCTATAAAATTGAAAAAACTACTTTGATTTTTGAAAAAAAGGCGTAATTTTGCGCCCGCAAAGTGATTGTCGCCGAAATAGCTCAGTTGGTAGAGCAACGCATTCGTAATGCGTAGGTCGCCGGTTCAAGTCCGGCTTTCGGCTCAAAAAAGGCTGTATTCTGTGTAAACAGGAATGCAGCCTTTTTTTGGATTTTACCGCTGTTTTTGATAATCTTCGATGTATGTAAACAAGGTCTGGGTTCGGTTTTCCCAACTGTGACTGTTCGCAAAGGCAATCCGGTCTTCTTTGAGCGTCTTGTTTTCGGATTCAGACAAGGCCAAACGAATCATTTTTTCGTAGGAGTCGACGTCGTTGGCCAAATGGGTATGCGCTGCAAAGGTTTCCAACATGATTTGTGTCGCCGTTGCTACCACCGGTTTGCCCATTGCAAGATACTCATCGATCTTTAACGGATAATTGCCATCTGTAATCTCATTGATTCGCTGCGGATTGATGCAAACATCAAACTGCGCTACGTAAAGGGGGAGTTCTTCCACTTTTTTGTTACCGGTAAAATGCGTGTTTGGCATTTTGTGCAAACGAGAATGCTTAAAGTCCTCGTCTTCCGGACCTGTAAAAACCCATTCCACGTCAGACATTCGTTCAACCAGAGCTTCCAAAAGATCCCTATCCAAACGCATATTGGTAAGATAGCCGGTGTAGCCGACTATGGGTTTGCGAACGTGCCGGATATCCTTGGGTGCCTCCATGATCAACGACGGATTGTATTGATGGATGTTTACACCGGTTTCCAATAAATACGTTTTCGGATTGTATTGACCGATTTCCTGTTTGAATTGAACGGAATTGGCCATGGACAGATCGGACTTTGAGGCCAAAAGCGGTTCGAGACGTACCCCGTGACGCTTCCAATACGGACGACCAATGACGTAATCCCGACGATAATAAATGCTGATTGCTGGCTTTAAAAGATCCTTTAAATAAAAACTCCTAAAAATGTCGTTGTCGATGAATAAAGTGGGATGCTCAAAGTGAAGTTCGTTTGTTGCCCAACGAATATGCCGAGCGATGCGTGCATTATTCCATTTGTTGAGGAGGTCAAAAAGGCGTTTGGAGCGAATAAAATTGATGGAAAGTACCTTAAACGGGCAATCCAGTATCCAAAGTTTTTCTTGAACCTGTCTCAAGGAAGCCTTTTTATCACGCTTAAGATCAAAACGACGATCGCGCAATGCGGGTTTGAGCATGCCCTTCATCCAGCTTGCCCAATCCAAAGGCGTGTTTACATACAGCACCGGATGGTGCTTGGCTATTTCAAGGGAAAAGCTTCGGACGGTTGTGCCCAATTCCAATTCCCATTGCTGTAAACTGGTCACAATAAACGGTTTCATATACCCTTGTTTTTGTTGTAAATTTCTTGATAAATATTCAAGATGGAACGAGCCGTATATTCCCAACTGAACTGGGCAGCGCGATGCAAACCATATTGAATGATCGTGTTGCGGTACGTTGCATCGTTCTCGATTTTCAGCAACTGATTGGCGATTTCAATGGGTTGCTCCGGGTCAACCAAGCAAGCCTCAGGGCCGGCTACCTCCGGCATGGATGACGTGTTTGAAGTGATGACGGGCGTTCCGCAGGCCATCGCTTCCAGGATCGGAATACCAAAACTTTCGCGCAGCGAAGGATACAGAAACACATTGGCTCCGGAGTAGATAGAAGGC
The DNA here is from genome assembly GCA_028709215.1 of Bacteroidales bacterium. Taxonomy (GTDB): domain Bacteria; phylum Bacteroidota; class Bacteroidia; order Bacteroidales; family UBA1402; genus UBA8389. The sequence goes on from JAQVXI010000028.1 coordinate 9,611, forward strand.
AAATCTAAATTGGATAAATAGCCGGGTAGGACGAGATGTGGCAACAGATGCATCAAGTTCAACTGTTTTAACATGCCCTCTACATAACCGAGCTCAAGATCGGCAATGAGCAAGGGGAGCTTCTTCTTCGATTGCTTTAAATAATGATCGTAGGCTTTGAAAACACCGGATGCATTTTTCTTGGGATCTGTATTGCCGAGGAAAAACAGGTATTCGCGTGCCTCAATGTATCTTCGTGTACGGTACCATGGCTCAGGTATGGGCTTAAAATGGGCACCCACCCCATTATAAATGGCTGTCAGAATATCCGAATTCAGGTTTAAGGCGTGTTGAATCCGATTGCGTTCAAATTGAGAAACCGTAATGATTTTTGCGCATTTGGAGAGAATCTTGGGTACATTCCATTTCCGATAATACCAACCCATGTTTTGATACAAAGACTGGCTTGGACGCTTGCGTTTCTCAAGATAAATGATGTCGTGTAAGGTTAAGACCAACGGAAAATTCAGTTGAACGGGCGCCGTATTGGAGGTACAATGTACCAAATCCGGTCGAATCTTGTTTAAGGCTGCGGGCAAGGCCCATTGTTCCCATAATGGGTAAGTCGGGCATTTGACTTCAAGAATATGTACATTGGGTGTCTCCTCCAAGCAACGATCCGGTCCGGGTGCAACCAGGATAAAGTACTCGTTCCGAGTATCGAGACGTTGAATTTGTTTGATTAATTCCAAAACAACAAAGTCCATCCCATGCTTGTGCTTGCGAAAGATGCGTTGCGCTTCAATGGCTATCTTCATACGTGTGTGTTTTTCATTCCATCGGTTCCGCAGGTTCCGTTTTAGAAAAGCGAGCCGACATTTTATCAAAGATAACGGCAAAGATCAAGAATGGCAAACTAAGAAAGGCGAAAAACGTTCGGATGTTGATGAATCGTTCCGGAATGGCCAAAAGGAAGGCGAAAAGCAGGGCAATAAGCAACGCGATCCACTTCAATGAAAGTGCAAATTCAACAAACGAAAGTGCTACAGCGAATGCAATGATGTACAGTATCAGCAAAAACCGTGAGGGCATCCTCCATTGAAAGATCTTATCACAATAATCAATGTTGCCGGCAAAAAAGGCTCTGGGAAAGAAGCGCATGGCGTCCCGCATACTGAATTTATTGGCATTGTACCAATCTTTTCTTTGTCGGTTGATTGCAGAAAACGAATTGGTTTTATCCTCATATGTCGGTACATTCTCCAAGTATTCAATGTAGATGCCTTGGCGGAGAAGTCTTGCTTCCAGGTCTTTGGTGATGCCATACCCTTGCATCTTCAGGATGTTTTCACGAAACCATGTATACTTGAATGCCATACCGGAACCAATCAGACTCGAGGATAAACCCAGATTGACATGTCCTCTGCGGAAAATCGAATTATTGATTTCTTCGCTCAACGCGCTGAGCGTTCCCATACTTCCTTTGACCCGTTTTGAAATGCGGTGTGTTTGAATGGCTGTCCCCCCAGAGTGGTAGGCCTGATTGATTTTTTTTAGAAAATCGGGCTCCAGTGTATTGGTGGGTTTCAAAATGACAGCGACATCGTATTGGTCCGGATTTAATTGTTCTACAGCATGTTGTAAGGCTGTCCTTCTTGAGTAGGCTTGTTTGGGGCAAGAAAGAACGGTGACCTGCATGGCAACCAGTTTCTTTAGATTTTCGTTGTCAATTTTTTGCGGAATCACAACGATGTCATAATTGACGTCGGGGAAATCCTGGCTATGAAGCGAATAAATGGTTTCATAAATACGGTCGTCGATCTCAAAACCCGGTATCAGAAAAACGTAACGGTATTCTTTGCGTGCTGGAAGGAATTTTGCTTGACGTCTGTGTAGGGATGCCAAAGCAAAAATCAATATATAAGCGACCGGTAAAGCAACAAGGAAGAACAGGATGTGGTCAAACCAGAAAATCCATTGATTGTATTGTGCGATAAAGTCCATAATCATCGTTGTTTTATCGTTCGAATGGCAGTGTCGTATTTTGGAGCAAGAAATATAAAGGCTTGAAGCATCGAGGTAATGATCCCGGTTGGATATTGTCCGTAAATGGCATTTCCATAAGAACTGGCCATAATACCAAACAAGCCACACAAGGCTGCCGAAACGTAACCTCTGAGCTCTTTATCTTGAATCTTGAACAGTACATAGTATATGCCGAATAGTACAATGGTCAACTGAATGGCAAGATAAAAAATTAAACCCACAATTCCTGTTTCTACCCAAACTTTTACATACCAGGAGTCATTGGGTATGTTTGTTGTGAGTCGATTGGGGTCAAAACGCTTGGCATCGACCCCACTCAAGCCCAAACCTTCACCGAACGGGCGCGTTCTCATATAGGGTGCCAGCAAACGTTGATTTTCCTGGCGAACAACCAGCGACGCTTCGTTGCTGTTGAACGCGGATCGCATGCGTCGGATGTATTGGTTGCTTTGTCCGATCATGGTGAAATTAAAAAAAACATAGGAAGCAAAAAGAAACATAACCATGGTGGTGGTTAGTTTTGCATTTTTTGAAAGAATGCTGTACAAGGCAAATCCGGCAAAAGGCACCGCAATGGCACCACGTGTCCCCGATACAAACATCGCATACATACCCAGCAGACCGATGACAAAATAAAAGAACTTCAAGAATGGTTTTTTTACATGCAGCGATACAATTAAGAACACGACCATGGCACAACCCATATTGGATCCAAAATTACCCGCATCGGTAAAGAACGAAAAATAGCGTGTACCGGTAGACAAAAGGTGGGTAATGGCACCTCCGTGTGCATTCAACCAGTTGAGTTCGGCTCCGTCAAATCCAATGCTAACCTGCATTTGCATTTTAGCTACGGCCAGCACGGTAAACAGGGACCAAAACAGAAAAATGCGTTTCATGTCGTTAAACTGTGTGAGCAGCAAGGGGACCAGCGTCAAGATAAGAAGCGGATATAATGTCATGGATCGGATCCCGGACATCCAAGCGTTCAGCATGGCTGTCGGATTGGCGATTTCCATCAGTGAATACATCATCCACAAAACATAGAGTAGGACGGATGCGTTTTTGAGGTTTTCCCAGGGTAGGTCTTTGCGAAGGTAAAACGAATATAAGGCAATGGCCAGCAGCGTAAAGAAGAATAAGGCGTCGGTGAGCAAACCAATACTGGTAATCGAAAGGTAACGATCCACACCCATAAGAAAGTAATTTTCGACAAAAAGAAGGTATAGGAGGCTTTTGGGGTGTTGTACGGCGTAACTTGTACCAATGAAGGCAAAGGGTAAAATCGCAAGCACAAAACCAATAACGATTTGTTCGTTACTGAATAAATAGGTTATCACCACAATGCAGAGGGTGAGAACCCCCCAACCCATGTATGTCGTGAAGGGTTTGCTTTCCATACGAATACCTATTCCTTTTCAATGTTTTGATTCCGCTCAGGTGTCAGCTCCATTTGCAATAATTTGTAGGAGAGATTACGCAATTTACCATACGGTGGCAATTGTCCGGTAAAGTCTTCCACCGCAAATCGGCTGGCAAAGTTCAAATAAATGTATGTTGGAATGGAATTGGCTACGTCTTTGACTTGATCCAAATACTGTTGATCGATGTCTCTCCAAGCGCGTGTCGACTTGGTGATAAACAGGTTGATCTGCCCCAGGCGAATGAGTGCGGAAGGGATACTGCTTTGAGTTAACGGCGGGTACTCGATCAGCAAAATATCCGTTGTCTTTTTTGATTTGCTTTTCTGTAGATCTTCCAACTTTTGAGCCAGTAGATATTGACGCGTTGTGGGATCAAAATCCGCTTCGTAAGTCAATTGATTGACCACAAAACCGAGTTCCTCCAGATACTCCCGCATGGCTTCGGAGAGATGTGTCTTTCCTTCACGCGATTCGGAACTGATTAGATTGATCACCGTCATGCCGTTGACGTTGATGTGTTGCATCAAGCGATTGATGGTATAGGCCAAGGCTCTACGATTTGTTTCAAGCGCAAAGCCTCTGTGTTTGACCTTGGGTATGCCGGGGAATGCCCCAACCACGGCTGTTTCGGTAAGGCGAAGGGCGCGTTTCTTGTCTCGTATGGTCTTATCAAGAAGTTCTACAATCAGAAAGCTTCCAAGGATGAAAAACAAACTACCCAAAAAGGCCAGAAGCACAATTTGTTTTCGTTTGGATCCGACCACCGTAAGTGGGTAGATGGGCGCTGAGACTACATTTAATGTTGCACTGCGCATCAGGATGTTTTTTTGCTGCAAACGGGCTTGGGCAAGGTGCTCCAAGATGGTGTGGTAGTTGTCTTCGGTTACTGCAATCTCACGTTCTTGTCTGCGCATGTTGGGGCCAACCGGCGTAAATTGAGCAAACTCCCGATCGATTTCCTTTTTGCGGGTTTCAAGTACCGTGACTTCTGCTTCTGCTTTTTCGTTCTTTAAAACTTCTGCCAGCCAGGCTTGCACTAGGTCGTTCAGAGCAACACCGTCTTTTGAGGAACTGATGTTGCTGATGTTATTTGAGATGTTTGCGATCTGATTTTCGTAGCGAGCCAGCATCTCCTTATAACGAGGCAACATGCTGGCACGACTTCCGGATGATTCATCGGTGAAGGTCTCGAGCTCGTTGATCTTACGGGTAATGATGGAGATTTTTTCAAGGGTTTGTACAAAATCGGCATTTTCCTTGACCAGACTGGTGCGTTCTTCCAGTCTTCGATCCAGATTATTGACCATTTGTTCCGAGGTATACAGGTCCTCGATCGCTTTTTGATAGCGGGAATCTACCTCCAACTTGAGTTGGGTCATCTGTTTGGTTTGTTCCTCAAAATTGATGATGTTGGACATCATGCTAAAACGCATCAGGGAATCCTCTTGTGTACTGAGTTGTTCTCTGATTTCCTGAAGCTGGTTCTCAAAATAGGTGACTACGTCGTTGGAGGCACTCAACTGAAGTTTTTCGTATTCGGCACTCACCACATCGTTCAGAATCAGAAGTGTTTGATGTACGATGCCCGGATCGTCGCAACTGTATTTGATCTGAATCATATCACTGGATCCCAGGCGCGTAGCAGTGATGCTACTCAGTGCCGTAATGCTGAAATAGGGATGAACCCAGTTTAACAGTCCGTATAAAAAATTATCGGTACGGCCGGTGTTGTATGCCAACAAATTCTGATAGGTCTGATCTGCGGATGTTGTGTCAATCAGGAGTATGAGATCTTCGGGAAGGATGGAGCGCAGCTCTTTGTAATTTGCCGATGTGATGTATTCGTTGTCTTGTCTGGGATCGCCGTGTACCAGGCAGCGAGCCAATAATTTTATGGAGACCTGCTCCAAGGTAGAGCGGGCTTTGGTTAGATTGATGATGTTGTCGAAGGAATTGTTTGTGGTAACCCAGTTTATGTTGTTGGATCCGTCAACCGTGGGTGAGGACGTAATACCGGTGTAAATGGTTGTGTTTGCTTCGTAAGTTTTGGGCAAATTTGCCGTAAAATAAAAAACGAGTAGGCCCACAAGGAGTGGACCGAATAAGATCCAGTACTTGATTCGAAAGAGGAAGCGAAATATGGCAGATACCTGATTCATGTTTACTTGCTGATTTTTATGTTCGTCAGGATTTCCAGTCGTAGGATGGATCGGTTCAAATCTCCTTTAGTCGTTTCATACCGAGTCACAATTTCCGATTGATAGCGTCGACTATCGTATAGGGCTGAAATGTCAATAGTTCCGTTTAGGAAGTTTGTTTCTCTGTAATGTGCATCTGCATTGGCAATCATCATAGCTTCTGTTAGTATTTTTAGCGCTCTTATATTCTGCAAAGCCGCGGCATATGTCTCAGAGATCACTAGTTTTCGTTCTTCGATTGATAGTAATAAATCGCCGTTGGCCTGATCAATGATGGCTTCCTGATTACGTATTTTGGTTTTTCGTGTCAGGAATAAATCTACGGGAATGGATACCGATGCGCCTACGTTGAATAAAGATTGGATTTGTCCGGTAAATTGATAATAACTGGATATGCCGGTAGCCGATTGCTCTACCATGGTTCCCATGGACCCATAGGAGTAATTTCCATTGATCCGAATGTTGTTGAGCCATTCCTTTTTAACCAAGTTCATCCTGCCTTCTTCTTCCAGTTTTTTTGCGCGTGCCGTTTGTACATTTGGACTGGTCAGTGCAGCATCCAGCAATACAGACAAGGGTGGCAACATCAATTCGGCGTAATCCTCATCAGACAAACTGGTGATATCGGTTAGGTCTTTATTGGATTCGATGTATTGAATGTCTGATTCGGTCTGAGCGTAGCCTACAAGGGAATGGAAACAAAACAACAATGCCAAGACTGTCAATAGTCCTGGTTTGTGATGAATGGTTTTGTTTTTACGGTTACACATTTTCTTTTTGGATGAATGAAGTAAACGTACGCAAAATAATGTTAATATCCTGAAGAAAGTTAAATTCTTTCGCATATTTTATGTCTAACTGTTTTCGCTCTTCTGCAGACAACTTGCCCGCCCCACCGCGTTTTTCAACTTGCCAGAGCCCTGTCAGTCCGGAAGGAGCCATAAAGCGGTCAATGTATTCATCACCGGTAAGCAATTCTGCTTCGTAGACCGGTAAAGGCCGATTGCCGACGATGGACATATCACCCTTGAGTACATTGATGAGTTGCGGCAATTCATCGATGCTGTATTTTCGAATGAATCGGCCTATCTTTGTGATGCGGGGATCCCGCTCAAACTTAACAAAAGCGTTTTCCTGTTTGTTGCGTTGCAACGAAATAAAATCTTCTTCGGATAGAACAAAATCGTCGGACACCATAAGTACTTCGTCCGAATGGCCCATCTCCAGTTGCTCGTCAAAATTTTTGGTCTGTACGGTAGGAGCCTCCTTTTGATACTGGTTGAGTGTTGAAAGATCTTTTAGTCGTTTGTCTGCATCCGAGTACATCGAGCGAAATTTAAGAAAATCAAACACCCGATAATTGCTGCCTACGCGCTTTGCTTTGTAAATAATGGGGCCAGGGCTTTCGATGCGAATCGCCAGTGCGACCAACAAAAGAAAGGGGGAGAGCACCAATAGCGCCAAACTTGAAAAAATCACATCAAAGATACGTTTCCAAAGTGGTAAGCGAAAAACAGTAATTTTTTCAGATTTGCCTTTACGAATGGCTTCTTTCACTTTGCTTTGATGTTGAAGATAGAAATCAAGCAATTGTTGGTATCGTTCCCGCGGGAAGTCTGTCGTAATGGTGTCCTGAATGCCTTTTTGCAGGTATAAACCGACCTCGTTTGTATGGATGTTGTCTGCAACCAATGCTAAAAACGCAAATGGGTAGGCTTTGTGTAATAATTCGATGCATTCCAGATCTTCCTGCAACGTGTTTTTCTCGATAAAAAAAAGCAACGCAGGGATGCCAACGTAGAATCGGTTGCGTTTTAGCACTTCTTCGTGGTTGCGAAATATCTCTACATCGCCATTGAGCATTTGCACAACAGTCGAAATGATCTTCTTGTCTTTGCCGATATAGAAGACCTTTTTGATCATTGCAGTATTTTTTTTAAACGTACTTTTAGTTCCAATGGATTGAATGGTTTTACAATAAAATCATCTGCACCTTCCGAGAGAAGACGAATGCGTTCGGATGTACTGTCCTCGCTTGAAAGCATGATGATGGGAATTTTTTTAAATAAGTCACTACTTTTTAGGTAGCGCAAAAACTCGTCCCCGCGCATTTCCGGCATCTTGATGTCCGATATGATCAAATCCGGAATATTGCCCTCCTGTAACCAAGCGATCCCTTTAATCGGGTTATCTTTCCATGTTATTTCGAACTCGTTGGATAGGTAAAAGGAAATGATTTTGGCGATGGATTCTTTATCATCAACAATCAGTATCTTTTTTTTCATCACTAAAACGTTCAGGTGGATAGCTAAGGCTCGTATTTTTGCTCAAAGATATAAAATGAATTTGCATTTCTGAAAAGTAGTCCAAAAAAAATACTTCGAAACCAATATTTGTCTTAAATATAGTGAACTCCCAAACTTTTTTCTACATTTGTGTGATTGGGAGCGTAATACGTAATAATCATGAAAAAAAATATCATTTTATACACGTTGGGCGTCGTTTTAACAATGACATTGCCCGCTTGTGTTCGGAATACGCTTCAGGATGAAGTGCCCGAAGGCATTGCCGCTTTGGCCATTCCCGAGCAGTTTGACTGGTCTTCGATGGCGCCTGTGTCGATACAGGTTATACCGGACGATGCGTATCAGGGGAAATACCATTACACCGTTGAGGTCTACGCAACCAATCCCATACACGACACTGCTGCCGTTTTGCTGGCAAAGGGTGTTGCCAAAGGTTTTTTGCCCTACGAAAGGCAGTTGGAATTGCCGACTGCGTTGCAGCGAGTGTATGTGCGTCAGCTGGATCCGCAGAAACAGCAACGCGTTCAAGCGGCAGCCATTCAGGATGGACGCATCGTCTGCGATTTTACAAGCGTACAAACGGAATCCGCCCTGTCCACATTTGCTTTGAGGGCTGCATCGACCGTTGAGGCAGATCCTACGCCCGCTTCAGCCATACAATTGTCCTCCAATCCACAAACCGATATCCGTTTGTCTGCAAATACGGCCTATCTCATACCTGAAGGAACGACCTATACCGGTCGGATTAGTTTTGACAGTGGAGCCTCCCTCTATGTTGAGGGAGTATTGGATGTAGGAAGTGACCGATTGTTTCAAATGCAGAGCAATTGCAAGGTCGTTGTTCAGGAACAGGGCCTTTTGCGCGCTTCAGAAAACAGTACGTTTCAGTTTTGGACGGGGCACTTGAAAAATTTTGGTCTTGTCGAGTTGGGTTCGATTCATCTCACATCCAGTGCCTTGTTTACCAATATGGGTATTGCCCGTTTGGCCGGCGAATTGAGTATTACGGATCGTAGCATACAGGTACAAAACGGGGGTGTCTTCTCGGTACTCCAAGCCCGTTTGACCAACGGGGAGGTGCATAATTGGGGGGAATGGACGACCATCAATCAACTATACCTGAATGGAGCGAGTTTGATTACCGACGGTGCCATGATTGCCGGACAACTGGAAAGTGTCAACGCCAATGTGCGCATCAACTGTGGTCTTCACGTTTTGAATGAAATGCAAGACAACGGATCGCAGTATTTTATCGCTTCGGGTGCTTTGTTTGAAGTCAAGAGGATACTGGCCGGAGGCAGTCGGATTCAGTTTGATGCACAGGCCTGGCTGTTGGCCGAGGAAGTTGTCTTCAGCCCGTATGCGAGTACGTTTGAGGGTGTAGGAGAGGGTTTTGGTTTGGCGACATTGGGAGCGGTTCGTCCGTCCAATTCGGGCAATTCTACGATGGGCTATTATAAGGGTTTGATCGAGATTGAATGTAGTCAGCACGAAGTCGGTAAAAAGGGCAATTTTGTAATACCAGAGTCTATGGTGCTTTTTTCAGCGCAAGGAGAATCCAAAACGGTGATTCCTGCGAGTCATTGCAACAATGATGGCAATGTCGTGCTGCCGCCCGTGGAGGAACCGGAAGATCCGACTTTCCCCATTGATGTCCCCCCCTCCGGGAGCTATACCTTTATCATGGAAGACAACTGGCCTTCCTTGGGTGATTACGATATGAACGACCTTGTAGTGAGTTTGCGTATCGGGTACAGAATCAACGAACTCAATCAGGTCTTGGAAATGACCATGGAAACCTCGCTGCGGGCTGTAGGGGCCAAGCTTCGTCTGGGAGCTGCGTTTCAGCTGGATGAAGTAACGCCTGCGCTCATTGAACAAGTCGAATACCAGGAAGATTATTTGACCGGTGGCGTGTTTAAATTGGATTCCAAAGGCTGTGAATTGGATCAACAATTGGCCGTTATTCCCTTGTTTGATGATGTACACACGGTATTGGATTCATCCATGACCGGAGAGACGACGATGATCAATACGTTTGCACACGAACCCTATTTTCAACCGAAGGATAACCGAATTCGGATACGGTTTACCGAGCCTGTCGCAGCCGATCGCCTGAGTATTGCCAAATTGAACTTTTTTATTGTTTCCGATCCAAAACCCGATGCGGAAATACGTACTGAGATTCATCTGAGTGGGTATCAACCCACCGATAAAATGAATACGTTCCTTTTTGGAAAACGCAATGATAATTCCATTCATGCTTCTTATTATACTAGTCCGGGCAACTTGATCTGGGGCTTGTTGGTCCCTTCGCAGTTTGATTACTCGGCCGAATTTAAGAGCATCACCGAGGCTTATCCCGAGTTTACCCGTTGGTGTACATCCGGAGGTCTCGAAGCCTCGGATTGGTATACACTTCCGACCGAGTTGCCCGGTGTTTTGTACAATAAATAACGACTTTTTAAACCACTCCAATACTCAACCACTACCATTATCAAAAACACATGAAGCAAATTCTTGTCACCGGCGGAGCCGGATTTATTGGTTCTCATCTTTGTGCGCGCCTACTTTCTGAAGGCCATTCCGTGATTTGTTTGGATAATTTCTTTACGGGTTCGCGTAGCAATATTTTACCCTTGATTGGACACAAGTTCTTTGAAGTGGTTCGTCACGACGTGACGCTTCCTTATTATGCGGAGGTGGATGAAGTGTACAACCTGGCTTGTCCTGCTTCACCCATACATTATCAGTTTGATGCAATACAGACCGTAAAAACGTCCGTCATGGGAGCCATCAATATGTTGGGTAATGCCAGTCGGACCAAAGCGAAAATTCTTCAGGCCTCCACCAGTGAAGTTTATGGTGATCCTTTTGAGCATCCTCAAAAGGAATCGTATTGGGGGAATGTCAATCCCATTGGGATTCGTTCTTGCTACGACGAAGGCAAACGCGTCGCGGAGACCTTGTTTATGGACTATCATCGCATCAACAACGTACGGATCAAAATCATCCGAATTTTTAATACCTACGGACCCAATATGCATCCGAATGACGGTCGTGTCGTGTCCAATTTTATTGTACAGGCACTTCAGGGCCAGGATTTGACCATCTATGGAGATGGGAGTCAAACCCGAAGTTTTCAGTATGTCGACGATTTGGTTGAAGGGATGATTCGAATGATGGCAACCGATGATTCGTTTGTAGGCCCGGTAAACATCGGCAATCCAAATGAGTTTACCATACGTGAGTTGGCAGAAAAGGTGATTCAAATGACGGGATCCACCTCAAAAATAGCCTACCGTCCTCTGCCACACGATGATCCCAAGCAACGGAGGCCGGATATATCCCTGGCGAAGAAGCGTCTGGATTGGGAGCCCACCATACAATTGGAACAAGGTCTGCAGAAGACAATTGAATACTTTAAAGGAATTGTGTAATTGAATGTGTTATGAATGTGGAAGTAAACAATTCTGAATATAAGATTTTGATTGTCGACGATGTGTTGTCCAACATCTTGTTGCTTAAAATCCTATTGACCAATGAGAAGTATCAGATCTCAACCGCCATGGGAGGTTACGAAGCACTGGAAAAAGTGAAGGAGAACAAACCGGATTTAATATTATTGGATGTCATGATGCCGGATCTGGATGGGTTTGAAGTCACCCGACAGCTACGGAGTATGGGGGCTCCCTTTAGTGAGATTCCCATCATTTTTTTAACGGCCCTAAACGGAACGCCTGAAATCGTAAAAGGTTTTCAAGTGGGAGGGAACGATTTTGTGTCCAAGCCTTTTAGCAAAGAAGAGCTCATCATACGGATCAACCATCAAATCTCGCTTGTTGCCGCCAAGCGCATCATTGTGCGCCAGACGGAAGAATTACGAAGCATCATTACAGCGCGTGATAAGATGTATTCGGTGATTGCGCACGATTTGCGTTCCCCGTTGGGTAGCATCAAGATGATGTTAAATATGGTGGTTATGTCGGTTAGTCCTGAAGCGATAGGTGAAGAATTACATGAGATGCTTACCTTGGCGAATAAATCAACCGAAGATACCTTCGGTTTACTGGACAACCTGCTGAAATGGACAAAAAGCCAAACGGGTCGTTTGAAGGTTGTGAATCAAGAGTCGGAACTGGTGTCGATGATACAGGGCGTTCTTGAGATCTTTGAGCAAATGTCTATGTTGAAGAATGTTGTGATCAAACTGGAAGCACCCGAATTTTGTGAGGTTTATGCGGATCGGGATATGATCAAAAGTGTGTTGCGCAATTTGTTGAGCAATGCCTTGAAATTTACCGAGCCGGGTGGAACCGTTGTGGTTCGTGTTCAAGATCACGTGGAATCGGAAGGTGGCAAGGTGGTTGTCAGTGTACAAGACGACGGTTGTGGTATGTCCGAAGAGCAACAAAAAAAATTGCTCAAAATCGAGTCTCATTTTAGCACGTTTGGTACCAATAACGAAGAAGGATCCGGATTGGGTTTGTTGTTGTGTGCAGACTTCGCGCATAAAAATGGAGGCCGTTTGTGGTTTACTTCTGAAGCCGGCGTCGGAACGACATTTAATTTTTCAATTCCAAAAAGTAAAGCATGATATCCATCGTAACCATCAATTATAACGGTTGGAAGGACACGGCAAACATGATCGTGTCCATCCAATCGGTGATTCGATCGGTGGAGTACGAAATCATTGTTGTGGATAATGCTTCGCGCGAAGACGAAACGGTCTACTTAAAGGATCGTTTCCCTTCCGTCAATCTGATTCGTTCGGAAGTCAATCTGGGTTTTTCGGGTGGAAACAATCTGGGTATTCGAGCAGCAAAGGGTGCGTATATTTTTTTACTGAACAACGATACGTACGTAGAAACCGATCAATGGAAAGATCTGGTTGATTTTTTGGACGCGCATCCCAAAGCGGCGGGTTTGTCACCAAAGATCCTTTTTCCCGGAAATCCGCCAACCATTCAATTTGCCGGTTTTACCCCCCTCAGTTCCATTACACTGCGGAATGAGATCCTGGGATATCGTCAAGTGGATGACGGTCGTTGGGATCGGGTCAGACCGACCCCCATCGTTCATGGGGCAGCGATGTTGTTCAAACGGGAGGCCATTGAGCGCGTAGGATTGATGCCGGAGCTGTATTTTTTGTATTACGAGGAGCTTGACTGGAGTGCGGCTTTTACGCGATTCGGTTATGAGTTATGGTATTGTCCGTTGGCCGCTGTTTTTCATATCGGTAGCCAAAGTACCGGTTCGTCCAGTCCGTTGCAGCTAAGATACATGACACGCAACCGATTGCTGTACGCTTGGCGCAATGTATTTGGTTATCGGCGATTGGTTGCGGTTGCTTATTTGTTATTGATTGCACATGTCAGGACATTTCTGACGGCGCTCGCAAAAGGAGATTGGAGTCGAATGCGCGCGGTGCTGCAAGGATTGTGTGAATTTATTGGTATGAATAAAAGGTAGAGTGGGATGATCCTGTTGTGGAGTGTTGTTGAGGGAGTTGCTTACAGCGTTGTGTTGTTGCACTTTTTGTATCTGTCGGTCTATGTACTGGCGGCTCGGCTTCCGATGTTTAAGAAAAAGCCGTTTAAAAGCGATGTTTCTGTGTCCTCGGATCAAGCGTTGCGTTTTTTGATCGTAATACCGGCCTACAAAGAAGATGGGGTGATTCTTCAAACAGTACGGAATGCGTTGAATCAATCGTATCCTACTGCGCAGTTTCATGTGGCTGTGATTTCGGACTCCATGCAAGATTCTACGAATGCGGCACTCGCTGCCCTGCCCATAACCTTGTTACCGGTTTCTTTTGAGGTGAGTTCAAAAGCCTTGGCTCTACGTGCGCTGATGACTCAGATCAACGATTCGTATGATTTTGTCGTTGTGTTGGATTCGGACAACATTGTTGCGCCTTCGTTTTTAACGCAGGTAGCGGAGTACGGTCAACAAGGGCTTCGATTCATGCAAGCCAGACGTGTGGCCAAGCGACTCGAAAGCGATATGGCGATTTTTGATGCCATCACCGAAGCATTCAACAACACGGTTTTTAGGAAGGGACATAATTGTTTGGGTTTGCCTTCTGCATTGATTGGTTCCGGAATGGTTTTGGATTTCAACTGGTTTAAAGCCAATGTGCACGAACTGAAGACCTTTGGTGAAGATAAGGAGTTGGAATGGCTGTTGCTGCTTCAGAATAAATACGTCGACTATCTGGAAGATGTTGAGGTCAAAGACGAGAAGATTGAAACCCATCGTGTGTATTACAATCAACGAAAGCGTTGGATCTCCGTTCAGTACGAACAGTTTGTAAGCAATTACAAAAAGATCCCACAGTTGATCAAGAATAGGCAGTGGGCATTGCTGGATAAGGTGACACAGTGGATTATGTTGCCTCGTGTCGTCTTGTTTGGTATCACCGTTTTGATTTTGATTCTGAATCTGTTAATTACGTTTTCAATCGACTTGAAATGGTTTTATTTGTTGCTTTTTGAGGTTGTCACCTTCTTTTTGGGTATTCCGAAGAGGCTTTTGGGAAAGTTTCTTCGTGTGTCGTGGAAGGTTGTTCCCGTGGCCTTTGTTCTAATGCTGCTGAATCTGCTACTCAGAGGTCGTGTAAAGACTTTTCAGGCGACTCCGCATCATGATACGATGTAATACCTATTTTTATTTCTTTCAAATGGAAAAGAAATGATATTTAAACATTAAATAAAATTTAGACATTAATGAGGTGTTTAGATTATGTTATTTCCTGTTAGAGTAAATCCATGTGCCCTTTTTCCATAGATGTTCTAATATGCCTTGTTTGTTGTGCTTCAGCCAAATTCTAGTGATAGCTAACTGTATCAAGAAGATAACAAGGCCAACTAGCATAGACAGAGTTGCTCCGAGATATTTATACATTCCAAAGCCAAAGCCATAATAAATAGTAACACCAATAATTGACTGGAAAATGTAGTTTGTGAGACTCATTCTGCCATATGGTATCATTATTTGTTGTAAGAAATGTCCCATATTGGTTTTTCGGAACCAAAGTAAGACAAATATTGAGATTAGAAAAAAGGCCATTGACAAATTTGTAAGTGTTGAGAAGATTGTATTCAATGACTCCGTTATAACAGTATGCATTCCAAGTGAACCTACAGTTTTATTTAGAACTAAAAAAACAACAAAAGTGATAGATGATAGTTTTCTGGTTTTTTTCCAGAAAAAAATAGTCCGATTATTCATCTCAAACATACCTTCTTTACCAAGAAGTAAGCCAAGTAAGAAAAGTCCAGCTGTCTGAAATAAACGCCCTTTCTCGATGTAATAAAGAGTGTTGCATATTTGACCATCTGTAAAGTTCGCCTTTATTGCATCTATAAATGAGCCATTCATCATGATGTCATTAACAGTAAAATTCAAATAAAGATAAGAAATATCCATGTTTTGATTTATGGTAGTTGCAATGATTTTGAGCAACTCTAATGGCTGTAGAAGGCAGATTGTGGCTATTTTTAAAATTGATTGATTACTACTCTTGCCAAAAGGGATCAATATAAGGCCTACAAATGCGTACATAGAAAGGATATTCCCACTATAAAAAAGAGCATGAAATTCTGCGATAAATAAAAGTAACAGCATTCTCCACGCAAATCTCCATTTGAATGAATTTCCTTTTTGCTCTTGATTTCTCAGTTGAATATAGAAACTAAAGCCGAAAAGAAGCGAGAAAACAATATAGGCTTTTCCTGAAATAAATAAATAAAAAAATTTAAATACGCATTTATCCAAGATTATGATCCATTGAGGTTGATTTTCTGGGATATAATATAAGTTGAAATGTAAGATGTTATGTAAAAGAAGAATGCCTAGTAATGATGCTCCCCGAAGTGCATCCACTACATTGAGTCGATTTGTTGCTTTTTCAAGTATCATGGGACAGTTTAATTTGTGGTTTATGAGGGGTGTATGTAAATTAAAACAAAAGACGATAAGGCCAGATTGATGTATGATAATCAATAGAATGCGACTTTGATTAGTTACTATAATAGAAAGTACAATAAAAAAGTAATGATGCAAAAATAACCAAATTTTATCGCGAGTGTATCTTAAAAACTGTTAAAATTATGCCGTTCAATACTATTTCCCAAGGCTGAAAAAATCATAGTGAATGAAGGATGTCGAGGCAACTTCGTTGTTTTCGAAAAAAGGTTATGGAGGGATCTATCAGTTGCTCTTCTGCCGAAAGAATCATTAAAGAATTTTCAACTGTGCCCACTTCGCTGGATTGTAGAGCGGACTATCTCATGGATTGAAAACTACACAAGAATGAATGATCACAGATTATGAATTCAAGACCGAATCGGCGGAAGCCATCTTACAAATAACATCCTGTAAAATCATGGTTAAAAAACATATTCAAAAATTCAAAATAGTTTCAAAAAGTCTTGCTCTTATTCAATGCAAGGTCCAACCATAAGAACGGGCTTGTGATCACTGAACGGAAGATTGAACGATTGATAGGAGAGAGGTTCATAAGAATCGGGATGAAAGATGTAATCCGTTCGATAGAGGTTAAATAAATATCGGTAGGTGTATTCGTAACCACGACCGGCTGAACGAAAGCCGTCACGAAGTGTTGTCTCCAGTTGTCTGTATGTGAATGAAAAGGGACTGCTGTTGAGGTCACCACAGGCAAAACTTGCATGCGGGCTTTTTTGGATGATTTCTGTCAGGGTTTGTACTTGCCTCAATCGGTTGCGTTCATTGAAGGCTAATTTGCTTAAAAATGAATGGGTTTGATTGTATTCCCGTTGCGAATCCCATACCCAATTATCCAGCGCAGATCTTCGCTTGATTTGGTTGTATTGTGTGGATTGTAGGTGCATGTTGAATAGACGAAGCGTTCGGCTGGGAAGTTGAATATCTGCCCACATGGAATGATTGTTGCTCTGTCCAAAGGGGATGTTTGCGTGTTGCAAAACGGGATATTTACTGGCGATGACCAGCCCAAAACCTGGTTCCAATCCGTCCTGAAGTGCTACGTGGGGATACGCGGCCAACAGTGTTTGGAGGGCTTCGACGGCGGATGGATTACTCAAATCAACTTCCTGAAGACAGACAATGTCTACCTTGTGGTTGCTTAGAAAGTTACGAATGAGTGTGGCTGTCAAATCGGTTTTTCCGTACAACATGCTTTGAATGTTGTAGCTACAAAGGGTCAGTTCGGTCGTCTCCTGTTGGGAGGGCTTGCCTCCCGGCCATTGAAGTGTTCCTCCAATCAGGTTTATGTGTAGAATGATGGTGATTAGGTTGACTAGTAGCCATTTTGATTTAAAAATAGTCCAGAATACAACCATGAAGGCACTCCCCAGGATTATAAAGGGAGTTAATAGTGAACTTAGAATAAAAATGGAGGGTAGCTCGATCAGCCCGGAAAGAAAGGTGAGCATGCCGGTTATAAACAAGAATAGGCTAAAAAAGGCTGCCAGTATTTTGAAGACTTTGGTCATGCGATCCCGTTAGTGAACGTGTTTTTGAATAACTTCCATCAGCTGTTTTTTTGTAAAAGGTTTTGCAATGAAATCGGTACAACCGTGTTCAATCGCTTTCTTTTTATCGTCATCAAAAGCAAAGGCGCTTTGAGCAATGATGGGTAGGTTTGGATACTTCTCACGGAGGATCTTTGCGGCATCGAGTCCGTTCATTTCGGGCATTTTGATGTCCATCAAAACAATCGTCGGTTGGATTTTGTCTGTCATTTCGATGGCTTCCAGTCCATTGTGGGCCCGGTAAAGGATGCAGTGACGACCAATCATGGCTTCGATAAGCTTGTAGTTGCTGTCTGTATCTTCTGCAACCAAAACTTGCACGTCGTGCGTGTCAGGCATGTCCGATGCGGACGTGTGCTCGCTTGTTGAGCGATGATCCGCAATCAAATAGTGTGCGGGTAGAAAAAACGTAAAAAGGGTACCCTTATTCAATTCGGATTGAACGTCAATATGTCCACCCATACGTTCCACAATGGATCTGCTGATGGAAAGCCCCAGGCCGGTGCCTTGTGTGTATCGATCGGCTTTTACAAATCGATCAAACACGCGGTCAACCTTGTCTGCAGGAATGCCTTTGCCGGTATCTTGTACGAAAAAGGAGAGTCCGTTCTCCACTTGCTTGTATCCAAATCGAATGCTACCGATGCTCGTAAATTTGAACGCATTGCCAATTAAATTGATGAGGATCTGAGAGAGTCTGTTTTTATCACAGAGAATGACCAGATCCTTATTGGGTGCATCAAAAATCAAGTCAACACCTTTGGGGCATTTGAGACGCATGGTGTTGAGCATATCTTCTCCAAAGTCACGTAGTTTTAGCGGATTGTTCTCAAACTCCATGATGCCCGATTCGATTTTTGACAAATCGAGTATTTCATTGATTAGTCCCAACAAGCGTTCGCTGTTGGCCTCTACGATGGAGTGATAGGATCGCCTTTCTTCGATGCTTTCCGTTTCAGCAATGATGCGTGAGAAGCCTACGATTGCGTTTAAGGGGGTCCGAATCTCGTGACTCATGTTCGCAATAAAAGCGGATTTCAACCGATCAGACTGCTCCGCCTTAAGCTTCGCATCAATCAGTTCGAGTTCCAATTGCTTGGTTTTGGTGATGTCTTGTTCGATGGTTACGATCAATGGGCGTACTTCATCTCGTATCAGAATGCGCAGCTGATCCTTGTAACGGACATCTCCTTGCACGTCTGTTTCTTCGATGAATCGGCGCATTTCTCCTTCACCTTCGGCAAGTAGGCGATCTTCTTTTTTAATGTCGGATGCGATGTCTTCAGGGTAGATGTCGGTATCGGTCTTTCCGATAATCGGATCTGAGAAAAATGCATTTTGACTTTCGTCCGAACGGTTGGTGAAAATATATCTCGACTGGTCACGGATGTCTTTGACCGAGATAAACATAGGAATCGTGTTGAGCACTGTGCTCATGATCTGATTCAATTCCTTTACTTGCTGTTCGTAGGCAAGTCGTTCGGAGATGTCTTTGCCAAAGACCCATACGATGTTTCGATCCAATGAATCGGATATGCTGTAGGCGTTGCAGTCAAAGGAATGTATTTTTTCCGGTTGGTCGACCGGATTCTTGTGAATGATAAACCGAAGTTGTTGTTTGTTTAAGCTGACTTGTTGTACAATGTCTTTCCATCGATGTGCATCCTGCCATTTCTGTGTTGTGTCAAACAGGTTTATGGAAGAGAAATCCTGTTCCGGGTCTAAGCCGTTGAGGCTGCAAAACATACGATTGCCAAAGACCAAATGACCCTGATTGTCCATGGCAAAGATGTAATCGGAGGCGTTTGAAACGGCCTGCGTGACCATCTCCAGCTGTTGCTGCTTGATGTGTATATCGGTCACGTTCTGAATAAAGCCTTCTACAAAGGTTTCATCTTCTTCAGTATAGGTTCGTATGGACTTTATGCGGTAAAAATGCAGACGGTCGTCCTTTTGAAATCGAAAGGTCCAATCGAGTTTGCCGGATTGTGTTGGGATTTTTTTAAAAAAGTGAATCAGGGGTTTTCGATCTGCCGGGTGTATGTGTTCTAAAAACGCATTGATCGGCAGTGTGTTGGGTCCGGTGCTGTTGTGCGTTAAGTCAAAGAATCCTTCGTAATGAATCACGGATTGGTTGATGTTGAAGTGCCAGTGCCCGATACCGGCACCTTTTTCGATTTCCATCAATCGCAGGTTGGCCGCTTCCAGTTTTTGTTTGAGCAAAATGCGTTGTGTAATGTCGCGGTATTGGAGTAGCAGGTGTTGGTCGTCAAATCGATGGATGATGCATTTGAAAAAGAAGCAGGTTTTGTTCAGCTGCATTTCGTAGTTATCGGTGCAGGTGGCACCGGTCGACAAGACTTTTTGTATGTTGTTGTAAAGGGCAATGCTTGTTTCCGAGGGCATTAATTCAAAAAGGTTTTTGCCAATGATTTTCTCGGGCTTTTGAAGAAACCAACGATCGGTATGAACGACTAAGTCTTCGCAGATGCCATCGTTTCGAATGAGAAACATGGTATCTGCCGTCATATTCAGGATTTTCTCCGTGTTAGACGGGTCTTTTAAGGTTGATATGGAAGACACTTTATTTCCCATAAAATCGATCGGGTGGTGGCTTTGTATAAACGATGACCGGCAAAAATAGGCATAAAATTACTTTTTTACACCATGTTGTGTATGAATAAAGTTTTTATTGGCTCCTTTTAATTTGAAGAACGTTAAGAACATAACCCAGAATGTTTTGGGAAGCTGTAGGGATGCGATCAGCAAGCGTTTGTTCCAAAGCGACTTGGGTATGGATATGAGCAGGGCGATGGAAACCAGGAAGAAAAGTGTAAACCATTTTGGGCTGGCTGCGGGCATGAATATGGCTGTCGCAAGGCCCAAGAGCAAGGGTGTGCCCAAGCTGATGATGCGCGGCAAAAGGAGTTGTTGCATCAACTTGTTGCAGAAATCCAAGTTGCCTTTGATGAGTTCTTTGGGTAGGTCTCCGGCAAAGACGGAAAAATAATGGAGTTGTGCAGAAATCCAACGTCTACGCTGGTTTGAAAAGACGGTGTATTCCTGGGTTTTTTCATCGTAAACGGGTACGTGAGGGATGTATCCGATGCTGTGTCCTTCTTTTAAAAAGCTTAGTTCCAGGTTGCGGTCAAATCCGCCAACGGCGGTGATTGTTTTCATTTTTTGTTTGAATACATCGAAGTCAAAAATCATGCCTGAGCCAATCAATGCCGCAGAGAGTCCAAGGTTGGCATGTCCCAATCGGAAAATGCTGTTGTTGATTTCTTCGCTGGCTGCGTCTAAAATGGCCAAGTCGGTGTTGAGGTTTTTTGCCGTACGATGCGCCTGGAATATGTCGTGACGACCTTCTGCAAACGCGTTATTGACCTGAGTCAAAAAATCGGGTTGGATCACATTGTCTGCATCCATGACGACGCAAAGATCGTAGCCCTCGAGCTGACTCAGTGCCAGATTTAAGGATTTTGATTTTGTGCTTTTTTCAAAGCGGGCTTCGATCAGCTTTATGGGCATCTTTGATAAACGCAGGTTGGTTTCCGCAAGCATTTTGTCTGAGATGACGACCACTTCATACAAATCTCTGGGGTAATTTTGGTTGAGGCAGGAGGAGGCACATTCTTCAATGACAGCGTCCTCACGATAAGCCGGAATAAGAAAGACAAACGAACGCAATTGCTTGGCAGTCGGAGCCGGTTGGCGGCGTTTTGCTTTGGCTGCAAAAGCAAATAATAACAAATATGCGGCGTTTAGCGCAAGGATCAGATAGATTATCCAGTCGATGATTCCCATGAGATTTTGATTTCTAGCGACGAATATATGCAAAATTGAGGTATATTTGCTTGATTTGAAATGAAAAAT
>JAQVXI010000056.1 GCA_028709215.1 Bacteroidales bacterium
ATAATCGAACCATTAGTACAAACGCTTCCAAACATAAACGATACGCCATTAAAGAGAGCAGTTCGTTTGAAAAAAAAGATAGAAAAAAATCGTGATTTTACTTGCGTTGAAACATAGAATGCACATTTGCGAGCAACGCGAGCAACACATTCGAGCGTCAGCGAGACACATTTTCTTATAATTTGCGAGCAACGCGAGCAACACATTCGAGCGTCAGCGAGACACATTTTCTTATAATTTGCGAGCATCGCGAGCAACACATTCGAGCGCAGCGAGACACATCTCTTTCATTCGGCGCAGCCGACACATTTGCGAGCAACGCGAGCAACACATTCGAGCGTCAGCGAGACACATTTTCTTATAATTTGCGAGCAACGCGAGCAACACATTCGAGCGTCAGCGAGACACATTTTCTTATAATTTGCGAGCAACGCGAGCAACACATTAAAAAAAAACTGCAAGTTTTTTTTTACACATTCTTCAACCACCGATCCAACCAATTGAAAAAGCGGCGCTGCCAAAGGAGACTGTTCTGAGGCTGCATAATCCAATGATTCTCATCCGGATACACCAACAACTCAGCCGGAATGCCACGAATCTTGGCTGCATTAAAGGCCTGCATGCCCTGAGAGGCGAGGATGCGGAAATCCTTTTCACCGTGAATGCAGAGGATTGGGGTGTCCCAGCGATCGACAAAACGATGCGGCGAACCGGCATAATTGCGTTGGGCGATGGCGTTGGAAAGATCCCAGTACGGGCCACCCATGTCCCAGTTTTCAAACCAGAGTTCTTCGGTTTCGAGGTATTGGGCTTCGGCATTGAAGATACCACTGTGGGCGATGAACGCTTTGAAGCGTTTGTTGTGGTTGCCGGCAAGCCAGTAGACGGAGTAGCCGCCGAAAGAGGCACCAACGCAGCCTAGACGGTTTGCGTCGACGAAGGGTTCTGCGGAGACGGCATCGATGGCCGAGAGGTAGTCGTTCATGCATTGACCGACGTAATCACCGCTGATTTGTTCCTTCCAGGCCTGACCCAGACCGGAGGCACCGCGGCGGTTGGGGACCACGACCACATACCCTTGTTGGGCCATGAGCTGGATATTCCAGCGATAAGACCAGAATTGGCTGATGTTGCCTTGGGGTCCACCGGAGCAATAAAGGATGGCCGGATAGGTTTTGTTGGGATCAAAATCGGGTGGATAGACGACCCAGGTGAGCATTTGTTGATGATCGGTGGTTTCGATCCAGCGTTGTTCGACCTCGATGGGTTTGAGTTGGGCGAAAAGTTCGCCGTTGATGTCGGTGAGGGCTTCCATGCTGCCATCCTGGGGATGGATGCGGTAGACTTCGTCGGGGCGTTTCATGGAGTGACGCAGGGCGATGATGCGGTCACCGGCCAGTTGGATGGAACCCAAATCGAAGCTGCCTTGGGTCAGACATTGGATTTGTCCGTCGGCTAGGTTGGCTTGGTAGAGTTGAATGACGGAAACTTCACTGCTCAGGAAGAACAGCGTTTGACCGTCGGTGGACCAATGAAGATCGGCCACGTCACCATCGAGGGAACTGCTTAGGAAGCGGTTTTCACCGGTTTCAAGATCGTGGATAAAAAGGCGGTTGAGGTCGGATTCGTAGCCGTCGCGCGCCATGCTTTCAAAGGCGATGTAGCGGCCGCAGGGGGAAAAGACCGGATTGGTATCGTAGCCCGGCATGCCTTCGGTTAGGTTGCGGGTGCTGCCATCGGCGAGGCTGTAGAGGTAGATGTCGGAATTGGTAGAGAGGCTGTATTCCAGGCCGGTTTTTTTGCGGCTGGTATAGGCGATGTGCTTGCCATCAGGCGACCAGTCCAGTTGTTCGATGCCGCCCCAAGGCTTCATCGGGGATTCAAAGGGCTGACCTTCGAGCAGATCGGTGATGTTGGACAGGCCTTTTTTTGCGAGATCGGCAACAAAGGGATGCGGGATGGTTTCGACCCATTCGTCCCAGTGCTTGTACATCAGGTCTTCGATGACCCGGCCGCTGGATTTGGGTAGGTCCGGATAGCGGTCGGAGACTTTTTGTCCATAGGGTACCTGCGCGATAAAAAGCAATTTTTGCTCGTCGGGCGAGAGTCGGAAGCCTTCGATGCCACCGGTATAGTTGCTGATCTGTTTGCGTTTTTTGCCGTCGGCGCGCATGGACCACAATTGACTGCTACCCGATTCGGAGGAGAGAAAATAGATCTGCTTGCCGTCGGCAGACCAGACGGCGGAGTGTTCGCTGTAGGGGGTTTGCGTGAGGCGTTGGACCGAACCGCCTTTGACCGGGACCGTATAAAGATCGCGATTGCCGCGATTTTCCTGAATGTCGTAGTATTGAACGCCAAAAAGAACCGTCGACGCATCGGGGGATACTTCGATGCCACTAACCCGTCCCATTGCCCAAAGGACTTCGGGAGTCATCTGACCATCAACGATTTGGACCGTAGGTTTGTCAATCATTACCGGTGTACTTTTTTTGCCCGTAGGCGTACACGCAGCCAACAGTGCCGTGAGTGCCATCATGCTGAATTTGCTTTTTTTCATGTTTCCGTATGTTTTAAACAGAAAAGCCACCGGTGTTACGGGTGGCTTTCATGTACGTTGTTACCGGAAGCCTGTTGGCTATCCTAAGTAACTTTTTAATAATTTACTTCTCGAATTTTGACGCAGTCTGCGTATGGCCTTTTCTTTGATTTGCCGTACACGCTCACGCGTCAATCCAAATTTGTCACCGATTTCTTCGAGGGTCATTTCCTGGCTACCCAATCCGAAAAACATTTTGATGATGTCGCTCTCGCGCTCCGTGAGCGTAGAAAGGGCGCGGTCGATTTCGCGTGAAAGCGATTCGTTCATCAACAAACGGTCGGCGATTGGGGCATCGTCGTTTACCAGCACATCCAGCAATGAATTGTCCTCGCCTTCCACAAAGGGTGCATCCACAGAGATGTGGCGACCGGACACCTTGAGCGTGTCTGTGATTTTTTCGACGGGAATGTCCAATGCTTCAGCCAGTTCTTCGGGAGATGGTTTGCGCTCGTGCTCCTGCTCAAATTTTGAAAACGCCTTGGTGATCTTGTTCAACGAACCGACTTGGTTCAAAGGAAGGCGCACAATGCGGGATTGTTCGGCCAAAGCCTGAAGAATGGATTGACGGATCCACCATACTGCGTACGAAATAAACTTAAACCCGCGGGTTTCATCAAATTTTTCTGCGGCTTTGATGAGTCCCAAGTTGCCTTCGTTGATCAAGTCAGGAAGACTGAGTCCCTGATTCTGATACTGTTTGGCTACTGAAACCACAAAACGCAGGTTGGCGCGGGTTAGTTTTTCGAGTGCGGCACGGTCTCCGTTCCGGATGCGCTGAGCCAGTTCGACCTCTTCCTCGACCTTAATCAGTTCCTCACGTCCGATTTCCTGAAGGTACTTGTCCAATGACGCACTCTCGCGATTGGTGATGGATTTGGTGATTTTTAGCTGTCTCATGCCTAATTTAAATAAAGAAGCGCAAAATTACAAAAATATTTCTACATAAACGAAAGGAGACCGGCTTTTATTTCACTCGGCGGATTTACGCATTCAGATCAATGGCGTAGTACGACACTTTTCCGTTGGGATACATCCCTACGATAAACAGTCCGCGATCGACTACCCCGCTGCCCGTCTGCACTTGCTTGACGATTGCTTCGATGTCTTCAGCAGAATTGACACGCTGGTCGTTGATCTTTAAAATAATAAACCCTTTTCGGATGCCCGCATCCTTGCATTTACCGTCGGTAAGACCGGACACTTGTACACCGTACGAAATGTTCAGCTGACGCTTCTGGTCATCGGCCAGTGGGCTAAAGGCTGCTCCCAGCACTTCGGTTCCCTGATTTTTGAGCGTATCCGTACCTCCCTGTCGGTTGCGTAAGGTTACATCAAACGTACGTGTTTTGCTGTCGCGCTTCACTTTCACTTCAATCTTGTCCCCCGGACGATACCGGCTTACCTGCTCCTGAAGTTGTGCGGATTCGTTCACACGGACGTCTTCGATTTCCAGAATAATGTCGCCGGCTTTGATTCCTGCCTCCATGGCAGCACCCATATCCTCAACGGCATCTACATAAACACCATCCTGTACCGGAATGTTCTTCTCTTTCGATAAATTTGCATCAATGTTGCGAATGGACACCCCAAGGAACGGACGCTGAAACGATCCAAATTCCTTTATATCCCCGATCACACGGGCTACAATGTTGACCGGAACGGCAAACGAATAGCCGGTAAATGAGCCGGTTTGTGACATAATGGCGGTATTGATGCCCACCAATTCACCGTTGAGATTGACCAACGCTCCCCCACTGTTGCCGGGATTGACGGCCGCATCCGTTTGGATAAAGGACTCAATGCTGAGATTGGGCTGATTTGGACTGCGGCGGCGGTTGCTGCCGATGATGCCCAGGTTGCGTGCTTTGGCACTGACGATGCCGGCCGTTACGGTCGAGGTCAAATTCATCGGATTCCCGACGGCCAAAACCCATTCACCGATTTTTAATTCATCCGAATTGCCAAAAGGTATGCTGGGCAAATCCTTGGCTTCCACCTTGATCAAGGCAAGATCGGTATTGGGATCCGTTCCGATCACTTTGGCCGAATACTCGGTTTTATCGTTGAGCGTGACGGCTATTTCGTCCGCACCGTCAATGACGTGGTTGTTGGTAATGATGTAACCGTCGGGGGTAATGATCACGCCCGAACCGTAACCCACCTGAGGTTGCTGTTGTTGCGGTGCCTGGCCCCGGTAACCAAAAAAGTATTCAAAAATATCCATGGGCTGACTGGTCGTACGCATCGATTTGGAGGTAATGTGCACCACCGCGTGTACCGACTGTTCGGCAGCCAGTGTAAAATCCGTTTCGACACCCGACCGGTCTTGCAAGTTGACGTAGCGCACGGCCTGTTGGTAGCTGCTGTCGGCAGAGCCGCTGACTTGTTGTGCTTTAAAAACGTTGGAAACCGTTACATAAGAAACACCGGCACTCAGGACCGCTACCGCCAGTACAGCCAGTGTGATTTTTACGGAGTTTTTCATATTATGTGTTGTTTTTGTGTAATTATTTCAGGTAAATGTACATCAAAAACCCTACCAAAATCCGCTCAGACCCAGATTTTCAATCGATTTAACATTTGATTTTTAACACTTAACGCCGCTTAACAAAAAGCACTGACAAATTTTCAGAACATGCCCGTATTTTGACACAGAATGTGTACTTTTGTCGCAAACAGGGAGCCGGTCTGTCGCTTTTGCTCGTCAAAAGAGGAAAGTCCGGGCTGCATAGGGTACCATGCTTCCTAACGGGAAGTTGTCCGCAAGGGCAAAGACCATGTAACAGAAAACAACCGCCTGCTTGCAGGTAAGGGTGAAAAGGCGGGGTAAGAGCCCACCGCTCCGGTAGCGATATCGGGGGTCCGTACATCTCATGAGCAGCAAGACCATGTACACCGGCGCACGTAGGACGACCCGTCCGATGCCGGGGGGTAGGTCGCTCGAGCCATGCGGTGACGCATGGCCTAGATAAATGACAGACACCTTCCATTGCGAAGGTACAGAACCCGGCTTACAGGCTCCCTGCTTTATTTTTTAACAACGAAGGCCATGAACAAACCGGAAAAATCCCTGGGTGACTACATCCTCCTCGTTTGGACGTTTTTGACGCGCGACATGTGGCGGGTACCCCGTCACGAAGTAAAAGGCATGAAAAACCGCATGCTCAATTTGCTGCGCATCCTCTATCAGGCAAGCCGTGGCTTTATGGCCGACAAGCTGACCGTGCGCGCTTCAGCACTGACCTACACCTCGCTTTTGTCTGTTGTTCCCGTCATCGCCATCATGATCGGCATCGCCCGGGGCTTTGGATTTCAGGAAATGATCGAACGCGAACTCGCTTCGCTTTTTCCCGGTCAGACTCAGGTATTGGACATCATGTTTGATTTTGTGGACTCCTACCTGAAAGTAGCCACCAGCGGCATTGTCCTGGGGATCGGTATCTTCTTTTTGATCATCTCCGTCTGGAGCATTTTGCAAAGCATTGAAGGTGCCGTCAACGACATCTTTCAAGTCAAACACAGCCGACCCTTTACCCGAATGCTCAGCGACTACCTGGCAACCATTCTGCTGTTGCCCATTCTATTGATTCTCTCCAGTGGGATTTCTGTGTTTATCAATACCGCAGTGGCTCAAAACAAAATCTTTGAATTCATCACGCCGGTTTTGAACGTGGGCATGACCCTGATACCCTATTTCTTATCCTGGCTTGGATTCACCTTGCTATACGTCCTGATTCCCAATACAAAAGTGCGCTTTTCAAATGCCTTGCTGGCCGGATTCATCGCCGGTTTTGCCTTTCAGGCCTTTCAGTACATCTACATCAGCGGCCAGTTGTGGGTCAACCGCTACAATGCGATATACGGTACCTTTGCGGCCATCCCCTTGTTTTTATTGTGGTTGCAAACATCCTGGATCATTGCGCTGATGGGCGCCGAAATCGCTTTTGCCGCTCAAAACGTACAAAATTTTTACTTCGAAAAGGAGACCAAAAACATCAGCCACCGCTATCGCTACTTCTTTACAATACTCATAATGAGCGATCTATGCAAAAGATTTGCCAACGGAGACGGCCCGGCGACCATCAACGACATTACGAGCAAATACCAAATCCCCATCCGTTTGACCAATCAAATCATCGGTCGGCTGCTGGACATGCAACTCATCACGGAAACCCAGGGTTTTACCGACAAAGAAGCGTCTGCCTACCAACCGGCCCTCGACATCAACCAACTGTCGGTGGGCTATTTATACGAACAATTGTTTGAACACGGCAGTGAAGACTTCGACCTGGACGTTCGCAACAACTACAGCCCTCACTGGAACTCCTTGTTAAAAATCGAACAACACATTTCCAAACAAACCGGAGACATCCTGCTCAAAGACCTGTAAGCGATTTTCTAGCGAAGAATTGCGGATAGCGAATCGCATAATAAACGAGCGTAAGCAGTGTGATCAGCAAAATCACGGCAAAAACGACGTAGCTGTTGTCCTTGCTCAACGCAGTGGTGATCGAAAAGATAAAGGAACCGACGATTACAAACAAAAAGGTGATCAGATTGAGGTAACCGATCAATTGCCCCAAATGCCTTCCCACTTCGGCCCGTTGCACCATGGCCAGACAAGGCACCTCAAAAATGCCCCCCATAAAGGCCAGTAGAAACACAAGCACAGAAAGCCACAAAACGCCGGGCTGAAACAAGAGAATCAAAGCCAGGCTGATTGCCATGCCCAACAGTCCAATCGGGATCATTGCAGGTCGCAAACGTCCGTGTGCAAGTAGCCCAGCCACCGTACTTCCCATGGCAATGCCGACCGCGGCACAGGAGAGTACAATCCCGGCAACCGTATTGCTGGTTTCCAGCGTTTGCACACAATGAATGACCAGATTCATTTGCACCAATCCTCCCAACAACCAAAAAATCGAAGCGCCCAAGACACCGGCGTTGACCCCTTTGTGGGCCTTGGCCAAACGAAACGATTGAACAACAAAGCG
>JAQVXI010000029.1 GCA_028709215.1 Bacteroidales bacterium
TTTAAGACCGCAAAGCTGCCTGCGCGGCGGATATCCGTGCAATGGGTACACGGAAGGGAGAACAACTCACGTAGTTCAAACCGGCCCGATGACAGAATTCAACCGATGAAGGCTCGCCACCGTGTTCACCACAAATGCCACATTTTAAATCGGGACGAATCGAGCGACCGCGTTCGGTAGCCATTTGCACCAACTGCCCGACTCCTTTTTGATCCAACACCTGGAACGGATCGGCTTTTAGAATCTTCTTCTCCAAATAGATCGGCAAGAAGGTTGCGATATCGTCACGGCTATAACCAAAGGTCATCTGTGTCAAATCGTTGGTTCCAAATGAGAAAAATTCAGCAGAAGTCGCAATTCGATTGGCCGTCAGTGCTGCCCGTGGTATTTCAATCATGGTGCCCACTTTGTAGTCGATGCGCTGTCCGGTTTCGGCAAACAAGGCCTCTGCAGTCGACCGAATAACCTTTTCCTGTTCCAGAAATTCATATAAAATACCGGTCAAAGGCACCATAATTTCCGGAATGGCAACGACTCCTTCTGTCTGCAACTCAAGTGCCGCTCCCAAAATGGCACGTGTCTGCATTTCCGTGATTTCAGGATAGGTATTACCCAAACGACAGCCACGATGCCCAAGCATTGGATTGGCTTCGTGCAATTCATTGATGCGCTGCTGAATTTTCTTCAATGATATGCCCATCACGTTTGCCAATTCTGCCTGCTCTTTTTCTTCGTGTGGAACAAACTCGTGCAAAGGAGGATCCAATAAACGAACGGTAACCGGCAGATCATGCATTACGCGGAAAATTTCTTTGAAGTCGGCTTTCTGATACGGCAAAATTTTTGCCAAAGCAGCCTTGCGTCCATCCGGGCCATCAGCCAAAATCATTTCACGCATTGCCTTAATCTTATCCCCCTCAAAAAACATATGCTCCGTACGGCATAACCCAATACCGGAAGCACCAAAGCGTCGAGCCACCTCAGCATCCTTGGGCGTATCGGCATTGGTACGGACATTCATACGCGTATACCGATCGGCAAGATCCATCAAGCGGGCAAAATCGTCGTCGACCACGGCCTCGCTGGTTGCCACCTTTCCCAGATAAATATCACCGGTTGAACCATTCAAGGATATATAATCCCCTTCTTTTAGGGTCAACGAGCCCACTTCAATGATCTTTTCTGCATAGTCAATTTTTAAACTTCCTGCTCCGGAAACACAGCATTTACCCATGCCTCGAGCCACTACGGCAGCATGCGAAGTCATCCCTCCTCTTGCGGTCAGAATGCCCTGCGCAGCAGCCATACCCGCCAAATCTTCGGGAGACGTTTCAATGCGCACCATGATCACCTTTTCACCGTCTTTGGCCCAAGAAGCGGCATCGTCGGCATTGAAAACGATTTTGCCCGTCGCAGCACCCGGAGACGCGGCCAAACCCTTTGCAATGACGTGCGCATTTTTCATGGCATTCACTTCAAAGACAGGGTGTAACAACTCATCCAGCTTAAGGGGATCGATGCGCAACAACGCCGTTTTCTCGTCAATCAGGCCTTCTTTCAACAAATCCATGGCAATCTTGACCATTGCCGCCCCCGTACGTTTGCCACTGCGCGTCTGTAAAAACCATAATTTACCTTCCTGAACGGTAAATTCCATATCCTGCATATCCTTGTAGTGCAGCTCCAGCTTTGTCTGCAACGCATCCAATTCTTTATAGATTTCAGGCATGGCCTCTTCCATGGATGGGAATTGAGCCAAACGATCGGCTTCGGATACCCCGGCCAGTCGGGCCCAACGCTGCGAACCTTCTTTGGTAATTTGTTGCGGTGTGCGAATGCCGGCAACCACATCTTCTCCCTGGGCATTAATCAAATATTCTCCGATAAAAATATCTTCACCCGTCGCTGCATCGCGTGAAAAACAGACACCGGTAGCCGAGCCATCACCCATGTTTCCAAACACCATGGCCTGAACATTGACAGCAGTACCCCACTCTGCAGGAATGGCTTCCATCTTACGATACAGGATGGCCCGGTCGTTCATCCAACTATCAAATACAGAGCAAATAGCACCCCATAATTGTTCGTACGCATTTTCCGGAAACTCACGGCCGGTCTGATTGAGTACAGCCGCTTTAAATCGCTTTA
Source organism: Bacteroidales bacterium (assembly GCA_028709215.1). Taxonomy (GTDB): domain Bacteria; phylum Bacteroidota; class Bacteroidia; order Bacteroidales; family UBA1402; genus UBA8389. Next base: position 2,149 of record JAQVXI010000029.1, read on the forward strand.
CCAGGTTTTTTAAATCTTCCACCGACAGTTGCGTATCCAACTCGATGTGCTTTGCTTCTTTTACTTCTTCAATAATGGCCTCAAACGGATCCACATCGTTTTTATTCTCTGGCTTCATGCCCAAGACGACATCTCCATACATCTGAACAAAACGCCGATACGAATCCCATGCAAAACGAGGGTTTCCGGTTTTTTTGGACAAACCTTCCACAACCGCATCGTTCAGACCCAAGTTGAGAATGGTATCCATCATCCCCGGCATGGATGCACGTGCACCGGAGCGTACAGAGACCAGCAATGGATTCTCCACGTCTCCAAACCGCGCATTCATGAGCGTTTCCACGCCGACAATGGCAGCTTCCACGTCCGTTTTCAACAATTCGATTACTTTTTCTCTGCCTAAAGAATAATATTCTGAGCAAACATCGGTCGTAATGGTAAAACCCGGAGGCACCGGAACACCGATTAAATTCATTTCAGCCAGGTTGGCTCCTTTACCGCCCAGCAAATTTTTCATACTTGCTTTTCCCTCGGCTTTTCCGTCACCGAAGGTGTACACTCTTTTCGTCATCATGTTCGGATATATTAGATTATGTAATAAGGTTCGTCTGTTTTTCGGTAAAAAACAAAAATATGTATTATTTTATGGAATACATAGCGCACAAGGCTGATTTTTGGCAAGGCGATGCGGAATGTTTTTTGTACTTTTGCTCCAAATAATCCTTTTTCAAATTGGCTCGAACAAGAAAACAATTACCGATCCTGGAATCGGTTACCGTAACCGATGTGGCTGCCGAAGGCAAAGCCATTGCACGTGTAAACGACATGGTCGTATTCATCCCCTTTGTTGCCCCGGGTGATGTGGTGGATGTACAACTGCACAGAAAGAAAAAAAACTTTGCAGAAGGACGTGTTCTGCACATACATCACTATTCAGAAATCCGAACGGAGCCCATTTGTGCGCATTTTGGTTTGTGCGGCGGATGCAAATGGCAGCATTTACCCTATGAGGCTCAATTATCTCATAAAGAAAAACAAGTATACGATAACCTGGTCCGCTTGGGCAAAATCGAACTTCCCGAAGCCGAGCAATGCAAACCCATTCTAGGGTCTGTAGCCACCCAGTTCTATCGCAACAAATTGGAATATACTTTTTCCAACAAACGCTGGATGCATGCGGAGGAAATGCAATCCGGATTACCCATCACTGACAGCGACGCTTTGGGTTTTCACATTCCCGGCATGTTCGACAAAGTCCTGGACATCAAACAATGCTGGCTACAAGCGGAACCATCCAACCGCATTCGTTTGGCTGTAAAAGCCTACTGCATCAATCACGGCTACACGTTTTTTGATCTTCGGGCTCAAACCGGCTTGATGCGCAATTTGATTATTCGAACCAGCTCAACCGGAGAAGTCATGGTCATCGTCGTCTTTTTTGAGGAGGATGAAGCAAAACGCACGGCATTGATGGAACACATTCATCAAGAATTTCCGGATCTGACTGCTTTGTTGTACATCATCAATCAAAAGGCCAACGACACCATTGGTGATCAACAGGTGCACGTCTACAAAGGTCGCGACTACATTCTTGAGCAAATGGGATCGCTGAAATTTAAAATCGGCCCCAAGTCGTTCTACCAAACCAACTCCGAACAGGCACATGCCTTGTACAAGGTGGTCCGCGATTTTGCTCAACTCAAAACCCACGAACGGGTGTATGACTTATATACAGGGACCGGGACCATTGCCCAATTTGTCGCCGACCAATGCGATCAGGTGATTGGAATCGAATACGTACCCGAAGCCATTGAAGACGCCAAGGTAAATGCACAACTAAATGGGATCAACAACACCCGCTTTTTTGCCGGTGATATGAAAGACCTTTTAACCAAAAGCTTCATCGAGGAACACGGGCACCCGGATGTGATCATTACAGACCCACCCCGTGCCGGCATGCACGAAGATGTCGTAAAAACCATACTCAGCGCTGCTCCGGATCGCATTGTCTACGTAAGCTGCAACCCCGCAACGCAAGCACGTGACCTTGCTTTGTTGGATTGCGATTACAAACTGGCAAAAGTACAACCGGTTGATTTATTTCCGCATACGCAACACGTTGAAAATGTTGTTTTATTGCTGCGCAGGTAAGACAGCCACAACTTCAATTTCGACCATCGCTGCTTTGGGTAAACCCTTTACAGCAAAAGCAGAACGTGCCGGTTTGATGCCGGTAAAATAGGACTCATACACCGCATTCATCGCTGCAAAGTCCGCCATGTCTGAAAGAAGCACCGTTGTTTTAACGACGTCTTCCAACGTACAACCGGCGGCTTTCAGAATGGCGCGGATGTTTCGAAACGATTGATGGGTTTGTTCCTGAATGCCTCCCGCTACGAGCGAACCCGTAAGCGGATCAATGGGCACTTGTCCGGAAACATACACGAAATTTCCCGCCTGAATGGCTTGACTGTAAGGACCGATGGCAGCAGGCGCATCGGCGGTTTGAATGACTTTTTTCATTTGCCTTTGAATTACGTTAGAAACCAAAAAGTAAGCCCAATCCTCCTACCAACAGACCAATCAAGACATTGATGCCTTTTACCCAAAGAAAACCTTTTTTGGATTCCGCCAATAAGGGCAACGAGGCATGCCCATCCTGGGTAATGGAATTGGCCAGCAAAATACTGAAAGGAATGCCGCCACTCAAAAAGAGCGTCAAAAAGACCAAATGAGGTCCAGACTCGGGGATGATCCCAATTAAAACAGCCAGCAACAACACCCACATCTGATTGGCTTGCACCCAAGCCAACAAATCGGCGGTATTCAATACATAATGGATCAATAACAAGGCAGCAAATGTCCATGCTGCAATTTTGGGTACGTGTTGGCGAATGATGTGTTTCCAAAGATGTTCCTCCAAAAAATGATCTGAAACAATGAAAAACGTACACATAACCAACAGGGCCAATACAAAAAAGATTCCGTTAAACCAGGACTCTTCAAGCGGCAGGGTAAATCCGGAGGCATGTTCCTCCGTGCATTCTTCCGAGTGATCGTGCTCGTGATCATGCTCGTGGAGTTGAACGATTTCAGTGGATGCAACGTGTGCCTCGTGATCGTGCTCAAAAAAACCACCGACCAGCGACAACATAAACAGTCCAAGACCGGTAATCAACAAAACACGTGTAAAGCTCGGCCTTTTCAGGTTTTTCTTCCAGTTTGACACCGCTTCTCGCAGACTCATTTGTTCGTGCTCGTGGATGGCCAAATGTTCCTTGGTCTGAAAAGGCACCGCCACTTTTATGCCCAATGCATCGACCAGCCAACCGGCAAGTAAAGCGACCGGGAAAAGCAATGCCCACAAAAGCAACGTCTTCTCCGGCATTTGCACAAGCATCACAAAGGCTTCATCACCGATGCCACTGATCATCGCAGCCAGCAATGCACCAAAACTGATCGCACCATGTGTCCACATACCCACGGCAGCAAAACCTCCAAAACAACCCGGAATCAAGCCCAGGAAAGTAGCTATCAAAACCTGAAGGGGTTTCGATTTACTTAAACCATGATTCCAACGTCCGTGTGTAAAGACATTTAAGAGTTCAATAAATAGCATGATGACCACCACAAAACTGGTGATCATCAATGTATTTCGAAAAACATCAATCAGTATTTCCATCGATTATCTCGTTACGTTGACGCACGACCTCATACAGCAAAATGCCCCCGGCTACCGAAACATTCAACGATGCAATCTTACCAAATAACGGAATGGATACCGTAGCATCGCACAATTTCAAAATTTCGGGAGAAACACCGGTGTCTTCTGCCCCCATCACAATGGCGATGGGACCGGTCATATTTTCCTGCGTATAGCGCACATCCGACTTTTCCGATGCAGCAACGATGCGCAGACCACTGTTTTTTAGAAACAAAACAGCGTCACGAAGGTTCATTGACCGACAAACCGGAAGACTATGCAGCGCTCCAGCCGACGTCTTCACCGCATCGGCATTGATGCTGGCGGTATGTGAACCCGGTACGACCATCGCATGTACACCTGCCCCATCACACGTACGTGCAATGGCTCCCAGATTGCGCACATCCGTCACTCCATCCAACACAACAACGAATGGCATTTCACCGGCTTCAAACAAATCCGGTACTACGTGTTCAATCTTCTGAAATTCCACGGCAGACATCAAGGCGATAACACCCTGATGGTTTTTCATCGTAATGCGGTTGAGTTTTTCAACAGGCACACGCTGGATGGGAATATCCCAACCCTTGAGGGCTGTCATCAACTCGGAAAATAAATCGGATTCGAGATTTTTGCGCACAAAAATTTTATCAATATCCTTACCGGCCAATACGGCCTCAATGACGGCACGGGTTCCGAAAACAAAATCCTGATGACTCTTCAAACCATCCTGGGGACGATAATACTTGTTTTTATTTTGCATGTTTTGTTGTTGATTGATTGTCTGCCAGCAACGTGCCGGCATTCAATAATGCTGCTTCAGAAATGTGTGCACCGCTCAGCATCTGGGCCAATTCCTGCAATCGCATTTCCTGATTTAATGTGGTTACGGAAGTACGCGTACGTCCTTCCATCTCTTTTTTGTATACTTTGAGGTGGTGATTGCCTTTGGCGGCAATCTGCGGCAAATGGGTAATACAGATGATTTGACGGTGTGCACCCATTGCACGCATAATACCGGCCATTTTGTCGGCGACTTCTCCGGACACGCCCGTATCGATCTCGTCAAACAACAAGGTCGAAAGCTGCATAGACTCTGCCAAAATCGACTTAATGACCAACATGATGCGGGACATCTCACCCCCGGAGGCGACGTCCTGAACCGGACGCAAACTACCCGAGCTGTTGGCACGAAACATCAGATTCACTCGATCCATGCCGTGTACATCCAGGGGTTTCGTTTCCAGATTAAACCGTAGTTGCGTTTTGGGCATGCCCAACTGCATCAGTTCTTCAACGAGACGTTTTTCCAATCGATCACAAATGGCCTTTCTCCGATCGGACAATTCTACAGCCAGTCGATCCGCTTCCTGTTCTGCAGCTTTCAGTGATCGAACTGCATTTTCCAGCGCCGTATCCGACACGCCTATTTGCTGCAAGCGCTCATCCAATTGATCTCTCAATGCAATCAATGCCACATCATCCGAAACATGATGTTTTTTGAGCAAACCATACAGTTGATCGATGCGTTCACCCACAAATTGCATACGGCCCGGATCCAATTCGATCTCCGATGATTTTTGTTGCACCTCCGCAACAATGTCCTTCATCTCTATATAGACCGATTGCAATCGTTGCTTTAGCTCATCCAGTTCGGGATAAACCGAACTCACCTGTGTAGCCGTCGTTTGCGCATTGCGAATGTGCATCAATGCACCTTGATCTTCCCCATCCAACAGCGTGGAAATCCCGGCAAGACCACTTAATATTTCTTCCGCATGACTCAATACGGTCCATTCATGCTCCAATTCCGACAACTCACCCGCTTTCAACTCAGCCGCTTCCAGCTGGTCGTACTGAAATCGAATAAAATCTTCCTCTTCTTTGGCTCGCTCCGTTTCCCGTTGCAAGGCCTGCAAGGCTGTTCGGCTTTCCAGCAGCGCAGCATATGCCTGCTTGTAGGTTTCCAACAATCGGTTGTTGGATGCAAGCGCGTCCAGCAACTGGAGTTGAAAAAGACCGCTTCCAAGCAAAAGATTCTGGTGTTGTGAATGAATATCAATCAATTTAGGACTCAACTCCTTGAGAATTCCTAAGGCTACGGGCGAATCGTTGACAAACGCACGACTCTTACCCCCGGCATAAATTTCCCTACGCAAAATGCAAGTATCCGGAATTTGCACCAAATCATACTGTTGAAACAGTTCATCCCATTCGTTTCCGGTCAAATGGAATTCGACTTCCACCACACAACGATCTTTTCCTTCCAGAATGACTTTGCTATCTGCCCGTTGTCCTAAAATTAAAGCCAGTGCTCCCAGCAGAATCGATTTACCGGCTCCCGTTTCACCTGTAATGACAGTCAATCCGGTTTGAAAACTCAAATCCAGATGCTCAATCAAGGCATAATTTTCTATATACAGTCGTTGTAGCATCGCAATTTATTCCTTGCGTGATAAAATGGGTTGAATTCGGTTGGAAGAGGCAGGATATATATCACTCAATAAAACATGTACCCGTCTTTTCTCCGAAATCTCCGCCTTTGAATAGATGTTGGCCAATTCGTCTGCTTTGGTATCCAAAAAGTTCGCCAAAATGGGTGAACGGGGTTTTTGTTGCTTCACCACCTTCAGCACATCCAGCTGCTTGGTAATTTCCGTCCTGCCCGCATCAACATCCTGATGCATCCGATCCAAGCCGTTGCGGTGGTACGCGTAAGACAACTGACGCATCTGAGGTTGATTTTCATCCACCAATTCGCTGATCCAACCCCAATGGTTTCGATCTTCCTGTCCCTTCCACAATTCCCCCAAGCTTCCCTGAGCCAATTGAACAATATTCTGAGCCTGTTGAAAAAAAGCCGTCCCGCCCATGGGAGAAAAGCTATCCGAATCCAAGCCCAACATGACATAAGCCCAAAAAGCCAGCGTAGCGGTCAAATTCTGATCAATCATGGTCTGATTAAAAACCAGGGTTTGATTTTCAAGATACTCGAACGTAATATTCAAACGCGTATTTAAAAGACTGGTCTTCAACGTCGATCCGTATACGGGTCTATTGGATTGAATTTGCAGTTCACAGCTATGTTCCGATTCGTTGCGCGTTTTGAAAACAAACATTAAATTGCAATCAATCTTCTCGCTCGGCTGCAAACGCATCTGTGTCCATTGCGTTTGATTCATAAACGATTCCACAGACGTTTTGAACACATCATAAATACCCTTATCGGAACCGGTAATCTGTTGATGATTGACGGTGACCTGACAATTGAATTCCTGTGCAGAAGCCTTCGGCACAAACCAAACAAACAGGAGCGTTGTTAGCCCCATGCATTTGATGAAACGTCTGTGTCGTAGATTCATTCGCATAAGTACGCATGTAACGTGTCTAAAATATCTTCGGCGACTTCCTTTTTAGATTTTAGGGAATGTTCAAAGGTATACCCCTCTGCCGTAAGAATACTCACTTTGTTGGTATCGTAGCCAAAGCCGGCACCGGCATCATTGAGTGAATTCAATACAATAAAATCCAGATTCTTTCGAATCAACTTTTCTCGCGCGTGATCGGCTTCTTCGTGTGTTTCCAGCGCAAATCCTACCAAGGTTTGCCCCGGCTGCTTGATGCTTCCCAAGTGCGCCGCAATATCCTGCGTCGGCTTTAAACGCACGACCAGGTCCGCTCCCTGACGTTTCATCTTCTGATCATACGTACGCTCGGGGGTAAAATCCGCCACGGCTGCGCATAAAATGGCAGCATCCACCTCGGGAAACAATCGAACTGCTTCCTGATGCATCTCAGCAGCAGATGTCACATCCAAACGCTGCACCAGCGGGTGATCCATCCGTAATTGAACCGGGCCGGACACCAGCAACACATGGGCTCCTCTTTCGGCACAGGCTTCCGCCAATGCATAACCCATTTTTCCGGTCGAATCGTTGCCAATATAACGCACCGGATCGATGCGTTCGTGCGTAGGACCGGCGGTAATTAAAATACGTTTTCCGGACCAGGGTTTCTCCACCTGCAGTGCTGCACTAAGCGCATCAAAAATCAGTGGAGGATCCTGCATGCGTCCCTTTCCGACGTCACCACAGGCCAACATACCTTCGGTCGGCTCCAAAAAAGAAACGCCATCCTCCTTGAGACGTTGCATGTTGCGTTGAACTGCCGGATGTTCATACATATGTGTATTCATTGCCGGGGCCACATAGACCTTACCCGTATAGGCAAGATACAGGGTAGACAGTGCGTCATCCGCAATACCGTTGGCAAATTTGCCCAAGACGTTGGCCGTTGCCGGAGCAATCAAAAAGACATCGGCCCACTTGGCCAAAGCAATATGCTCCGTCGAATAATCGTTGACCGAAGCAAAAACATCGCTGTATACCTTTGCAGTAGTCAGTGTTTCAAGCGTCAAAGGGGAAACAAACTGCAAGGCATTCCGAGTTGCAACCACTTTTACCGAGGCACCCGCCTTGGTAAACAGTCGAACCAATTCCGGAATCTTATACGCAGCGATGCCACCCGATATACCTATCAACACATTTTTACCGGTCCACATAGGGTACAACTTATTTGGTTAACGCACGCAAACGAATGCGTGTCAGAACATTTTTAGTATGCAAAGAAAAATCACCGTTCATCATCCATCCATAGTAGCCCATGTCCTTTTTCAACACATCTTCTACGGGTTGATCCTTGTATTTTCCAAAATTAAACACCTCTACCCCTTCGCTGTTGTATATGATTTTACCGGCAAAGTCTACATTGCGTGTATGACTGGAAAACTCAGACAAAAAGGCGACATCGTTTTTTAATTCCGGATACCGATCCAGTTGTGCCATCAACACTTCGTAGGTTGCACGGGTATCGGCTTCGGCACCATGTGCTCCAATCAATTCTTTCTGGCAATAAAATTTGTAAGCAGCCGTCAATGTGCGTTGTTCCATCTTGTGAAAGATAACCTGCACGTCCACAAACTTGCGTTTGCTCATGTCAAAATCAATGTCGTGCCGTAAAAACTCTTCGGCCAGTAAGGGTATGTCGTATCGATTGGAGTTGAAACCGGCCAGGTCACAGCCTTCAATATCCCGTGCCAACTGCTTTCCTATCTCCTTAAACGTAGGACAATCGGCAACATCGGCATCGGTAATATGGTGTATAGCAGTCGATTCCGGAGGGATTGGAATACCCGGATTGACGCGCAGCGTTTTGCCCTCCTCGTTCCCGTTGGGATACACTTTAAGGTATGAAAGTTCTACGATCCGATCCGTATTCGGATTGATTCCGGTGGTTTCCAGATCAAAAAATACAATGCAATTCTTTAGGTTTAATCTCATCTGAATGGGTTTCTTAATCGTTGAGCAACATCGGCATCAACAACATCAATAAATCTTCTCCCTCCGCATTTTCGTCGGGCAATAGGGTGGTCGCTCTGGAAGGATCGGCCAGCTCCATGATGATATCTTTGGTCTCAAGATTTGAAACAATATCCATCAGGAATTGTCCCTTAAATCCAATCACCAACGGATTTCCATCGTATTGACACGCAACATTTTCTTCTGCCGACGTGGAGAAATCAAGATCTTGTGAAATCAGGAAAATATTGTTGTTCGAAATGGACAAACGCATCAAACCGGTGGATTGATTGGCAAATGCCGAAACGCGTTTTAATGCATTCAAAAAGGAGACCCGCTCCACCAACACTTTGAATGGATTGTTCTTGGGTATTACAGCGTTGTAATTCGGGAAACGACCTTCGACCAAGCGACAATACATCTTGTAATTGGACAGACCAAACAACACGTTGTTCTCGTCAAATTCCACCCGAACCATCGCCGATTCTTTCGGAAGAATGGCTCTCAATACGCTTGCCGGTTTTTTGGGAATGATCAATGTATTGGCTTCGTTGCCATGAATTTGCGTACAGGTCATTCGAACCAGCTTGTGCGCATCCGAAGCGACGAACGTAATATTTTCTGTACTGATATCCATTACAAAACCATTCATTACCGGACGGATATCGTCGTCAGCAGATGCAAACAACGTGCAGTTGATGCCACGCAACAAAGTTTCTGCCGGCAATTCCACCAAGGTGGTCTGTTCGGACATCTGCTTCATAGCCGGGTATATTTTACCGTCCTGGGCTACAAATTTGTATTTACCATTCTGGTAGTAAACGACCACCTCAAACGTATCCATATTGATATCCAAGGTCAACGGCTGCTCGGAGAGCTCCCGTAAGGAGTCCAACAGCGTACGTGCCGGAATGGCAAACAGACCGTCCCCATCGGATTCGATGATCTCCATCGATGCGACCAGTGTGGTTTCCGTATCGGAAGCCGTTGCAGTCAATGTTTTACCCTGAATGTTGATCAAAAAACATTCCAAAGCAGGCATCGTCGTCTTGGAATTAATCACACGACTGATTACCTGTAAATGACTCTGAAGAGCCGAGCTGGATACGACAAATTTCATACGTTCGATATTAGAGTTATGCTTACAAAAATACGAAAATTATTCCAACAATACCACATTCAACACTCAATACAAAGTGTATCCCAAGAGAGGAAAACCCCGGATGGCAAACGTGCCTCAACCTCGGCATGCAGACCCATGTCGTGACTCATATGAATCAGCCAGGTTTGCTTGGGCTGAATCCAGTTAACGATATCAAGCGCCTGCTGCAACGAATTGTGTGATAGATGGGGGCGAATGCGTAAGGCATCGATAATCAACACATCAAGACCGTGCAATCGTGCCAGCTGGTCCGTTGCGATGTGATTAAAATCCGTCAGATAGGCCATATTCTTGAGTCGGAAACCCAAAACAGGTAAGCGATAATGAATCACTTCAATGGGTGTAAATTGATTGGAGCCAATCCAAAAAGCCCCCTGCCCGACGGTATTTAATTGAAACAGTGGCACACCAGGATAGGGATTTTCCGAAAAACTATACGGCAAGGCTTCCTGTACACGTTTCAACACTCGATCGTACGCATACAAAGGCATACCCTCTCCTGAGCAAAACGGGCGCAAATCATCCAAGCCGCCCACGTGGTCGTAATGTTCATGCGTCAACACAACGGCATCCAATTGCTGAATATTGGCACGCAATGCCTGTTGCCTAAAATCCGGACCACAGTCCACCAAAATCGTTTTACCTTCCGATTCAATGAGTATAGAAGCCCGAAATCGTGTATCTTTCGGATCCGTCGAACGACAAACCGGACAGGAACACAACAACTGGGGATTTCCGGTGGAAGTGCCGGATCCCAAAAACCTTATTTTCATAAAAAACCGTTCACAATTTGTACTTCCGGTTGCAATACAACCTCAAATTTCGATTGAACATCCTCCTGAATGCGTGCAGACAGATCCAGAATCTCCTTGGATGTTGCACCACCCAAATTGACCAAAACCAGCGCCTGCTGCTCATGCACTCCGGCCCGGCCCAGTTGTCGGCCTTTCCATCCGGCCTGTTCTATGAGCCAACCGGCCGCCAACTTCACCCGACCATCCGACTGGATCCAGCTTTTCACCTCAGGATACCGATCTTTAATCCATTCGTATCTGGCCTGATCGACAATGGGATTCATAAAAAAGCTGCCTGCGTTACCCATTTGATTGGTATCGGGTAATTTCGCATTTCGAATCTTCAAAATCGCTTTGCGCAACCCATTCAGACTGATGCTACGACCGGTTCCGACCGCATTTTCCAAATCGGCATACGACAGATTTAAATGGGGTATTTTGCTCAACTTAAAGACAACGGCACAAACAACGTATTGATGCATCCAATCCGATTTGAACCGACTTTGACGGTAACCATATCGACACTCTTTCTGATCGATGCATTGCAATTGCGCATCCGGTATGCAATAAGCCTCCACCTTGTCGATCAATTGCCCCACCTCAGCCCCGTATGCACCAATATTCTGAACTGCGGCGGCGCCTACTTCGCCGGGGATTCCGGAAAGGTTTTCCGCACCGTACCAACCGGAAGCAACCGCCGTTTCTACAAAATCATCCCATAAAGTCCCCGATCCGACACGAACCCAAACAGCGTCGTCGGACTCACGGATGACCGTACTACCGACGATGGAAGAATGCAGCAGCACACCGGGATAGTCTCCATCAAACAGAAGGTTACTACCGGAACCGATGGGCAGTCGTGGACTGTCCTTATACTCCGTTGTATTAAAAAAATCATGTAAGTCGCGTATGGAAGTATATTCCAACCAATAACGACTGTTGGCCTCTACATGAAAGGTATGGTGGTCTGCCAAGGGAAAATGCTCCGAAAGATGCATACAAATTCTTTTTTACAAAAATAACGTTTATTTCTGTACATTTGCCCTATGAACCTGCATTTTCATTGCCATGCTATCCATCCTGATCTCTGTTTACAACTACGACTGCCGGCCACTGGTGTCTGCCTTATATGCGCAGGCCCAAGCATTGAAGCGACCGTACGAAATTCTGTTATTGGACGATTGCTCCAGTACCTATGTTGCTGAAAACCGCACACTCGAACGCTTTGGTACGGTTGTATTTTATCAAAACGAGCGCAATCGTGGTCTTTCTGCCAGCAGAAATAAATTGGCCTCGTTGGCCAAACACCCCTATTTACTGTTTTTGGATGCCGACGCAATGCCGCCGGACGATTTGTTTTTACAACGATATACTGAAACGCTTGACGATTCAGAAGTCCTGATTGGAGGGATCTGTTACAGCGACACCCGCCCTGCGGACAGTCAACTTCTGCGTTGGGTTTATGGACATGGACGAGAGGCTTCAACAGCCCGGCAAAGACAACAACAGACACTTCGGCTCTCGTTCAATTTTGTCCTTCGCAAAGACATTCAAATCCGATTTCCTTTTAACGAACACATACAGGATTACGGACACGAGGATACGTTGCTGGGCATACAGATGCAACAAAACGGCGTGCTCATTACGCACATCGATAACCCAATGATTCATATGGGACTTGAAGAAGGTTCTGTTTTTTTGACCAAAAGCCTGATCGCAGCCGAGAAATGCCTCCGCCAACAGGTGTTTCAACAAAAAGAGGTCGTTCAGGAAATCAAACTATTCCGCAGCTTCCAACGCGTGAAGTCTTTACGGATAAATGGATTGCTTTCTTTGTTTTACCGCATCTTTCACACCGGTATGAAGCGCCATTTACTGGGCAAACACCCCTCACTCTTTATCTATGATGTGTACCGCCTTTCGTATCTGTGCCGGATGGAAGGTCACGTAAAATAACCCGAGCTCCTTCTTGCTTCCATTTAAAAAACTGCCAAAAAGACATTTCGTGACGATAGTCCGAATACCGACGCATTCCGGCGAGAACATTCCGCAGCAAACCGCCCCAACGGCCAAACAGAACAACCGACTGGGCTCCTGTCAGTTTCAAACGATCCGGGTCATAAGGGGATCCTCGTTTTCCGGTACTGGTAAAAGGATGAACCACCGTGTATTCCGGTTGAAAATGGATGTAGAATCCTTTTTTGTAACAGGCATGTAAAAACAGCAACTCTTCACCCGATGGAAACGTGCTCCCCAAACCAAAGCGCGAATCAAAACGAACGGGAACACGATCCAAGCTGGATTTTCGCAAGACCATTTCGATGGAGCTTACTCGTTTGAACGCTTCAAGACTGGTTAAACGCTGCGCATTGGGGGGGTACGATTTGTAATCGGGTTGCCCGTACGGTGTTTGAATCTGAAAACAAGCCACATCAATACGATCGTTTGAGAATACACGAAACACGTGCTGATCAAAACCGTGAATCAAATCCACATCATCGTCCATGAGCATCAACAGATCACCTTGCGCATGCTCGAAGGCATGATTCCGATTGGATGACAAACCGCGAGTATTTGTAAAAAACAAGCGGATATCCGCGCGTTTCAAACCAACGGGTATCTCTTGAATCGGATCTCCTTGAATGCTGATCAAATACGAAACATTTGATTTGGGTGTCGGTATGCGTTTTTCTATCCCACCCAAATGAGCACCCAAGGTTGCAATCAGTATCTCTAGTTTCATGTCTCTGTTTTACTGCCCAGCAAATGTACAAAAAATGAATAATATTTTGTATATTTGTAAGTTATGGATGCAATGAATAACAAATCAATCCCCTTATCAATCGTGATCCCCGTGTACAATCGCGTGGATTTCATCGATCGGGTGTGGCAGAGTCTTGTGGAGCAAGATTTTCGCCCGTTTGAAATTGTATGGGTAGACAATGGTTCAAACGATGGTTCCTGGCAACGTTGCCTGGAACTCCAACAACAGGCAAATGCCCAAGAACCCAACCTCACGGTTCAGGTACTCCGAGTGGAACAACCCGGTGCAAACATCGCCCGAAATGCCGGATTCATGGCCTCAACGGGTGACTACGTACTCTTCTTTGATTCAGACGATCGCTTTTTACCCAATGCGCTCAATCGCATCTGGAAATACCTGATTCGTTTTAGAAAGCCCACACTGTTGGGACTGCCTTTCGTGATTCGGACCTCAAATGGCAAACAATTGATGCGCCCGAACAGCTTTTCGAAGGATCCCAGAATCCACCTCATGGATCACCTGCTTCCAACGCACGGAGTCGTCATAAAACGCGCCCTGATTGAAGAAGTTGGCTTATGGGACGAAGAGATCAGCCGTTGGCAGGATCTGGAGTTTGGATTTCGGCTGTTGCTAAAAAGCGATTCGTTGGCCTGGGCCAAAGGCAAACCGTTCTACGAAGTTTTTGATCACAAGAACTCCATCAGCGGAAAACCCTGGTCGGAAGATCACCTGCAAATTGCTTTGAGTTTGAATAAAATCGGACACAACATCCTGATGCTCAACGACAGCACCTTCAAGTCCAGATTGCAAATGGCCTGGGCCTTTCGTATGGTCACACTGGCCAGTCTGCTTTATAAGGAAGGCAGCAAAGAATTGGCTTATATGTACTGGGTACGTGCGGCCTCCCGTTTGCCCGCTGTGCGTCACGAATGGACCTTATTCTGGTTGAAGATGCATTATGCCTATACCCGCTCAGGCGGTAGAGGATTCTGGCGAATCGCCCGCTACGTCCTCAAATAATCGAATCCATTTTTCCAAAACAACCGGGGTGGAATGCGCTTGTACCGAGCGCACGGCCTCGGTTGCCATTTGCATACGCTTTTCCGTATCCCGCATCGTCGCAATCAACACCCGGACAAACGTTTGAATATCGTTTAGAGGCACCACCCTACCGTCTCGATCCTGTTCTACCAGGTGATGCACACTGGGAGCAAATTCATATACGATGGGAACCACCCCAAAGGCTTGTGCCTCTTTGATCACCAAAGGCATTCCTTCCAACAAGGAAGTCAAACACAAAATCGAAGACCGTTGATAAAAAGGTTCCGGATCCAGCATTCCATAGAAATGTACGCGGGATAGCCCCAAATCAAACGCTTTCTTTCGAATCAACGAAACATCCGGACCGTCTCCCACCAAATCCAACTCCCAATCCGGCATCTCCTCCTGCACCTTCGCCCAAATCTCCAGCAAGTGATCCACCTGCTTTTGTGGCAAATTCATCCGACCTACATACAACACCCGATTCGCTTTGCCTTCCAAATCGGAGCAAGCAGCATACTTCAAGGGATTTCCAATCACACGAATCGCTGATTGGGCCTGCCCATCATACAAAGCGGACTCCAATTGTTCCTTATACAAGGGATCCAAGACAACATACGCATCGGATTGCTCGATGCGCCGGCGGTACCACGCACGAATGCGAAGATGCGATCCGTTCGGCATCATTCGACTCAGAACATAGCGCGCAACGACTTTGATGCGATCCAAACCCCGATTGTTTCGTATATGCTGTAGAAACGAAGTATTTCGAAACGTTTCTACTTCCCAGAACGGAATGGCGTGCAGACTTGTAATAAACAACACCTGTGGAAACGCCGATTTGAGCAAACAAACATCGCTAAAATCGCCCTGATTCAATACAATACGAATATCCTGCTCTTTTATGCACCGAGCAATGGATTTCAGCGGTTTATCGGCATCCAGAACATACATCCGATCCACGAGATCATCCATGCGGGAGGCAGTCATTCGAATCGCTGAAACCATCAAAAAAACCTCGTACGATCGCTCCAAAAAGGCCAAAGCCAATTCGGCCGTCACCGCTTCCACTCCACCGGTCGCCGGATAGGACGGACAGACGAACAAAATTCGTTTTGAACTCATCGCTGCTTCCATCGATTTCGAATGATTGTACGTAAAAAACGATTCTTTCCCAAACGCAACAAGATACGTGATTTCCATGGCAAAGACAAGTGGTGTTCAGCGGTCCATTGCCTCAACCAACGCAAACGTTCAAGATCCCGAACGGCAACCGCATAATACACCTGATCGGACACCTGCCGGTTCAGATAATCCGAAATCATCCCTTTGGGCAAAGTAAGCACCTCTACTATTTCCAAGGTCTGCAACAAAGCCTTAAACGCAAAACCTTCGAGATGAGCAGTAGGCGAATGGGCATGACTCATGGATTGGCTCAAGATGCGATACACAAAAAAATCCTCCTGAATGAAGTGAACAGGGCCCAAAAAAAGCAAGCCCAACGTCAACGGAAGATCCTCACAATACACATGGCTGCCATAAAACAAACGAGGATACACATCCATAAGGCGACGCATGGCAGATTGTCGATACAACGCCGTTCCCAGCACGATATTGGGGAAAACGCCACCGTTTACATAATCTGCAACAGCCTCAAACCCCTTGGATTCATTCAATCGTTGCTCCGCCGCCTCATCCAAAACATCCGTGTCATAACACTGCGAAGTCTCCAGCCATCGCCTGTGTCGCCCACAGACCATCCCCACCGCAGGATGCTGCTCCAGATAGGCCACCTGTTTTGTCAAACGATCCGTACCCAGCCACCAATCATCCCCTCCACAGTCGGCCAGATAGCGGCCCTTTGCCTGAACCATCAAATCCAGGTAATTCGGCATCAAACCCATATTCTCTTCGCGTCGGATCCATCGGATGGTATCGGGAAAACGCAAGGCGTAATCGCTGCAAATCGCACTGGTTTGATCCGTCGAAGCATCGTCACCGATCAATATTTCAATACGAAAATCAACCTCCTGCTGCAACAAACTGTCCAGAGCTTGTGCAATATACGCTTCCTGATTGTAGGTAGGCAACAGGATACTGACCTCTATATTTGAATGCTCCTCTTTCATTTGAACAAACGCTTATTCAGTGCCTCAATCCAATACTTAAACGGCAAAATGCGGTTCAGCTGTACTGCAGAAAGCAAGAGGGTTGCAAAACACAAACCGCCACCCAACCAAACATGCAGCGAGCCTTGCACCCACCGTACATTCAAGAAGCTGAGTAGAACCAACAAACCGTAGCCCAGCAACAACCATAAATTCGTACGACTGTACGAAAACTGCGTATAACTCCGAACCCACAAAAACACCAAAGGAAAATACACAACATAGGCCAGCAAGTAGGACAAACCCACCGCCGTCAAACCCATCACCGGCCACAACAGCCACGTAAACACATAAAAAGCCGCAAACCAAATGCATTCGACCATCAAGAAAGCAAAACCCTTATTTTCAGCCAGTAAAAAAAATCCAACCGGCCAAATGAGCACCTTCAACAAACTGCCCAACAATTGCCAATGCAACATATCCATCGCCTGCACAAAATCCACCGAATACAACAATCTCAAAACAGGAGCCGCAAACAACAACAAACCCACCAACAAAGGAGCCACCACAATCAACACAAATCGCGTTTGCTGATTGGCAAACTCATTGCGTGATGCTTTGTCCAAACCACACAATTTGGGATAATAATCTGCAGCCATCGACGTCAATACAGCCCCCAGATACATAAACGACACAGACCACGCAGCCTGAAACAAACCGACCGTTTGCAAATCACCCGCACGCACAAGAAAGCGTTTGATCAAAAACAAACCCAAGGTTGAAGCCAATGCAGCAAGCATGGTGAAAATCCCCAATTGCACCATATTGCGCCCCTTTCGTAGTGTTTCGCTCCACGATTGTTGAACGGCACGAAAAAAATCGATGCGAACATAAAGCGTGGTCAAAGCCAGCGACAGCAACGCAACCAATAGAATGGCAGGCACAATCCCCTTTATACCCAACCAAGCATAAATGAGTGTAGCAATCAGCAAACCACCCAAGGCATTGATCAACGCAACCCAAGCCATCGCTTTTATGCGTCGCTGCCCCTGTAAAACGGCCATTTGTACCGCCGAAACAATGCCAGCCGCAACCGCAATGGATAAGAGACGTATTTCGAAGACATAATTCGTATTTTCAAAAATATACAGACTTATGCTTCGAGCAAAAACCAACGGAATGCTCAATCCCAGCAGTGCCGTCATAATACTCCAACGCTTCAACAAAGGAAATACAGCCTGCTTCTGCGTTTCGTCGTGGCTGGCATATGCCTCCGAAACTTCTTTGACAGCACTAAAACCGAGTCCCAAACCCGCAATGGAACGGATTGTTTCAACAACCGATTGCAACAAACCGGCCAACCCCACCCCTGTGGCACCCAGCAACAATGCCAAGACCTTCGTGCGCAGAATTCCGCTCAAAATGATGACCAACTGTGATCCTCCAAAAATCCCCGTTGATTTGGCAATCTGACCGTAGTCTTTTTGTTCTTTACTGATCATAAGCGCCTCAACACCTTACACGGATTGCCGGCAGCCACTACATTTTCCGGTATGTTTCCACTGACAACCGAGCCGGCCCCTATCACCGAATTCCGACCGATGCTACTACCCTTTAAAACAATGACATCGTCTCCAATGAATACATTTTCCCCGATATAAACACTCAAACAAGGATAAAGCCCCTCGTGTCGCTTGTCCGGACTCAGCCCGTGCCCATCACTGGTGTGCACAGATAAATTGATGCCACAGACCGTTTGATCGCCAATATAAATCGAAGCATGATCGGCAGACAGGTTTATGTTATTGTTTAATATAACCCCTTCACCAATCTGAATCACAGACTGTTGACCACGCACATCCATATACATATACTGACTATAAAAACCGGCCGACTGCTTGTAGCCCAAGTGCACATTTTTGGCAAAACGTATCTCCCCATCCCCTTCAATCAAAAGCGCCTGATTGATGCAAGGCTTGCCCGAAATACGCACCTTCTTACTCGATAGGCTCCGATAATATCGACAACGAATGTAATTTTTCAAACGCGCACATGCATTCATAGGGTTGTTCTTTTAATGAAACTCAATTTGGGACTGACCTCCCCACCAATGGCCGACTTAAACGCACAAAGCCCATAATTGGGCGCTCCGTTCAGCATTGCCGTACCCAAGTCCAACCACGCACAATCATCGGCTGCATACCGGCAAAAAATCCGATAGGCAAAGTACGTCATACTGGTCCGATGTGCTTCCGGAAGATCTCCCCAGAAAATCAACATGGGCAGCGTATCCAGCACACGATAGAATAAAGCAGAAGCCACGGGCACCTGGTTCCATTCCAACACAAACGCTTCTACACGCAGCACCTGAGCCGTCTGCTTAATTTGCTCCAACGTCATCGAAAGCTCATACCCATGGGCCGTGCGATTTCTTAAAATCAGATCGTAAACCAGATCCAAATCATCCGTTGGATAGAATTGAAAGGATTGATTTCTTGCCGACTTCAGATTTTTCCGCATTTCTTTACCCAGCGTTTCCCAAGAATCCTGTTTCTTGAAACCGACCAAGTCTACCACGTAATCCAAATCATACGAAGTCAACTCCCAAGATTTTCTTAAAAGAACGTGATGAAGCTTGCCCAAAAAACTTTCCGCATAGCGATTGGGGGGCAGTGTCCATCGAATCGTCTTGAACCCTTGTTGTTCAATATACACTTCAAAAGCGTCCACTGCGCATTCGATTTTTTCCATCGAAACGTTCCGGTCAAACGGATAAAGCCCACCGTAAGGCGCTGAGAAAGGGCTCATGGCCGCATCCCCTCTGATTCCAAGGATCAATCCAAAACGGGGTTTATTCTCTTCGAAAAGCAGATACACACATCGTTCGCAGCGAGCCTTGTTGAGCTCGGCAAAAGGAGCCGTCACAAAACACCACGCATGAGGCAATAGCTCATGGTACTCGTCTGCTGATATTTCCCGTACGTGCATCATCCTTGTAAGTATTAACGTACCAGCATCGATTCTATTGCCCTGAGATCGTCAGGGGTATCGACCGCAAGCGTCTCAACCTGCGTCACAGCCGTCTGAATTTGGATGCCATTTTCAAGCCAGCGCAACTGTTCCAGCGATTCCGACAATTCAAGTGGAGATTGGGGCAACGACGCAATGCGCTCCAATACCTCCATCCGATACGCATACATCCCAATGTGTTTGTAATAGGTCTGAGAAGCAAGCCAACCTTCCTTGGGTAAATCTCTTCGAAACGGAATGATTGAGCGACTAAAATACAGCGCCCGTCCCTGTTGATCCAACACCACTTTGGGGCTGTTTGGATTGGCCAAGGCTTCCCATCCATCTGCCTGTGTAAACGGCTTTACCAATGTTGCAATCTGCGTATCCGGATTGTCCGTAAAGCACGATTTAAGCGACTCAATTTGTGAAGGCTCGACAAACGGCTCATCTCCTTGTACATTGATCACCACATCAAAGGTTTCAGACAAAGCATGCGCTGCTTCAAGACAGCGATCGGTCCCACTTCGATGCTCGGTTGATGTCATCACCACCTGCCCACCAAAAGACTGTACCGCTTCATAAATACGGGCATCATCGGTCGCTACCCAAACATCATCCAAACACATCTTCACACGTTCGTAAACGCGCTGAATCATATACTTTCCATCGATTCGGGCCAATGGTTTGCCCGGAAAACGCGTCGAAGCATACCGGGCAGGAATAAGGGCAACAAATTTCATTGCATTGGGTATTTAAAGGATATCCAAAGCTACTTGTTTTTTTTTATCCAAAAAAGGATTGGCTACCTTTGTATCCATATGAAATATAAAGTTATTCTATTTGACCAAGATGGCACACTTGCAGACACCTTGCATTTGATTGCTCATGCAATAAAAACAGCCCTAAAAACAAACGCCGGCCTGGAAATGGACCTTCCGGAAATTGTATCGCATTTCGGTCCATCCGAAGAAGGCGTATTGCGTACCCTATTGCCACACCAACACAAAGAAGCCTTTGACACCTACCTGCAGGTATACGAAGACCTCCATGACAGCATCAGTCCTACCCCATTCGACGGTGTACGTGATTTGTTGGAATCCTTGCAGGAGCGCGATATCCCCATGGGTTTGATTACCGGCAAAAGTGGTCCGGCCACACAAATCACCTTACAGAAATTTGCCCTATTGGACTATTTTAATCGAATAGAAACCGGATCGCCCGAGGGTTCGATCAAACGGGAAGCCCTCAAACGAATGCAAACGTATTTTGGGGTCACCGCTCAGGAATGTTTGTACATCGGTGACGAAGCGAGTGACGTTCGCATTTGTCAGGAAGCCGGTGTCCCCATTGCTTCGGCAGCCTGGGCAAGCACCGCACATCCGGATATCTTGGAATCGATCAATCCGGGCATGGTGTTTCATCGCATTCAAGACTTGCAAACCTGGCTACTGGAGCATACGTAAGAAAGTCAGCAAGTCATCCACGTCGTTTTCGGTCGTGTCAAAAGACGTAACCAATCGTACTTCTCCAATGGCTGCATTCCAATCGTAAAACACGTAGCGTTGGCGCAAATGCTTAATCCATGCATCGGGCATTTGAAGAAACAAGGCATTGGATTGCACAGGTTGTGTAAAGTGTATTTCTTTGTACTCCCGCAATCCTGCCGCAAGTTTCTCGGCCATCCGATTGGCATGCTGTGCGTTCTTCAGCCACAAATCGTTGGAAAAATACGCTTCAAACTGACAAGATAAATAGCGCATTTTGGATGCCAACTGGGCCGATTGTTTTCGAATAAAACGCATGCGATCGGCCAACTCCGGTCGAAACAAGACAACCGCCTCGCCCATCATCATGCCGTTTTTGGTCCCTCCAAAACTGAGTATATCGATCCCACAATCGGCAGTCATCGCCTGTAAAGAGCAATTCAACTGTACGGCTGCATTGGCCAAACGCGCACCATCCATGTGCACATACATCTGATGACGATGC
Organism: Bacteroidales bacterium; assembly: GCA_028709215.1. Taxonomy (GTDB): domain Bacteria; phylum Bacteroidota; class Bacteroidia; order Bacteroidales; family UBA1402; genus UBA8389. Next base: position 24,079 of record JAQVXI010000029.1, read on the forward strand.
GCAAAATCTGTCAAGGCCTTCAATTCCTCTATGCTGTAAACCGTCCCCAACTCGGTACACTGTGATAGGTAAATAACGCGAGGCTGTGAATGATGCGGATCCCCCACTCCCTTTATGTATGGTTGCACCCGCTCAGGTGTCAACTTCCCATCAGGGCTTGGTATCGCCACCAACTGGCAGCCCGTACTTTTGACCGGTGCCCCACATTCATCGACCAAGATATGAGCCGTCTGACTGCAATAGATGGCATGATACGGTTGCGTCACGGCCTGCAAGGCAATGACGTTGCTTCCTGTGCCGTTGAAGGTTAAATACACCGAAGATTGCCGGCCAAAGTGTTTTTTAAACAGTTCTTCTACCCGTTGTGTCCAAGGGTCATCGCCATAACCGATGGCATGGTCCTGATTCGCATCCTGAAGGGATTTGAGAATATCCGGATGCACTCCCGAGTTATTGTCTGAAGCAAAACTTCTCATCGTTTCTTTTTTTTCCAAATATACCATTCTTTTTTTAAATCTCGGGGTGTGTATTTTTTAATAATAATGGATTACATTTGTAATTCAAAACCAGACCCAATTATCATGAAATCATCTGTATTCTCGAACCACCCCAGCATTCTACCCATATCCTTTTTATTCGGTATAGTCACGATTCTCATCCTACAATTCGTTTGGTTGAGCAATTCCTACAACATGATGAAGGATGAATTGATGGATAAATGCCGTCAAAACCTACGCGAAGCAATCGATGATGAGCTGTACTTGCGTATCGAAAAAAGAGAAGTTAAATTGCGAGTATGTTCCGATTATTCTAATCCAACTGCTGAGCCCACTTATGATAATACAGGAGCAGCAAGCTCTAGAGATGATATAAACATACTATTACAAGATCTTTTAGTAAAAATGGGATCTCATATTCAGATTGAAACGATTGACTCTTTATTCAGAACAAAAATCTCAAAACATAAATTAACCAATCTGGATCTAAAATTTGAGATAATCAATGATACACTGCCTGAAGAAAACTTTAGTATTAATAAGGATTCAATCAAGATTGATGGTAAGTATGTACCTATGACGAATTCTAATTTGAATGAGAGTCAAAGAAAAGATTCCATTTCAAACAATATTATAACAGCAAGAGTAACACCAACAGAAATCATCCGCCTAGAAATCACATCCATATCCAACGCAATTATAGCCAAGGGAAAATTCATTTTTGCCATTTCCTTTCTGTTATGCTGCCTATTGGGGCTAATTCTGTACAATCAGTATAAAAAATACAAACATAACAAACAGGTACTAAACTTTTTGGTCTCATACAATAGTTCAATCATGCACAACATTCTATCCCCAATCAACTCCATATTAATGCTTGCTGATCACATTCAGGACGATCATACCGAAACGAAAAAATCGAGTCTTTCATACTATATCACCTTTTTTGTCGAACAATGCTCCATCTTAGAAAAAAATATTCGACAAGTATTGACACTGGCCCGCATGGGGTATACCAACATCAAATTAAATCCAAAACCAACACCTCTAAATAAATTCCTGAGTGAAACCTTTGGCTTTTATGAGATTTATGTTGCAACCAAAAATAAGCGCTTGGATTTATCGATCCGTTGTGAACCGGAAGATCTTCTCGTTGATATGGATCAAGCGTATATGAAATCCGTTTTTGCCAATTTTATCGATAATTCTATAAAGTATTCCTCCTCACACGTCGTTTTTAATGTCGAGTGCACTCAAATCAACGATCAAGTTAAAATCGTGATCACCGATAACGGGTTTGGCATTCCAGAGAATAACTTAGATGATCTTTTCGAACGCTTCAAGCGAGGAGATTCAAAGAACATTGACACCCAAGCAAGTTTTGGATTGGGATTAAGCTATATAAAAGACATCACAGAAGCGCACAAGGGCTCCGTAACCTTAAACTACACATCTGAGGAGAAGGGCACTCAATTCACCCTCTTACTCCCCATTCGTCACGAATCGATCTGAAACCAGCTTACGGATCGGCAGCATCAAACGCTCAATCAAACGATAATTTTGTGTAATGATTTCAGCCACCCCGGTCATAGTCCCCAACTGTGGAAGCTCTATATGGTAACTGGTTTTTAAACCCTTGTTGAAAACGATTCGAGCCACATATTTGCCATCGGGCATAGGAACTTCAGAAATGGATTCTACCGTACCATACAGATAGCCATATTCCGTGTCTGGATAATTGTGCAATCGAATATGTACCAACTGACCGGAATGCACCTTCCCTTTACCGATAGGCTCTACAAATGCTTCCGCAATGGGTTCCGACGTTTCATCCGGAGTAATTGTAAATAGGACATCTCCAACCTGAGTCTGCCGATGCAAATACGAAGCATTCATAAAGTGCACCCTTCCCGAACATGGACTCAACAAGACATACCGTTGTTTCCATTGCTCCAGCTCAACCAAAACATTCGACAATGCACTTTTAAAAGACATGGTTCGGGCAGATTCCGTACTCAACGCTGTTTCACTCACCTCCAAATAATCGGTTTTCGTTTGAATCATCGTCGATTCGACCGAACGGATCTCAGCTTCCAGTGCGGCAAACGACTGCTTGCTTTCCCAAAAGTCTTGTTGCTTACGTTCAAACTCTTCTTGTGCCAAAAGGCCTTTCTGAAACAACGAAGAATCGCGATGAAATTGCAACGTGGCATTGTTGACTTGAAGTCTCAGCCATTCTTGCTGACGTCGCATATTCTTTAGTTGCGCCTGGGTTACTTCTATCTGCTTTGAAAGCAATTCTTTTTTATTCTGATAAAACTGATTATCCGAAAACAAACGATACTGACGACCTGCTTCCCGAAACCGATCAAAGACTTCCTGCAAATCACCCAATTCCCACGTTTGAGCGTCTAACCAAAGAGCATCGTTGCTCAACGCATCCAACGCCACCTGCTTTTTGAGCACGCGTTCCAAGTTAAAAACATCGGTACTGCGTGCAGAATTGCGTACGATGGCCAGAACCGCCCCGGAGTCGACCCATTGATTGTGATCGATAAAAACCTGTTCTACACTACTTGCCGATCGCGCCGAGACATAGACAGTAGACTGAACGGAGGTCAAGCGGACTTCGGAATAGACAACATCCGGATACTGAACAAAGTAACTGACCAACAGCATCAAAAGTACAATCAATCCCAAAAGGGTCGTACCCCAGCGCAAAAGCCCTCCTGGAATGTTGTTTAAAACATCCTGTACCGGCTCAGATGGGGATTCAAAAGTTTCTTTCATTAGCTTCCAAGTTCCAATTGATTCTTAATCAAATCATAATACGCACCTTTTCGTTCGATCAACTCTTCGTGTCGGCCTATTTCGATGATGGAACCCTTATCCAACACGACAATTTGATCGGCATTGCGCACCGTACTTAAACGATGTGCCACCACCACCACCGTTCGACCTTGATAGAAATCATTGAGTCTGGTCATAATGGCTCGTTCGTTTTTTGCATCCAATGCGTTGGTTGCTTCATCAAAAAACAAAATCGACGGTTCTTTATAAACCGCTCTGGCGATTAAGATGCGTTGCCGTTGGCCTTGACTCAACCCTTGACCATCCATTCCGATGGTCGTCTGCAACCCTTTGGGCAAATCATTTAAAAAGGTTTCCAAATTGGCAATCTGTATCGCTTTTTGTAAACGAACAACATCAATCTGCATTTCTCCCAGTGCAATATTTGCAGCAATTGTATCTGAAAAAATAAACCCATCCTGCAATACGGAGCCCACAACACTTCGCCAATAATGTGGGTTTACTTGCTGCAAAGGCATGTTGCCAATCTTTATTGATCCCTGCTGAGGGGCATAAAAACCCATCAACATCTTAACAAGTGTTGTCTTACCACTACCACTCGCTCCAACAATGGCTGTAACCTGATTCTCCGGTATTAACAATTGAACCCGATCCAAAGCCCAATCCCGCTGAGCCCCTTCGTAGCTAAACGATACGGCATCGAGCTCCATTCGAAAGGAACTTGGCTCCATGTGCGTCATTTGTACATTCGAATGATCCTCATCGTTCTTCGCATGCACTTCGTTGAGTCTTTCCAAACTCAGCTTGGCATCCTGAAAATCCTGTGTAAAACCAATAAATTGCTCGATGGGAGCATTCAATTGACCAATAATGTAAACGACAGACATCATCATCCCTAGGCTCATTTCACCGGTAATGACCGATTGGGCTGCCATAAACGTCAAAAGAATATTTGTCGTTTGACTAAAAAAAACCGAACCCGCTTGTTGGTATTGTCCTAAAGCAAGACTTTTAGAACGAATCCGATACAATCGCAACTGGATTTGCTCCCATTGCCAACGTTTTTGCATTTCACTGTTGGCCAATTTGACATCAGGCATACCCATAATCAATTGAATCAAGGATCCTCTTTCGTGTGCAGACTCAGAAAAACGCTTGTAATCCAACTGTTTGCGCTTCTTCATAAACAACAATACATACGCAAAGTAACACGTATTCCCCAGAAGAAACAAAAATAACAGCGACCATTTGTAATAGGCCAAAACCAATGCAAATAGAAAGAAGTTGATAAATGAAAACATCAACGCAACGGATTGGCCGGTCACGAATTGCTCAATGCGTTTGTGATCTCCTATACGCTGCAATAAATCCCCAATGGTTTTTGTATCAAAAAAACGCAAAGGCATGCGCATCACCTTTGATAGAAAGTTGGAAACCAATGCAATATTTACCCGAGTGTTTATATGAAGCAGAATCCAACCCCGTATGAATTCAACGGATAGTTTTGCAACAAAAAGCAGCAGTTGTGCAATCAAGATCATTTGGATAAACGAAAGGTCTCCATTCTTTACCCCGATATCAACCAAAGCCTGTGTCAGAAAAGGAAAAATCAATTGAAGTACAGCGACCAAAACCATGCCAAGCAACAGCTGAAACAGATACTTTTTATACGGCTTGTAATGCGTAAACAACCGATTCCATCCCCGGTTCAACGTTTCCTGGGCATCTTCCTGTTCATAAAACTCCGGTGTAGGCTCCAGCAACAAGGCTATCCCCTTATCGTTGCCATGTGCCCAATGTTGCATCATTTCAACATCGGTATATTGAAGCAAACTACCGGCAGGATCGGCGATGTAAAACATACGCCCGTTTTTTCTTTTCTGCTTCACATCGTAGCATACAACAAAATGTTGATGATCCCAATGTAAAATACAGGGCAAAGGTGCGTCTTCAGCCAATTGATTTAAACTCAGCTGAACTCCGGTTGATTTAAAACCGATGGAATTGGCAGCCTCACTCAAACCAAGCAGACTGCTTCCTGTTTTACTCAAAAATGATTTTTCTCGCAGATCGTCCAGCCGAAAGAACCGACCATGATATTTTGCGATCATTTTCAAACAAGTAGGACCGCAATCCATAGCATCCAACTGGGTGTACAAAGGGAAGGTTCTCATGTAGTAAAAGACTTTCGTTTTCGGAGCATGTGTGATAAGATTGATCAAATATACGAAAATCCATTTTTTTTGGTAGCAATTATTAGCAATTCGGGGAATTTACTTCAAAGGATTGTATCGACACTTCATTGGTTTTGAGTAAATGTCATCCATATCCATTCGATAAGCTCTACAATCCTGACAGACATAGCGCAATTCACATTGCTTACATACGTTAATTTGATCTTTTGTAATATGCCAATAATCCCTAAACTTTGAATGATTTAACGCATCCATTAAACGCGTTGAGTGAACTTCTCCGAACGATTGATTCATCGAAGGACAATTTTTTATATACCCATATTTGTCGACGGATATTTTCTTATATAGACAGTTATTGTGCTTAAGCGACTCCTGATACAATTGAACATTTGCAACACAATACAACTCACCAGTCACACCACACTTGGCTTCGTTGCGTATCAGTTCCGTTGTGTACATTAGAATAAAAGAATCCCGATGATAAATGGTATTCTCATTTGCACGGCTTACTGTTATTTTCCTCAAACCAGGAATCTGATGCTGTAGAATCTCATACGCATCATTTTTGGTCTCCGGATGATGCTCTACCAACACCTCGATGTACTCAAAACCGGAATCAATCAACGGATGCAACAATTCTTGCAACGATTCAAAAGAAAGCGAATAAAAAATACGAACCTCCAACGCCTTACATCCCAACTCCTTCAATTGAGGGACCAGTTCAATCAAGGTATGCGTTGAAAAAACATCCAAATCGACAATGGCATTTGTGATCTGTGATTCATCATCACTGGCATCCAACGAAAATTGTCTTGGGAGTATCGGATGATTGGAGAAATAGCCAAACTCACTCTGAAACAGATGGTTAATCTGTTCATTAACTTCTCTAATCTCCAACGGAGTACGACCCTTCGACCATTCCTCCAGCGTTAAATATGGCTCAGTTGCTGATAAATAATCCATCACCGATAAAGACACCGGCTGGATCATGTTTCGTATTAAATCGCAGACAACTCCCCGATTGCACCCACGAACAGGAATGCAGTATGAAAAAAGGTTGAAGTAGCGATCCATGCATTAAAGGTCATAATGATACAATCTTATAGTGTCTGGTTTCGTTTACCAGCCT
>JAQVXI010000057.1 GCA_028709215.1 Bacteroidales bacterium
CGCAGCTCCGGGCAGACCCGATAATGCTCCATCAACACACCCCAACCCGAAAACGTGAGTACTCCGGGGATGGCTGCATAATCCAATCGTAAAAAAAGACTTTGCGTTTGATCCCCAAAACCCCAAAACACATCCGAGGAAAGTTCAACATGGGAATGATCCCTCAACAGACCGGTATTCAATTCCGGTACAGGAAAGGCATTGGGGCCAAAAAAGGAAGTCGTATACGTAAGACCCTCGTTCCAATCACCGTCCAATTGCGCAAACAACACAGGAGTTGTCGTCAACCAGCAGCCAAGAATCAAAACAAGTAGTCGATTCACGATGCATCATTCTTATCGGATGTGTACCTCAACACGTTTGGTCGGCTCCATTGTTTCGTTCCTCAAACGAATCTGCTCTACGACCGATGCAGCAAGCTGATGAAACGCACGACCGGTGATCCGATCGGTATCCAAAGCCACAGGAGCGCCGGTATCACCGCCTTCGCAGATACTTTGTACTATAGGGATTTGCCCAAGCAAAGGAATATTCATTTCTTTGGCCAACTCTTTTCCACCTTCTCTTCCAAAAAGATAGTATTTATTGTTGGGAAGTTCTTCGGGCGTAAACCAAGACATATTTTCTATCAGCCCAAGGACGGGTACATTGACTTTCTCACCGATAAACATTTGAATGCCCTTGCGCGCATCTGCAAGCGCAACCTGCTGTGGCGTACTCACGACCAATGCTCCGGTCACGGCCAACGTTTGAACCATCGTGAGGTGAATATCACTCGTACCCGGCGGTAAATCGATCAGAAAAAAATCCAAATCACCCCAATCGGCATCCGCAATCAACTGCTTCAATGCATTGGAAGCCATGCTTCCTCTCCAAACGACGGCATCTTCCTTTTTGACAAAGAAACCCATCGAAAGCATTTTAACCCCGTATTTTTCTGTCGGCACAATCAAATCGCGTCCATCTTTGCGTTCCAACAACGGACGGGCATCTTCCACACCAAACATTTTTGGGATGGAAGGTCCGTAAATATCGGCATCCAGCAGACCGACCTTGTACCCCATTGCTGCCAAAGCCACTGCTAGATTGGCCGAAACGGTCGACTTGCCCACTCCTCCCTTACCGGAAGAGATCGCCAGAATGTTTTTGACCTGCTTCAACAATTTGTCCGGCTCCGGTCTTGCTACCTGCTTAGATTTCACTTCAATTTGAACCTCAATATCTTCTGCCACCCACGTATGTATGGCCGTTTCAGCCGCTTTAACGACCGACTTAATGAACGGATCGTTGGGCTTTTCAAAAATTAAGGTAAACGATACGGCATTCTCTTTAATATGAACACTGTCCTCAAGCATGCCACTCGAGATCAAATCTTTACCCGTTCCGGGATAACGCACTTTTTCAAGTGCATCGGTGATCAATTTCGGATAGATTGTCATTTATTCTCGTATTTGTGTAGATACATTTGTTTCCAGATTTCGTGCACTTCTTCCAAAGCTCCGATAGGGATCCGGTTCAATCTCTACGTCCGGTTCTACCCAATCGCCATCCTGCTTCGGCACAAAATGTACGTATTTTATTCGCAAACCCCGTTGCAGCCATTGCTTTTCATAAAACGTTTGAATGCCCAAAATGGGATCCACCCAATCGCCGGAATACAGATCTTCCGTTTCACGCAAAACAGCAAGCCGATTGCACCGGATCATCTCCATCGTATACCGATGCATAAAAAGACTATCGGTCTTTAAATGCACACTTCCACCGGCTCTTAACAGCTTCGCATAAACAGGTATAAAACGAGTTGACGTCAATCGTTTGCGAATCTTCTTCATTTGCGGATCCGGAAAGGTCAACCAGATCTCTGCAATCTCACCCGCTTCAAAAAAAGAGTCCAAGAACTCAATGTGTGTGCGGAGGAACACGGCATTCTTCAAACCTTTATCCGCTACAGCTTTGGCACCCGTCCACATGCGGGCTCCCTTGATATCGATTCCGATAAAGTTCTTTTCCGGATACAACTCTGCCAACGCCACGGTATATTCGCCTTTTCCACAACCCAGCTCAAGAACAAGCGGTTTGTCGTTTGAAAAAACCGATTCAGACCACTGCCCTTTCATTTTTTCCGCCTCAGCCAGCCCGTCGTGTTGGGCCATTTCATATACATGAGCCCATTGGCTCATATCCTGGAATTTTTGTAATTTATTTTTTCCCATTTACTCGATTCACGGTCAAAACGCCACATTCAACAGCAACGACTGCTCAACATAACAACGTCCACCCGAAAAATGTTGTGAAAGATTCAATTTTAATTGCGCATCCTGTTTTTTGAAGAAACGATACGACAGATCCGTTCGATTGTAAGAACGCCCTCTGAAGAAAGGATCACCCCAATAAAGCTGACTCCCCATTTGTGCATAATCCACCATCAAACCCTTTCCCAGATACTGCGTGGAATGCAAACCAAATTGCTTCCACTCCAAAACGACATCGGCCATCCATCCCGGACGGATCTGCCAACCGAAGTCCATGCTTCGATTGCGTTCAAAACCGCCCAAATACCCCAGCCGTACAACCAACGCATCCAAAAAAACATGATCAGACAAGGACAAGCCCAGATTTGCCTGCGCCAGAAGCATATCCCGAACCCCGGAAAGCGTTTTTGAACCCGCATAGTGATGCATCAATCCATGCGCTTCAACAAAAAACGTCGAGAAGTCATAACGCAGTAAACCTCCGACAAAGAATTTTTCGTGTTCTTCTTCGGTCTGATACCCGGTCCAATCCAAAAAGGCAGTCGCCTGCAAGGCGTCCCGTTTAAAAGCCCACAACATTCCGTTCAGATTGGGACGATAATAGGCGATGGAGTCCTGAAAGAAAGCCCTGGAGTAGGCATCCAACAAACCGATTCTGGGAAAACTCCCCAAATAAAAACGAAACGCACTGCCGCTATATTTATAGTAAACAATGGGGCTATAATCGTCCAAAAGGGTTTTACTTCCAAATTTTTTCAGCAAATCAACACCCGCATGTATGGTATGCTCCGTGTTTTTTGAAAACTCCAATTCCGGCGCAAAACGGATTCCGGCCATGGTTTGAGGGCTTTGGTACAGACTGCCCTCAAACTCTGTATTGTCAAAGAAGCTACTCAAACGCGCGGACCAGTCGATCTGCTGCGACCGAAGTCCGGTCGTACAGAAACAGAGAAGCACCAATAAGCAACTTCTAAAAGCAGGCATTGTCAATCAATTATGGTTGTCCAACCGTACGGATCCGGTAGCTCTCCGTACTGAATACCCCTCAGTGTTTGATAAAGTTTCAAACAAACCGGTCCGGCTTGGCCGTTCGTGGCAAACTCGTACTGTTTTCCGGTATCGGCATCGTCAATGCGCCCAATGGGTGTGATGACCGCTGCAGTACCACAAGCTCCAACTTCTTCAAAATCTTCCAATTCATCCAAGGCTATGGGGCGTTTTTCGACCGTCATTCCCATATCTTTGGCCAATTGCATCAAACTTTTGTTTGTGATGGACGGCAAAATGGATGTCGATTCCGGCGTTGCATAGGTATTGCCTTTGATCATAAAGAAATTGGCTGCGCCGCATTCGTCAATGTACTTCTTTTCACGGGCATCCAGGTACAAAACCGAAGCGTAGCCCATTTTGTGTGCCAACTCTCCGGACTTCAAACTCGCCGCATAGTTTCCACCCACTTTGATCGTACCGGTTCCATGCGGAGCTGCACGATCGTACTCGCGCATAATGACCATGTTTGCCGGCTTAAAACCGCCTTTAAAATACGGACCAACCGGGGTTACAAAAATAATAAACAAATATTCGTCAGACGGTTGCACACCCACTTTTGGACCGGTTCCGATCAACAAAGGACGTATATACAGTGAGGCGCCTGATTCAAACGGAGGCACAAAACGTTTGTTTAACTGCACGGCCTTAATCACCGCTTCTTTAAACTTTTCGACCGGAAACGCTTCCATCAGAATGGCTTCTGCCGATGTTTGCATCCGTTTTGCATTCTCATCCACCCGAAAAACACGGATTTTTTCATCCGGTCCCCGAAACGCCTTCAGCCCTTCAAATGCTTCCTGACCATAATGCAAACAGGTCGCACCCATATGCATTGTAATATTTTCAGAGGAAGATACTTCCAAATCCCCCCACTTACCGTCCCTGTAATAACAGCGAACATTGTAGTCTGTCGGTAAATAACCAAAAGACAATTCAGACCAATTCATCATACCCAATATTTATTTCACACCTCATTGTTAAGGTATTACCTTCTTATTCAAATCACCTGCAAAGGTAGCATTTCCCAAACAAATGCACTTGAGTTTCAGAGAATATTTTATCCCAAATCCATCCAATTAACAGATAAAACGCAAACCAAACTATCATTTATACTTTTATTATCCATTTTAAATGTCTTTTTGTTTTGTTTTTCGGATTTAATATATACATTTGTCGTTGTAAACCATTTATACCTTACAATATGTGCGGATTCACAGGAGCATTTGAGCTCAAACAAGATGCAAAGGAACTGCGACCTCAGCTACTAAAAATGGCAGGAAAATTGCGCCACCGAGGACCGGATTGGTCGGGTGTTTACTGTGGTGAGAAAGCCATCCTTGCGCACGAACGTTTATCGATTGTCGATCCCATGTCCGGCAGTCAACCCCTGTATTCACCGGACGGAACGTGCGTACTGGCCGTCAATGGAGAAATTTACAATCATCAGGAAATACGTGAACGTTACCAAGACACCTACCCGTTTCAAACCAAATCAGACTGCGAAGTCATTCTGGCTTTGTATCAGGACAAAGGCATTGATTTTCTGGAAGAATTAAACGGAATTTTTGCATTCGCACTATACGATATAAAAAAAGATGTCTATTTAATCGCTCGAGACCATATGGGCATCATCCCCTTGTATATGGGCTGGGACCAGAAAGACCAGTTTTTTGTAGCTTCCGAACTCAAAGCCTTAGAACCTTGGTGCGAACGGATTGAAGTCTTTCTCCCCGGACACTTTTTGTACAGCCCGTCGGGCGCACTTGAAAAATGGTATCATCGGGATTGGATGGACTTTGAAGCCGTCAAGGAAAACCACAGCAGTGTTGATCTATTGAGGGATGCCCTTGAACAGGCTGTCAAACGTCAATTGATGTCGGATGTACCTTACGGTGTGTTGCTATCCGGAGGCTTGGATTCTTCCATCATTTCTGCCGTAGCCAAGTTATATTCGGGAAAACGCATTGAATCCGGTGATGCACAAGATGCATGGTGGCCACAATTGCATTCGTTTGCGGTAGGCCTGATCGGTTCACCCGACCTTGCCGCAGCCAGAAATGTAGCCAAACACATCGGTACGGTGCATCACGAAATCAACTTCACCATCGATCAAGGCATGGATGCCATCAGTGATGTCATTTACCACCTTGAGACCTACGATGTAACGACCGTACGGGCATCCACACCCATGTACATTCTGGCACGTGCCATCAAAGCAATGGGTGTTAAGATGGTACTCTCAGGCGAAGGAGCGGACGAAATATTCGGTGGCTATCTGTATTTTCACAAGGCACCTTCCGCACAAGAATTTCACAAAGAAACCGTTCGAAAACTGGATCAATTGCACTTATACGATTGCCTGCGCGCCAACAAATCGCTTGCAGCATGGGGTGTGGAAGGAAGGGTTCCCTTCTTGGACAAGGAGTTTATGGATGTGGCCATGCGACTAAATCCGACAGATAAAATGTGCGGACAGCAACGCATGGAAAAATGGATTCTTCGAAAAGCGTTTGAAGATCTGTTGCCCAAAGAAGTCGCTTGGAGACAGAAGGAACAGTTTTCTGACGGGGTCGGTTACGGATGGATTGATCACCTGAAAGCTTATGCAAACGAAAAAGTCAGCGATCTTCAAATGCAGGAAGCTTCCAAGCGATTCCCGCTACACACGCCACAAAACAAGGAGGAATATGTGTATCGATGCATTTTTGCCGAACACTTTCCTTCCGAATCGGCCTCCTTGTGTGTTCCATCGGTACCATCGGTTGCCTGTAGTTCACCCATTGCACTGGAATGGGATGAAGCCTTTAAAAAAATGAACGACCCTTCCGGAAGAGCCGTTCATACAGTACACGAGAATGCGTACTAAAATCATCGTCTATCTACGACTCACCTGAAACGGAACCGCCGGTAGTCCCTCTTTGTTAAAGAAGTTGGGACAGGCGCGTTCGTTCCATGCAAAACGAACATGCATGGGTTCAACAACATTTGGACTGCTCAGCACGACCTTTTTTCCATCAACAACGGCGTTTGCCGGATAAAAAACGGCATCGGCGCCCGCAACTTCAAACCAGCTGAGTGTATCATTCGTTGCAATAAACGCATTATCCGCTTCCCGATGCATTCCAGCAGTCAAACCACGACCGAGGTGGCGAAAGCTCAATCGAACTTCATTCTTTTTGATTCGAACCGATTTCAGCACCGGACCGGAGAATTCTTTTTTTACACCATAGGTTTGAGCAAGCGCCTGTAAGGCCAGTCGACGACCGACCTCCCACTTATAACTCGGATGAATATCGGTCAGACGATCCACCAAATCGGTCACGATTACCTGACCGGTATAGTCCAATTCAAGGCATTGGGTCTGTAGAGCCCCAAATTCCGGCAAGGTTTGTGGCGTATGCTGCTTGGCATCTTTACTACGGCGCGTGTATAAATACGGTGCAATTTGCACAAAATAGAAGGGTGCTTTGGGTGCGTTAAAAATGGTTCGCCAATCCTCCAACATCAAAGCCGTTTTATCCACATAACGCGCATCGTGTATCATAGCGTTTGACTCTCCCTGATACCAGATAAAGCCTTTCAACGCATAGGGAGCCAACGGTGCAATCATACTGTTGTAATTTTCTCCCACCGAAGAGCCATCGATGGTCAAAGGATTTGCTTGTGCTTCTGCCGCAAAAACCGGGGAATCCCTGTAGGCAGATGCGGCGGTCCACGGCTCAATGCGACTGCCTCCCCAGTTGGAGCTGATCAAACCGACCGGAACTTGTAAACTTTCTTGAAGATATTTCCCAAAGTAATAGCCGGCAGCAGAAAAAGAAGCCAGCGCCGTGTCGGACATCACCGCCCACCCATCGGTGGTACAATCAGGCAAACTGCGTTTTTTATGAATCCGCAGCAATCGAATGTGCGGATTCCCTCCGCGTTCCAGCTCCAGTTCAGCGACATCCTGCCCCCTTGCCGGTGCGGCGTAGCGCTTTTGCTGGCGTCGCATCG
>JAQVXI010000058.1 GCA_028709215.1 Bacteroidales bacterium
TCCGGTTCGATTTTTTCCCGCATGTTGTAGTACTGATCGGTCAAAAATAACTGCACCACTTCCGAATCGTATTCATCATTGATGAGGTCTGTCCAACGTTGCAACACCCCTTTTCTTTTTTCAAAACGGGCACGATCGTGATCCCGAACAATGTAATTCAGCTCCGCTTGTTCGACGTCGCCTTTAAAATGTGTCAAATGGAAGAAACCTTCGTAGCCTTCGGTCTGCTCCGGCGTTTCTTTTTCAGGCATTAAACCGGCAAACCGCATTGCCAAAACGGCAGCATTAATCATTTTACCTTTGGCATAACCCGGATGCACGTTGCGACCCTTAAAAACCACTTTGGCTCCGGCCGCATTGAAGTTTTCAAACTCCAGCTCCCCAATTTCACCCCCATCCAGCGTATACGCCCAGTCAGCGCCAAATGCAGCCACATCAAAATGATCGGCACCCCGTCCAATTTCTTCGTCGGGCGTAAATCCTATCCGAATCGTACCATGTTTGATTCCCGGATGTTCCATCAAATACTCCATGGCACTGACAATTTCGGCGATACCGGCCTTGTCATCTGCCCCCAGCAACGTCGTTCCATCCGTACAAACCAGATCCTGTCCTACATAGCCCAACAACTCCGGAAAATTTTCAGGCGAAAGAATCACGCCATTGGTCGAATCCAACACGATGTCGCCACCCGGATAATTGCGTATGATTTGCGGGCGAACATCCTTGCCGGACATATCGGGACTGGTATCCATGTGTGCAATAAATCCGATGACCGGAACTGCCTCCGACGTGTTGGCCGGAAGCGTGGCCATGATGTATCCGTTCGTGTCCAGTTGCACATCCCGAAGCCCGATGCCGCGAAGCTCGTCTGCCAGCGCCTGTGCAAAAACAAGTTGCGTGGGTGTACTGGGTACTGTTTCCGACTCGGGATTGGAGCGGGTATCTTGTTGGACATAAGCCAAAAAGCGATCGATTAGTTTCATAATACGTTGTTTTCAATGTTGCGTTCAACAAAGATATAAAAAAACGTATCGTTTGGCTCAAATGTGCCGGCACCCACAAATAAAAAAGCTCCCGAAAGACTTCGGAAGCTTTTTTGAGCCTCTTGTCGGATTCGAACCAACGACCCCGAGATTACAAATCACGTGCTCTGGCCAACTGAGCTAAAGAGGCAGGTGGGTAAGCGATCTATATCGCGCCGCTACAACCAAACTACCCTTGCTGCGATCAAGCCCTGGGGGGATTCGTAGGGAGCTGGCCGTATAGGACTTACCCGGTGCAAAAGTACATCTTTTTGCCGTTTTGGCAATAGCTGGTGGCAAAAAAAGTGTATTTTTGTACAAAAATAAAGTCCCATCATGAAAGCCCAACAAAACCCAAACAGCATAAGAACCAAGTATGCAGCCGATTATGGATTGATCCTCGGCCTATACCTCGCATTCTTCTATTTGCTGCAAGTTCTCTTTAAATCCAGCACCCTTATCCAATTGATTGGAAGCCTCAGCAGCATCGGAGTCCTCTTCCTCTCCTATTACTTGGTCAAACGCTATCGGGATAAAGGTTTGGGCGGCTACATCCGGTATTGGTCGGCCTGGAGTTTTGGCGTATGGTTGTACCTTTTTGCCGGCCTGATCATGTCGGTCGCCTATTTCATCCATTTCCAATGGATTGACCCCAACTACCTGAGCGACACCTTCAATCAGTCGCTGGTACTGCTTGAACAAATGAATTACCCACAGGAAACCATCGATCAATTGCTTGAAAACGGTATTCCAAACAACATCCAAATGGTGGTTTCCTTTTTATTTGCCTATATTGTAGGCGGTGCATTGTTGTTCTTAATCCTGGCAGCCATTGTGCGCAAAAAAGCACCCGATCAATGGCATACAAACGCGGAAGACGACTATGTACCCTATGCCGACCAGAAAAACACAGACTCAAACGAACACGAATAATGGATATAAGCGTAATCATTCCACTTTTTAACGAAGAAGATTCCCTGACCGAGTTGTTTCAATGGATTCGACGTGTCATGGAGGAACATCGGTTTACCTACGAGGTTATTTTTGTCAACGACGGATCGACCGACCAATCCTGGGATCGTATTGTCCAATTGAATGCTCAATACCCGGAACAGGTTCGAGGCATCAAATTCAGACGCAACTACGGCAAATCGCCGGCCTTGTACCATGGATTTGACGCAGCCAAAGGAGATGTTGTCATCACCATGGATGCCGATTTGCAGGACAGCCCCGATGAAATTCCGGAGTTGTACCACATGATTCAAAAAGAAGATTACGACTTGGTTTCCGGCTGGAAAAAGAAACGCTACGATGCAAAACTAACCAAGAACCTCCCGTCCAAACTATTCAATGCAACCGCTCGACGCATCACAGGCATCAAGTTGCACGACATGAACTGCGGATTAAAAGCCTATCACAAGCGGGTCGTCAAAAACATTGAAGTCTACGGTGAAATGCATCGATACATCCCTTATTTGGCCAAAAACGCCGGCTTTACGCATATCGGGGAGAAAGTCGTTCAACACCGCAAGCGCAAATACGGAGAAACCAAATTTGGAATGAACCGATTTGTCAACGGATATTTGGACCTGTTAAGCCTATGGTTTTTGAACCGTTTCGGCAAAAAACCCATGCATTTCTTTGGCCTGATCGGCAGCCTTATGTTTATCATCGGCTTCGTCGCCATCGTCGTGGTGGGAGCCAGCAAGTTGTTTGCTTTGTCTCAGGGAGTACCTGCACCATTGGTAACCAGCCTGCCGGCATTTTATTTATCCATTGCCAGCATGATCATGGGAACCCTGCTGTTTCTCACCGGTTTTTTGGGTGAACTCATTGTACGAAATGCTCCGGAACGCAACAATTATTATGTGGAAACGCAATTATAGTCGTATACGCTTTTTTGTTTGCCTGACAGGGCTCGCAGGCATCCTGTCCGCATGCGCCTCGATGGGCTGTTACGAAGACAACAGCGTTCGACTTCAAGTCGGTTTTTATCAGCAAAGCAGTTCCAGTCTCGTAGCCATCGATAGCGTGAGCATTTGGGGAGTAGGAAGCGATTCACTGCTGTACAACAACAAGTCCCTGCAAACGTTTGAACTGGATTTAAATCCCTTATCCAACGAAACGCGTTACGTCATTCGTGTACAAGACGGCCTCTTTCGCATGCAGGACACCCTAACGATCCGACATCAAAACCAGCCTTGGTACGAATCATCCGACTGTGGTTGCGTTTTACACAGCAGCATCGATACGTGTTTCACCTCCGAAACGCTGTTCGAATCCGTCACCATTCAAGAACGTCAGGTCCAATCCAATGATATACAGCACATTCTTCTCAACATATAAACGAAGCATCCTCCTGTGCTGTGCCTTTCTTGGAATGTTGACGGTACAGGCACAAGAGCAGGCAACAAAAGAAACGGTCCAAACGGGATGGTTCAACGGCATGACCCTGGGGCTGGATGTTTCGGGACCTGCATCGCTCCTCATCAACGGTTCGGGAACGGGAGCGGTCAAAATGGACGTTAATGTACGGAACAAATATTTCCCCACCATCGAATTGGGTCGTGCCAAATGGGATAAAACAAACGATTTGGCGCATCGATTTCAAACCGTAGGAAATTTTGCAAAAATCGGACTCAACTTACCCATTTCAATCAAAGGGGATCGTGCAGAGAACGCCTTTCTGGCTGGCATCCACTATGGCTACAGCCGGTTTTCCTACGACATCGACAACATCCTGCTTGACAACTATTGGGGCAGCACCGCCCTTCGTCTACAGGACGAAACGGCTCGGGTCGGCTGGCTTGAACTCTCACTGGGCGTACGCGTTCGGGCGTTTGGCCCCATCGGCCTGGGATGGACCTTCCAATACAAACGCAGCCTCCATCAAAAAAATGGCAGCCACAGTGTTCCATCGTATATACCCGGGTACGGACAAAACACAAAACCTTCGGCCGGCATTCAAGCATTCATCTATATTCCTTTGTTCCCATGAAAGCAAGCATCCAGCTTTTGAGCATCAGCCTCTTGATCACGTTGTTAGCCAGTTGCACGCAACCAAAACAGTTTCAATACAACGAAGGCTACATTTTTGGCACCGTCTATCATTTCACCTACGAACACAGCGAAGACATCCAACCGGAATTGGTCGCAGAATTGAGAAAAATCGACCATGCGTTATCCATGTTCAACGCCAATTCCATTCTAAGCCAAATCAATCAACACGATACCTCCGCATTCGATTTAGCCCCAACTCCATGGGTCTATCGGGTCATACTGCGCAGTCTTGAACTCTCCAAATCGACTCAGGGAGCTTTTGACATCACCGTTGCCCCTCTGGTCAATGCCTGGGGTTTTGGCTACGAAAAAGCAGCAGACATACAAACAGAATATCTGGACAGCATCCGTTCGTTTGTAGGCTACAAGAAACTGCTGCTTCAGGATCGGATTTTATATAAAAAGGACGCACGCATCCAACTGGATGCCTCTGCCATCGCCAAAGGCTACGCCTGCGACTTGATTGCGGAGCATTTACGCAGCAAAGGATGCAACAATTTTCTGGTTGAAATCGGAGGAGAGCTGGTCATGCAAGGGCACAATCCCAAGAAAAGTAACTGGAGGGTGGGCATCAACAAACCGGTGGATGACAGCAGTTCAACGAATATGGAATGGGAAGAAAAACTGGAACTGACCGACAAGGCCATGGCTACCTCCGGCAACTACCGCCGTTTTTATATTCGGGATGGCAAGCGGTATGCGCATACCATCGATCCGAGAACCGGATACCCGGTTCGACACAGTCTGCTAAGTGCCACCGTACTGGCGTCGGATTGCCTGACGGCCGATGCACTGGCCACCGCTTTTATGGTTATGGGTTTGGAAGAAGCCATCCAATACACCGAAGCGCATCCGGAAATCGAGTCGTTACTGATATACAGTCTGGACGAAACGCAACACGCGATTTATGCAAGCAAAGGCATTGCAGCCCTGCAGGCATCAAAGGAATAAAAGCAGACTGATGGACATGACCACCATCCCGGCGATCAAACCGTAAATGGCAGTATGCGGTTTGCCGTATTCCTTGGCCGTGGGGAGCAGCTCATCCAAGGAAATAAAGACCATGATACCGGCTACGGATGCAAACAACAATCCGAAAACCGTTTCACTCATAAAACGGGATAAAAATATAAAACCAATCAATGCCCCGACCGGTTCTGCCAGACCGGATAAAAACGACAAGCGAAACGCTTTTTTCCGACTGCCTGTGGCTTGATAGATGGGCACAGAGACCGCAATGCCTTCGGGTATATTGTGTATGGCGATGGCTACCGCGATGGGTATGGCTACATTGATGTCTTTCAAACCGGCTGCAAAGGTGGCCATCCCTTCAGGAAAGTTGTGTACGGCAATGGCGATGGCCGAAAACACACCGATGCGCATCAATTTAGGATCCGTCGAACCCGCTTTTCCCGCCATTTCTTCGACACTACGGGCTTCGTGGGGGTTCTCAAAGGAGGGAATGATGCGGTCAATGATGGCGATGAAGAGCATTCCCGCAAAAAAACCGGCAGCTGTATACCAGGAGCCCCATCGTTCGCCGTGCTCGGCAATCAAACTCAAACGGGCTTCATCAAGCAATTCCACAAAGGAAACGTAAATCATAACACCCGCAGAAAAACCCAGCGACAAGGATAAAAACGTTTTATTGGTGTGTCGTGTCAACAAGGCCATGGCGCTACCAATACCGGTAGAAAGACCCGCAAATAGGGTTAAGCCAAAAGCCAATAATACTTGATTTGTTTCCATATATAGGGTATCTTTACAGACTGAAGTAAAATAAATAAAAAATGAATACAGAAAATCCATCCGACCGCATACAGTTGAGTACGGGTTCGTTCACACATAAAGAGTTGGAACTTTTTTTAAGCTTGCTTCCCGTCGAATTGAGCTTTGTGGATAAGGACGATACCGTTCGATTTTTTAGCAACAAAACGGAACGATTCTTTCTCCGATCGCCGGCTGCGATCAACAAGGACATGCGTGTGTGTCATCCCAAGAAATACCTTCCCATGGTTGAACAGATTTTGGCCGATTTTAAATCCGGAGCCCAATCGCATGCCCGCTTTTGGAGATCCGACCACAAAGGAAGTTTTATCTGCATCGATTACCATGCCATGCGTGATGCCGATGGCACGTACATGGGTACACTGGAAATGATACAGGACATTGCGGATTTGAAACAATTGGACGGAGATCGCAACGAGTTGATTTACGACTAAGCTTCGATTAAGCTTCCGGTACGACGAGCCACATCAACAGATAGACCCATGCTCCAACCGTTCCGGCAAGGACCAGCAGTGCAAAAATAATACGCACCAAACTGACATCCATACCAAAATAATCTGCGACACCGGCACAAACGCCTGCAATCATGCGATTGCGACTGCGATACAATTTCTTTCCTTCCATATGCTTTCAATTAAGTATGACAAATATACACCATAATTTTTGTATTTTTGTGGGCAAAATGCAAAAGAAGATGCGACGACACCTGCAATTTTTCGTTTTTATTTTATTGCTTCTAACAGGCATTCCACGCACCGCTGCACAGGAAGAAACAACCATACGACGCAACAGGCCCGGTGAAAATGCCTATTTTTCCTTGGTTACTGCCGCACCCGGCAAACAGGTTTGGGCTCAATACGGTCATACCGCCATCCGGTACAACGATCCCGACAACCAGTTGGATATGGTGTTCAATTACGGCTTGTTTGACTTCTCTTCCGAAAATTTCCTGTGGCGTTTTGTGACCGGTGCAACCGATTATCGAATGGGTGGAGCCTACACGCACGATTTCCTCCTCGAATACATTGTTGAAAACCGTACGGTGACCGAACAGGTTTTGAATCTTTCTGATAGCGAGGTCGAAGCGCTGATGCAGGCATTAAGCATCAATTTATTGCCACCCAACGACGTCTATCGTTATAATTTCTTTTTTAACAACTGCGCAACACAGCCCCGTGACATCATCACCCGTACGCTCGGAGAGCGGGTTGTTTACGATATGCCCGCACCCTACCCCAGCTTAAGAGCCGCCGTACACCACTTCACTGCAGATTACCCTTGGACCCGCTTCGGAATCGACCT
>JAQVXI010000005.1:0-12335 GCA_028709215.1 Bacteroidales bacterium
CTCTTAGAAAACGGATGTAATTGTCTACGTTTTCATCGTATGCGTAGCTTGGCCCGATGGGTATGCCGTCCGAATTCAACGGGATGTAAAAGGGTTGTGCATTGGCACCGAATTTGTGGCGTTGCAGGTAGCTCCATTTATCTCCAACGGTACGCAACGTGCGCTTTTTACCAAATTCTTCTACCACAATGGGTTCCGGAAGACTGGTTTTATCATCGACGATCAACGTGATGAGGACGTAGTCGTTTTCCAAAATGGATTTCACTCTCGGGTCTTGCCAAACGGAGTTTTCCATCTTTCTGCAATTGACGCAGCCATATCCGGAGAAATCAAGCAACACCGGTTTACCGGTTTGTTTCGCATAAGCCATGCCGCTCTCGTAGTCCGTAAATGCTGCGTGAACCTCATTTTTGTACAGATTAAAATCTTGCGTATAAGCAGGGGGTGCAAATGCACTGATGGCTTTCAACGGCGCTCCCCACAAGCCGGGTACCATGTAGACCGAAAAGGCAAAGGATGCTATAGCCATAAAGAGTTTTACAATCGAAGTATGCTCACTTGGGCCATCGTGTGGCAATCGTATTTTACCCAAAAGATATACGCCCAATAGCGCAAATAAGACAATCCATATCGAAAGGAAGGTCTCACGATCCAGAATCCCCCAGCCGTAGGCCAAGTCGGCAACCGAAAGAAATTTTAAAGCCAATGCCAGCTCCAAAAATCCCAGGACCACTTTTACGGTATTCAACCACCCACCCGATTTGGGCATGGCTTGCAGTAAATTTGGAAAAATTGCAAACAAACTAAAGGGAATCGCCAGCGCCAGCGCAAAACCAAACATTCCCATGGCAGGTCCGGCGATGGAATTCATCGATGCGGCCTGGACCAAAAGGGTTCCAATGATGGGACCTGTACATGAAAAAGAAACCAGTACCAAGGTGAATGCCATGAAGAAAATACTCAACAACCCGGTTGTATTATCTGCTTTCTGATCCATTTTGTTGGTCCAGGAGGCTGGAAGTACAATTTCAAAGGCACCCAAAAAGGATACAGCAAAAAGAACAAGCAGGCCGAAGAAGATTAAATTAAATACGGCACTGGTCGAAAGGCTGTTCAAAGCACTTGCTCCAAATAGCAGAGTTATGCCCAAACCGAGTATCAAATAGATGACGATGATGGAAATACCATACAATCCGGCCTCACGAATGGCTTTGCTTCTGCTTTTGTTGCGTTTTAAAAAGAAACTGACCGTCATCGGAATAATGGGCCATACACAAGGGGTTAAAAGTGCCAGTAAGCCTCCCAAAAAACCGGTAATAAACAGCCATAGCCAGCCCGTGTTGGATGGAGAAGTGCTGCTGACACCAAAGGCTTTGAGTTCATCCATGACAGGAGTCCATAAATCGGTGGTGATGGTCGGTTCGTCGATGGGTACTACCGTTTGGACGACTGGTAAGCTATCGCTTAAGGTTTCCTTGGAAGCAACGGTCAAGGGGGTTGATGCTCCTTTATTGAAGCGGAATTCCTCGGTCATGGGAGGGAGGCAGTTCTGATCGTTGCATCCCATAAACCGTACATAGCCTTCGATGTTGTAGGCATTCGGATCCTTGATCTTAAATTGTTGACGAAAAACGGTTTGTTGATCGTACCAGCTCAGCTCCATTTGAAAAATCTCATCGTATTTTGTTATCAAAGGGGTTTCCGATGTGATGGATCCGATTTTTTCAACGCCTGCCAACCGCTCGAAAACAATCGATGTAGGCTGGGGGCCTCCTTCGGGTAAGTCCAGGCCGTATAAATGCCATCCGGGTTCCAGTGTGGCCGTTAAAACGACTTCTTTTACATCTTCCTGCACCGCTTTCAGTTCGATGTTCCATTGAATCGGTTCCATCATCTGTGCAAATGCCTGCCCCGAGGCCAACAAAATTGTAAGCAACAGTAGGTATAATTTATGCATCATGTGATATATTTTATAAAATAAATAGTTTCCAGTAGCAAAGAAACGGAATCGATCGTGTATATGCAAGGGTTTTAAGAATTTTTCAGATAGAATCGTATCTATTTTTAATACTGCTCTTGATCGTTGGGGAAATCCTTATCCTTTACATCATGAATATAATTCCCTACGGCTTGTACAATGGTATCCTGCAGGGTAGCATAACGACGAAGGAAACGGGGAGAAAACGCTTGGGTAATTCCAAGCATGTCGTGCATCACAAGTACCTGTCCATCGACTCCGTTGCCGGCTCCAATACCAATAATGGGGATTTTTAACCGATTGGCGATGCGCGTCCCCAAAGCAGCAGGTATTTTTTCCAATACGATGGCAAAACAACCGGCTTCTTCCAGCAATAGAGCATCATCAATGAGTTTCTTTGCTTCTACTTCGTCTTTTGCGCGCACGGTATAGGTGCCATATTTATTGATGGACTGAGGCATTAAACCCAAATGCCCCATCACCGGAAGACCGGCATCGATGATTTTTTTGATGTCCTCGATGATTTCTTTTCCACCTTCTATTTTTAGGGCGTCGGCTCCCGTTTCTTTCATGATGCGTACAGCCGCTTTAAGGGATTCGACGGGGTTGCCGGAGCAAGTTCCAAAAGGCATATCGACTACAACCAGTGCCCGAGTGACGGCACGGGTGACGGACTGTCCGTGATAAATCATCTGGTCGAGCGTGATGGGCAGCGTGGTAATATTACCTGCCATTACATTGGAGGCAGAATCACCCACCAGAATCACATCCATTCCGGCTTGATCAATCAACTTAGCCATGGAAAAATCGTATGCAGTAAGCATGGCAATTTTTTCGCCCCGCTGCTTCATTTCAAACAGGCGATGTGTAGTCACTTTACGTGTATCTTCTTTGTGTACGGACATTCGATTTATGTTTTAAAATTCAACGATTGTATCATGCAAAGGTACGTTATTTTTGTATCTTTGAAAGGTATCTATATTGGATTCGCTTATGAAAAACCGCTCCTCCAGAATTTGGACCATCTATACCGGCATCCTTGTCGTCTTTTCTGTGCTTATTTATGTTGTCTCCCAATGGGGATCCCATTTGGAGATTCCGGAGGTTATTCAGACGCTTAAGAATGCTTCCCCTCAGTCACTTGGCGCATTTGATCGTTTTTTGGAAACCGTCGGACACAACATCCTTGAGCCGACTGCCATGCTGTTGTTGCAGATGCTGGCAATCTTGCTTGCCGCCCGTTTTATGGGGTATCTTTTTGCAAAAATGGGGCAACCAACGGTTATTGGCGAGATCCTTGCCGGAATCCTTCTGGGTCCGTCTTTGCTGGGCCATTTTTATCCGGAAGCCTATCAGTTCCTGTTTTCGGAAGCTTCTTTAAACAGCATTTATATCCTCAGTCAAATTGGGCTGGTTCTATTTATGTTCGTGATCGGCATGGAGCTAAATATCAGCGAGCTGAAAGGTAAGATGAGCCAAACGTTTGTGATTAGCCATGCGAGTATTGTGATACCGTATTTTTTTGGAATGTTGTTGGCTTATTTCTTGTACGAAACCTTTGCGGCGACGTATGCGCCCTTTTTGCCTTTTGCGCTGTTTATTGGTATTTCAATGAGCATCACGGCGTTTCCGGTATTGGCTCGAATCATTCAGGAAAAAGATTTATCCCGCACGCATTTGGGTAGCATGTCGCTGGCTGTTGCGGCGATTGGCGATGTAACTGCCTGGTGTTTATTGGCTGCCGTGATCGCCATTGCAAGCACCGGGAGTGTCATGAGCTCGCTTTATACCATCTTTTTCTCCATGGTCTACGTGCTGATTATGATGTTGGTTGTAAAACCATTTCTGAAAAAGATTGGTGAATTGTATAAAACCGATGAATTGGTCAATAAAAGCATGGTTGCTTTTATATTCATTCTTTTAATTGCATCCTCCTATGCTACGCAGTTAATTGGCATTCACGCCTTATTTGGAGCATTTATGGTCGGTGTAATCATGCCCCCCATGAGTAACTTTCGCCGCATCATCAGTGAAAAGGTCGAAGATGTATCCATCACACTGTTATTACCCTTGTTTTTTGTTTTTACCGGTTTGCGCACGGAGATTGGTTTGCTCAACACCCCCCTGTTGTGGGCCGTATGTGCACTGGTCATCCTAGTGGCGATCTTGGGTAAATTTGGTGGTACGGTTTTTGCCGCGAAACTCATGGGGGAGAAGTGGAAAGATAGTCTTATTATGGGGATTCTTATGAATACCCGAGGTTTGATGGAATTGATCGTGTTGAACATTGGATACGAAATGGGTGTCCTGCCTCCTGCAATTTTCGTCATGTTGGTGATTATGGCCATTGCGACCACATTTATGACAACCCCGTTGATGAGCTTTGTTGACTGGTTGATGCCCGATCGGGATCGTGTGCAGGATCGCATACATCGAGAATCCTTGGGCATTTTTAAAGCCTTGGTTTCCATGGGGAATCCGGAGAATGGGATGGCTTTGGTAAAAGTGGCCAAATCGGTATTGGATGGAAGTAAAAATAGCCTGACATTGAATGTTTTGCATATAACGGCAGGTACGGATATCAATATGGAGCTGGAAAAAGAATTGTACAAAGACAGTTTTCTGGATATTACGACCGAAGCAAACCGTTTGGGCATTCCAATCGAAACGGAATACAAAGTAACCGATCAGGTAAGTCATGAAATTGTAGAGACGACCAATAAAGATGATTACGATTTCTTATTGGTCGGAGCCGGTGCTTCTCTTACGCGCAGAAGGCGTAATCCTGTGTATCGTTGGTTAAAACAGATTACTGTGCCCTGGATTCATGTGAAAGCGGATGTGTTTTATCCGGGTAGCCTGATTCGTGATAAAACACGCTATTTCATTGAAAATGCACAGTGCAGTGTCGGTGTGTTTGTCAATCGAAATTTTCACGAGATCCACCGTACACTGGTCTTTTTGGATGCAGTGGATGATTTGTTTTTGTTGCGTTATGCCAAACGATTGATTCGCAACAACAGCAACGCAAGCATACAAATCATGGATACGAATGATTTGTACACCTCTTCTCCTGAAGTGGCACAAGCCATCATTAATCTAATGAAAGAATTTCCCAATAAGGTCAAAATGTGTGGATCAACACTGCACGAAACAGAAGTCTTAAAACGCTTTTCGTTGATGACCATCAGTTATCAAGCCTGGAATCGACTTGCTGAAATGGATTCAAATGCATTGGAGCACATTCCATCCACGTTAATCATCAACAAAAAACGAAGTAGGTTTCATTAATCAGGCTTGAATCTTTATGGCATGGGCAGCCAATTCGGCTGTTTTTCGTGCCTGATCACAGTCTGTTCCTGTTGCCAAAACGACACCCATCCTTCTTCCCGGTTTGCTCATGGGTTTTCCAAATAATCGGATTTTCGTATTGGGTATCTGAACTGCTTCAGTGATGTCGTACTGAGGGGCCCATTGCTTGTCTACCGCTTTCAGCACATGGGAAGCACCGCAGCGGTCTAGGCGGGTGTCTACCGGTAAACCCAATATGGCGCGTATATGCAGCTCAAATTCAGACATATATTGTGTGATCATTGTAACCATACCGGTATCGTGCGGACGAGGGGATACTTCTGAAAAGATCACCTCATTGCCTTTGACAAATAGTTCTACGCCAAACAAACCCCAACCACCCAAGGCGTCTGTTATTTGCAAGGCAACTTCTTCGGCTTTTTGTTTGGTTTCAAGGGTCATTGGACAGGGTTGCCAGCTTTCGTGATAATCACCGGCGATTTGAATGTGCCCAATGGGTTCACAAAACCGAGTTCCCTGAGCCGTGCGTACCGTTAAAAGTGTGATTTCGTAATCGAAATCGACAAAGGCTTCCACAATCACTTTTGAACCGATCCCTCGGGCTGCTTCGTGTGCATAGGCCCAAGCCCGATCGATGTCCGCTTCGGACTTGATGGTACTCTGACCTTTGCCAGACGAAGACATGATGGGTTTGCAGATACATGGAATGCCTATTTTAAGTACGGCTTGTTTGAATGTTTCCGCATCATCTGCAAACAAGTAGGCTGCGGTGGGGAGTTGTAACGTCTCTGCTGCCAATCGGCGGATGCCTTCCCGATCCATGGTCAAACGTGTGGCTCCGGCAGTAGGAATGATGTGAAAACCTTCTGATTCCAATTCCAGCAACGCATCCGTATGAATGGCTTCAATTTCAGGAACCACGCGGTCGGGCTGTTCACGGCGAACAACCGCTTTTAATGCCTCGGGGTCTTTCATGTCAATGACGTGTGACCGATGCGCGACTTGCATGGCGGGTGCATCGGCATAGGAATCTACGGCAATGGTTTCGATGCCTAAGCGCTGCGCTTCTAAAATCATTTCTTTGCACAATTCACCACTACCCAAAAAAAGAATGCGGGTAGCGTTGGCTGATAAGGGAGTTCCGATGGGTTTCATGGACATTTCTATGGGTTTTTATCCTGCAAAAGTACATAAAAGATTTTTTCTTTTATATTTGTGGACCTAAATTGAAGGCCATGCCAAAATCAATGCATACGTATCGTCGCTATTTATGGATTTCCGCGTTGATCGTGTTGGTGGTTGAAGCCTTTGTCGTTTTGCATTTTGTGCAACAGCGGTCCGAACAGCATGCACATTTTCGTCAAGTGGGAAATTCCACCGCAGCAGCCATTCCGGTATCGCTGATCCAGAAAATCAACACTGATACGGTATCGATTCATTCAACATCCTTTACGGAGATGAATCAATTGCTCCATGCAATTGTTCAACAAAACCCGATTGGAAAATAGGCCTATTTGCTGGGGAAAAAAGATGGAAATTTGTATTTCATCGCCGATTCGGAGGCCCTCGATTCGGAAGATTTCTCACCACCCGGTCAAATTTATGCTGAAGCGACTGCGTTGGATTTTGAGCTATTTGAAACAGGTAGCCAGACGCTTGTCGAACATTCCAGTGATCGTTGGGGAGACTGGGTCAGTGTGCTTGTTCCGATCCGTTCGACCCAGTCCGGCGAGGTACTGGCCGTTTTTGGCATCGATTATGCAGCGGAGGCATGGAGTCGTCATTGGCTGATTGATTTGTTGATGAGCGGTGCGATTGCGTTGCTTATGCTGATGGTTTTGTTCTTTTTTGGGCAACTGACACGAAAAAGCGGATTGCTTGCCGGTGAACTTTTGGAAAAAGAACGCTTGAGCGAGGAATTGCTCACCTCTCAATCCTTGTATCACTCCTTTGTGGAGCAATTGCCCTCACCGGTATATCGAAAGAATCTATTGGGGCAATTTGTAATGATTAATGAGGCTTTTTGTGACTTTTTTCAATCAGATAGAGCTAAAATATTGGGCAAAACGCTGGCGCAAGCCCAGGAAGCAGGACTTATTATTGGTGAGTTTGATTTGGATAGTCACGATAAAATCATACAATCAAAATCGGTTACTCGTACAGAAGAGTCTTTTTTCGATAACAACCGACACCTGGTTCACATGTTAAGTATTCGTATGCCTGTCTGGAATTCAAACCATCAATTGTCCGGGACACAAGGTATTTTAATCAACATCAATCGCTTGGTTGAAACCCGTGCCATGCTGGTCGAGTCCAGAAAAAAGGCCGAAGAAAGTGATCGGCTTAAATCTGCGTTTCTGGCCAATCTCAATCACGAAATGCGCACACCCTTGAATTCAATTTTTGGTTTTTCCGAGCTTCTCTCAGAAGAATCACTAAGCCTGGATGATCGAAAAAAATACATTCAATTGATTCGTAAGAGTTCCGAACGGATGTTTCACACCATCAACGATATACTCGAGTTGTCTATGCTACAAACGGGACAACGAAAACCGATCCTGGAAACGGTATCACTGGATGGTTTGTTGAAGGTGCTGCGCTTAAAATGGCAAGCACGAATGAAGGAGAAAAATCTGAATTTTTTTATGGATGAATACGATA
The DNA here is from genome assembly GCA_028709215.1 of Bacteroidales bacterium. GTDB lineage: Bacteria > Bacteroidota > Bacteroidia > Bacteroidales > UBA1402 > UBA8389. Next base: position 7,952 of record JAQVXI010000005.1, read on the forward strand.
CAGGCTTGTTAATGATTACCGATTTTAACATGCTAAACTCCATCTTGAATCATCTGTTGGATAATGCATGGAAGTTTACGGAAAAGGGATTCGTTCGTTTGAGTTGTCTTTTGGAATCGGGTAACCTGACATTTGTTGTCGAAGATTCGGGTATCGGAATTGATGCGAATAATATGAAGAAAATATTCTATTATTTTCGACAGGCCGATGCCGGTTTTGCACGCAAATACGATGGCAATGGGTTGGGCTTGCCTTTGTGTCGTGCCTATGCACAGTTATTGTCGGGGAACGTCTGGGTTGAGAGCCAAGCGGGTCGGGGTAGTCGCTTTTTTTGTCGCATTTCTTCAGCAACAAACAAAGACTCATAGTTTTAGATTTCAAAAAAAATAGCGACCTTTGCGACGAATTTGAATATAAACGAACGATATAATTCTTAACCGATCCAATCATGACAAAAAGTGCTTTAGAAATTGCGCGTTCTGCGTACAAACCAAAAATGCCTACTGCGTTGGCAGGCTCCGTTGAAATGGTCGAAGGTGCAGCCACAGAATCTGTTGCAGACCAGGAAGAAATCAAATCATTATTCCCCAATACCTATGGTTTGCCGTTGGTTCGTTTCGAAGCAGGTGCCGAAAACAAAACATACAGTCCAATCAATGTAGGGGTTATTCTATCCGGTGGACAGGCTCCCGGTGGACACAACGTTATTGCCGGTATCTTTGACGGGATCAAAAATATTCACTCGGATTCCAGATTGTTTGGATTTATCCTGGGTCCTGCCGGCTTGATTGAGCACAATTATATGGAACTGACGGCTGAGATTATTGATGAATACCGCAATACCGGTGGATTTGATATCATTGGTTCCGGACGTACAAAACTGGAAAGCAAAGAGCAGTTTGATAAAGGCTTGGTTATCCTTAAAGCTTTAGATATTAAGGCACTGGTTGTGATCGGTGGAGACGACTCAAATACCAATGCCTGTGTGTTGGCTGAATACTATGCTGCCATTGATGCGGGAGTACAGGTGATCGGTTGCCCAAAAACCATTGACGGTGACCTGAAAAACAGCATGATTGAAACTTCTTTTGGTTTCGATACGGCATGTAAGGTTTACTCTGAGGTGATCGGAAACATTCAACGCGATTGCAATTCTGCACGTAAATACTGGCACTTCATCAAATTGATGGGACGTTCGGCTTCGCACATTACCTTAGAATGTGCACTGCAGGTTCAACCCAATTACTGCATCGTTTCCGAAGAAGTGGAAGCAAAAAACATGTCGTTGGATGATTTGGTTACCGATATAGCCAAGGCTGTTGCCAAACGTGCCGAACAAGGCAATAATTTCGGTACCGTTTTGATTCCCGAAGGTGTCATTGAATTTATTCCGGCCATTAAGAAACTAATTGCCGAATTGAACGATTTCCTTGCCGGTCATCAAGAAGAATTCAACCTGATTCGTCGTTCCGAGCAACGCAACTACATCATAAAAATGTTGAGCCGTGAAAATTCTGAAATCTATGCATCGTTGCCCGAAGGTGTTGCGCGTCAATTGACGTTGGATCGTGATCCGCACGGAAACGTTCAGGTGTCGTTGATTGAAACGGAAAAGCTTTTGGCTGAAATGGTCGGTGTGAAGTTGGCTGAATGGAAAAAAGAAGGTAGTTTCATTGGAAAGTTTGCTTCTCAGGTACACTTTTTTGGATACGAGGGTCGTTGTGCCGCTCCCTCCAATTATGATGCCGATTATTGCTTCTCTTTGGGCTATACCGCTGCCGGTTTGATTGCTTTCGGTAAAACGGGGTACATGTCATCGGTTCGAAACACAACGGCCCCTGCTTCGGAATGGATTGCAGGTGGGGTACCCATTACCATGATGATGAACATGGAGAAACGTCACGGCGAGATGAAACCGGTGATTCAAAAGGCTTTGGTTGATTTGAACGGTGCACCTTTTAAATATTTTGAGTCAAAACGTGCTGCTTGGGCCATCCATACAGATTATGTATACCCAGGACCGATTCAGTATTTTGGTCCGACGGAAGTCTGCGATCAACCGACCAAGACCTTGCTTTTGGAGCAAACAAAATAAGGCTATTGAGCTATTTTTTGTGTCGAAACGTTTCGTTTCGAAGGTGTCAAAAAACGAAGTTTTTTGAATGTGTTGCCTTCGGCAAATGTAAGAGGCAACGAGGGGCGCAATGTGCGCACGCACGGATGTAAATGGTGTCTTTTTTTAAGTACACGCTGCTTCCGTGCGTGCGCTGTGTGGCGACAGGGTCGCCGCACGCTGGCCTTGCCAGCCGCATTGCGCCCCTCGTTGCTTTCCTTGCGCCCGCAAACCGCCTGCTAATTTTATAATTCGACCGAAGGACGCACATTCAACGCGAAGCGTTGACACATTTGCGACCGGTAGGGAGCAACACATTCTTCCGTTTTACTCGGCCGAAGGCCGCACATTTGAAACCAAAGGTTTCAACACATTAAAAATCCGTAGGATTTTTACACATTCTTCCCATTTGCGAGCGCCAGCGAGCAACAAACTCCTTCAAAAACAATACGCAGCCGCTGCCCATTTGTTTTTCTGAAACGTCTTTATCCGTTTTAGTCCAAGATCCTTTGCTTTTTCATCCAAAACAACAAGATCCTCCAAGTAGAAGCCACTCATATACAACGTGCCTTTTGCGTCCAAAACAGCAGCATATGCAGGCATATCTTCCAATAAGATGTTTCGGTTGATGTTGGCAAAAATGTAATCGAATGATTCGTGAACGGGAATTGTTTCGGCACCACCGGTTAATACCTCAATCTGTGCTGCATGATTTAAGCGACAGTTTTCGATGGCATTTTCCGTTGCCCATTCGTCAATATCAATGGCTAGTATGCGTTTGGCCGACTTCATGGACGCTAAGATGCCAAGTACTGCAGTACCACAGCCCATATCGAGAAAATGTTTGTCTTGCAAATCGATCGAAAGCATGGCTTCCAACATCATCGAAGTCGTTTCGTGATGACCGGTTCCAAAAGCCATTTTGGGATCAATGACAATGTCGTAACGGGCTTGCGGAACGTCGGTGTGAAAAGAACTGTGAATGACGCAATCCTGACCAATGACAATGGGTTGAAAATAGTTTTTCTCCCAGGTTTCGTTCCAGTTTTCCGAAGGGACAGGCTTGATGCTGTAAGTGCATTCGGTACCGAATAGGGGGGCGGAGAGGAGTTCTTCTATGCGTGGAATGTCCAATGCGTCCTGGGTACCCCATGCTAGTAACCCATCATCTGTTTGACTAAAACTGTCAAAACCCAATTCACCCAGTAAGGATGCGAGCACATCGCAGACATCCGTATTGACCGGTTTTACGGTCACATGACATTCTAAATAGTTCACGTTGACAATATTTGTTAAATAAAGGTTGGCAGAGTAAACGTTTGGTCGAAATCTGTATCTTTGTAATACAAGGTGTAGTTTACCACTACCGTTGTGCAAATGTAATGAATTACCCAATTAATACCTACCTGCTATGAAAACGAAATGGAGCTTACTGGTTACAATGCTTGCTCTCACGAGTTCGGTAGCACTTTCAAAAGGTTCTTTCAACTCGGATGATTTATATTACGATCCTCGTCAGGATACAAAATCCGAAGAAACAGACATCGTGAAAGAGAAGCAAGTGGAACCTCAAAAGCAATCGGTTCGAGTGTATGATGCCACCGGAACGTTGCGCGTACGTGAAACACGTGATGTGGATGAGTACAATCGTCGATATACCAACGACATGTACGAAGAAGAAGTAGACACGGTCTATGAGGAAGAGGTTTATGAAGAGCAAGGTACGGACGTCGCTCCCTTTGAATATTCGGAACGGGTACGCCGTTTTCATAATCCGGAATTTACAACACACATCACGGATGATGACTATTTAAACATTTACATTACCGATCAGGCTGATGTAAACATTTATTATGTTGACGATGTTTCGTGGAGATGGATGAGCCCGTATTACTACGATCGATATTATTTCCCAACGTATGGGCATTATTGGTCCAGATGGAATTATCGTCCTTGGAGATACGATCCTTGGTACTACAGTTCTTTTGGTTTTTATGATCCTTGGTTTTATGACCCATGGTACTACGATCCCTGGTATTACAGCAGTTGGCATACCGGTTATCACGGTTACTACGGATATTACGGTTATAATTATCCGTCCCCCTATTACCCCTATTACAACAATGGTAATTATTGGCATTCATCCAGTTCGAGTCAATATGTGTTGAATAGTCGTCAACGGGACTTCCTAGCGCATCGAAATGATCGTTTAAATCATCGAAGCAATACTTCTGCATTGAGGAGTTCTCGCAGCAGTGCCGCTACCCGCAG
>JAQVXI010000005.1:12435-73742 GCA_028709215.1 Bacteroidales bacterium
TCGACGCCCAGTCGCTCGACATCGGCCTATAGTGGAACATCAAGCAGTAGCTCCAGTTCCTCTCGTTCCATATCGACTTATTCCGGTAGTAGCAGTTCGTCTGGTAGCAGCTATTCTGGAGGAAGCTCCTCCAGTAGCAGTTCTTCTGCCGGCGGAAGTAGAAGCGCTTCATCCGGCAGTAGCTCCAGAAGATGATGTTAAACGTTAACAATACGATTATGAAATTCATTCAAAACCTTTCAATATTTGCACTGGTTTCCCTTTTCACCACAGCCGCTATGGCACAGGGCGAATACGATGCAATGAAGTTTTCTCAAACCGACTTGCATGGATCGGCTCGTTTTATGAGTATGAGTGGAGCGTTTGGCGCATTGGGCGGTGATGCTACTGCCATCTCATACAATCCGGCTGGCATTGGTGTCTATAGAAGTTCTGAGTTTACGTTCTCACCCACATTCAGCAGAACTCGGTCTGAATCGGAGTTGGGCTTGTCACAGACTTCCGGAAGTCAACTCAATTTATTGTTGGATGGCATCGCTTATGTGGGATCCTTTCGAACCGGTAGCAATTCCAGTTTGACCAATTTCAATTTTGGTATTTCATACAACAAGCTGAAAGATTTCAATCGCACCCTGCGAATTCATGGTCAAAACCGTACCAATAGCTTGTTGGACAAGGTAGCCGGATCGCTTGGTGATGTACAACCGTCCATGTTGGGGGATTTGCCCTATTTAGCGTATGAAACGTATTTGATCAACCACTTGCCCGGTATTGGGTACGAAAGTATTTTGGGCCCCGGTGAACGCCTGGATAACGATATGTATTTTGAAGAAGATGGTGGCATCGGGGTTTGGGATATAACGTTGGGCGGCAATTGGGATCATTATTTGTATGTTGGCGGATCCATCGGAATTCAAAACATTCATTATGAACTGATGTCTTCTTATTGGGAATCACCGGTTTCTAACTCGTTCGAATACGATCTTAGAAATGCCATTGTAACGGATGGTACCGGTGTTAATGCAAAAATCGGCGTGATTATTCGTCCGTTTGCAGGTTTCCGTTTTGGTTTTGCCATGCATAGTCCAACCTATTATTACTTGACGGATGCATTTGCCTCTTCCTTATACTCCGATTTGTATGGTGGCAGTTTTGTACCCGTATCCAGTGAGGGAGCCCACGATGCGGCATTTAGTGAAAACTATGCGGACTATCAGCTTTCTACCCCTGGAAAATTGCTGTACAGTGTTGCTTATATGTTTGGGAAACGGGGTTTGTTGAGTTTGGATTGGGAGGTCATCGATTACAACAGCACACAATTGCGTTCAGAATCCGGTTTTCCCTACGACGAGACCAACGACGAAATAGCAGCGCACACACGAGCCATATCCAATCTTCGTTTGGGGGGTGAGTTTCGTATCAGTGAAACCGTCAGTTTGCGGGCAGGAGGAGCTTGGTATCAATCTCCTTATCGAGATTCACAGGCTGCGGCCAATACGGAGATTGTCACCGTCGGCACGACCCCACATTACTCCATGGGCCAGGAATTGTATTATATGACCGGAGGCGTAGGCTACCGGACCGGTTCCTTCTTTTTGGATGCTGCGTTGGTTCACCAAACGGCCAAAGAGCAATTCTTTAATTATTATGATGGCAGCAACGATCACAACGATGCCAAGTATGCCAACGTAAAAACAAATAAACTGAACGTCGTTTTATCGACCGGATTCCGGTTTTAATTGATTTACGGCAACTTTGCCAATTGTTCTTCCAATATTTGGAGATCATCTCTGTAGCGAGCGGCTTCGATAAATTCGAGCCGCTTTGCTGCATCGTACATTTCCTTTCGAGTTTTATCAATGGCTTTTTGTAATTGTGGCTTGCTCATATGTTGTACCACAGGATCTGCGACCAATGCGTGCGTTTCCGTCTCAATATAGGCTTTGGGTTCGGATGCGTTGCGTGAGAAAGAGGATAGGGTTGAATTGAGTTCCTTGATAATCTGAGTGGGTTGAAGCCCCATTCTTTCGTTGTATGCCTGTTGCTTCTCTCGTCTTCGATTGGTTTCATCGATGGTCATCTGCATGCTTCGTGTAATTTTATCCGCATAGAAGATGACAAGCCCGTTAATATTCCGAGCCGCACGACCGGCCGTTTGCGTCAACGATCGGTGATTTCGCAAAAATCCTTCTTTATCGGCATCCAGTATGGCAACGAGTGAGACTTCCGGTAAATCCAAGCCTTCACGTAGTAAGTTGACTCCAATCAAAACGTCGTACACACCCGCTCTCAAATCTTCCATAATACGAACCCGTTCCAAGGTTTCCACATCCGAGTGAATGTAGTTGCATCGAATATCCAGTTTTTCAAAATAGGCATGCAGCTCTTCTGCCATGCGTTTGGTAAGCGTGGTGATCAAAACACGTTCGTTTATTGCGGCGCGCTTATGAATTTCTTCCATAAGATCATCCACTTGATTGCGGGTTGGACGTACTTCAATAATGGGATCCAATAAGCCGGTGGGTCGTATGATTTGCTCGACAAAGACGCCTTCAGTCTTTTCCAGTTCGTAATCACCCGGTGTAGCACTTACGTATATGGTTTGCTTTTCAACCGACTCGAACTCCTCAAAATGAAGCGGGCGGTTGTCGATTGCTGCAGGAAGTCGGAAGCCATATTCAACCAAATTTAGTTTTCGGGCTCGGTCACCACCATACATGGCACGAACCTGCGGCAACGTGACATGACTTTCATCGATGATCATCAGGAAGTTATCCGGGAAGAAATCCATCAAACAGAAAGGCCGGTCACCGGGCTTTCTACCGTCAAAATAGCGGGAGTAGTTTTCAATTCCCGAGCAATGACCCAATTCACGAATCATTTCTATATCGTAATTCACCCGTTCGCTCAATCGTTTGGCTTCATACTCTTTTCCGATGGAATTAAAATATTCGACTTGGATTTTCAGATCCTCGAGAATCATTTCGATGGCTTGACCGGTGCGTTCTTTACTGGTTACAAACAGATTTGCCGGAAAAATGCGGTATTCTTCAAGCCTTGCTTCTGTTTTTCCGGTTTGTGGGTTGACGACCTCAATTTCATCGATTTCGTTTCCCCAAAAGTTGACGCGAACGATTTGATCGGCATAGGCCAGAAAAATGTCAACCGTATCGCCCTTTACGCGAAAATGTCCATGTGAAAATTCGACTTCGTTTCTGGAGTAGAGTATATCAACCAGTTTTCGCAGAAACACGTTCCGATCCAGCTTCATTCCTCGATGCACTTCCACGATGTTCCTGTTGAAATCTTCCGGGTTTCCAATACCATAAATGCAGGATACGGATGATACGACCAAAACGTCCTGTCGACCGGAAAGCAGGGCTGAGGTTGCCGACAAACGCAACTTCTCAATTTCTTCATTGATGGCCAAGTCCTTTTCAATATAGGTGTCGGAAACGGGGAGATAGGCTTCCGGTTGGTAGTAGTCGTAATAGGATACGTAATATTCAACTGCGTTTTCCGGGAAGAATTTTTTGAATTCGTTGTATAATTGAGCGGCAAGTGTTTTATTGTGACTGAGCACCAAGGTGGGTCGATTAATTTCTTGAACCACATTGGCTACTGTAAATGTTTTCCCAGAACCGGTTACGCCCAAAAGAGTCTGGAACGACTGGCCATCCTGTATGCCCTCAACCAATTGGCGAATGGCTTCCGGTTGATCACCGGTTGGAACATAGTTGGAAGTGAGTTTGAACATGTTTTTGTTACAAATTTACAAAGAATTGCCTCCATTTATTGCAAAATATTGTTTTTCTTTGTGTCACAGAAAAAAATTGGATATGATTTGGAATGAGAGCAGCGAGTGCATGCGCCCCGATGAAATGCGGGATTTACAGAACAAACGATTGCGGACAACCGTAGAACGCGTCTACCACAATTCCACCTTTTACCGCTCAAGAATGCAGGAAATGGGTGTGAGTCCGATGGATATTGAAACCATCGATGATTTGGTCAAGCTACCGTTTACCGTCAAAACGGATTTGAGGGATCAGTATCCGTTTGGTTTGTTTTCTGCCCCCATGTCGGAAATCGTTCGACTGCATGCTTCTTCGGGAACAACGGGAAAACCCATCGTAGCCGGATATACAAGAAAAGATTTGGGTACATGGTCGGAAGTGATGGCACGAACATTTGCTGCCGGCGGTTGCTCAAGAAATGATATATTTCAAATCGCCTACGGATACGGGCTATTTACCGGAGGACTGGGTGCGCATTACGGAGCTGAAATGCTGGGCGCTTCGGTGATCCCCATCTCCGCAGGAAATACGGAAAAACAGATTCAGTTGATGACTGATTTTGGTTCAACAGCCTTATGCTGTACTCCGTCCTATGCTTTGTATTTGGCCGAAGCCATTCAGGAAATGGGCGTTCGTGATAAGCTCAAATTGCGTTGTGGCTTTTTTGGAGCAGAGCCTTGGACAGAAGAAATGCGCAGAGAGATCGAGAACAAGTTAAAAATAAAAGCCTTTGATATTTTTGGTTTAACAGAAATCATTGGTCCGGGGGTTGCTTACGATTGTGAGGCGCAGTCGGGTATGCACATCAACGAAGATCATTTTTTGCCGGAAATCATCAATCCTCAAACCTTGCAGCCGGTTGCTCCGGGTGAAATAGGGGAGTTGGTGTTTACGACCATTACGAAAGAGGGAATGCCTGTCATTCGTTATCGTACGAAAGATTTAACCAGTTTGACCTATGAGACGTGTTCCTGTGGTCGAACATCGGTACGCATGCACAAGATTATGGGACGAAGCGACGACATGCTCATCATTCGGGGTGTCAATGTCTTCCCGTCTCAAATAGAGAGTGTGTTGCTGGAGTTTGGTGAGGCAGCGCCGCATTATCATATTTTTGTAGACCGTGCTAACAATACCGATACGTTTGAAGTGCATGTAGAGGTTCGTCCGGAGAATTTCTCAGATGATTTGAGTTCTATGCTCAATCTACGCAAACGCATTGAAGCACGCATTCAAAGTGTTGTGGGTATACATGCGCAGGTTAAGTTGGTTGAACCCCGTTCGATTGAACGATCTACCGGGAAGGCTAAACGCGTTACGGACAATCGAAAGCTTTATTAAATTACTAGGATATGATTATACAACAACTATCTATCTTTCTGGAGAATAAAACAGGTCGATTGACGGAAGTAACGCAGGTGCTGGGTCAGGCCGGTATTAATTTATCGGCGTTCAGTATGGCGGAATCTTCTGACTTTGGCATCATGCGTGTCATTCTTTCCGATCCGGAAAAGGCACAGCATTTGCTCACAGAAAAAGGTTTTACGGTCACTTTGAGTGACGTGGTTTGCTTACGTGTTCCGAATACGCCTGGAACGCTTTCACAAGCGTTACTCGTTTTGTCTGAAGCCGGAGTCTCGATTGAGTACATGTATGCATTTGCACGGAAGGATGATGCCGCACTGGTCGTTATTCGTGCCAACGATACGCAACGCTGCATTGATGCATTGCAATCTTCTAACCTGAATTTGGTTAAAGCATCGGAGATGTACGATTTTTAACTGTATTCATTTCGTTGAGTGAAAGGGAAGTGTTACCTTTGCACGTCATAAATATGCCCTATGAAGCTACGTTTTATTTATATCCTCTTGCTTAGCTGGACGCTGGTTTCCTGCTCGGATTACCAAAAGTTACTGAAAAGTACCGATTACGAGCTAAAATGGACGAAGGCAAATGAATTTTTCGAGCAGGGTAAAGATCAGAAAGTGATTGATTTACTCGAGGATATGCAGGCTTTCTTTAAAGGAACCGATCGTGCTGAGCAGACCTTGTTTATGTTGGGCAAATCGTATTACAATAAGAAAGATTACATTTCAGCCAGTCACTACTTTGAATCATATTATAAAACCTATCCAAGAGGTCAGTATGCCGAAGAATCACGCTTTTTGACCGGTAAAGCAGCCTATTTAAGCTCCCCCGATCCTCGTTTAACACAAGGAGATACCTACAAAGCCATCGAGTTGCTGCAGATATATTTAGAATATTTTCCCGAAAGTGAAAATCGCGAAGCGGTGGTTCGTATGTTGGGAGAACTTCAGGATAAACTGGTTTACAAAGAGCTACTTAACAGTCGATTGTATTTTGATTTGGGCAATTATATGGGGAATAACAACTATCAGGCTTGCATTGTTACAGCAAATTATGCCTTGATGGAGTATCCTGTATCCAAATACCGCGAGGAGCTTGCCTGGTTGGTTTTGCGTTCGCATCATCAAATCGCTTTACAAAGTATTGAGGAGAAGAAGCTGGAACGATATCAGCAAACCATTGATGAATACTATGCATTTGTCAATGAATTTCCAACGAGTACATTCCGTAAAGAAGCGGATGCGATCCTGGAAGATATGAAAAAAGTTATCAAAGATTAATATAAAACAACAAATGGATTACAAGAAATCGAGCATTCCGACTACGACGGTGACCCGTGACATGAATAGACTGTGTGAAGATACGGGTAACGTATACGAAACGGTCAAGATTATTGCGAAGCGTTCCAATCAAATCAGTGTAGAAATGAAATCTGAGTTGGAAAAAAAGCTTCTTGAATTTGCTTCCTATACCGACAATCTGGAAGAAGTGTTTGAGAATCGCGAGCAAATTGAAATTTCACGTTTCTACGAAAAATTGCCCAAAGCCACTTTGATTGCTGCCGAAGAATATACGGAAGGAAAAGTGCATCACGTCAATCCAACACGTGAAAAACTAAAAAAATGATTCGCTGATTATGATTCAACGAGTTCAAAGTGTGTACCTTCTGATGATGGCCGGTCTTATGATTGCGCTATTGTTTTATCCATTGGGGGTGTTTACTGCAGAGAAGGCAACGTATGAATTTGCAGCTTTTTCTGTACGTGATGCGAGTGGAGGGGATTTGCCCGGTTTTCCTATTTGGACGTTGGGCGTGTTGTCGGTTTTGACCGTACTCTTGTCACTCTTTACCTTACTCTTGTTTACAAGACGGATGGCACAGATTCGAATTTGTGTATTTAACGGCATTCTGTTGGCGAGCTTCTATCTGGTGTACATTGCCTTTGTGTTTATTGTAAAATCAAAGTTTGACGCACAGTTTATGCCCTCTTTTGCGGCCTCTATGCCTCTGATCGCGCTCATTCTGGACATTCTGGCAATCAAGGCCATCGGAAAAGATGAAGCACTCATTCAATCCTGGAATCGCATTCGATAAGTGTACGAAATGATCTTATAAAAAGGCTGGCGCAACTGCGTCAGCCTTTTTATTTGCTGATCTGATAAAAATAAGACAAGTGAACGCTTATGACTTGTAGATTGGACGTACTAAAATCGTCTTGAATCGCATCGTTAAACAAATTGGACAAATGGTAATGAAATCGACCTTCAAGATTCAGTGCATTTTTTCCAACATGTAGTCCCACGCCCAATCCGGCCAATACACCGTATTGAAACGACTTTTCAACGTTTTTTCCGTGTTGAAGGTAACTGTAGCCATCGTTTATGACACGTTCATTTTCTGAAATCATGTAGCCGATTTTGGGGCCGATATTTAAAAAATAACGAGCCATTGTGCCGCCTGAGTAGGCATGAAGGAGGAAAGGCAGTTCAATAAACTGAATGCTGCGTTCGTAGCTTGGATTCAATCCGTTCCCTTCGGCATCCTCACGCCAACCGGATGCCACATAATTGCATTCCAGTTGTATCCCAAAATGATCTTCGCTGATGTAACGGATGGATACGCCGGCTCCCGGTTGGATCAACAGCATCTTATCCACATATTTGGGAACGGTCGTGATCGTCGAGGCATTTGCGCCTGCAGACAATCCAACCGACCATTCGTTTCGTGTGTTGTATTGTGCAAATACAAACGTACCAAGACACAAGCCAAGGCTTATTAGACCGAATTTTCTCATAGCATCAACGTAATTCAGATACTTCAACTCGAAGATCTTGTTTGTATTGAATCAAAAAAAACGACTGATTGAATGCGCCACCTCCAGACTGCAGCGATTTAAAATGAAAGACTTGTTGCAAGTATTTGGGGCCTTTGAAGTAGGCATTTTGTCCGCGTTCAAAAATCATTCGGGGTATAAACCAGTTGGCGATATCGTAACCCATCATTGCATATTTTGGAAATGTATTCAACATATCCCGCCCAAATTGTTTGGTATAGTTGAGTTGAAATGCACGCAAATCGAACCGTTGAAAATCCGCATAAAAATTTGAAAAAATCAGGGTATTTAAGTCGTATAGATACTGCAACTGTCTCTTGGGAAGCGCCTGCCATTCCGGATAACCAAACAATTGGATCTTTTTTGTCGTGGTCGCCAAAGGATTGTTCGCCATACTGTTGATGGTCGCTACAAAGCGAATGGTTTCACTCATAGACATTTGATAAGGGACGACCAAATTGGGGACGTCTTCGTGTAGCGCAGCCTCGACTCCGGACAAATCTTCATTTTCCAGCACATCTACATACGAAAGCCCCTTTTGTGTGAATTTCTTTCGAAGATGTGATGTAAACGTCTGATCAGCAGATGGGTTGTTTGTGCTGGCTTTTAGAAGGATGATGTTGTAACCTGAATATTGTCGAATGAATTCTTCCGACAGACGTTCGTACATATGCGCATGTGTCGTATTGGTTTGGAACAGCCAGGGATTGCTGTCCATTTCAGGAATCCGCGAGCTGAAAGGCAAAACAACATTTTTTTGATTTAGCATCGCCCAAGCGGAAAGCAGTCGAATCTGATCCGGATGAGTGCCCCCAACGACGTAGTCCGATCGATTTAGTACACCAGAATCAATCAGTTCCTGAATGCGACTCGTTCCTTCTCCAACAGAATGGGTCTGAATAGTAAACGATAAACCAAGACTTTTTAACGTATCGGCTGCCAGTAAGAGGCCTTGATAGAACTCAACATATCGATCATTGGCACCGGCTTGCGTCGTGACTTCAAATGGCAGCAACACCGTCATGGTTGTGTTGGATTCCATTTGTTTTGCTTTGAGTTCTGTCGCCGGTTTTGAAGCGATCGTGTCCAATTTGTTGGCCTGCTGTCTGATGGGTATTAAAATCGTTTGACCTTTTTTGAGCCCTTCAGAAAGAAACGGATTGATGGCCAGCAGCTCTTCTTCCAAAACCTGAAAACGTCTGCAGATTGAAAAAATAGTTTCTTGCTTTTTAACTTCGTATCGAATGTAATCTTTGCCAAATAACTCCACAACATTGGATTCGTTGACTTCCATCGCAGCAGAGGAGGTGGAAAGTGGCAAAAGGATGCCTGACATAAGACAGATCGCAAGCGTGAAAAAACGTTTTAAATGCATGTCTGAAACCGTTTAGATTCAACAAAAGTACGTGTTTTTTCGCAGAGAAGCTGTATCTTTGAGTGTTTTTAACCGACACCGTATGCGACAATTTCTTTTATGCCTAGGGCTACTGATTATAAGCTTCCAGCAAATTCAGGCACAATGGTCTGCCAGCGGAAGCAGCAAAGGGCAACCCTTTGCCTACGAACCGACTGCGGTAAGTGGCATGGATGTCGTCTACGTCTACGATGATATGGCCGGTGCTGTTTTGGAATATGCAACCGATCAACCTTCGGCATGGACCTGGTCCCGGTTTGAGCGATCGGAAGCGGAAGCACAGGCCGTTGATCCCGCCTACGTACAATCTACGGCTACTGCAACTCGATTGCTGAACGTACAAGCCGGATATGCCTATCGCATCCAATCGGGCAGCATCAGCCGATTTGTTTATATCGTTTCATATCAACCCACCGAGGTAACATCGATTCAATCGATTGAACCCGAAACGTGTACAGAAAGGTTGCTGCAAATCCAATCCACGTCTCCAGAGCTACTCTATTATGGGCGTAATGGACTTGCTTACCCCCTGCAACGGATCTTCTCCTTACAATGGACCGATTTGGAATGGAATGAAGACCTTCGTATGTTTGAAGAAGTGCAACGCACGAAGACATCCCAATCCATCCTTTCCCCGTGGCTTGTGGACGCCCCACTTTGTTCAACCCACTATGCTTTGAAAGGGGACGATTTGTCTACTTATTATGATCAGGAAATATTGTTTCAGTCTTCTCAATTTCCTGCGACATCCGTACAAATGAAAGCGACCGCCAAAATGGTGACCCGGGATGCTTTGAACGAATTGGACCGTCCTACGGAGCTTGAATTATCCGGATCTGCACCGTTAAAAGTTCAACTGCAATCGTACAGCAGTCCGGCAGCACAACTCATCGAATGGTGGATCCGCCCAGCACAAGGCAACGAGGGATCATCGTATCGATTTACGGATGAATCGCTCACGTACACCTTTCAAAAAAGTGGCAGCTTTGAAATTGTAGGATATGCACATTCGACCGGTTGTATTGACTCGGTTCGTTTTCAGGTTACTGTTTTGGAATCCTTTCTGGATTGCCCCAATTTTTTTACACCACGCAGCACTCCAGGTGATAACGATGAATTTAGAGTGGCTTACCGTTCCATTGTATCGTTTCACGGAGTCATCCTCAATCGTTGGGGGAACAAGCTCTTTGAATGGACGGATCCTGCCCAAGGTTGGGATGGCAATTTTCAAGGAAAGCCGGTATCGCCCGGAGTTTATTTTTATATTATTAAAGCCACCGGTTCGGAAGGAAAAGCGTATACGAAACGAGGGGATATTAACCTACTAGAATGATGGGTATGAAACATATGAATTGGATTAAATGGGTGGTTTTGACCATCTTTTGTATGGGCATGGTGCATGTTTTTGGTCGAAAAAGTTGCGAAGACCACAGCGAGGATAGACAAGAAGGGCCATTCTCAGAAACAGTCGCTCCCGAAATACCTGATGAGGTCGTTTTCTGCGGTCAAACCATCGCATTGGATCGATACGATTTGCGTGAACGCTACGATCGTGAGCTGTTGGCTATGATCTACTTGCATTCCTCAACACTTCAGTTGATCAAGCGGGCAAATCGATATTTTCCGGTCATCGAACCCATTCTAAAAAAACACGGCATACCGGATGATATGAAATATCTGGCTTGTATCGAAAGCGGCTTGAATCACAAAGCATCTTCACATGCAGGTGCCGTTGGAATGTGGCAGTTTATACCGGAGACTGCCCGCAAGTATGGTCTGGAAGTGACCTCAGAAGTAGACGAGCGTTACAACATCATACGATCGACAGAAGCAGCCTGTCAATATCTGAATTATGCCTACACGCTATATGGCGACTGGGCTACCGTAGCGGCTTCGTACAACGCTGGCTATGCCCGGATCAGTAATGAATTGGAACGTCAATCGGCGACCAATGCGTTGGATTTGTGGCTTTATGAAGAAACGCTTCGTTATGTGTTTCGCATCATCACATGCAAAGATTTCATGCAGGATCCCAAGAGATATGGCTACCGCATCCATGCATCCGAGTTGTATCCTCCCTATCAAACGCGTGATACGTTGGTTCAGGAAAGCATCCAAAGCTGGCCGGATTTTGCCCAACGTGCCGGTGTTTCATTTGCTGATTTAAAATACTTCAATACCTGGATACGAACGGATGCGCTGAGCAATACACAAGGAAAAACGTATCACGTTGTACTACCGGAAGAAGCATTTAGACATTACGATAAAAAAAACATACCCGTACACAACAAGCGTTGGGTGGTGGATGCATATTAATCTATGGAAGAAAAGGAATGGATTGAGGTATACGGAGCCCGTGTACACAATTTAAAGAATATAGATGTCCGTATCCCCCGAAATTCATTGGTGGTTTTTACGGGCTTGAGTGGGAGCGGAAAGTCTTCACTTGCTTTTGATACAATTTTTGCAGAAGGGCAGAGACGCTATATTGAAACGTTTTCGGCCTATGCCCGCAATTTTTTGGGTTCAATGGAACGTCCGGATGTAGACAAGATAACCGGATTGAGTCCGGTTATTTCCATTGAGCAAAAAACCACCAATCGAAATCCCCGTTCGACGGTCGGCACAACGACTGAAGTATATGACTTCTTGCGTTTGCTGTATGCCCGGGCCGGAGAAGCGTATTCGTACGTCACCGGAGAGAAGATGGTAAAATATACCGAAGAGCAGATTCTGCAATTGATCTTGGATGCGTATGAAGGGAAACGCATCTACCTGTTGGCACCGGTCGTTCGTTCCCGCAAAGGGCATTACAAAGAACTTTTTGAGTCTTTGCGCAAAAAAGGCTACCTCAATGTACGTGTCGATGGGCGTATGCAGGAAATTCTGCCCGGAATGAAGCTGGATCGGTACAAAAACCACGACGTTGAAGTGGTGATTGATAAATTGCAGGTGTCTCAGAAGGATGTGCGACGCATTCGTGAGAGTATGCAAGTGGCCATGAAGCGGGGTGAGGGGGTGATCATGATTCTTGACAAAGAGGCACAGGCACCTCGCTATTTTAGCAAACACCTGATGTGTCCGACAACCGGTATCTCGTACGATGATCCGGCTCCAAATACATTTTCCTTCAATGCGCCTCAAGGCATGTGTCCCCGATGCAAGGGTCTCGGCACCGTCGATCTGGTGGATGTGGACAAACTCATTCCGGATCGAAATCAAAGCATCTATGGTGGAGGCATTGTTCCTGTCGGAAAATACAAAGAATCTTTGCTGTTCTGGCAATTGGAAGCCCTGGCGTCTACTTGGGATTTTCAATTAAAAACACCGATTAAGGACATTCCGGAAGAGGCTTTGAACGAGATTCTATATGGTACCGACGAGCCCTTGCATATACGGAACAAATCCTTGGGCAATTCCAATTACTATACCGATTACGATGGCGTTGTCAAATATGTATTGATGCAGCAGGACGATGATGCACCATCCGATATGCAAAAATGGGCCAATCAGTTCATTAGCACGGATGTGTGTCCAGAATGTAAGGGGAGTCGACTCAATCGGGATGCGCTGCATTTTAAAATCGCCGATCAACGTATATCGGATCTGTCGGGATTTGATATCGCTGAGCTAAATAATTGGATGGGCGATTTGGAAACGCATTTATCGGACAAACAACGACGGATTGCCTCCGAAATCGTAAAGGAGATCAAAACGCGTTTGCAGTTTCTGGTCGATGTGGGGCTCGAATATCTATCGCTGAATCGAGCATCCGCAACCTTATCCGGAGGTGAAAGTCAACGCATTCGCCTGGCAACACAAATTGGATCTCAACTGGTCAATGTCTTGTACATTCTGGATGAGCCCAGCATTGGTTTGCATCAACGTGACAACATGCGGTTGATTCAATCGCTATGTACGTTGCGTGACAATGGTAATTCTGTATTGGTTGTGGAACACGATAAAGACATGATGCTTGCTTCCGATTACATTGTCGACCTGGGACCCAAAGCCGGTCGTCTGGGGGGCGACGTTGTGTTTGCCGGAACGCCGCAAGCGATGCTCCAATCCGATACGCTGACAGCAGCGTATTTGACCGGGAAGCGTAGGATCGAAATTCCGGAAAAACGTCGAACCGGAAAGGGTGAAAAAATTGTATTAAAAGGCTGTACCGGGAATAACCTGAAAAACGTCGATGCGGAGTTTCCGCTGGGCTGCCTGATTGTTGTTACCGGTGTTTCGGGAAGCGGCAAATCTTCGCTGGTCAACGCAACCTTGCAACCCATTTTGAGTCAGCATTTTTATCGTTCCAATCAAGCGCCATTGCCCTTCAAAAGCATTGAAGGCATTGAGTACATTGATAAGATCATCAACGTCGATCAGTCACCGCTGGGTCGTACACCACGTTCCAATGCGGCGACCTATACCGGCGTGTTCTCGGATATTCGCAATCTGTTTGTGCAACTACCGGAAGCAAAAATTCGCGGCTACAAACCGGGACGCTTTTCCTTCAATGTTTCCGGTGGGCGTTGTGAGGTGTGTAAAGGAAATGGGTATAAAACCATCGAGATGAATTTTCTTCCCGATGTGCTGGTGCCTTGTGAGGTCTGCCACGGCAAACGCTACAACCGTGAGACTCTGGAAGTGCGTTACAAGGGAAAATCCATCGCCGATGTGTTGGATATGACCATCAACGCAGCCGTCGATTTCTTTGAAAATCAGCCACAGATTCTCAAGAAAATCAAGACCTTGCAAGAGGTCGGATTGGGTTATATTCGATTGGGACAACCGTCGACAACCCTTTCAGGAGGAGAAAATCAGCGCGTCAAGCTCGCCTCGCAATTGTCCAAAAAAGATACCGGGAAGACCCTTTATGTCTTGGATGAACCCACTACCGGTTTGCATTTTGAAGACATTCGAGTGCTGATGAACGTGCTCAATCACATTGTCGATCGAGGCAATTCAGTTATTGTGATTGAACACAATCTGGATGTCATAAAACTGGCCGATCACATCATCGATATGGGGCCGGAGGGAGGACGCAATGGAGGTAAGCTTTTATTTTCAGGCACACCGGAAGCATTGATCAAACAAACCGGATCGTATACAGCAGAATACTTAACGTTAGAATTAAAATAATGGCATCCACTCCTGTAAGTTTCTTACAAGTAGATCGAATAAGTAAATCCTTTGGGGATTTGGTTTTATTTGAAAATTTATCTTTTGGCATTGCTGAGGGGCAACGCGTGGCACTCATTGCAAAAAACGGCACCGGAAAAACAACACTGCTCAATATACTTGCAGGAAATGAAGACTACGATGCCGGTCAGGTCGTTTATCGGAACGGTATTCGGGTGAGTTATTTGAAGCAAGATCCCGGATTTCCCCCGGAATCGACGGTTTTGGAGGCTTGTTTTCTTTCGGATAGTGCGGTTGTACAAACGCTCGCTCGATACGAGGCCTATATGGAACGGGAAACAGCCGGCAAAAAACAACCGGACGAGGAAAATCTAGAGGAAATCATGCACCTGATGGACTACCACAAAGCCTGGGATTTTGAAAATCAAGTCAAACAGGTGCTGTCACAGTTAAAAATCCGGGATTTTGATCAACCCGTTTCACAGCTATCCGGAGGACAAGTTAAGCGTGTTGCATTGGCCAATGCGTTGATTGCCAAGCCGGATCTCTTGATTTTGGACGAACCGACCAACCATTTGGACTTGGAAATGATTGAATGGCTGGAAGGCTTTCTAACGCGATCAGGCACGACACTATTAATGGTTACGCACGATCGATACTTTTTGGATCGTGTCTGCAACCTTATTCTAGAAATCGATCAAAACAAGTTGTTCAGTTATTCCGGCAATTATTCTTACTATCTCGAAAAACACCAGGAACGGATCGAGGTATTCAATACGGAATTGGATCGTGCCAACAATCTGTATCGAAAAGAATTGGAATGGATGCGCCGCCAGCCGCAGGCACGCGCCACCAAGGCCAAAGCGCGCATCGAAGCATTTGGTGATATTGAAAAGAAAGTCGCTCAAAAACGAAGGGAAGATTCCATTCAACTGGATGTCAAATCTTCGTACCTGGGTTCAAAAATATTTGAGGCAAAGTACGTTTCAAAAGCGTATGGTGACGTCAAACTCTTGGATAATTTCTATTATAATTTTGCCCGTTTTGACAAAGTTGGAATCGTTGGTAAAAATGGAACCGGAAAATCCACCTTTCTAAAAATGCTGATGGGCGAAGTCGCTCCGGATAGTGGCAGTTTTGACGTGGGCGAGACCGTTGTCTTTGCCTACTACAGCCAATCGGGACTTCAGTTCAATGAGCAAATGAAGGTGATCGATGCCGTTCGGGATATCGCCGAAGAGGTGGACTTGGGAGGCGGTAAAAAACTATCGGCTTCCCAATTTTTACAACACTTTCTTTTTACACCGGAAACGCAGCACAATTACATTCACAAATTGAGCGGTGGAGAAAAAAGAAGATTGTATCTCTGCACCGTACTCATGTGTAACCCCAATTTTCTGGTTCTCGATGAACCGACCAATGATTTGGATATATTGACACTCAATATATTGGAAGACTATTTGGCCAACTTTAAGGGTTGCGTACTGGTGGTTTCGCACGACCGGTATTTTATGGATAAAATCGTGGAGCATTTGCTTGTCTTCGAAGGAGATGCACACATACGGGATTTTCCGGGCAACTACACACAGTATCGATTGGATCGCGATCTTCAGGTCGCTGCAGAAACACAACAAATCAAGGCCGCTCAGGAGCGTCCTGTTCGCAACACGGTTGATTCAGGCACATCCTCCGAGAACAAACCACGCAAATTGTCGTATAAGGAGACGCGCGAGTTGGAGCAGTTGGAAAAAGAAATCGATGCATTGGAAGCAGAAAAAACAAAACTGGAGGGCGATTTAAGCAATGGTTCGGCAGCAGCAAGCGACATTGAGACCTGGGCAAAACGCTTGTCACAGGTTCATCAGGCGCTGGATTCAAAATCCGACCGCTGGCTGGAACTTCAAGAACGTTTGTAAAAATAATTTAACATCATAGACATGACAAAACAGAAAGAAATCATTCTGCTCAATATTTACGGTAACGACAAACCCGGTTTGACCTCATCTTTGACTCAAATCCTTGCAGATTACAACGTAAACATTCTGGATATTGGCCAGGCTGTTATTCATAACAATCTGGATCTGGGTATTTTGTTTGAAGTGCCCAGTGGTTCCGAATCCTCTACAATGCTGAAGGATCTACTTTTTAAAGGGTATGAACTGGGGATTAAGGTAAAATTTACGCCCGTTCGGCAAGAAGAGTACGATCATTGGGTCAGCAATCAAGGCAAGGAACGATACATCATCACCTTATTGGGACGTTTTATATCGGCCAAACACATTTCGGAAGTGACCCGTATTTTGTTCAAGCAAAACCTGAACATCGACAAAATATCCCGCATCTCGGGTCGTATCAAGCTTGGAGAAAACTCCCCGGATACAAAGGCCTGTGTTGAGCTGTCCTTGCGTGGCAAGCCCAAGGATATCACAGAGATGAAGGCGCAATTTCTGGAAACCGCTCCCAATTTGGGTGTGGATATTGCGTTCCAGGAAGACACCATCTTCCGTCGTACACGTCGCCTGGTGTGCTTCGATATGGACTCTACCCTCATCCAAACCGAGGTGATCAACGAACTGGCCGAACGCGCCGGTGTCGGCGAAGCGGTTAGTCGAATAACCGAATCAGCCATGCGTGGAGAAATTGATTTCTCTGAAAGTTTCAAACAACGCATTGCTTTACTGGAAGGTTTGGATGAAAAAGTAATGATACACATCGCTGAAAATTTGCCTTTGACCGAAGGAGCCGAACGTCTTTTCCGCACCTTGCAACGATACGGCTTCAAGACAGCAATTATATCCGGGGGATTCAGCTATTTTGGACGCCATTTGCAAAACAAGTTGGGTATTGATTATGTTTTTGCCAATCAATTGGAGATTGTCAACGGCAAACTGACTGGTAAACACATCGGAGAGATTATAGACGGGCCAAAAAAAGCGGAATTGCTGCGAAACATTGCCTTTAAAGAAGATATTCATCTGGCACAAACCGTTGCAGTAGGAGATGGCTCCAACGATCTTCCCATGTTGAATATCGCCGGTTTGGGCATTGCTTTTCACGCCAAGCCGCTTGTCAAAAAGAATGCCCAACACGCCATATCGACCACCGGACTGGACGGAATACTCTATTTAATGGGTTTCCGGGATCGAGACATTGATTAACTTAAACACTTAAATAGCTATGTTAAAACACACATTTTCAGGTATTGCGGCTATTTTGACCACAACCTTTATTGCTTTTGGACAACAACCCGGACAACACTGGTCTGATGTGGATTATGCAGGTGACAAACAAGTGTTTCATCAAATGGACATTCATTTGCCCAGCCTTAAGAAGGACCGTTACCCGGTTGTTGTCGTCATCTATGGAAGTGCCTGGTTTTCCAACAACATGAAACAGATGGGCTTTCAGGCCCTTGGAAAGCCCTTGTTGGATCGTGGCTTTGCCGTTGTATCCATCAATCATCGATCCAGTGCGGATGCAGCCTATCCGGCTCAAATCAACGATGTTAAGGCTGCCATTCGGTACTTAAGAGCCAATGCTTCCAACTATCGTATGGACGAACGATTTATAGGCATTACCGGGTTCTCCTCCGGTGGTCATTTGGCGTCGTTGGCCGGAACCACCAATGGTTTGAAAACATACACATTGGGCAATACAAGTCTTGATATCGAAGGGAGTGTAGGCGAACATCCAACGTTCAGCAGCTCGGTGGATGCCGTTGTCGATTGGTTCGGCCCCATCGATCTCAACCGTATGGATGAATGCAAGCGCCCAAAAGCCGGTAATTCACCCGAATCTGCTTTAATTCGTGGAAGTTTGACTGAACATCCGGATCTCGTAGCCTTAGCAAGTCCCAATACTTACGTGGATGCATCGGATGTTCCTTTTTTGATCATTCACGGAACCGCCGACAACGTCGTCCCCCTTTGTCAAAGCGAATTGTTTGCAGCAGTACTGCAGGAAGCCAATTGTTTGGACGCCTTTCACCAAGTTCCGGATGGTCAGCACGGACCGGTCACCTTTAACGAAACGAGTTTTACTTGGATGTGTGATTTCTTTGAGAAAGTAGCTTCTAAAAAAAGGAACGAACCATGAACGGGAAACTTTTATCGGCCTTAATGGTGTGTCTGTTGTTTGCTACGGGGACAAGCGCACACAAGGGGCATACACATACCCCGAAAATCAACGTATCCGAATCGGAGAAAACCTTACAGACGCAATGGCAAGGCAAACGCATCGCCTTTCTGGGCGATTCCATGACCGATCCAAACAGCAATGCCAGTGAATGCTATTATTGGCGTTATTTGGAAGAATTGCTGGGCATCGAACGCGTCGTCTACGCTCGAAGCGGATTCCAATGGGATGGCATACTCAACAAAGCCCACGAACTGATCAAGGATCATCCCCAGCAGGTGGATGCCATCGTGATTTGGGCAGGCACCAACGATTTCAACCACAGCATTCCTATGGGGGCGTTTTTTACGGAAACGGAAGATTCTGTGGTGCATAACGGGAAAAAAGTACTTCGCAAGCACCGCAGCTTTTCGTACGACCAGGCTACGTTCTGTGGACGCATTAACCGAGTATTGTACGCATTAAAGGATCAGTATCCTGATGCGCAAATCTTGGTGATGACACCCATTCACCGTGCGTATGCCACTTTTGGACCAAACAACGTTCAACCCGATGAAATGTATGCAAATGGGGTAGGGCTATACCTGGAATCCTACGTCGAAACGTTGAAGCAAGCGGCTCAAATATGGTCTGTTCCCGTACTGGATTTGTATGGAACGAGTGGACTCAATCCGCTGCTGCCTTCCCATCAACGGTATTTTCACGATTCAAAAACAGACTTGCTGCACCCCAATGCCCTTGGTCACTATCATCTGGCAAAGTGCATTCAGTATAAATTGCTCCTTCTTCCCGTTTACAGCAAATAAACTCTAAAAAAAAAGACTTGCCGATGAAGCAAGTCTTTTTTGTGTGACCCCGGAGAGGCTCGAACTCTCGACCCAATGATTAAGAGTCATTTGCTCTACCAACTGAGCTACGGAGTCGTTCGTATTGAACGGGTGCAAAGGTACGTTTTTGAGGTAAATCACAAAACTTTTTGGGTGCTTTTTTTGCACCCAAAAAGCATTTTGTAGCTTACACTTTGTCAATCAAAGCGTTTGACTTGGGCTGGAGGTAGGTTAAGACGATCAAAACGAGGGTAGCCAACGGCAATGCAATGATAATGGGGTCAACAACGGGCCATGGATAGGCTTCTATGAGTACATCCCGACCAAACAACCAGCGACACAAACCAACGGCAGCCGCTTCCTTCTGATGTAAAAACAGCAAGGCAAAGACACTGGCCCCTGCGCCGGTAACCATACTCCAGAACGCCGCGCGTTTGCCGCATCTGGGCCAATACAACGAAGCAACATAAGCCGGTAAAAAGCTCGCGGCACACAATCCCATAAAGATGGCAGTACCCCGCGCAATCACACCCTCTTCAAGGACGTAACAAACAAGGTAGCTGAGTAAGATACTCACAAAAATACCCACTCGAATGATGTATGTCGTGTTTTTTGCCTCGTTGTTTTTGATGGCATCCGCATAAATATCGGTTGCTGCCGAGGTGCCCATCACATGAACCTGTGAACTGAGCGTAGACATACTGGCAGACAGAATGCTCAACATGAAAATTGCCGTAAACCATTTGGGCATGGATGCATTGATAAATGCAGGAATAATCTTGTCAATATCCGAAATGTATTCTACCGCAATTTTTCCCGTGGTCTTCATAAAAAACAAATTGGATAACGCACCGGCATGATATACGGCACCAACCGTTACCAGGAGAAACAAGCTCCCTACAAAAACACCTTGATTCAGCTGCTTACTGCTGCGCACCGTCAAAAAACGCACCACCAATTGTGGTTGCGCCAGACAACCGATGCCAACGCCCAAAATTAAGGAAGTAACCAACGTGTACCATTGAGGCGAACCGGTCAAAGGCATGGCAGTCCATCCCTGATGTCCGATTTGAGCCAAGTGTGCCGGTACCCGTTCCTGCATATCCGTTAATGCCTGATTGGCCTCCGTAAAGCCCATACCCAATGCACGATACAGGAAGAAAAACAGAAAACCCATGCATAAGAACATGACAATCGCCTGAAAGGCCGATGTATACATTACACCTTTCATTCCACCCGTAATCACGTATAAAGCAATGATCAGGGTGAATATAAATAAGGCAATGTTGTAGTCGATTTCAAAAATCTGTTCCACAAAAACGGCACCACCTTTAAGCACGACGGCTGCATATAAAGGCATGCCCAACACGATGATTGCGGCTGTCAGAACTTGAATCGGTTTGTATTTAAAATGTCTACCCAGCAATTGCGGGAAGGTATGCGCGTGCAGTTGTGCACCCAATCGGCGCGTCCGTTTGCCAAACAGTATGAAAGCGATAATGACCCCCATAAAGATATTCAACAAACACAACCATTGAATGCCCATACCAAATGCAGCGGCAACGCCTCCAAACCCCACGATGGCCGAAGCGGAGATAAACGTAGCGCCGTAAGAGAGTGCCATCACAATGGTGTTCATGTTGCCTCCACCGGTCAACATATCTTTTGCATTCTTTGTATGTCGAAAACCCAACCAGCTCAATCCGGCCAGCGCAAAAACATAGACAAGGACAATAAGTCCCAACGTATAACTACTCATTTCTTCGTGTTTTTGTGTTGGACTTCGTGTTCGTTCTTGGTATCATCTTGGTTCCAATAACGGATACCATACCAGGCAGCAAAGAGGAGACAGGCGATTTCAAGCACATAGGCCAGCCATACACCGGGATCGGGGATTCCAAACATTGATTATAGATTTGAAGGTTTGTCGTTTTGAGTTTAACACAGGCCGTTGAGTTCGCAGGCGCGGAAAAAAGGCAATTGATTCTTCTCAATAATTTGCTTCGCCAATTCCGGTTTGTCTGTCCTGAAAATCAAAATGCCACGCTCCTTGATTAAAAAGGAATACATATAGGAGATGTTGACACCTGCGTTACTAAAGTAAGCAACCGCATCGGCAGCTTTGCCGGCTTTGTTATCCAGTGATAAGGCAAAAACATCGTTCACATTGACGGAAATACCTTGTTCACGCAACACGTTGGCCGCTGTTTCCGGATCGGGCGTAATGATTCGATAGATTCCAAAATCAACCGTATCGGCAATGCTGGAGGCGATGATTTGAATATTTAGCTTTTTGAACAATTGGAGGATGTCGTTTAACGATCCAACTTTGTTGTCTAAAAAAATGGAGAGTTGTTGTATGGTCATGGTCGTTCAATTAATACGGATTACGTTCGTCTTTTACACGCACAGCTTTGCCCTCTGTCTGGGGTAAACTACCTTTTTGCAAGAGTTTCACCTTGGGGGTGATCAGCAATTCGTCTCTCAATCGATGGGTGATGGAACGACTCAAATCCTGCAGTTTGGCAAAGTCATCGGTAAATAAGTCGTTGATTTCAACCTCAACGGTCATTACGTCGTTTGAATCGATGGTCTCCAGATGAATCCGATAGTTGTTGCTCAATTCTTTAAATTGCATGAGAATCGTTTCAACCTGAATGGGAAAGATATTGACTCCTTTTAAGATGATCATATCGTCGCTACGTCCCTTCATGCGATCCAAGCGTACATGCTCACGTCCGCAAGGACATTTCCCCGGCAAAAGGCGTGTCAGATCGCGTGTGCGGTAGCGCAGCATCGGCATGGCCTCCCGGTTTAGTGTCGTCAAGACCAATTCGCCGATTTCTCCGGGTGCTACCGGCTCCAACGTGTCCGGGTCGATGATTTCGACGATATAGTAATCCTCCCAAATGTGCATGCCGTTTTGTTCGGTGCACTCGAATGCTACACCCGGGCCGCACATCTCAGACATACCAAAACTATTGTACGCTTTGACCCCAAGCATGTCTTCAATGCGTTTGCGTTGCGCTTCTGAATGGGGCTCTGCACCAATAATCAATGTACGAAGCCGCGTATCTTTGCGTGGATCGATGCCCATTTCTTCCATGACCTCATACAATCGACCTGCATAACTGGGAATGGCATGCAAGGCGGTTGTCCCAAAATCAGAAATAAATTTGATTTGTCGTGCGGTATTTCCCGCAGCAGCAGGCACAGTCAGCATGCCCATCCGTTCGGCACCGTATTGAAAACCCAGACCACCGGTAAACATCCCATAACCGGACGAATTCTGGAAGACATCTCCCTTGCGCAAGCCAACCATATACAAGCAACGGGCAACGGCATCTGCCCAAGCATCCAAATCCTTCTGTGTGTGCAGTATTACTGTTGGTTTACCGGTGGTACCACTGGATGAATGCAAACGAACGGTTTCTTCCAAAGGTACGGCTGACATTCCAAAAGGGTACGTATCGCGCAAATCCGACTTGGTGGTAAACGGAATGCGTTTCAAATCATCCAAACTTTGTATGGAATTCGGATCAAGTTTGTACTCTGCAAAACGTTTCTGGTAAAAGGACGATCGCATACATTGTTGTATGGTTTTGATCAATCGTTCGGTTTGCAGGGCCTCGATTTCAGGTCTTGTAAGCGTCTCCAACGCCGGGTGAAAATACATGTTGTAAGGTTTAATGGGTAAAATCGATACAAAAATAATAAAAACAGGGGATTTTGCACACAATTGTTATACATCCTTCATCGAAAGCTGTATACGCTTGCGGCTTCGATCCACTTCGAGAACTTTTACTTTGACCGGTTGATGCAAACGCACTTTGTCTGCCGGATTTTTCACAAATTCGTTTGCGATTTCTGAGATATGAACCAATCCGTTCTCTTTTACACCGATGTCGACAAAACAGCCAAAGGCGGTTATGTTGGTTACAATTCCGTCCAAAATCATACCGGTTTGAACGTCGTCAATACTGCGGATGCGCGCGTCAAATTCGATCACCGCAACTTGCTTGCGCGGATCACGTCCAGGCTTTTCCAACTCAGACATGATATCCCGTAAAGTCGGTAAACCCACCTCGTCGTTGACGTACGTTTCAATTGGAATGGATGCTCGAAGGGCTGCATCGCTTAACAGATCCGTGATGCTACAGGATCGATCGGCGGCCATCTTCTCGACCAACGCATAGCGCTCCGGATGCACCGCTGTATGGTCCAAAGGATGCGTACCATTGGGAATCCTCAAAAAACCGGCCGCTTGTTCAAACGTTTTTGCGCCCAATCGGGAGACGTTTAATAATTCGCTGCGTGTGGCAAACGGTCCGTTTTCGTTCCGATAATCGACAACCCGTTGAGCCAAGCCTGCATTCATGCCAGAAACATAACGAAGCAAATATGGGCTGGCTGTATTTAAATTGACACCCACTTGATTGACACAGAGTTCTACGGTTTGATCCAGAGATTTTTGCAATTTATCCGCATCCACATCGTGTTGATACTGACCCACACCCAAGGATTTGGGGTCAATTTTGACCAATTCGGCCAAAGGATCCATCAAGCGACGACCGATGGAGATCGCACCCCGTACCGTAACATCGTATTGTGGAAATTCGTCTCGTGCAATTTTGGAGGCTGAGTAGATGGAAGCACCATTCTCACTGACCACAAAGACCTGAATGGCGTGATCATACCGCAACCCGGTCACAAATTGTTCCGTTTCCCGCGAGGCGGTCCCGTTGCCAATGGCAATGGCTTCGATTTTGTAGGCTTCCACCAAACTGGTCAGCTTTTTAGCGGCTTGTTTGTATTCTTTTTGTGGTGCATGGGGATAAATGGTTTCGTTGTGAAGCATCTTACCCTGGGCATCCAGACAAACGACCTTGCAGCCTGTGCGATAGCCCGGGTCGATGCCCAGCACCCGCTTTTCTCCCAGAGGAGCGGCCAGTAAGAGTTGTTTTAAATTGGAAACAAACACGCGAATGGCTTCATCGTCTGCACGCTGTTTTGCCTCTGCAGCAAATTCGGTTTCAATGGATGGTTTCATTAAGCGTTTGTATGCATCCTTTATGGCTTGCTCCACTTGTATCGCAGAGGCATGGTTTGTTCGAATAAATACACGATTTAAGTCCAGTATGCAATCCTCTTCCTTTTCGGGTCGAATATCCATTTTGAGCAAGCCTTCGCTGTTTGCACGATTGATGGCCAAAAACCGATGGGAACTGCATTTGGAAAGTAATTGCTTGAAATCAAAATAATCCGAATAGACAGCCGCTTCGCTTTCTTTGCCTTTAACCAGCTTGGCGGACAAAAGCCCCGAACGCCTGAAGTGCTTGCGCACAATGTCTCGAGCGCGTGGTGTTTCGTTGACCCATTCTGCGATGATGTCACGGGCACCTTTAAGCGCAGCCTCTGCATCGCCGACCTCTTCGGTACAAAAACGTTCCGCCCGAAGAAAGGGATCTTCCGGATATTGTTTCATCAACCATCCGGCCAGCGGCTCCAAGCCCAAGGCTTTTGCCTGATCGGCTCGCGTTTTGCGTTTGGGCTTATAGGGGAGATATAGATCTTCCAACTCCGAGGGAATCCAACAGGTTCGAATGCGATCTTCGAGTTCTGCGGTCAAGGCATTTTGCGTTTGAATGGTTTCTAGTATGGTTTTTTTCCGCTTGTTCAGCTCGGTGTAGGCCGTATATAATTCTGCAATCGAAGCAATTTGCACTTCATCGAGACCTCCGGTACGTTCTTTTCGGTAACGACTGATAAACGGGATGGTGGCGCCTTCGTCTAACAGTTGAAGGCAATGAACAACGGATTTTTCAGTAATGGAAAGGTTCTTTGAAATACGAATGGAAATGTCCTGATCCATGGATTGACGTGGTTTTCGAGTTTTACAGTGGCGAAGATACGGATTTGTCGTATCTTTGCCACATAAATATACTGCATACTATGCCATTGCCATCTCAAAAAAGGTCGGGAGCTCCCAAGAGAAACCCGGTAAGTCACCTCACCGTTGATCAGGAAACGACCTTAATGCCCTTTCTCATCGAAAAGTTGCGCGACCAGAGTCGTACAACCATCAAATCCTTACTTAGCAACCAACAAGTAACCCTATCGAATCAAGTGATTCGTCAGTTTGATCACCCACTCAAACCGGGAATGGTCATTGATATCCATTGGGGCAAGGGGTTAATCACATTGCGTCATCCTCAATTAAAGCTCATTTATGAAGATCGTGACCTGGTGGTTGTTGAAAAAGCGGCAGGTTTGTTGTCGGTAGCAACGGCAAAGGAGCAGAAGCGTACCGCTTACAGTATCTTGAGTGAGTACGTAAAAAAACAGCATCCGGCCAATAAGGTCTATGTCGTACATCGACTGGATCGGGAAACGTCCGGCTTGATGATGTTTGTCAAAAATCAGGAGATGCAAGACCATTTGCAAAACAATTGGCGCTTTGCCATTCAGCAACGTCGTTACATTGCCATCGTTGAAGGCAAACTGGAAACCGGGGATGGCTCGGGCAAAGGTACGGTGCGATCGTATTTATGGGAAAGCAAGGCGTTGATTGTCTATGCCAGTCAAAATCCTGAGGAAGGTCAGTTGGCCATTACACACTACCAAGTTATTAAAAGTAACGACGAGCATTCGTTGGTCGAATTCGAGTTGGAAACGGGTCGAAAAAACCAAATCCGGGCTCAAATGAACAGCATCGGCTACCCGTTGGTTGGGGATTTAAAATACGGAGGACATGCCTCCAGCCTCAAACGCTTGGCGTTGCATGCGCACATTTTGTCGTTTGTCCATCCCAAAACGGGCGAAAAAATGGAGTTTAAAACGCCCATTCCACCTTCTTTTGATGCGTTTGTCAAATAAAAAAAAACGCAACCACTTCAAAAGTCGTTGCGTTTTTTTTGTGCCCAGAACAGGACTCGAACCTGCACAGCCTTGCGGCCACTAGTCCCTGAAACTAGCGTGTCTACCGATTTCACCATCTGGGCCAATACAATGTAACAATAATAAGTGCTCAGGATGAGACTCGAACTCACACGGGCGATCCGCCCACTACCCCCTCAAAGTAGCGTGTATACCAATTTCACCACCTGAGCAAGACGTATATTGTGTACAAAAAAGGCGACCTCTGTCGCCCTCTTCTTTGGAGCGAAAAACGGGACTCGAACCCGCGACCCTAACCTTGGCAAGGTTATGCTCTACCAACTGAGCTATTTTCGCGTGCTGCAAACGTTGTGAACTTTCGGAACGCCATCCATGAATCATGCAATTCAATCAAGCTTTTGATCGCCTGAGTAGCTCTCGTTTTGCGGTTACAAAAGTAGGACGTTCCGTTGAACTGTGCAACTATTTTGCAGAAAATTTTTCAACATTTTTTATCTCACAGGGCTTATCCCATGCGGTTTTTATAATCTTCGTAGGCAAACCGTTTCCAAATCAAAACGTTGCCATCCCGATCGACAAATGTTAGGTCCGGATGGGGAATGCCGTTGAATTGAGTCGTCTTGACGGTGGTATAGTGAATCATGTCCAGAAAAACGATCGGATCTCCGATTTTTAAAGGAGCATCAAAACTCCAATCCCCCATAAAGTCACCGGCCAAACAACTGTTTCCCCCCATACGATAGGTCGGTTTACCCGGAATCGGATCGGTGGCGTTCAAAATGCGCGGTTTGTAGGGCATTTCCAGGCAATCGGGCATGTGACAGGCAAAAGAAACATCTAGAATCGCGGTTTTGATGCCTTTATTTTCGACAAGATCGACTACTTGAGCACGTAAGTAGCCCGTTTCCCAAACGAAGGCGCTTCCAGGCTCTAAAATCAGTGTAAGATGTGGATACTTGCTTTTAAAACGACGAAGCACTTGAATGAGGTGTTCGGTATCGTAATCCGAACGCGTCATTAAATGACCGCCACCCATGTTCAGCCACTTAAGTTGCGGAAAGAATTCGCCGAATTTTTCTTCGACCGCTTGAAGTGTTTTTTCCAAATCGTAGGATGTGGATTCGCACAGGCTATGAAAATGAAGACCATCCAAACCTGTTGGCCATCCTTCAAGCAGTTGTTCTCTCAATACACCCATTCGGGATCCGGGAGAGCAGGGATTGTATAAATCGGTTTCGACCGAACTGTATTCCGGATTGATGCGCAGACCGCAGGAAATGGGATGGGCTGCTTCCTTTTGAATGATTGGAAGGAAACGTTCGTATTGACTCAGTGAATTAAAGGTGATGTGGCTGCTGTACTGCATAAACAACGGCATGTGCTCCTCTGTATAGGCCGGACTGTAGGTGTGTGCGAAGGAGCCCATTTTCTCAAAGGCAAGACGTGCTTCGTGAATGGAACTGGCTGTGGAGTGTCCAATATACTCCCGAATGATGGGAAAGGCATTCCAATTGGCAAAGGCTTTAAAAGCCAAAATAATCTCTGCACCCGAACGCTCTTTTACCGCACGAATACGTTCAAGGTTCTTTCTTAACAGGGTTTCATCCAACACGTAAGCGGGTGACTCTATTTTATGTACATCGATCATAATCAATCCAATAAAGTAAATTTAGCAAATTTAAGTAACAAACGCTTGCTGCCGGAATGTTCAAACTCAACGGTCATCGTACTGCTGCCTTCCGATCCGTCAAATCCGAGAATCTGGCCTTTCCCAAATCGTTCGTGCAAAATCGATTGCCCAATACGCAAGTCGTTCGAACCGTGACTGACCGTTGAGGTCGATGGAGCATCGCTCGGCTTGGAACTTGAATGCAAACGGGTCAAATTGCGTTTGGGTGAATACGTTGGCTCCGTCCGAACCGGATTGGCACGAACCGTCCGAGAGGCCGTAGGGATTTGCTGAGGCACATCCAACAAGCGTGTATCCAAATCGTTCAAAAAGCGACTGGGGCTTGAATAATTGGTTTGTCCATTGCGAAATCGACTTTTTGCATAGCTGATGGTACAGGTTGATTCGGCCCGTGTAATGGCTACGTACAGCAATCTCCGCTCTTCCTCAATGGCTTTATCCGAATCGAGGCTGTGCCCGGAGGGAAATATATCTTCTTCCAGGCCGACAATAAACACGTGCTTGAACTCCAAACCTTTGGATGCGTGTATGGTCATAAGGGTTACACGTTCACCTTCGTTTGATTTTTCTTCATCTTGATCCGTCAACAGAGATACCTCCGATAGGTAATCCGCAATGAATACAGATTCGATGCCTTGTTCCAGACGATCGTTGCAAAAATTGTACATACCCGTCAACAGTTCCATCAAGTTGTCGCGTCGGCTTTGTGCCTCCAAATCGGTCTGATCCGCCTCGGCCTTCATTAAACCGGTTTTGGACAAGAGGACTTTGGTTAGTTCATAGACATTGTCTTCGGTTGATTGCCTTCTTAATGACTCGATCAACTCTTGAAAATCTGCCAGTTTTTTTCGTGTGCCGGAATTGATGGGAAGTTCGTAGGTTTCAGGCGATTCCAGGATTTGATGTACTCCAACCTGATGATCGCGCATTGCTGTCAACACCTTTTGCTGGGTCGTATCGCCAATGCCTCTGGGCGGATTGTTGATGATGCGTCGAAAGGCTTCTACGTCGTTGGGATTGAGTAAAAAGCGCAAATAGGAGATCACATCCTTGATTTCCTTGCGTTGATAAAACGACAGACCACCATAAATGCGATAGGGAAGGTTGCGTTTGCGCAAAGATTCTTCAAAAATCCGTGATTGTGCGTTGGTACGGTATAGGATAGCAAAGTCATTGAACGATTCGTGCGTACTGAGTCGCATCTCACCGATTCGGGCTGCCACCATGTTGCCTTCTTCCAAGTCCGAATAGGCTGTCATGACTTGAATGCGATTGCCCAATTCGTTTTTGGAAAAAACTTGTTTCGGTATTTGTCCCCGATTCTTTGCGATCAAACTATTGGCCAGATTGACAATATTTTGCGTAGATCGATAATTCTGTTCCAGTTTAAATAAACGACTCTCGGGGTAATGTTTCTTGAAGTTCAGGATGTTATCGATGTTGGCTCCCCGAAACGAATAAATACTCTGGGAGTCGTCCCCCACAACGCAGACCCGATGGTGCCGTTCAGCCAAACGCTTGACGATCAAGTATTGTGAGAAATTCGTATCCTGATACTCATCCACCAAAATGTGTGAAAAATGCTCCTGATAGCGGAGCAAAACCTCCGGGTGATCCCGAAACAACAGATTGGTATACAATAAGATGTCATCAAAATCCATGGCATTGGCTTCTCGGCAGCGTCGCCAATACAAAGCATACAAGTCTTTGATGCGGGACATGCGGCTACGGGTATCGTTGATTTGATAATCCGGATGATTGGCATAGGCAT
Organism: Bacteroidales bacterium; assembly: GCA_028709215.1. Taxonomy (GTDB): domain Bacteria; phylum Bacteroidota; class Bacteroidia; order Bacteroidales; family UBA1402; genus UBA8389. The sequence goes on from JAQVXI010000005.1 coordinate 42,307, forward strand.
CCGGAGTAATCAGGTCGTTCTTTGCTGCAGAGATGCGCCCAAGCACCTTGGACGATTTGTATACTTTATCATCCAAACCCAATTCCTTGACCAGTGACTTGATGAGATTTTTGGAGTCAGCGGTATCGTATATGGTAAAATGAACCGGAAAACCAATGTGCTCGGCTTCGCTACGCAAAATGCGTAAAAAAACGGAGTGAAAAGTCCCCATCCAAAGGCGGGAAGCGGCATGCGGATCAACCAGTTGACCGACCCGTTCCTTCATTTCACGGGCAGCTTTATTGGTAAAGGTCAATGCCATCACCGTCCATGGCAACACGCCGGTCTTAAGGAGCACGGCAATTTTGTAGGTCAACACCCGGGTTTTTCCGGATCCGGCACCGGCTATGATGAGCGAAGGGCCTTCATTAAACAGGACGGCCTCTCGTTGCTTTTCATTCAAATCTTGTATTAATTTTTCCACGCGCTGGTTTGATTTTTACAGGAGAACAAAAGTACCCAAAAAATACTTGTTTTTGATTGGATTTTGTACTATTTTTAGGTCACGAAATGGGAACACATTCGTAATCTTTAATCCAATATTGCTATGAACATTCAACTACCTGCATTAAAGTATGCTAAAGATGCACTGCAACCGGTGCTTAGTGAAAAAACCTTGGAATTTCACCATGGAAAACACCATCAGGCCTATGTGGACAATCTGAATAAGTTGATTCCGGGTACGGAATTTGAACACATGAGCCTGGAAGAAATCATTGTAAAGGCGCCGCTGGGACCCATTTTTAACAATGCGGCTCAAGTCTGGAATCATACATTTTATTTCGAAGCATTGACTGCTCCGGGTAGCTGTACCACCAAACCCTGCGACTGTTATGCCAAACAGTGGGGTAGCTTTGAAGCTTTCCAGGAAGCGTTCAACAAAGCCGCTGCCGGTGTATTTGGGTCGGGTTGGGCCTGGTTGGTCAAAACCCCCGAAGGTGCATTGCAGATTATCGGTGAAAGCAATGCCGGGAATCCGTTGCGTCAAGGGTTGAAACCCATCTTCTGTTTTGATGTATGGGAACACGCCTATTATCTGGATTATCAGAACCGCAGACCCGAGTATCTCTCCAAATTATGGGATGCATTGGACTGGTCGGTCATTAACGCAAGATGTTAGTAATCTGGGCTTTAAATGATTTATTGCAAGCGTTTCTTTAAGGAGCGCTTGCCTTTTTTATAGGCAGACTGCATGCGTTGAAAACGAATGGAATCTTTGCCAAATCGCAACCGAAGCCGGGCATTCATCAAACGGTTGTATTGTCTCCAGCGCTCTGCCAGTCTTGCAGCAATCAACATCAGCCCGTAACTGACCAAACCTCGGGCAAATCCAAGATCGGCCCAATCGGCCAAAACAATCGCTGCAAGCAGATAGACCAACGGCACGACAATCAAACCCACCACAAAAGAAAAGGTGGTATGCATTTGTTTGTCTTCGACGGCTTTATTCATTTTTCGAGCGATCAGATGCGCCGGTGCATTGAGCAAGCTAAAAGGCAATAATACCAGATGAATGATGCCTTGAAATACGTGCATCGCAATCGAAACCGGTTCTTGAAGGATCTCTGCCCATTGAGTCGGAAATAAGTCTTTTCCCTGAATGGGTTTAAATATCTCGGTCCATTGCTCCAAAAGAGGATCTTGTTCAGCAGCCATCGTATCCAAACGAATCGACATGGCTTTGCGCGCATCAAACAATTGACCGGCCAACGTTCGGGCAGAAGTAGGAGTAATCCCTTGATTTTCAATGTAGGCGGGAGCCGACAGACAAGCCAAAGGGTATAGTTCCTCGTATCGATCGAGCGTGCGAATGTCCAACATCAGTGAGGAAATGGCCTGTTGTAAGTCCTGTTTTAGTTTCAGCGTCGCCTGAACGGCATTTTCGCGGTATTGATCCATGTAATCACACACTCGAATGGGCGTGCCGTATTGAACAATCAGATCGGCACCGGCATGTTCATAATGACTGTAATCAATGCCAACGGGTATGATGTGTACCGTTTGACCGGGATCCAGCGCTTCCTCAGCAGCAAAGGCTATGCGAAAAATGCCTTTGACCAGAGGTTTCAATGTTCGTTGATTGCCGTGACGTCCTTCCGGCATGATACAGAGCTTCTTGTGTTTCAATAAAACCTGCTTGGCCAGGTCGAATTGGGCTTCGTTTTTACTTAGATTTTCGTAACCGTCCCGTATACGAAAGACCGGCGTTATTTTTAAAAAACGCAGAAAACGTTTTGCCAACTCATTCTTAAATATGTCGGCTCGTGCCATAAATACAACCGGATCGGGTTGAAAAAAAAGAACACAGAGCGGATCCATCAATCCACATTGATGATTGGGAGCAAAAATTACAGGGACATCGCTTGGAACATTTTCTGCTCCGCGCACTTCTATTTGCCGAAAAAAGCTGGGAAAAACCGATTTTACATACGTATGCAAAAGGCGATAGGGTATCGTTCTACGTGTGATGTCCGACATAAAAGCAATTTAAGAAAGTGATTTACGGTTCCACAAACCTCCTAGGGTCAATCCGGATACAATGTGCCAAATGCCCCACCAGGCGGTGATCATCAACATTCCACCAATGGCCATTTCCTGTGGGAAAATCTTTGGATTAAACAACAGTGCCAAACCCAGACCACTGTTTTGGATGCCTGTTTCTACGGTAATCGCCCGACGCTCGTTGCGGGTCACCCCAAACAAGGTGCCCACACCAAAACCGGTCGCCAAGGCCAATAGGTTGTGAATCAACACCAATACAAAAATATAATGAATGTGATTTAAAAATAAATCCAGATTATTGGAGAAGGCTACAACAATCATTAAAAGAAACAATACGATCGAAAAGCGTTGCAGCCAAGGTGCCATTTTTTTGGAAATGACCGGCAAAAAGTGGGTGCAGAGGAGTCCGAGAATCAAGGGAATACCCAAGAGGATAAATACCGTTTGAAACATCTGAATGGAATCGATTTCGATGGGTTGCAGCAGTTCTGTGGAACGTTTGGCCAGAGAACGTACGTACAAACCACCCCAAAAAGCAAAGTTAAACGGTGTGGTGAGGATGGCCCCCAGTGTAGTAAAGGCAGTCATCGTTACGGATAGTTCGACTTTGCCTTTGGCCAGACTGCTGATAAAGTTGGATATATTGCCACCCGGACAGGCCGCCACCAAAATCATCCCCATGGCAACGGTTGGGGTGATGTATTGATGCAACAAGGTGATGATCAAAAAGGTCAATGCCGGCAGTAAAAAAATCTGAGCGGTAAGGCCGGCCAACAATGCTTTTGGCTTTTGAATCACGTTGGTAAATTCGCGGGGACGAATGCCCAGTGCGACTCCAAACATGATAAACGCTAAAATGATGTTGAGAAGAAAGGATCCCGATGAAGAAAAGTTTATGCGTATCTGATCCAGGCCAAGTAGGGTTTCGTACATGCGTTGTTTTTTGATTCGTACTTGTAATATCCTATTCGTTGCGCTAAATTAAAAAAAATACATTTGAGTTCCTACAAACTTTCGTAAATTTGCGCTCCAATACAACGAATACAGGAAATATAGGCTATGGCAAAAGAATTAAAAGAATTGACACCCAGAAGTGTCGATTATTCTCAGTGGTATCAAGATTTGGTGATCAAGGCCGATTTGGCTGAAAACTCAGCGGTACGTGGCTGTATGGTCATAAAACCCTATGGTTATGCAATCTGGGAACGAATGCAGCGCCAATTGGATGATATGTTCAAAGAAACGGGGCATTACAATGCCTATTTCCCGTTGTTTATCCCAAAATCCTTTTTGAGTCGTGAAGCCGAACACGTGGAAGGTTTTGCCAAAGAGTGTGCCGTTGTCACACACCACCGACTGAAACAAAATCCGGAAGGGCCGGGCTTGATTGTTGATCCCGAAGCGAAACTGGAAGAAGAGCTGATCGTACGCCCTACGTCAGAGACCATTATATGGAATACGTACAAAAATTGGATTCAATCGTATCGTGATCTCCCCATTCTTTGCAATCAATGGGCCAATGTCGTACGTTGGGAGATGCGCACTCGGTTATTTCTGCGAACCGCTGAATTTTTGTGGCAAGAAGGTCATACGGCGCATGCGACCCGCGAAGAGGCTGAAAAAGAAGCCCGCCTGATGCTCGAAGTGTATGCTCAGTTTGCGGAAGAGTTTATGTCCATTCCGGTTGTAAAAGGTGTCAAATCGGCTTCCGAACGTTTTGCAGGTGCAATTGATACCTATACCATCGAAGCCCTTATGCAAGACGGAAAAGCACTACAATCGGGTACGTCCCATTTTTTGGGTCAAAATTTTGCCAAAGCGTTTGATGTGACCTTTATCAATAAAGAAAACAAACCTGAATATGTCTGGGCGACCTCATGGGGCGTTTCGACCCGCTTGATTGGTGCGTTGATCATGACGCATTCGGACGACAACGGCTTGGTGTTGCCACCGACGCTGGCACCTTATCAGGTGGTGATTGTTCCGATCTACAAAACGCAAGAACAACTGGATGCCATCAACGAAAAGGTTGCCGTGCTTACGGCCACGTTCAAAAAGATGGGGATTCGAGTGAAGTACGACAACGCAGACAACCGCAAACCGGGTTGGAAATTTGCGGAATACGAACTCAAGGGTGTTCCCGTTCGTTTGGCTTTGGGTGCACGCGATCTGGAGAATAATTCCATTGAGATTGCCCGTCGGGATACGTTGACCAAAGAGACCCGCTCGCTGGACGGTTTGGAAAAATACGTCCAGGAACTACTGAGCACGATTCAACAGAATATTTATACGAAGGCACTGAACAACCGCATCCAGAATACGCGCAAGGTGGATACCTACGAAGCGTTCAAGGTTGAAATCGAAAAAGGCGGTTTCCTGATGTGTCACTGGGACGGCACTCCGGAAACAGAGGAAAAGATTAAAAATGAAACCAAAGCAACCATCCGCTGCATACCTTTGGAGGCAGAAGAGGAAGCCGGAACGTGTATGGTCACCGGAAAACCATCCAACCGCAGAGTCATTTTTGCTCGTGCATACTAATTGAATTGATTTTATTGATTGCGTCGTTTGATTTGACGTACAAAATCCTGCAGGGTGTTGAAGTTTTCGCGATAGACGACTCCAACACCCTGTGTATTTAGAGCCGATTTGAAATATCGGTTATCGTTGGCACGGTTAAAAAGTTTCCAACTCCATTTTTCAGAATTTTTCATCCGAAGATTCAAATCAAATTCTCCGATAAACTGACTGGTTCCCGTTTGGCTAAGATCTTCTCTGGATCCAATATTGCTCTTAAAGGTCAACCGATTGTCCAACCACTGACCGGACAAACCGACTTCCCATTCTCCAGGCTGACCCTGTTCGTAAGAAGCATTCTGATAATTGAAATCAAACGAGACGTTGCTGCTTCCCAAGGCATTGTTGAGCATGTTGTTGAACTGAGAGGAAAGGGTTGAAAAGGTTGTATTGAGGACCGTGGAGAGATTGCTTTGCTCCGTGGATGCGTACGTATCCGTAGAATTGAAACGACCAAAAACCAAAAGGAATACAATCTGCTGATTTAACGCTTCCTCGGTGTTGATCACATTCATGATGCGTCTTCTTAATTCATCGTCGGCCGACGGGAAATTGAGCCCCAAACCAATGTTGGGTTGCTGAAGTTCTCCTTTTAATGTCAATTGGCAATCGACCGGAATGGTGCTCCGACTCATGTTAAGGCTGTTTAAATCGTCCAATGATAGCAAATCGGACAACTGCGCATTGACCGAATGGTTGGCCACAATATTCAAATCGGCGGCAAACGGATCTCCGGAAAACGAAATGCTTCCACCCCGAACAATATCAAAATCACGCTTTAAAATCTGTTCGTAGATGAAGCGATAGCTACCGCTTTCGAGCGTATAGCGACCAAACAATTCCAAATCACTTTCGGTATTGATTACCGCACGAATCGCCCCCGATCCACGGGCTTTGATTTCATCACCCGAGGTTGGGTCGGTAATCAAGGTTAGTTCTGCATTGGGTGTTGCCTCAATCTGAAGATTGACCGTAAAATTATTGGGAAGGATGGGCTCACGGGCGATTCGTTCCGGATCTTGCCCTCTTGTGCCCGTTCCTTTATCGTTTGAATCGGATTGGACATATCGGATGAAGTCATATTCGCTGACCTCAAAATTATCCAATAAGGCGATCGTTGCACGGGTTCGATCATCTGTTCGTACGTTGATGTCCATCATGATGTTGCTTTGTGGTCCGGTGATGGAGACATTGCCCGATCCGTAGGCTGTACCGTAAAAATAGGCATCGGGCTTGGCCGGTAGATCCATCGCCAAGAGTCTTCTGGCTTCGATGTCTATATCCAATTGCATCTGTTTGAATCGATTGTGCGCAATTCGACCGTTGATCACTGCCTGATTGCCCTCGCGATCTTTGGCGACAATGTTTTCAAAACGCACCCATTGTGGAGTCAGATGCACACTGTCTTCAAAATAATAGCGTGTGTTTAGCATTTCTACGCCAAACGAACCGGATTCGACCAAGGCATCTGCATAAATACCTATTTCCTTATGCCCTCCCATGATTCGCACCTTGCCGGTCCCAAGGCCATTTATATCGTGTAATATGCTGCCTAGATAAGGACGCAAAAAGGCAAGATTCGCCTTTTCCGCATCGATGTTTAGATCCAGGAATTTTTCGGTAGGTTTGTAAAATCCCTTTGCAAAGGCCTTGGTAGGTAGATCTTCCCGCGAAGACTGTACACGACCTTCCATATCCAAGCGTTTGTCGGAATGATTCCAGCTGGATTGAACAGATAAGTGCCCCAATTCCACGTGATTGAACGTAAAGTCCTCCACCTCCAAGGCCGCATTCATGCTGGGCTTATCCAACAAATGAGGGATGGATGCCTGTCCGGTAATGCGCCCCCCAAACGTCATTTTCATGCGAGGGAGTAATTGGAAAATATCATCCAGTAAGAAATCATTGAACGTGAAGTGCAAACGATCGTTGGGTAGGGCAGATGCGACTCCGTTGACTCGAATGAACGCATCCCGATGGCTCATTTCCAAGCCCTCTATGCCCAGTCGTCGATCACCCCATTCCAACTTGGCTTGATGAAGGGTCCACAAACTGTCCCGAATCAAGATGGATGCAGGAATTACATGGGCCTGCAAAGCCAGTGCACCTTTTGCATCCTTGGTGAATTGGATGTTGGTAGCCACACTTCCGGCATGGGTTGGTTGTTGGTTGTTGCTCCAAAAAAACTTAATATTGGATCGATTTTGCATCAGGCGCATATCCAAATCGAGATCCCAAAAATCCTCCGCTTGCCAAAGTTGGGCGTGGGTGATGCATTTGATCTCATTGAGCGGGTTCTCCAACAAAATTTTAAAATTTCGGATATCAATGTCGTTGTAATAGGCCAGCGGAACCAGTACATTCATCCGAAAACGATCTCCCGCACCCTGATAAGATCCTTCGATTTCAACGTTTGAAGCCAGTTGTATCGGTAAGTCCAACAAGCGAGATAGATTGACCGGCGGGTTGAAGTCAAAGCGAAAATCCAACTGATTCTGCTGCATATTGTCTTGAGGCCAAGGTTCTTTTGACGCCAAAGGGATGTATCGAGTCAATATTCGGTGGAATTCATGCTTCCAATTCTTAATGTCCAAATAGCCGGTCGCCTCACCATTTAACACTTCCGAGTGCATGACATAACGGCGAAGATGGTTCTCAGGAATGGCTTGCAGGCTAAGAGTGGGCAGAAAAAACGTATCGGTGTGATTCTGAAAACGAAGCGAGACAACCTGAAGCGATCCAACCAAATCATTGATTTCTCGGCCACTAAAGTCGGCTTGAAGTTGAAAAGAAAGCTTGGAAGGATCCGTGTGTCCAACCAAACCCAAGGCCTGTAAATCCAGCTGTTGCACATCCAATTCAAATTGGAATTCGGAATTATTTTCTGCCAACCGTACATGTCCGTCAAAGTCAAAACTCGCTTTCTCGTCGTTGAGTTGCATTTTTCCGGTAAAACCATCCGAAGCATACTGACCATCCAAACTCAGATGCTGTAGCCGGACCTGATTCCAATCAAACTCGTGCACGTCTCCAGTCACGATACCACTGTGATTGCCGTGGATGTCTTGCTTGCCTTCTACACTTAAATCAAAGGCAATATTCCCCAAAAACTTATTGGAGGGAAGGAGCTGCTGAATCTGAAACGTTTCCGTTCCTACGCGACCGGCATATTGGAGCAAGCCTCTCTGGGGAATCAATAAGGTTAGATCGGTGTTTACATTGCCAAACTGTGTGGAAAAATCACCCATCACATTCAATCCATTCGGATCAAAATTGACGTTCCCCATATAGACAAAAGCACCCAATGAGCGCAAAAACGGAATGGGTACATTTTTTTGTGTCAGGATGGATGATACATATTCCAAGCCTTCCGGAAACATGTGCAACGAGCGGATCTGTGCATTTCCGTCCAGGCCTGTTGTTCCAGCAGCATAAATCAATTCGGCTTTTGCATCCAGAATGATTTGATTCTCGAAATTTAAAAGAATGCTTTGAATGTTTAAATCCTTCTGAGAACCGTTGAGTGATAACGAGACTTCAATGGGTCTGTGAATGCCTGAAAGCATCGGAAAGAATCCGGAAAAGTCGTTGAGTACAAGAAATCCTTTCATTACCGTTGTACTGAGTTGGCCTGTATCAAACGTATAGGTGAAGGGGCTTACTTCCAGTTTACTACCCTGTCCCATCAAATGCAAGGCATCAATGCTGCACACGCCGTCTTCAATCTTTCCACTTACATCGAGATGCTGCAACGCTACACCTTGTGGTGTCTTGAAGTCCATTTTTGCAATGTGAAAACGTTGATAACGAGTCGCTCTCAGATCCAATCGCATGACGGTAGAAAATTCTTGTAGTTCGATGTGATTGGGATCAAATCCTTCAACATAGGGCTCAGACAAAACATCGTACCGCAAAAGGCAGCGACGAAAAAGCAGCGATTGAATGCGAATGTTCCAATCAAACGGAGTCGAAGTCGGTTTTTTTCGAAAAGCGTTGATAACAGTGATCCAATTGAGTGCTGAATCGGAATCAACGCGATGGGCATAAATCTCCGCTTGTATGATGCGCAAAGCGTACACATCCAATCGACGACGCAACAATGGCAACCATTTGATGCCCACCTCTATTTTGTGTGCCCGTAGCCATTCCTGTCCTGAGGAATCCTGAACCACAACCTGTTCCAAAACAATGCCTTTGAAAACGTTTACTTCGACCTGTTGTATATCCAACTGCAGGCCACTCTGAATGGATACGACCTGGGTGATTTGCTGCATCAGTTTATTCTGAACCCTCGGAAGATTCAGCAAAACAGCCAACGCACCGAACAGCGCAAATAAGCTGATAGCAAGTATGAGAAGTGTACGTTTCAAATAAAAATGGTATTTTTGCAAATCTTCTATGCAAAAGTAAGAAAAGTATTCATATGTCAAGAATAACCGTATTGGGAATTGAATCCTCCTGTGATGATACGTCCGCTGCCGTAATCCAGGATGGTTTTTTACGTTCAAATGTTGTGGCCGGTCAGAAGGTACACGAAGCCTATGGTGGTGTTGTGCCCGAATTGGCCTCACGGGCGCATCAACAAAACATCATTCCGGTTGTCGATGCTGCACTCAAGCAAGCAGGCATCGGCGTAGCGGATCTTTCGGCGGTCGCCTTTACAAGAGGTCCGGGTTTGATGGGTTCGTTGTTGGTAGGAACCTCCTTTGCCAAAGGTTTGGCACGAGCAAAAGGTATTCCTTTGGTAGAAGTCAATCATTTGCAAGCGCATATATTGGCTCATTTTATTGAGGTGGAAAGTGAAGCACATGTGTCGCCGTGTTTTCCGTTTTTATGTTTACTGGTCTCCGGTGGAAACAGTCAGATTGTACTTGTGCGTGATTATCACGACATGGAAGTGATTGGTCAAACGATTGACGATGCAGCCGGAGAGGCGTTTGACAAATGTGCGAAGGTGATGGGTTTGCCTTATCCGGGTGGTCCTTGGATCGATCGTTTGGCGGCTCAGGGCAATCCCAAGGCTTTCCAGTTCAGCAAGCCACACATTGCTGGCTATGATTACAGTTTCAGTGGATTAAAAACGTCTTTTTTATACAAACTCCGGGATGCATTGGTTGAGAATCCCAATTTTATTGAAGAAAACAAAACGGATTTGTGTGCATCGTTGCAAAAAACCATCGTTGACATTCTCATGGACAAACTAAAAAAGGCAGCCAAAGATTTGGGTATCCGGGAAGTGGCTGTTGCCGGTGGCGTTTCGGCAAATTCCGGTCTTCGCACTGCGTTTGAAGAGTACGCCCAACGGTATCGCTGGAACATCCACATACCGAAGTTTGCCTATACGACGGACAACGCTGCAATGATTGCGATGAGTGGCTATTTTAAGGCGATAAACCATGATTATATTGGCATGGATGCCGTACCTTTTTCGAAGACACGCTTTTAGAACAAAAAAAACGCTTGAAAAACAAAATCTTCAAGCGTTTTTTTATTTGGTTTGTGTTTAAACCAAACGATGAATCAAATGCTCACGATCACCATACAATAAATCAATCATCGGCAATTCAATCAAGGTATACGCACCCGGCGCCTGCTTGAAACTGGCACGTGCCGTACTAACCAAAATTTGAGCCGTTAAGGCAGGGTTGTTGATGCGCATGTTGAATTCCATCAACTGGTTGTGTGTCTTACCTGACACACCCTTGCGTACCAAATTGACTCCGTGTCCCATGTCAATGAGTTGATCAACATCGTCCACAACGATCACATGTGTTTCATCGCTGGAAAAATAGGGATCTTCTTTGATGGACTGTTCAACCACTTTGAAGTCGGCGCCGGCTTCCAATTCGACATACACCATGCGACGGTGCACACCCGTACCGGTGGGAATGGTCATGGATAGAGCGGATTTGACACCGGCTTTGGATTTTACACAAACCGTATGTCCCATACTCATGCCCGGGCCAAAGTTTGTATAGGTAATCCCTTTGGGAACGGCGGCTTCCAACAAGGTGCGAACAACAGAATCACTTCCCGGATCCCATCCGGCAGCAATCACCGCAACCGACTGGTTGGCCTTGCCTACTATGTCCAACGATTGACGCAAATCCCAGATTTTACTGTGGATGTCAAAACTGTCTACCGTGTTGATACCCATAGCCAAATATTCCTTTGCATAGGCTTCAACGCTGCGCGTCGGCGTACAAAGAATGGCAACATCTACGTGATCGAGTTGTTTGATGTCGGAAACGACCGGAATATCCAGCAATTCCTTGGGTTGTACACCATCGGCATTCCGTCGTACGACACCGGCTACTTCAAAATCTTTTGACGCTTCCAGCGCATCCAACACGTATTTTCCAATGTTCCCGTAACCAACAATGGCTGCTTTAAATTTCTTCATAGATTCTTTTTTGAGGTTCAGAATGTCGCAAAATTACAGAATGAAAGTCAAATTCGCAATTATTGATCAAAAAATCGCATATTAAGGACTTTCTATTTTCTTTTTGCTTCTTTATTTGGTTGACGTAACTTGTTTGCGCCATTCAGCAAAGCTTAAACCGGATTTGTTCAGAACCGCCCGCTTCAACGAATCGGTTGAGCCAAAACCACAAACATCGGCCAATTGTTGCATGGATGATTGTGGATTTTGCTTCAGTATCCGTTCCGCTTCATCCACTCGATGGTGATTTACAAACGTACAAAAATTTAAATGATAGCGTTGATTGATGTGACCGGAAATATAGGTTCGATTGGTTCCAACCGCCTGTGCGACATCCTGTATGGTTAAATTGGGTTTTAAATAAATTTTATGGAGATCAAAAAAAGTTTGAATGCGTTGATCCAACAAATCCTGCGTTTCAGACAAATTTATTTCAGGGGATAACGCATTGTCCAGCGTCAACGTTTCCTGTTCGTCCGGATACATCGTTCGCTGACGTATGCCCAACCAACCGATCAAAAACAGCGTGGTCGAAAAAAGGATGGAGGCCAACAGCAGATAGGTCCACTCATGACTAAACGCATTTTTTCCAAGAATACTCAATACGATGGAGGACAACGTTGTAATGAGTAAGGTTACATTTAAGGCGACGACACCGTCGATGCGACTGTCCTGTAATTCCGAATAGTACTGAGCAGCTTTATCCCGATTGTTGTGTATCAGTACAAAATTGGCAATCAGTGTTACGACGGCCTGTAGAATAAATACTACCCGAATAATGCGACTCACACCGTTCATAAAGAACAGCTCCGGACAGTGCTCCATCGCAGGTTTGGGTTTGCATGCAAGCCAATGAATGAATTCGTCTTTTGGGATTTGAGACATACCCAAAACATACAAAAGTACAAGCAAAACAGAAGGAATAAGATAGAAGGCATGACGTTTGAATTGAAATCGATTGTCAACCATCAGTAGACGAAAGTAAATATAATACAACGGGTATACAAGCAATGAGGCGAACTGATAAACCGGATCCATCCAATAATAAAGAGGCCACAAATCCGAAAAAAAGAGGAGGTGCCCCCCGTAAAGAAGAAAGGCGACAAACATAAACAAGCCCAGAAAACGTTTTGGACGTTCTGCTTTCTTCGTTGTGGTTAGCAACAAAAGAAACCAAAAAAAGGTGACATAAACTGGAGCGGTCAAAAACAGGGTTTGAATCATGATGAAGGACTTATCATCACAAATTTACATTATTTTTTCATTCTGCAAAAAGATTTTGTATGCTTTGCGGGGTGTATTTGTATCAATTGCGGACCAATGTTAAGCATAATTCACATACTTTCGTTCTTATTAATGCTACCGCCATATGAAAACAAAACTGCTCAGCCTATTGCTTCTACTGTCTACACTGGGAGTGTACGCACAGTTTTACCGGCCCGGAGAACCGGTTGAGTTCAATAATCCAATGTCTGTTAGCGTTTTTCATTCCAAAAACCAGGGGGATTTGTTGGTCTATCCCAATACCATTGATACCGTTCAATCCGGTTTGGTTCAATTTGCATTTTATCGTCCGGACTTAACCCTCGACCGACAAATCAATCATACGATGGCCGATTCTGCCTTTTTTATGATGGGACACAACGGTTTGGGTCTTCTTGAATTGGAAGGAGCGGATACGACCGAATTGTATCTGTACTACGGAAGCACTCGGGAAACAGCCGGTGACTGGTTAAGCGAATTGAATGTCGTGGGCTCGGATGGTCTGACGCGTTTTTCCATACCCATATCATGGCATCGTACGTATACCTATTTTAAAGGAGACGAAGCGAAGATTGTGGGTGCAACTTCCATTTGGGATACGGCATATTACGAAAGCGGATGGGGAGCACAGCCTTTTTATACATCTCACGTGTACGATGTGCGAAGTGGTCGTCTTGAAAAAAGCTTTCCGTATGGATTCCAAGTCACGAAGTCGGCCATAGTAGGCAACGACACACTACTTTTTACCAGCAACTCCAATTTCGAACGATATCGGGGTGGCTATGCCTCTGCAAGTGCTGTAGAAGCCTTTCGATCTTATGTATTCAACATGGATTACGAAATCAAAACAGTCCTGGAGCTGCCCACCTCAGCCTTGGATATGGGCTTGGATGCCATCAATTACGCCACGTTGTTTGAACCGCTCTGCAACGAGCATGAGGTCTACTACGGCTCAACCATTCAGTATTTCATTTTTGATACCAACGGTGGAGTCGTTGGTGATTCAACACGGTTTGTGCTCAGCGACGCATCCGGCAATACCCTTCAAACGACAGAAATGTTGCAATGGAGTCCCTTTGCCAGTTTGTGGTTACCGAAACAACAAAAATCCGTTCTGATTGGTTACAATCAAGCATTATCCATCCCGGATTTATCGGTTGTGGGTACATATGACGATTACATTCAAACAGAAGACGGGAATGTATTCTTTGCACAGTACAACGAAGAAAACAAACAAGTGAACGTCCTAAACGAGGATTTTACCGTATACAAAACGATTCAATTGCCCTACGAAGGAGGCTGGAGTTTTGTCGGAATGAATCAACGATCGGTCTGCGCCGACGATGCCATCGAATTGGCGTTCACGCTGTACGATGAAGCCGAATGGTACTGCATCATGAATGAGGACAATCAAGTCGTACTACCCAAGACCGAAGTTTCTTTTTTATGGTTTTCCATGCAATCGTCCTTTCCGATGTTCGCTCGGTTTACAAATGAGAAATACGGTCGGGGTATTGATTCAAGAGGTTCGTCCTATCAGCGCTTTGTGCCGATTTCGTTTGAATTTTCCGAAACAATGCAGGGTGACATGCATCTATACGATCAAACATGGACCAAACTGCGTACGACGTCGGTTTCCACGCAATACCACGATACACTTCCAGAAGGCATTTTCCATTACCAATTGGTCAACCATTTGACCGGGGTTCGTCAGTACGATGTGGATGCTCTGACTTGGGAAGACGCACAGCCTTTTGTGGTTACCACCGACTCGGCATTTGCACAAACGTGGCCCATCTATCCATTGCCTTTGGTAGAGGGAATACATACCGGCAATATTTCCGGAACCCTCAATGATCTGCGCGAAGAAAATACGGAAGACATGTCGTTGTTTCTTTTGCAAAGCAATTTGAGATCCACCCAGGCTCAGGTCTTCCGTGTTGCGGAAATAAACGGAAATGCCTTTGTATTTGATTCCGTTCCGAATGGGACGTATCAGTTATGGTTGGATGTTCCGGGAATCCCTCAAAGCAATTTAGGCAATGTACTAATTGGCTCTAGTCAAACAAACCTAATGAATATTGTTATTCGTATCGAAGATACTGAAGTCTCTTATACCATCCCTTCCTCCGTACAAACGGAGCGTAAAATTCAATCAGGCATTTACCCCAATCCGGTAACCGACTGGTTTGAGATACCCAATGCGAATCCTGAAAGTATGCGTATCATGGATCTAACGGGCAAACAGATGCCTGTTGTCAGTAACCGTACCAATCAGTGGAATGTATCGGATTTACCTTCGGGCGTGTACCTTATTGAGTGGAAAGAAGGAGATGTAATCAAGCGAGAACGAATGTTGAAACAATAAATGTGTTTTTCAGGTGATTCCCTGATGGTCCCCGGCAACGTTGGTGGTGGTCAGCTGCCGGATCCGGACCATCAGGGATCATTCTGTTTAAGGCATTTCTTCAAAAATCGGCGCCTTTGTATTCTGAGCTGTATCGTAATAGAGCATCGCACGATCGTTGGATTTCGGATTGCCCTTTTGCATCAATTCGAACGTTTCGGCAGCAGCAAGCAAAACAGGACCGTAACCATGAGCGGCAAATGGACTGATGGGGCGGTGTGCATAGAAAGCCGGATCAAAACCCATACCGGTTCCGACACAGGTACCTTCGACCTGTCCTTGGGCATTGACCGCTGTTGAAACCGCAGACCAGCCCAATTGAGCCACCGGTCCGTAGGCTTTGGCATCGACCCAGCCTTGATTGATTGCATGCGCGAACGCATACGTATAAATGGCGGTGGCCGATGTTTCCAAATACGTATCGTTGCGATCCAATAATTGGTGCCAAAATCCGCTTCCGGATTGCAAACGAGCCAAACCGGCCAAATGCGCTTGCATCAGTGACAGGATTTCGTTGTAAGCTTCGTGATTTTGTGGCATGACATCGAGTACATCACACAGCGTCAAAATGGCCCAACCGTTGGCTCTACCCCAATAGAAGGCAGGATGGGGATTCATCTCCTGAACCCACCCGTGTCGAAACAGTTGCGTTTCGGGTACAAACATTTTATCACGGAAAAGACGAATTTGTTTGGCCACTTCATCCATATATTCCGGTTTGTTGAAATGTTTGGCATATTCTGCCAATGCCGGTAAACTCATGTACATGTCATCCAGCCACACACTGTTTTTGTATGGACGATTACGGCCGAACATGCCGTCTTCCAGGCGTATTTCTTTGTTCGCAACAAAATCGATGTAATTCTCAATCAGTGGCTCACATTGATTTAAATCGACGCCAAATCGATGGGCACGAATCATGGCAGCCGCCATGGAGCCGGCATCATCCAAGGCTTTGGGTCGCAACACCTGACGCATCTGAGCGTCAATTTGAACGTTTTTGGCCAACAGGGCTTCAAAACCCGGGGCAGCATCGGCAAGGATCTGCAAGCGCTCTTTTACATAATCTGCATATTTCCCGTCTTTGGTAATGGTATGCATGTGTAACATACCGGAGTGTACGACACCCCATTCGTAAGAGGCTATTCGAAAATCCCCTCGCTTGAGTTGTGTATTTGTCGGTAATTCGCCATCGGCTGAAACTGGATGGCCGTCATCGGCCGTTTCCAAAGAGGCATGCGTGTGCTCTTGCAAATAAAGCAAAACACGATCGGCCGTTTCTTTGATGGACTCCGGGCTTACTTCTCCATAAGGTATGGAATAGTCGGGTTGCAACAAATGTAAGGGTACAAGGGAATCATTCTGTACCGGTGCATCCGATTTGGGTTGACACGCCACCAAAGCCAGTGACACGCCAGCCGTGTAAATAAATGTTTTCATGATACGATGTTTGGGTTGTTGTTATGATGATCCTTTTTTGGTCTCTTCTTTATCTTCTTCTTTGTTTACCAAAAAGCGTTTGATTTTTTGCGTGGCCGTTTTCTCAAAAGGTTCCTTGCGCAAATGCACATCGGCCAACTGAGAGGCTTTGCTGACGGACTGATTCACGCGATCCTTGAGCTCCTTAAGGTACGTTTCCATTTTGGAAAAAACCTCCTCCTGATAATTGTGCGCTGAACTTTTCATTTCTTGATACCGCTTGCTGAATTCTTCCTGATTTAGGTAGACAGATGCCATTAAGCGACCTTTTTGCTCATAAACAACCGATTCAACGACGCCTTCCATTTCGTTGATAATGGCTTCTATTTCCTCAGGATATATATTCTCGCCACTGGCACCCAAAATCATATTTTTACTTCTGCCTTTGAGCGTCAAATTGCCTTTTGAATCCAAGACACCCAAGTCACCGGTACGGAACCAGCCATCCGGGCTCAATACCGAAGCGGTTGTCTCCGGATCTTTGTAATATCCCTGCATTACGTTGGGACCGCGTACGACGTATTCGCCTTCTCCGGTCTCCGGTCTGATGTCAATGAGTTTGTACTCAATTCCAGCCATGGCAGGCCCCACCGACCGATACAAGGTTTTTTCGACGGGTGCACCGCAAATCATGGGAGAGGTTTCGGTCAGTCCATAACCACAAGAATACGGAAAACGCGCATCACGCAAAAACCGTTCGACTTCGGGAGCAACGGCTGCACCGCCAATACCAAAAAATCGCAGGTTGCCTCCAAACATGCGTTTCAACGTTTTGCCTGCAACCCGGTGCAGTAAAAAGCGGGTTGCCGGTATACGGTAAAAAAAGCGGGTTAGGGGAGATTTGTTTAATTTTGGTTTGATGCCAATTTTGAATATTTTTTCGATGATGAGGGGTACAGTCAGCATCATGGTCGGTTGGATTTTTTTGAGCAAAGGCATCAGAACATTGGCCGTGGGCGGTTTGTCTATGTAGTGCACGCTTGCTCCTTGCATCGTACCCAGAATCAAACTGAGTGTACATTCGTAGGTATGCGCCAGGGGTAGTACGGAGAGGTAGACGTCTTGATCACTTACCGGATAGAGGGTACGGCACATCACGGCATCCCATACCAGATTCTTGTGTGAAAGCATCACACCCTTGGACCGCCCGGTGGTTCCGGAAGTATAAATAATGCAAGCCAAATCGCTTTCTGCAACGTTGGGAAGCATGGCTTCTGCGTTGCGGTAGGCATCGACTAGGATTTGCTCGTGTGTTGATGCATTTTGCAGCCGGTTCATGGAAAGGCGCAAACCATCAAAACGCAATTTTCCATCAATCTTGGAGAAAACTTTGTCGGATGCAATCAAGGCTTTGGCTTCAGAATGCACCAGTACACTGTTGATTTCGACCGGCGAAAAATCCACCAAAATCGGCACGACAACAGCCCCCATTTGTGTGATGGCATAATAACAGACACCCCAATTGGGCATATTTTCTCCGATCAAAGCAACTTTGTCTCCGGCTTGAATGTGATGCGTCTGCAAGTACCTGCTCACGGCCCGGCTATAATCACCCAGTTGTCGGTACGTTACAGACGAACCGTCGGTATAACTGTAGGCGATTTTATCGCCGTACGTGTTCACACTGTTTTGGAGAATCTCAGGTAGGGTGTATGTATTGGGATGCTTCATAAATATAATACCTATTGAATGGCAAAAGTAATGAAATTCTTGAAACCTACAGAATGTAAACAAATCCCCTATCAATTCGTTCGATCAATCGGAATCAAATCGCTTTAAAAACGTTGTTTTTTTTGTAGACTGTCGATTTTTACGTTATATTTGCAGGAAATTGAATCAAAACAACAGACTATGTCCATCCGCTCACATTTTACCGGTCATCACCATTGCGTCGGACGATAAAACGGTTGGCTGGAATAGTCGTGGAGATTACTATGAAACTTGGGGCTTGCCGTTGAACGGGTAAGCCTTTTTTATTTTTAATATACTGAAAAAACAAGAGATTATGCTACGAATCGCTGTACAATCCAAGGGCCGTTTGAACGAAGATACCCTTGCCCTGTTGCAAGAAGCCGGCATTAAAATGGTATCCGGCAAACGCACCCTGCTCGTGCCTTCCAAAAATTTCCCCATGGAAATTTTATTTCTCCGGGACGACGATATTCCCCAATCCGTTGCATCCGGCATTGCCGACGTGGGCGTAGTGGGAGAAAACGAATTTTGTGAGAAAAAACAAGACGCCAACATCATCAAGCGATTGGGTTTCAGCAAGTGTCGTCTTTCGATTGCCATTCCTAAATCCATCGATTATCCCGGTGTCGAATGGTTGAACGGCAAAACCATCGCCACTTCTTATCCGGTGATCTTAAAAGAGTTTTTAGATCAAAAGGGCGTTCAGGCAGAAATTCATACCATTTCGGGTTCGGTGGAAATCGCCCCGGGAATTGGTCTGGCTGACTGTATTTTTGATATCGTAAGCTCAGGCAGCACGCTGGTTAGCAACCAATTGAAGGAGGTTGAAGTGGTCATGCAATCCGAAGCTGTGCTGATTGGTCACAATGCACTCAACCCGGAAAAAACGGAAATACTCGAAGAGCTGTTGTTTCGCATTCAGGCCGTACAGCAAGCTGAGAATAAAAAATACGTCTTGATGAATGTACCCAACGATCAGATTGATGCAATCGTAGCGGTATTGCCCGGTATGAAAAGTCCTACCGTAATGCCTTTGGCCAACACCGGCTGGAGTTCGGTACACACCGTATTGGAGGAAAAACGTTTTTGGGAAATCATCGGTAAACTGAAAGGTCTTGGAGCAGAAGGCATTCTTGTTTTACCCATCGAGAAAATGATCTTATAAAAAAATAAAACGTGAACATACATCGTTATCCTGAATTTTCCGAATGGCCGGAATTGCTTGCCAGACCGGCTGTCAATCACGATCAACTTTTCGGAACTGTGCGGAAGATACTT
This sequence comes from Bacteroidales bacterium, assembly GCA_028709215.1. GTDB lineage: Bacteria > Bacteroidota > Bacteroidia > Bacteroidales > UBA1402 > UBA8389. The sequence goes on from JAQVXI010000005.1 coordinate 61,986, forward strand.
CAAGAAGTCCGAGAACGGGGAGACGCTGCCTTGCGTGATTTGACCCATCGTTTTGACAACATTGCATTGGAAAACCTTATGGTCAAGGAGTCTGAAATCGAAGCCTCAGAAAACGAATTGCCGGAACCGCTAAAGGAAGCCATTCGTTTTGCGGAATCTACCATTCGTCGTTTTCACGAGGCTCAAGACGTTCAAATGCCCATCGTCAAAACCGCTACGGGCGTGACCTGTTGGCAAAAATCAGTCCCTATTGAAAAGGTAGGGTTGTACGTGCCTGGTGGAACCGCTCCTTTGTTTTCAACGGTACTGATGTTGGCTGTACCGGCACAGATTGCCGGTTGCAGGGAAATTGTCTTGTGTACGCCGTGTGGCAAGAATGGACACGTGCACCCGGCCGTATTGTTTGCCGCCAAAGTCGCCGGAGTAAAAACCATCATTAAGGTAGGTGGAGCGCAAGCGATTGCCGCCATGGCTTATGGAACAGAATCTGTACCCAAAGTGTATAAGATTTTTGGTCCGGGCAATTCCTATGTCACAACGGCCAAACAATTGCTCAGTTTGGAAGAGGTTGCCATTGACATGCCGGCTGGTCCTTCTGAAGTTGAAGTTCTCGCAGACGAAACCGCAAAAGCTGCTTTCGTGGCTTCCGATTTGCTGTCTCAGGCCGAACACGGCAAGGATAGTCAAGCCTTACTGATTACAACCAGCGAAAGCCTGGCAGAAGCCGTTGTTGAAGAAGTATACCGCCAACTGGACACGCTCGAACGCAAGGACATTGCGAAGGCTTCCATCGAAAACAGTCGCATCATTGTGGTTGCATCGATGGAAGAAGCCATCAAAGCAACCAACGAATATGCGCCCGAACACCTGATTCTTGCGGTGAATGAACCCCGGCAACTTGCGGATCGCATTGTGAATGCCGGATCCGTCTTTCTGGGACATTATACACCGGAAAGTGTTGGCGATTATGCCTCTGGTACAAACCATACGTTGCCGACTCATGGGTATGCAAAAGCCTATAGTGGCGTTCACCTGGACAGCTATCGCAAACGCATCACGTTTCAGGAATTATCTCCGGAAGGACTACAAAACATAGGGCCTGCTGTTGAAACAATGGCTGAAGCTGAGTTATTAACGGCCCACAAACAGGCCGTACGCATTCGATTGAACACTCTAGAATAGAATTATTATGGAACTAAGCAAATTGGTTCGACCCAATATTTTGAAACTGAAGCCGTATTCTTCTGCCCGTGATGAGTTCAAAGGAGAGGCATCCGTCTATTTGGACGCGAATGAAAACCCATTGAACGCGCCTTATAATCGATATCCGGACCCGTTGCAACGCGCATTAAAACAAATCGTGGCCCAACAAAAAGGAGTCGAAACGGATCAATTGTTTTTTGGCAATGGCAGCGATGAACCCATTGATTTGGTTTTTCGGGTTTTTTGTGAGCCGGGTGTTGACAACGTCGTGGCCATCGATCCAACCTATGGAATGTATGAGGTTTCTGCCGAGATCAACAATGTGTCTTATCGAAAGGTCGGCTTGCGTTCTGATTTTAGTTTGGATGCTCAGGCCTTGCTGGATGCAGTGGACGCCAACACAAAGGTGATCTTTTTGTGTTCACCCAACAATCCTACCGGCAATGCACTCGATCCGAATGCAATCCGACAGATTCTAAACGTTTTCCCCGGAATTGTGGTGTTGGACGAAGCCTACATTGATTTTTCTGCGCAGCCCGGCTTTTTGTCCCAACTGAATGACTTTCCGCGTCTGATCATTCTTCAAACCTTTTCAAAAGCATGGGGTTTGGCTGCCGTCCGGTTGGGAATGGCGTTTGCTCAGGTCGACATTATTCGGTTATTTAACAAAGTCAAATATCCCTACAACATCAACGTCTTAACGCAGGAATTTGTCGCAAACGAACTCAAAAATCCCAATCGAACCCGTGAATGGGTTGCCTATTTGTTGGAACAACGGAATCATTTGACGAATGGTTTAAAAAAACTACCTTTGGTCAAATATATCCATCCAACCGATGCCAATTTTGTTTTGGTGCAGGTGGAACAGGCAACCGAGGTCTACAAAAAGCTGGTTGATCAAGGAGTCATCGTTCGAAACCGAAGCCACATCCATTTGTGTATGGACTGTTTGCGCATAACCGTAGGCACACAAGAAGAAAACGACGCACTGTTGGACGCATTAAAAAATCTATGAAAGCGAAACAAAAAATATTGTTTATTGATCGGGACGGAACGTTGGTGATGGAACCTCCCGTGGATTATCAACTGGATTCTCTGGAGAAACTGGAATTTTATCCGGCCGTATTCCGGAATCTATATCAGATACGAAGCAAAACGGATTTCTTTTTTTCCATGGTAACCAACCAGGATGGATTGGGAACAAAATCCTTTCCGGAAAACAGTTTTTGGCCGGCACACAACAAAATCATTCAGGCTTTTGAAAACGAGGGCATTCGTTTTGATGCCGTACACATTGACAAAAGCATGCCCGAAGACCATGCACCGACACGCAAACCGGGCATCGCCTTGTTGACAGAATATTTTGGAGATGCCTGGGATTTGCCGGGCTCATTCGTCATTGGAGATCGACTGACCGATGTGAAGCTTGCTGCAAACTTGGGTTGTAAAGCCATTTACTTAAAAACGTACTCCAATGCTGTTCGTCAAGAGCTTTTGGATGCAGGCCTGAACGACGTCTGTGTACTGATCAGCGATTGTTGGGACGAGGTTATGGCCTTTTTGCTGGCCGGAGAGCGCAGCGTTGAAATCAATCGAAAAACCCACGAAACGGACATTCGTGTACGCGTGGATCTGGATGGGCACGGAGTGTGCGATATATCCACCGGTCTGGGCTTTTTTGATCATATGTTGGAGCAAATCGGCAAACATGCAGGCATCGACCTACTCATTCACACGCAGGGGGATTTGCATGTAGACGAACACCATACGGTCGAAGATACTGCCATTGTTTTGGGAGAAGCCCTGAGCAAAGCGCTGGGTGATAAACGCGGCTTGGAACGGTATGGCTATTGCTTACCGATGGATGATAATCTATGTCAGGCTGTTTTGGATTTTGGTGGGCGCCCTTGGCTGCTTTGGGATGTTCAGTTTAAACGTGAGCGCATCGGTGATGTTCCCACGGAACTTTTCCTGCACTTTTTTAAGTCGTTGAGTGATGCAGCCAAGATGAATCTTGCCATACAGGCAGAAGGGGACAACGAACACCATAAAATTGAAGGCATATTCAAAGCGTTTGCACGAGCCATAAAAATGGCCATTCGACGCGATGTCTATAAATACGATCTTCCCAGTACAAAAGGTATGTTATAACGAAACACATGAAACGATCCATTCGCTCCGTCTTTATGCTTGCATTCCTTGTCCTTGGACAGTGCACGCTTGCTGCATCCACGCGTGTGATGCAGGTTGATCTGCGTGATCAAGTCAACAGTTTGTCCTGGACCATCATTCAAAACGGGTTCAAGCAGGCGCAGGAAGATTCGTGCGATTTGGTTCTATTGAATATGAACACGTACGGTGGTGAAGTGGTGTATGCCGACTCCATCCGTTCGGCCATATTGGATGCCCCGCTTCCTGTGTATGTATTTATCAACAACAATGCCGCTTCGGCGGGAGCCTTGATTTCCATCGCCTGCGACGGCATCTATATGAAGCCTGGAGGGACAATGGGAGCCTCTACTGTCGTGGATCAAACCGGAGCAGCGGCTCCGGATAAATACCAATCCTATATGAGAGGGACCATTCGTGCGACTGCAGAAGCGCAAGGCAAAGATACCCTGATCCAGAATGGAGATACCATCTATTCCTGGCGTCGGGATCCCAAAATCGCCGAAGCCATGGTTGATCCCGATGTCTACATTGAAGGATTGATCGATACAGGCAAAGTGCTTACACTGACAGCCAATGAGGCAGTGGCCGTCGGTTATTGCGACGGACTGGCCGAAGACATACGGGAAGTCCTTACCGAACACATCGGATTGACGGATTACGATTTACTGGTTTACCAACCGACACCGCTGGAGAAACTCAAAGGACGCCTTTTGGGCACGGCCTTTCGGGCAATTCTCATCATGGTCATTGTGGCAGGCATTTGGTTTGAATTGCAAACACCCGGACTGGGTTTTCCAAGCATAGCAGCCTTGGCTGCAGCTGCGCTCTATTTTGCACCCTTGTATCTGGATGGATTCGCTCAAAACTGGGAAATTCTGATTTTCGTCATCGGAGTGGCGCTCTTGTTTGTAGAAATTTTTGTCATACCGGGCTTTGGTATTTCCGGCATCTTGGGCATACTCTTTGTATTGACCGGTTTGTCGTTTGCTTTGGTTGAAAACGGAGCGCCCAGTTTGGCCTTTAATGCCATTGAAGGGCTGGGTGAGGCATTCTTTCTTGTCGCAGTAAGCATTCTGCTATCCATAGCCATACTCATTTGGTTTACCAACAAAATTGGTACCGGTAACCGCTTTTTTAAATATGCCGCCTTACAAAACACACAAGAAGTTTCGGAAGGTTTTGTCGGTGTACCGGCAGAGTTGTCCAGCCTAATCGGTCAAAAAGGAACGGCCGCTACGCTGTTGCGTCCTTCCGGCAAGGTGCGATTGAATGGAAAATTGTACGATGCCGTATCGATGTTTGGTTTTATAGAGGCAGGAACAAGCGTTGTGGTGACTCGAACGGAGTCGGGTCAATTGTATGTTCAGAAATTAGTGTAGCGCGCATACGCTGTACCATTCGCTTTGCGTTTCGAAGGTTTTGTGCTTTGGCCAATTGAATCCATTCATTCCAAAAAGTGGACGTGTTGTGTTCAAACAAAACACCTTGCTGCAACCTTACCGGCTCTGAGGGGATTGCATCTGCCAAACCCCATCCGCTTTGTGGAAGCCAGTAAAAGTACATTTGATTCAACGGATCCAATTTGCCATAAACCATCCACTGAAAGGTCCAGCGTTTGAATTGCTCTTCCAAATGCGGATACGGCAATCCAAGCATCCGCATTCCTTTAAGTACATCCGAGCACGTTTTTTGATCCGGAAGCAACAAATCGGATGCCCGCTGCACATGGATTCGCTCACGGGCATTGCGATCCATGCGATGCACCAACAGATGCCTACCGCGTGGCGTGTGCATCCATCGCATCGTCGCTTGACGCAATCCGCAGGCCTGCCCCAATTGGTGGCGCAAACCCAGGAGCGCATTATCCGGTCCAAATTCAAATCCGTCCAATCGCAACGTCCATGCATCGTATCCTTTTGGCACATCGTTTTGTCCACTCAAAACATCACCGGTAAAATCATTGATGGCCAACACAAAAGAAGGGTGTGTTCCTTTTGTGAAAAGCGCGACACGCAACAGTGCACGCAATCGATCTTCTTTGATTGGATGTTGCTCAAACTGCTTTAATGCATCGTAGACTTGATCCAAATCAACTTCGACCACCTCGTTCAGCTCAGGAAAACCAATGGGATCAAAGCTCAACGCACCAAATCCGCGACTTCCCATCATGGATAACCAGGATAGGGGAGCACGCTTCTTCTGCGACAAATGCTGTTGAATGAGCTTTTGAGCAAACGGACCTGGAATACTCTCCCGTAAAAAGGCAGGCCAATCGGTTTGTCGGTTTGCATCGGTAAAGAATAGCACATCGCGCGCATCCAATTGATCCACCGGATACCGCAAGGGTGAAAAAGGAATTTTTTGTTGTAAAAAGGCGGGTTCAAAGGCAAAATATCCCTGATTGCGCAGAGCATCCCACGAGAGAATGCCCATGGGTTCCGATAAAAAACGAACCGCAACATACTGCATCATTCTTCCTTCTGCTTTTTGGAACGCACCCGTTTGCGTTCGAGTTGTTTGACTGCCAAAACAGGATGTTTGTGTTGATCGGGCAAGGCCTGATCGAGTCGATCCAGTAAATGCAACGCCCGAAGAACCGGCAGAAAGGTATACAGGGAAACAGGTTTTCCATGTTCCAAATCACGAATGGTCGAACGATTTAAACCCGTATGATCGGCCAATTGCTGTTGTGTCCAGTTGCTGGACATTCGCCACAATCTTACTCGTTTACCGATATCTTCCAAAATTTCCGCATCCGATGCATTCATCCAACTGGTATTCATAGACTATTTTTTACAAAAATACATATTATGATGCTTATAAACATCATTATTTGGATAATTTATTTATAATGATTGTATTTTCCATCATTATATAGGCCTTTTTTTAAATAATACAGGGCATTGAATGCTTGATTATCATCTTTTTAGAAGGATCAACGATTTGGGTTCTTGCAGGATTCAATCTTTTTGTCTTACTTTGCAGCCGGAAATAAAAAACAAGGATAAAACCTAGCGAGGATAAACCAAATTAAAACAGATAGAGATGTCTAAAATTTGTCAGATTACCGGAAAGAAAGCAATGATCGGGAACAATGTTTCTCACTCAAAGAGACGTACGAAACGTAAATTCAACGTCAACTTGTTCCGTAAAAAGTTCTATTGGGTAGAACAGGATTGCTGGATTTCGCTGAATGTTTCAGCAAACGGATTACGCGTCATCAACAAAAACGGTTTGGACGCAGCTATGCGCAATGCAAGCGAAAAAGGATTCTTGAAAGTAGAAGATATCCGCATCATCAATTAATTGTAGGAGGTTAGAAAAATGGCAAAGAAAGCAAAAGGCAATAGAATCCAGGTCATCCTGGAATGCACAGAACACAAAGAAAGCGGAATGCCGGGTACTTCACGTTACATCACGACCAAAAATCGCAAAAACACGACCGGTCGTTTGGAATTGAAGAAATTCAACCCGATTCTGAAACGAGTTACCATCCATAAAGAAATTAAATAAGTAGGCCATGGCAAAGAAAGCAGTTGCATCCATGCAAAACAAAGGTGAAGGCCGCGCCTTCGCCAAAGTGATCAAAATGGTGAAGTCTCCCAAAACGGGTGCTTATATGTTCCAGGAAGAAATTGTACACAACGAAAAGGTACAGGAATTTCTAAAAAAATAATCCAATTTGGATCGAATTACATGAAAACCGCTGTTCTCGCAGCGGTTTTTGTTTTTGTAGCGATTATCATGTATTTTTGCACAACAATTAGGAACAATGGGCATTTTTAATTTCTTTTCAAAAAACAAGGCACAAGAGCAGCAGGAAAAGCAAGATTTGGATCAAGGTTTGGTTAAAACCAAAACCTCCGTTTTTGCAAAGATTGCCAGAGCCGTAGCCGGAAAATCCAAGGTTGACGACGAAGTCCTTGACCAACTGGAAGAAATCTTAATCTCCTCCGATGTGGGCGTGGATACAACCTTACGCATCATCGAACGCATAGAAAAGCGTGTTGCCAGAGATAAGTACGTGGATACGGCTGAGCTCAACAACGTTTTAAAAGAGGAAATTACCGATCTGCTCATTGCGCATGGGCAAGAGAGCGATGGAAAACTGACTCCTGAAGGCAATCAGAAACCTTACGTGATCATGGTTGTGGGTGTCAATGGAGTGGGGAAGACCACGACCATCGGAAAATTGGCCTACCGGCTGGTACAATCCGGTAAGAAAGTCTATCTGGGAGCAGCCGATACTTTCCGTGCCGCAGCCGTAGAGCAATTGGTCGCTTGGGGCGAACGCTCCGGTGCAACCGTTGTCAAACAAAAGATGGGTTCTGATCCGGCTTCGGTCGCTTTTGACACACTCAAATCGGCAGTGGCCAATCAGGCTGACGTCGTTCTCATCGATACCGCCGGACGTTTGCACAACAAAACAGGGTTGATGCAAGAATTGTCCAAAATCAAACAAGTCATGTCAAAAGTGATTCCGGACGCACCACACGAAATCCTCCTGGTTCTGGACGGGTCAACCGGTCAAAATGCGTTTGAACAAGCCAAACAGTTTACACTGGCTACCGAGGTCAATGCCTTGGCCATTACAAAACTGGATGGAACGGCCAAAGGCGGTGTCGTCATCGGTATTTCGGATCAATTCGGCATCCCGGTCAAGTACATCGGTTTGGGCGAGAAACCCGAACAACTGCAGGTATTTAACCGCAAAGCCTTTGTTGACAGTTTATTCGGTTCAATCGGTTGATATGACACGAAAGAAAACAGTCACGCTCATCACATTGGGTTGTTCCAAGAATCTGGTAGATTCCGAGAAGCTTATGTATCGATTCAACCGCTTGGGCTACCAAGTATTGCACGATGCAGAGCCACCCAAAGGCAGCATTGTCATCATCAACACCTGTGGTTTTATCGGCGACGCAAAAGAAGAATCCATCCAGACCATTTTAAGCTTTTCAGAAGCCCGAAAGTCCGGATACCTTCAAAAGTTGTATGTAATGGGCTGCTTGTCGGAACGTTACACCGAAGAACTCCGCGACGAAATACCCGAAGTGGATCATTACTACGGAAAATTTAATTACAACGAAATACTGGACGATCTGGGCGAAATCTGGCGCAGCGACTACGGTCCCGAACGGCTTTTGACCACCCCTTCGCACTACGCTTACCTGAAAATATCCGAAGGTTGCAGCCGTACCTGTTCGTATTGCGCAATTCCCATCATAACAGGCAAACATCGTTCCGTGCCCATGGAACAGTTACTTGAGGAAGTACGCTATCTCGTCGGTCAAGGAGTGCACGAATTCCAAATGATTGCCCAGGACCTCTCATATTACGGAAGGGATCTGTACGGTGAAATGCGTTTGGCCCAGCTCACCGAAGCCATTGCCCAAATACCGGGCGTCGAATGGCTGCGCTTACATTACACCTATCCATACGAGTTTCCCATGGATGTTTTATCGGTCATGCGCCGTTACGACAACGTCTGTGCCTACCTGGACATGGCTTTGCAACACATAAGCGACCCCATGCTCATAAAAATGCGTCGCAAAATCAACAAGGCAGATACCCTTCGCCTGCTCTCATCCATACGAGAAGCCGTCCCCGGTATCCATTTGCGCACAACCTTAATGGTGGGTCACCCCGGTGAAACGGAAGCGGATTTTGAGGAACTAATGGAGTTTACACGAATGGCTCGCTTTGAGCGCATGGGTGCCTTCACGTACTCAGAAGAAGAAGGAACGTACGCAGCCCGCACGTATGCCGACGATGTTCCTGATGACGTTAAAAAAGACCGCCTGGATCGACTGATGCTTTTGCAGCAGGATATTTCGGAAGAAATCAATACGGCCAAAGTCGGTTCGACGCTTCGTGTAATCATTGACCGAGAAGAAGAAGATTACTTTGTCGGTCGTACGGAATACGATTCGCCCGAAGTCGATCCGGAAGTTTTTGTAGAAAAAAATGCCTTATTGAAGCCCGGGCATTTTTACGCGGTAGAAATCACCGCAGCCGGCCCCTATGATTTGTTTGGCAGACTGGCATCAAAGGATACAATATAATTAAATTGAATACGATGAAAGGAATGAAATCTTGGTTTTTGATGGGTATAATGGGATTGACCGGTTTTGCGACCGATGGTCAAGCCGCCGATACAAACAAATTGGAGTATTACGGATTTGTGCGCAGCGATTTTTATGCGGATTCGCACAATATGTTTGCCTCTGTACAGGATTTGTTTGGCTTTTACCCGTTGGAATCCGAGTATTCCATACCCAAGGCAGGACTTTCAAGCATCACCACACGACTCGGACTCACCTTGCACGCTGGAGGCATTTGGGGCGCAAACAAAAGCCGATCGGTCTTTGAAACCGATTTTGGCGGCAGTCCGACATACATGCTTTTACGCATTCGCCAAGCTTACAGCCAATTGATTTGGGAGCATTCCGACCTTTTAATCGGTCAAACCTGGCACCCCTTATTTACCGGTGTCGTTTGTCCCAACGTATTATCGCTCAACACCGGTAATCCCTTTCAAACCTTCAACAGAAGTCCACAGGTACTGTATCAACACCATGCACAAGCCTGGACGTTTCAAGCAGCCGCCATTTATCAGATGATGTATACCTCTACAGGACCGTTGGGGCGTACGGCCGATTATCAAAAATATGCAGTGATTCCAGAAATCTACTTGGGTGCTCAATGGCAAGGTGAAAATCATACGTATGGAGTAGGAGTGGACTACAAAAGCATTGCACCACACAACACAATCCCAAGCCTTGGAGGAGGCACAGAACGGCAAAAAGAACGATTGAACACACCAGCCATCGTCGGTTATTATCGCTTTCTTTCGGACGATCGCAACTGGACCGTAAAAGCCAAAGGCCTGTATGGACAGAATCTGACTGAACAGTCCATCATTGGTGGCTATGCCGTCACCCCGGATTATTCCTATATCGCCTACAACAGTTTGGCCTCCTTTGTTCACATCAATTACGGAAAGACGCACCAAGCAGGTTTATTGATCGGATACTCCGCCAATCTGGGGCCACAAAGCGACCTACCTGCAGGGAGTCTGTTTTACGGTTTTGGTGTAAGTGGAGAAAACTCCGCACAGGAACGCCTGGTTTCCGATCTATTCCGCCTTTCACCCACCTATTCCTACAACTTACCCAACTGGCGCATTGGTGTTGAACTCGAATACACACGTGCCTCCTGGGGTAGCCGAAATACGACCGGTCAGATCGATGCCGATGCAACGGCTGACAACTATCGCCTGTACGGAATCTTTACGTATTTGTTTTAACATTTATTAACGGCTTCAGATTGCCTTTTCATTGAATAAAGGGTAATTTAGGGGAGTGATGAACCCTTAACACTGGAAGCCATGGAAGATAAATTAGTAACAGTAGCCATTCATACGTATGAACGTGCGCTTATTTTAAAAGGAATTCTGGAAGCAGAAGGCATCGAGGCCTTTTTGTACAACGTAAATCTCATTCAACCGGTGATTTCTGCCGGCGTTCGGGTTCGCATCAAAGAAAGCGATTTGCCGGCAGCACTCAAGTTGATTGAAGACCTACAGTTTGATGAAGAAACACTCATTGAGGAGGAAAATAACGCCCACGAGGATATTCACATCAACAAAACCATCCTTGTACCCATCGATTTTTCGGGTTATAGCAAGAAAGCACTGCAATTGGCCAGCAACATGGCCTGGAAGAATGGCTGCAGCATGGTACTCCTACACACGTATTATAGTCCGTTTTATTCGGGAGGAATGCCCATCAGTGATGCCTTTGCGTTTGACGAAACCAACGACGATGCTTTGCGGGCACAAATGAAGCGCATGCACAAATCCATGGAAGACTTGTCCGATTGGTTGAAAGCGGCCTTTAAAGAAGGGGATTTGCCGGAAGTACCTTTCATCAGCAAGTTCCGTGAAGGTGTACCCGAAGAACAAATCTTGCTTTATGCCAAAAAGCACAAACCCATGCTGATTATTATGGGGACAAAAGGGCAGGGGGCCAACGATTTGGACGTCATGGGTACCGTCACTGCCGATGTGCTGGATCGTTCCAGATTTCCAGTCTTTGCATTCCCGGAAAATACACCGTTTGAACGTTTTGACGAGATCCGCCAAATCGCATTTGTTACCCGTTTTGAACAACGAGATCTGGTCGCATTTCACAGCATGGTCAATTTGCTTAAGGTCTTCAGTTACAAGATCTATTTCATTCACATGACCAATGAAGGCGACAAATGGGACGAAGTACAGCTATCCGGCATCAAAGAATACTTCAAGAAGCAGTATCCGGAGATCGAAAGTTCGTATTGCGTCATCCGAGGTGACAATCTGGTCGATGGTTTGAATGATTT
>JAQVXI010000005.1:73842-92062 GCA_028709215.1 Bacteroidales bacterium
AAGGCGACAAATGGGACGAAGTACAGCTATCCGGCATCAAAGAATACTTCAAGAAGCAGTATCCGGAGATCGAAAGTTCGTATTGCGTCATCCGAGGTGACAATCTGGTCGATGGTTTGAATGATTTCATTCAAGAACGCAAAATTGATGTGCTTGCCTTACCGGCTCAACGTCGCAATTTATTCTCACGCTTATTCAATCCAAGTATTGCTCACAAGGTTTTGTTCCATACCGACACGCCGGTTTTGGTTTTGCGGGGTTAGTTTGGAAGAATGTGTTGCTCGCGATGCTCGCAAATTGGAAGATAATGTGTCTCGCTGACGCTCGAATGTGTTGCTCGCTAAAGCTCGCAAATATGTCGCCTTCGGCGAAAGAAGCAACGACGGGCGCAATGCGCGCACGCACGGAGATCGTCGATGTCTGTTTTTAAGTACAATGTACGTCCGTGCGTGCGCTGTGTGGCGACGTTGTCGCCGCACGCATGCTTTGCATGCTGCATTGCGCCCGTCGTAGTTGTCGTTGCGCCCGCAAACGGCCTACTTTATTTTATAATTCGACCGAAGGTCGACACATTTGAAATCTTAGATTTCAACATATTAAAAATCCGTAGGATTTTTACACATTCTTAAAAAGCAACATTGCGCCCGTCGTTGATGCGTCGTTTTTGAGCAAATTGATATTCTTTATTTTTGCTATTCAACATAATATTAATTATAATACAAAGGGCATTCGAGCGAAGCTAGATCAATCAATCTTCTCATTCGGCGGAGCCGACACATTCGAAACGGAACGTTTCGACACATTCAAAAAACGAAGTTTTTTGACACATTCGAGCGAAGCGAGACACATTCAAGCGAAGCGAGACACATTCGAGCGCAGTGAGACACATTCGAGCACAGCGAGACACATTCAAGCGAAGCAAGACACAAAAAAAAGAGCCACCCGAAAGCAGCTCTTTATTTTATCTACGCTATAATTGAAATTGACATTAAAGTGCTTTCATTTTCTTATCCATTTCGTCGTACTTATCATTCATTTGCAAGTTGTAATAAATACCACGCAATGCAATGATGTAATCACGTTCTTCCGGATCGATGGCATGAGCACGTTCGAAGTATGGTCTTGGCTTTTCAAAAACGGCTTTCATTTTTGCTTTCTCACGACGATACACGCGATCATCCTTAATGGCATTGACACGGTCCAACTCTTCAACCGCTCTGTTGTAGTAATGACGACCGATGTTACCCAAGGCATCTGCCATTTGCGGATCGATTTGAATGGCTGTTTCGTAGCATTCCAAGGCGCCCTCGATGTTGTTGTCATTTTCTAAAATACGGCCTTTTAAGTTCCAAAGCACTGCACTGCTGTCGTTTTTCAACGCTTCGTTGATCCACTCCAACGCTTCACCCATCAAATCCTGATTGATGTAATAGTTGATCAGATTACGGGTATAATATTGCTCTTTGGGGAACTTTACGGCACCCAGCTTGTATAAACGAAGCATGTTGACCGTATCTTTCATTTTGGTGTAATCGTCTGCCAAACGGGCATAAATCCACTCCGAATCGATCGAATCTTTGATTTGCTCGTAGTAAGGAACCGCAATTTCCGGTTTACCGCCTTGAGTTGCTGACAACGCGCTATAATACGTAATCAATGGACGCAAGGTATCCTTTTCAAGACCTTTGTCTTTTAAGATTGGAATCTCCGGATATTGCAAATACTGTTGAAACATTTCAAGTGATTTGCTGAAATCCTTTTGATCGTAATAATACGAACCGGCATCGGTAAAACCACGTTGAAAGCCCAAAATGCGTTCCACGATTTTATCCCGATACTTGGGACGTACGCGTCCTTTTTTGTCCGGCAATTGATCCAGCGAATCCGCGGTCAGATAATAACCCAAAGCAGACTTAATGGATTGTCCCATAAGCGCCTGATCGGCTTTTTTCTCAGCCCAAAGCTTCTTCTGCTCTTCGATATACGTTGTGTGGAACACTTCGCCTGCCATAAACCAAGTCTCTGCTTTTTGATTGGTTGTCGAATCTTTTAAGGCAGGAAGAATGGCTTCCCGGGCAGCTTTGGTATCCGGCGTTTCTGCCATAATCTTGGATTTGGCAATCCGAACGTTTTTCTTTTGTGCATTGACAGCCGTACCTAACATGAGTGCTGCTGACAATAAGAAAACTACTTTTTTCATCTCAATGAATGTTTAATTTTTACTTTAAAGTCCAATTACACTTCTTCTTGAACATCGGGGGTATCTACATTCCCTTCAGGGATTTGCAGCGGATCGGTTGTGTCAACCGATTCCGGATCCATAATCTCTTCAATCGTTTCCGATTGAACCCGACATACAGAAGCTATTTCGTCGTGACGTTTCTCCAAATTAATCATACGAACGCCTTGTGTAGCACGTCCCATTATTCGGAAGTCACTCATATTCAATCGAATAGTAACCCCTGATTTATTGATAATCATCAGGTCATGCTCATCCGTCACGTTCTTAATCGCAACCAATTTACCGGTTTTTTCTGTAATATTCAATGTTTTTACACCTTTTCCGCCTCGATTGGTTATACGGTAGTCTTCAACCATGGATCGTTTGCCGTAACCTTGTTCGGATACAACCATGATGGATTCCGTTTCCTTGTCCTTGATGCAAACCATTCCGATGACTTCATCCTGATCGTCGTCCAGGGTCATGCCTCGAACTCCGGTAGCGGTACGCCCCATGGTACGAATGGCTGACTCGTTGAAACGAATGGCGCGCCCGTTGCGGTTGGCCAAAACTATTTCTGCATTCCCGTTGGTCATGCGTACACCAATCACCTGGTCGTCCTCACGAATGGTAATGGCATTCACACCATTCTGACGAGGTCTGGAATAGGCTTCCAGTAAGGTCTTTTTGACCACACCCAATTTGGTGCAGAAGACAAGATAATGTGAGTTGATAAACGCTTCGTCCGTTTGAAGATTTTTTACCTTCACAAAAGCATTCACTTTATCGTCGCTCTCAATATTGAGCAGGTTTTGGATGGCACGTCCTTTAGAGTTTTTGGTTCCTTCGGGTATTTCATACACCTTTAACCAGAAACAGCGTCCTTTTTGTGTAAAGAACATCATGGTATTGTGCATGGAAGCCGGATAAATGTATTCTACAAAATCTGCATCCCGCGTTTCCGTTCCTTTCGAACCGACACCTCCCCTATTCTGGCTCCGGAATTCACTCAAAGGAGTCCGTTTGATGTAGCCCATATGGGAAATGGTAATAATCATTTCATCGTCCGAATAAAAATCTTCCGGATTGAAATCCTCCGATGCATATACGATTTCTGAACGTCTCACGTCTCCGTATTTCGCTTTGATTTCAAGCAGCTCATCCTTAATGATACCCATACGGATGTCTTTGTTGGCCAGTATCTCACGGAACCAGTTGATTTTATCCATCAACGCCTTAAACTCCGTGCGTAATTTCTCAATTTCCAGACCGGTCAACTGACGCAAGCGCATTTCAACGATGGCTCTTGCTTGAGCATCGGATAATTCGAATTCAACACACAACTGGTTGCGCGCTTCTTCCGGAGATTGTGAGCCACGTATGATGGCAATCACACGATCCAGGTTGTCACAGGCAATGATCAATCCCTGTAGGATATGCGCACGCTTTTCGGCTTCATTCAGTTCGTATTGGGTGCGACGCGTCACGACTTCGTGGCGGTGTTCCACGAACAGACGAATCATATCTTTCAGGTTGAGCGTTTTGGGGCGACCGTGTACCAATGCAATGTTGTTGACACTGAACGAGCTTTGCAAAGCCGTCATTTTGTACAACTTGTTGAGCAACACATTGGAATTGGCATCTTTTTTTACATCCACAACGATGCGCATCCCGTCACGGTCCGACTCATCGTTGATGTGGTAAATGCCTTCAATCTTTTGTTCTTTTACCAAATCGGCAATGCCGCTGATCAGATCCGCCTTATTTACAAGGTATGGAATTTCCGTAATAATAATCTTCTCGCGATTGCCATCGCTTTCAATGTTGGCGCGCGCGCGCATGACAACTTTTCCACGACCTGTCAGGAAGGCATCTTTTACTCCGGCATAGCCATAGATAAAGCCACCTGTAGGGAAATCCGGGGCAATGATGTACTTCATCAGCTCCTCAATTTCGATGTCGTTGTTGTCAATATAGGCGATGCAACCATCGACCACTTCAGATAGATTGTGCGGTGGCATATTGGTCGCCATCCCCACTGCAATACCGGAAGCGCCATTGACCAACAAATTTGGAATTCTAGCCGGAAGTACCGTCGGTTCCTTTAAGGTTTCATCAAAGTTGGGTTGCATATCGACGGTATCTTTATCGATATCCAACAGCATATCTTCGGCTATTTTTCTCAAACGACACTCCGTATAACGCATGGCTGCCGGGGAGTCCCCGTCTACCGATCCGAAGTTACCCTGTCCATCGACCATCGGGTAACGCATGGACCATTCCTGCGCCAAACGTACCATGGCGTAATAAACGGAGGAGTCTCCATGAGGGTGATACTTACCCAAAACGTCCCCGACAATTCTGGCAGATTTCTTAAACGGTTTGTCGGAATTATTTCCTAGCTCGTTCATCCCGAACAAAACACGACGATGAACAGGCTTCAACCCATCTCTTACATCTGGCAACGCACGGGAAACGATCACTGACATGGAATAATCAATGTAGGAAGATTTCATTTCTTCCTCAATGTTTATTCGGATAATACGGTCCTGATCAATCATTTATACATTATTTTTAATAAAATAAGCGCTTCGCTTAAAAATCACGCTAAATTACACTTTTTCCACAACATGGCAAGGCTTTTATTCAATTAATTCTGCCATGAAAATGTTTGGCAAAGTATTTGTGGGTATATATTTGAAATGCACATCAAATGTGCTATTTTTGAATGTTTTTAATAGGTCATCATTGGTAAAAACCCGCATATGAATACATCATCCAGGTTTTCTCAAGGAGTACGCAACGTCATCGGTTTCAGCCGTGAGGAAGCCTTGCGCCTGGGAAATACAAAAATAGCTCCCGAGCACTTGTTGTTGGGCATCCTGCGAGAGAAGCAGAGCAACGCATACCAACAATTGGTACAGTTGAACGTAAATACAACCCGGCTAAAACAGGAGTTGGAAACGCGAAGCAAGCACGACGAGGCAACTCCGGGCGAGCAAGATCTTCCTTTGTCAAAATCGACCGAAAAGATCCTGAAAATCGTCTTTTTGGAAGCGCGTTCGCTCGAAAAGAAAGGCTTCAAATCGGACTTAATTGACACCGAACACCTTCTGTTGGCCATTCTTAAAGAAGACAATAACATTGCATCAGACATCCTCCGTGAAATGAACATTACGTGGAGTGATATGCAGGAACTGATTACCGGCCCATCAGAATACAACGACGATTGGCCGACTGCTGGAGCCGGTTTTACAGACGATGAATCGGAGGACGATGAATTCCCTTCTGATCCTTCAAACCGCAAACCAACCGGTGCATCCACACAGACAAGTCGTCCGAAAGGCGGCAGTGACACCCCTGCGCTGGACAACTTCGGCTACGACATGACGCGTGCAGCCATGGAAGATCGTTTGGATCCGGTCGTAGGTAGAGAAAATGAGATCATCCGACTGTCTCAAATCCTAAGCCGTCGCAAAAAAAACAATCCGGTGCTGATCGGCGAACCGGGTGTGGGTAAGTCTGCCATCGTAGAAGGCCTCGCATTGCGCATCGTGCAACGCAAGGTATCCCGCATCCTGTTTGACAAACGGGTGATTTCGCTCGATTTGGCATCCATGGTTGCCGGAACCAAATACAGAGGTCAATTTGAGGAACGCATCAAAGCCATCCTGAACGAGTTGCAAAAAAATCCCAACATCATTCTCTTTATTGATGAGATCCATACGATTGTTGGGGCCGGGAATGCCAGTGGCTCAATGGATGCCGCCAATTTGCTGAAACCCGCCCTGTCACGCGGTCAGATTCAATGCATTGGTGCGACAACCCTTGACGAATACCGCAAAAGCATCGAAAAGGACGGAGCGCTGGAGCGTCGTTTCCAAAAGATTGTTGTAGAACCCACAACAGCAGAAGAAACGTTGCAGATTCTAAAAAACATCAAGGATCGCTACGAGGAACATCACCACGTGACCTATTCAGACGATGCCCTGGAGGCCTGTGTACGACTGACGCAACGGTACGTTTCCGATCGCAACTTTCCGGACAAAGCCATTGATGCTTTGGATGAAGCAGGTTCACGGGTACATCTATCCAATGTAACGGTGCCAGCCTCCATTGAAGTGTTGGAAAAAGAAATTGACGAGGCCAACCAAAACAAGTTGCAGTCGGTCAAGGATCAAAAATTTGAAGAGGCAGCCGGTTTTCGCGACCTTGCCATTCGCAAGACTCAGGAGTTGGACGTGCTCAAAAAAGCCTGGGAATCGGAGTCTGACATTGCCCGCCAACCGGTCAATGCCGAGAATATTGCGGAAGTCGTGTCGGTGATGACCGGGGTTCCCTTGCAGCGCATTGCACAGGAAGAAAGTAGCAAACTTTTGAAAATGCGTTACGAGATCAAAAAGAACATCATCGGACAAGACACCGCGGTCGATTCCATCGTTAAGGCCATTCAGCGCAACCGTGTCGGGCTAAAAGATCCCAACCGGCCCATTGGTGCCTTTTTGTTTGTCGGACCTACAGGGGTGGGTAAAACCCATTTGGCCAAGTTGCTTTCTGAAGCAATGTTTGACAGCAAAGACGCTTTGTTGCGCATCGATATGAGTGAGTTTATGGAAAAATTTACCGTTTCCAGACTTGTTGGAGCGCCTCCGGGATATGTCGGTTACGAAGAAGGTGGTCAGTTGACCGAAAAAGTACGACGCAAGCCGTATTCGGTCATCTTATTGGATGAAATCGAAAAAGCGCATCCGGATGTATTCAACCTCCTATTACAGGTAATGGACGAAGGGCGTTTGACCGATAGCCTGGGACGTCGCATCGACTTTAAAAACACGGTATTGATCATGACGTCAAACGTAGGTACCCGACAGCTGAAGGAGTTTGGCCGCGGGGTCGGATTTGGCACACCCAGCAATTTGTCCAATACGGAACATACACGTCAGGTGATCCAAAAAGCGCTCAGCAAGACGTTTGCTCCCGAATTTCTAAACCGTATCGATGATGTGATTCACTTCGATACACTCTCCAAGGAATCCCTGATCAAAATTATTGATTTGGAGTTGGACATCTTCCACAAACGCGTAGAGTCGTTGGGTTTCTTGCTTGAGATCAGTGATGCCGTCAAAAATTTTCTGGCGGAAAAAGGCTACGATGTACAATACGGAGCCCGTCCACTGAAGCGAGCCATTCAAAAATACCTGGAAGATGCGATTGCCGAATTGGTTTTGGATGGCAGCCTCCATTCTGGAGATCGCATACGCATCGACTACGATGCCACAAATGACAAAATCACCCGTTACATCAACGGGGTGATTTTATAAACAAGCCTTTTTGGCAGTAAAGCAGAAAAAATGTCAGCGTTTTCCGTTCGGCATTTTTTTTGCTGCTTACGGTACTATCTGAACTTAAATAATCATACGATATGCAAAAAGGAACCATCGGGGTAACAACAGACAACATTTTCCCCGTTATCAAGAAATTCTTGTACAGCGATCATGAAATCTTCCTGCGCGAAGTAGTAGCCAACGCAACCGATGCCACTCAGAAGCTGAAAACCTTGGCATCTGTAGGCGAATACAAAGGCGAATTGGGTGATCTATCCCTGCGCATCCACATCGACAGTGAAAAAAAGACACTAACCATTTCCGATCGCGGAATTGGTATGACCGCCGAAGAAATTGAAAAGTACATCAATCAAATTGCCTTTTCGGGAGCCGAAGAATTTTTGCAAAAATACGAGAAGGATGCCAATGCCATCATCGGTCATTTTGGTTTGGGTTTCTACTCCACTTTTATGGTTTCAAAAAAGGTAGAAATCGTAACCAAATCCTGGAGAGAGGGTGCTCAGGCCGTACGATGGAGTTGTGATGGCTCACCTTCCTACACCTTGGAAGAAATTGAGAAAGCCGATCGGGGTACCGACATTGTATTGTACATCGATGACGAAAACCAGTCGTTCCTGGAAGAAAGCAAAATCAGCGGATTGCTCAACAAGTATTGTAAGTTCATGCCCATTTCCATCGTTTTCGGTAAAAAGAAAGACTGGAAAGACGGCAAGGAAGTTGAAACCGACGAAGACAACATCATCAACGATGTTAAACCTGCTTGGACCCGCAAACCCAGCGAGCTGACCGAAGAAGATTACACAAAATTTTATAAAGACCTCTATCCCTTCGCAGAAGATCCCTTGTTTCACATTCATTTGAATGTAGACTATCCGTTCAACCTTACGGGGATCCTTTATTTTCCAAAAATCAAAAACAGCGTTGAGATTCAAAAGAATAAGATTCAGCTGTATTGCAACCAGGTTTACGTGACCGATTCGGTCGAAAATATTGTACCTGAGTTTTTGACGCTATTGCACGGTGTGATCGATTCGCCGGACATTCCGCTCAACGTTTCGCGTTCCTATTTGCAAAGCGACGCCAATGTCAAAAAGATTTCATCGCACATTACCAAAAAAGTGGCCGATCGTTTGTTTGAAATTTTCAAAAACGACCGCAAGCAGTTTGAAGATAAATGGAACGATCTGAAGATTTTCATTGAATACGGCATTCTAACCGACGAAAAATTCTGGGAAAAAGCACAGAAATTCTGTCTGCTCAAAAATGTTGAAGCACAAAGCTTTACCCTAGAAGAATACAAAACATTGATCACCGAAAACCAAACCGACAAAGACGGTCAGGTGGTTTATCTGTACACATCCGATAAAGATGCTCAACATGCCTACGTCGAAGCAGCCAAGTCCAAAGGCTATGATGTCCTGTTGATGGATGGTCAATTGGATGTGCATTTTGTTGGCAAATTGGAACAGTTGCTTGAAAAGAGCCGATTTGTTCGTGTAGACAGCGACACGGCCGATAATCTGATTCTAAAAAAGGAAAAGGAAGCCGTCGATCTGCCCGAAGAAAAACAAGAAGCACTCAAAACCCTTTTTAACGGCCAAATGCCTACGGTTGAAAAAGTCAACTTCACCGTTCAATTGGAAAAATTGGGTTCGGAAAACGTGCCGGTATTGCTTACGCTCAATGAATTTATGCGCCGTATGCAGGAAATGGCCGCAATGAATCCGGGTATGAATTTTTATGGTGAAATGCCGATGGGATACAATATGGTACTCAATACCGATCACCCGATGATTCAACGTCTTTTGGAAGAATCGGATGATGCGTCCAAAAACGAAACGGTCAAACAGGCCATCGATCTGGCCCTGTTATCGAACGGATTGTTGAAGGGTGAAGCCTTAACTCAATTTGTAAAAAGAAGTTACGGTTTGATGTAAACCATCTGTTTATAAAAAACGTTTATAATGACGGCATCAATCAGCCTATTTCGGTGCATTTGATGTCGTCATTTTGATATTTTGACTACCTTTATGTCATGGGAAAACTCCGAAATATCCTACTCCTATCCTGCTTGACCCTGCTCCCAGTACGCGCCGAACGGGTTGGACTGGTTATGAGCGGCGGCGGTGCCAAAGGGGTAGCACACATTGGCCTAATCCAAGCCCTGGAGGATAACGGAATACCCATCGATTACATCACCGGCACATCCATCGGAGCGGTCGTCGGCGGATTGTATGCCATGGGCTACTCACCGGCTGAAATGATGGAGTTGATCAAATCAAAGGAGTTTTTTAACTGGATGAACGGAACGGTCGAGAACGAATACATCGATTTCTTTCGTATGCCCAACCCCACTCCGGAAATCATCAACGCCAGCATCAATCTACGGGATACGACGTTCAATACGGGTAAGATCCTTCCCACCAGTCTGGTCAATCCCATCCAAATGAACTTTGCCTTCCTGCAACTCACAGCGCAATATACAGCCCAGTGTCAAGGCGATTTCAACCAACTTTTTGTTCCCTTTCGAAGTGTTGCAGCAGACGTAAACAACCGTCGCCCCTACATCTTTCGAATGGGAGACGTTGGCGATGCCATACGTAGCTCCATGACCTTTCCACTGGTTTTTAAAGCCATTAAGGTCGATGGCGAATTGTTGTACGACGGAGGCATTTACAACAACTATCCGGTAGACATCATGCAATCGGATTTTGATCCCGAGCACATCATCGGAAGCGTCGTGGCCGACCTGCCCAAACGCCCGGACGATTACGACATGGTCGCACAGGTGCAAAACATGATCATGCATCCGAGCAACTACCAACTGCCCGAAGACATCGGAATCCAAATTCAATACGATTTGGAAGAAATCTCCTTGCTCGATTTTCACAAGGCGGATTCACTCTACCGAATTGGTTACGAGGGAGCCATGCAACAAATGGACTCCATCAAGCAGCGCATCAGCCGACGCGTGGATCCCTTTACACTCAATTTGAAACGGTACATCTTTAAAAGTCAAACGCCACCATTAAAATTCCGAAAAATAACCATCAACGGCGCCACAGAAATCCAACGGGATTACATTCTTAAGGTTCTGAAACAGGACGGAAACAGCCTTTTTGACCTGGAAGATTTTAAGGTTGGATATTTCAAGCTTCTTTCGGATAAAAAAATCACCGAAATTCAACCGCATGCCATTTACGATCCTCTGGATGAAACGTTTATCCTTATATTGGATGTTGAGTTGGAAAACAGTATATCCTTATCGTTGGGTGCCAACCTTTCGTCCACAACCAGCAACCAAATGTATCTGGGAGCCAGCTACCGCATCTTGAATCAATTTTCACAACAATATGCAGTCGATGCATACATGGGGAAGATTTACAACGCTTTTAAGCTTTCATCCTTCTTTTATTTTTCCGGTGAAAAGCCCCAATACTTCTCCACCGAGTTAAGCAACCTGAATTATAATTTTTTTCAAGGAGAAAAACTCTTTTACAAAGACGACCGTCCCGCGTTCATCAAGCAGCGTGAATACTTTCTTAAATTCCGCTACGGTTTGCCTTGGCAAGGTACCGGAAAAATGGAACTTGGATTTTCAGGAGGAATCCTGAGTGACTCCTACATGCAAACCAAGCTAAACACCATCACGGATCAAAGCTTTGACAACAGCTTATACAGCTTAATCAATGCTTCGTTTCGTCTGGAACGAAACAACCTGAACGACAAACAATACCCTACACAAGGCAAACGTTCGTTTTTTATGACTCAGTTTCTTACCGGGATTGAAAGCTACCAGTTTCCCGACTCGACCGGTCGTCAAGGCAAAGCCGATGCGCATCTCTCTTACTTTCAAATTTCTTCCGGTCTGGAAACATACCATCGCTATTCCCCTTCATTCACGATGGGCTACCGCTTTGAAGCCTTGTTTAACAACAAACGAAGCCTGGACAACTATACATCCAGCATCCTACAAGCACCCGCTTTTACACCCACCCTGCACAGTCGTTCCATCTTCAACGAAGCATACCATTCCAATCAATACGCTTCCATTGGATTTATGCCGATCTGGGATTTGGTTTCAAACATGCATGTGCGAGGAGACATTCACGGCTTCTTCCCCTATCACATGCTGTATCGAGGACCCAATCAGGAAGCGCTTGAAAGCATTTCATTCAAAAACGCACAATACATTGCCGAAGTTTCACTTGTTTACAAGTTGCCTTTTGCCTCCTTGAGTCTTTTTGTCAATCACTACAGTTATCCCAAAAGCAACTGGAACATAGGCATAAACCTCGGCTATCTCCTATTCAATCGAAGATTCATCGAATAATTTTCAAACTTTTTTCCTAAAATACTTGCAGAATCTATAAAATGCATCTATCTTTGCAATCGCAAAACAAAAACGGCTACGTAGCTCAACTGAATAGAGCATCTGACTACGGATCAGAAGGTTACAGGTTTGAATCCTGTCGTGGTCACACAGAAAAAGACTTACCATCCGGGTAGGTCTTTTTTGCGTTTATAGGCCGATCTCGCTGACGCTCAAAAAGGAGAAGAATGTGTAAAAAAACGTTCCGTTTTTTTAATGTGTTGCTCGCTAACGCTCGCAAATGTGTCGGCTGCGCCGAATGAAGCAGCGACGGGCGCAATGCGCGCGCACGCACGGAGGTCGGTGGTGTCAGGTTTACATACAAGGCGTGTCCGTGCGTGCGCTGTATGGCGACCACGTCGCCGCACGCTGGCCTTGCCAGCTGCATTGCGCCCGTCGTTGCTCCCATTGAGCCCGCAAACTACCTGCTATATTCTATAATTCGACCGAAGGTCGACACATTCGAAACGGAACGTTTCGACACATTCAAAAAACGAAGTTTTTTGACACATAAAAAAAACCTTCGTTTTTGTGCACATTTCTACAAATTACGAATCACCGACTCCGAATGAATCACCATCGGAATCGTCAAACCCTCCGGCAATTGATCATTCGCCTTAATATCGGCACGTCCCTTCATATCCTGCGTTATCCGCGACTCAATCACCCAACCCGTCGTTCGATCCAGTTTAATGGCAGAAGTCACGGTTCCGTTCAGATCGTAGCGCATCGGCATGCCATTGGATTCCACATAGGCATCCTTATCGGCCGTTTGAACCGTTGCGTTGCCCTGCAACAAAACAAACGCATCGTTCAACTCCGCTAATGTATACTCGGCTGTCATCACAGAAGCCATGCCCGATTCCATATGGGTGACAACCGTCCATGCATCACCCACGTCCACTTTACCATCCGGAAATACGGCTGTACCCGACTCGATGTTGCCCTTAAAGGCTTCGGCACCATACGCATTGGTTAATTGAGCTTTCAGTTGCGTTTTCTGCAGTTCCGACAAACCGGTCACGACATCAAAAGCAGACTCGATGACAGATTCTACGTTTTTGACTTCCAAGACCTTTCCATTCTTTGCCATTTTAACCTGAAAGACCTTACGCACCATCGTAGACAATAGATTGGACAACACATCGGTACCCTCCTTTTTTTCAGAGTCAAAAATCATTTCACCCTGTGGAGATTCGACCATCATCCCCAACTTAGTATACTGAACATCAAACTCGTATACATCCGATACTACCGAACGCACAAGATAGGACATGTTGGCTTCGACCGCCATGTTCATCTTCATATCGTGTCCCTGTACCGTCTGATGGATGGATACAGAAGACCGGCTTACCTGCTTGTAGGTTGCTCCAATTTCCAAATTCAACCCCAAGGCTGTCTTTTGTGCATAACATACCGTCATCAGCAAAGACAAGACAAAAAATCCAATGATTCGTTTCATTTGTTTCGATTTAAGGTTTATAATTGAACGAACTAGGCAAAATGAAAGATCCAGGGAAACAAAAACGTGACCACGAAGGCCCAAGCACTGTAAACAGGCAAAAAGAACGCAATCCCATCTTCTACGGTATCCGTATTGTTCCGATGTCGAAACAATGCGACCATGCGCATGGAAACAAGCAATAAATGCGAAAACATCAGCAGATTACTGCCTAAGACGGCCAAACGGTTTGGCGTGATACCCCATTCGGAAATGCGAAAAATTATGGCCGATAAGGCGATTCCGTTGATCAGTAGGGTAAGAAACGATACACTCAATACCAAAAACTTCCGATAACGACTCATCCGTAAAGCAGACGATTCGGCAACAGAAAAGAACAAAAGCGCCATTACACCGACCAGCAAGGCGTTAAACACCAACAAAAAATCTCGATCGCTATAGGGGCTCTTACCGGAGATAAAGACAAACAATAAATAGGCGATCAGCATCACCAACACCAACGGTGTAAAAATCCGTGCAATCATCGGTGAAATGCGATTGACCAAGGTCGGATTGCTTTGAACCAAATGGGTTGCTACCATTGGAGCGGCTACCAGTCCCAAGACGACAATCCATTGAATGTAAAAAGACTCAATGGACATATCAATCAGCTCAAACAGACCCAGGGTTATACCGGACAAAATTCCGCCAGACAACAAAATCAGCGATACCATCACAATCAAATCCCCGTTGTAACGCAGGAAATCCAACCGTCGATCGGTTCTTCTCCAATGGCGTCCCATAAAGGAAAAGGCTAAAATGGACCACAAAAACAGCAACAGATGGATGCAAGCAAGCACCAAGGTGTCACTCTTTTCCACATCCGGCAGCAGGTTGATGTAAACAGCCGACGCAACGAATAAAAACAAGACCCGAAGCACTGTTTTTAAAGGTTGGGATTGCTTCCATAAAAAATAAGCCGACAAAAAGGGAAACACCAGAAAACCCACGTTTCTAGAATAGTAGAAATCGTCCGAAACAGAAAAAAAGGTTGGGATTTTTGCCAAAATAAAGGCAAGAACCGCAGCCACGACAACAAAAGCCCAGTCCCGAATACCATACGGAACACGAGCATCGGTCGAATCGTTGAAACGCGCAGCCCAAGACTGCGCGACCAAATCTTCACGGACATCCGGATACAGAAGAAGAAACGCTTTTCGAAAGGCATTTCGATCCCGACGATACAAAGACTCCAGTACACTTGGATTGGACAAATTTTCACGAATCTTTTCCTGCATGGTTCAAGGTTTGAATTATTATTGTATCAATCGCGCCGAAATCAAACCAGAAGGTTGAACGGCATCGTTGGGCTGCATGATTGGAGGATATGCATCGGTGATGCGCTCACTCGCTGGCAGAGCAGCATCTGCAATCATTCGATTGATCCAGGTGTTTGCGACATGTATCTCCAGTTCGTTTTTGCCTGCGTGCAAGAACGGCTGCACATCCAACAACCAGGGAGCACACCACAAAACTCCTGCATCACGACCGTTCATGAACACCCGAGCAACCGAGTTCAGCAACGTTAATTGCAACCAAACCGGATCACGATCGGCCGACCAATCAAAGGTCTTACGATAGATCGCAGTACCGGAATAAAACGCAACCGAAGGCATCGGATGCTGCGTCCAATCCCGTAAAGAATCCAACACGATTTCACCGGGCCCTCCCCACTTGGAAGAAAAATTCGTGTGCCAGTCGGCATTCAAATTCCGTACTTCGGTTTTGTTCGTAAGCCATTGGACTTCGGGTAAAGACTCCGTATCATCGGTCAAAACAACAAAATAGGATTCTCGAGCATGCAACATCAATGGCATCGAAACGTCCGAATCAAGACGCTGAGTAAGCGGGATGGAGAAGCGCTGCCCCGTAACAATATTCCACAACTGTGCATAGGCGCCTTTGACCGGGAAAGTAAACACATCTGTGACATCGGTATCCGAATGGTTGTCAAGAAAATAAACATCGGCATCCTTCAATCTACGGTGTGTATAATAGATGCGGGATTTCTTGGTATTGGAATGCTGCATACGCACATCCGGCTTGATGCCGGCATTCAGCAAGGCTTGTTCCAGAGTTATGCCCCATTGCAAAAAGCCTTTTCCTACTCGATTGGATCCCGTATCAGAAGCCCGTTTTCCCCACAACGCATCGGCCAATTGCTGATACGCCTCTGCCTGCACGCGATCCCGCAACGATTGAGACACACGGGGTTTAGAGCCGTAAACCTGTGCTCCTGAGCGCAACAAGATTTCGATTTTTTGCAAGGCCTCGAAGGTGATCTCTCCGTTTCTTGGCAAAACCAACATGCGGTAACGCATCCCGTCGGGCAATTTAATTCCGTTTGGATCTGCGGTCATGCGCGTCATCAAGGCGTGACTGCTGCATGCATCAAAATCGTATCCACCCGGTATTTCGGGCAACCGATGAGTTAAAATCTTAACCGGTGCGTTTTCGCCCAAATAAACACATAAATCGATCACAGGCATCCCTAAACGGAGTATGTGCGCGTTTCGTGCTTGATAATCCCAAAAAGGTTTGCTGTACGACCACCATGAATTGCTACGACTGATGGAATAATGACGCCCCCCTCCGGTGCTGCCCGGAAAGGCATCCGTTTGAGGTTGAAAAGGTACTGCACAAACAACAAATTCATTGATGCCAAAAGCATAAGCGTAATCAGCCAGCGACTTGAACTCTGGCAGGGTATGGTAATGCTTTGCATCGGTAAAGGCTTCGGCCGAAGCAATGGGTTTTCCATACAAATGGGCAGCCGAAGCGCTTTCCTTGATGTCGTAATTGCCATCCGGATGAATGGGCCAGAATTCCCCCTGTGGTTTGCCGACAAAACTCTTTGCCTGAATCGGATCACCGACGATACACAAGGCGTTGCCTATGGCTTGCGCCGTAAACATCAACCCGTTTTCACGACACAATCGATCCATCGTGCCATAAAAATTTTCCGAAATCATATCGGCAATGTTTCTTCGAACATCAAAGAGAAAACCATTGGAAGCGGATACATCCTGTACCACATAGCCCCACATGGCCGGCAAAAAGGTCATCGGATGGTATCCTCTCCGACGTGCAAAGTCTGCCATAAATCCATCGGTCCAGTTTTGCGCACCGGCTTCGTGGCTATCCATTGCCACTCCGGAGAGTTTACCGCTTTTGCTCCGGTTTAGAGAATCCAAAAGCAGTCCCACATATTGCTCCCAATGGTATTGTGCAGCTTGTGAAGACATTCGATCCACTTCAAGACCCATCAAATTACGTCGGCCGTGCTTGGTGGAAGCACCGGTAGGTACGTAAGCAAATCGCATCACCATCCATTTCCCCTCCGGCACATTCCATCGCAAAACCCCGTTGGTGTCCATCCGCTGTGTCAAATCGACAACACGTGCGGGATCAATCACCTCCGCTTCTGCATACTCCGGAGTATGATCGGATTCAATGTATTCAGAAAACAAACCGGCCTTTTCTTCCCATTGATCAACTTTTGCGGCTCCGTTCAATCGAATGTTCCCCAATTGCATCTCCAATGGTTTGGATCCATCTTTTTCCCACCAATCATGCAATTTAAGCCGAAAAAAACGTCCGGTTACAGCAGGAAAAGATATCGTTTTTTGTCTCCAGCGTTCGTGGGCACGATAGATGGGTTTCAAATCGCAAACGCGCTCATATCGAACACCATCCATCGATACTTCCAACTGACCCAGATCGGGCAAAATACGGTATCCGGTACCCACAAACGTCGCTTGAGGAGGGGCTGGAACGTTGGTGGCACTGGTCGTTGCTTTGCCTCTGGGACGTACTTCATATTGGATGCTGCGTGCCGTAAAAGGGGTCTTAAATTCCAGGTAGACATACACCGGTTCCGCTTGAACGGGTATCACCGTTAGCTGCGTTTCGTCCGGGGAAAACATTGGATCCGTTTTTAACGCTCGAACGTTGGACCAACTGCGCCGTTCTTGATTGTCTGAAGTCAGCCCCATGCCTTCAGGAGCCGGAAAAGCCAAAACAACAACGTCCTTAAAGAACGAACTTACGGGAGCTTCCAACGTTTCCTCAACAACACCGGGACCTTCAAACCATCGCTCAGTCGCGACCAGACGTTTCATGCCTTGGCTCGGTCCAATGTGCTTGCCACCGGCCACATATCCATTCGAAATATGCACCTCAAACGTCAAGCCCAGACGTTCGGCTTCTTCCGCAGCAAAACGCAACATAGACCACCATTGCGGGGAGAACCCTTCCAGTGCATGCTCCGCTTTTCCATGCGATTGATCGTAATAGACAACCCCGCCCAGGCCTGCATGCTTAAGCGATTCCAAATCGGCAGTAATCCCTTCTCGGGTCGTTTGTGTTTCACCGTGAAACCACCAGGCCTTTGTCCGTGTTTCGTTTTGAATCGTATCAAAACAAGCCAAGGCATCCTTCAGGCTATCTGAAGGCATCGGTTGAGTATTGCACGCTACAAAAATACATCCAATCAACCAGCATCGAAACAGGAGATATCTTTTTGGCATACACGGTGTTTTTCGGTAGAACAATCTAAAACGGAACCTGATCGCTAAATCCGCCTCCAGGCATGGAAGAAGGCGTCGGCGCAGCTACATGGCTTTGGTTGATGCTGGATTCCAGTATTTTTGGTGCTCCTTCACCTTCCATATCTTCGTATTCGTTGATAAATTTAGCAAAATTTTTCTTGAATTTCAAACGCACATCACCGGTGGCACCGTTACGATGCTTGGCAATGATGATCTCAGCGATCCCCAGCA
>JAQVXI010000059.1 GCA_028709215.1 Bacteroidales bacterium
GCTCCTTCACCTTCCATATCTTCGTATTCGTTGATAAATTTAGCAAAATTTTTCTTGAATTTCAAACGCACATCACCGGTGGCACCGTTACGATGCTTGGCAATGATGATCTCAGCGATCCCCAGCAGTGAGCGTCCGTCGGCGTCTTCAAAAATTTTGTAATACTCAGGGCGATGGATGAAGCACACCATATCTGCATCCTGCTCGATGGCACCCGACTCACGCAAGTCAGACAACTGCGGTCGTTTGGCTTCTGCAGCATTGCTTCCGCTTCGAGATTCCACCGAACGATTCAGCTGCGAAAGTGCAATGATGGGGATGTTCAATTCTTTGGCCAAACCCTTTAACGATCGGGAAATGGTACTAACCTCCTGTTCACGGCTTCCAAAATTGGCTCCACTGGCGTTCATCAACTGCAAATAGTCAATGATAATCAGCTCAACATTCGATTCGCGCACCAAGCGACGTGCCTTGGTACGGAATTCAAAAATAGATAAACTCGGCGTGTCATCCACATACAAAGGCGCATCGTACAACTCCTTTATTTTGCGGTCCAGCTGAGCCCATTCGTGCTTGTGCAACTGCCCGTTTTTGATCTTTTCACCTTCAATCTCACAAACGTTGACAATCAAACGATTGATTAACTGAACATTGGCCATTTCGAGCGAAAATATCGCAACCGGTTTGCGGTAGTTGACCGCAATATTCTTGGCCATGGACAAGATAAAGGCCGTTTTTCCCATCGCCGGACGCGCGGCTATAATGACTAAATCCGACTTTTGCCAACCCGATGTGATTTTATCCAATTCGTCAAAACCGGTTGCCAAACCACTCAAACCATCGTCGCGTTGTGCCGCAATGTTGAGCAATTTGATGGCTTCATCGATGACCGGATTGATTTGCACCACATCCTTCTTCATATTGCGTTGAGAGATCTCAAACAGGCTGGCTTCGGCCTCTTGCATCAGATCATCCACATCCAGGGTTTCGTCAAAGGCTTTGCCCTGTACCTGTGCCGTAAAATGAATCAGTTCGCGTGCCAAATATTTTTGTGCTACAATACGGGCATGGTATTCCAAATGCGCCGAAGAGGCCACTTTGTTGGTCAGTTGGGCAATGTAGACCATGCCTCCGACCTTTTCAAGATTGTCTTCTTTTTTCAACTGCTCCTGAACCGTCAACATATCCACGGGACGCTGAGAGATGGCCAGGTTTTGAATCGCCTGGTAAATCATCTGATGCGCCGGTTCGTAGAAACTTTGCGGCTTCAATATATCACTCACAATCGAATAGGCATCCTTCTCAAGCATCAAAGCACCCAGAATTGCTTCTTCCAATTCGTGTGCTTCCGGTGGTTTGCGACCCAATGCCTGCCAATTCTGTTCGACGACTTCTTTCTTTTTTCCTTTGTACGATTTTGATTCCATAATCCAGTGAAGTTGGATTCAAAGGTAGCTAAGATTTTTGTCTTTCGCCGCCTTTTTGCTATCTTTGCGGGGTTAAAAAAACGCTTCTGACTGTAAATGAGGAAATGATCTGCTACCCGAACGCAAAAATAAATTTGGGCTTGTACGTCACGGAAAAACGACCGGACGGCTACCACAACCTGGAAACAGGCATGTATCCCATACAACTGTGCGATGCACTGGAGGTCGTCCCCCCCACAGACGATTCTGATTTTTGCCTCAAGGTCAGTGGCTTGATGGAGAACGAAAACAGCAACGACAATTTGGTTGCCAAAGCCTTTCATCTACTCAAGTCGGATTTTCCACATCTGCGATGTACCGCATACCTGCATAAAGTGATTCCTTTTGGTGCAGGTCTGGGAGGAGGCTCTTCGGACGCAGCCTTCGCGTTACGCTTATTTTCCGATTACTTCAAGCTCAACCTGAGCATCGAACAGTTGGAAGCCTATGCGGCTCAGTTGGGTTCTGATTGCCCATTCTTTATTCGCAATCGCCCCATGTTGGCCACCGGAACCGGAACCCACTTACAAGAATTGGATCTTTCGCTCAACGGTTTATATTTGGTATTACTCAAACCCGATGTCATGGTTTCCACGCGTACGGCCTATGCCGGTATACGTCCGTTCAAACGAGACATCCCGTTGCTGGAACAACTGAAAAAGCCCGTTCAACAATGGAAAGACGTGCTAGACAACGATTTTGAATCCAATGTCTTTCAAGCACACCCACAATTAAAACAACTCAAAGAACAACTTTATCAAGCCGGTGCAGTATATGCCTCCATGACAGGAAGCGGATCTGCCGTCTACGGGCTTTTCAATGAAGCGGTACACGGTTTTGAGCAAAGCAATCTTTTTTGTTGGACCGAACAATTGAACAAACGAATTTAAATCGATAATACATGGCAAAAATTAAAGGCGCTGTCCTCGTGGACACGGAACGTTGCAAGGGTTGCGACATATGCGTACAGGCTTGTCCTTACGACGTGTTGGCTCTTTCTAAGACGTTCAATACCAAGGGATATGCATTTTCTTACATGCTTCATCCCGACCAATGCATCGGCTGTGCCAGCTGCGGTCTGGTTTGTCCCGATGGTTGCATTCAAGTGTTTAAAGTCAAAGAATAACTGTAAAAGAAAAACGACGATATGGAAGAAGTACAGTTGATGAAGGGGAACGAAGCAGTAGCCCACGCAGCCATTCGCTGTGGCAGTGACGGCTATTTTGGATACCCCATCACCCCCCAATCTGAAATCATGGAAACCCTGATGGCAGAACGCCCCTGGGAAACCACCGGCATGGTAGTGTTGCAAGCCGAAAGCGAAGTAGCCTCTATTTATATGGTGTTTGGTGGTGCAGCTACCGGCAAAAAAGTACTCACGACCTCGTCCAGCCCGGGGGTAAGTCTCATGCAGGAAGGGATCTCCTTTGCCTGCGGTGCCGATTTGCCTTGCCTGTTGGTCAACGTGATGCGTGGCGGCCCCGGTTTGGGAACCATCCAACCCAGCCAGTCCGATTATTTTCAATCGGTCAAAGGCGGTGGACACGGCGACTACAAACTCATCACCCTTGCACCGGCATCCGTTCAGGAAATGGCTGATTTTGTGGAGCTTGGTTTTCAACTCTCGTTCAAATACCGCATTCCCTGCATGATGCTTTCGGACGGAGTCATTGGACAAATGATGGAAAAAGTCGTTTTGCCCCCCTTCAAACCCAGACGCACACAAGAAGAACTGCTGGAGCAATGCCCATGGGCAGCAACCGGCAAAACCGAAGACCGCGAACGCATCGTCATCACCTCACTCGACCTGGACCCGTATCGAATGGAAAAAAAGAACGAAGAGCGTCAGTCACGCTATCGTTTGGTTGAAGCCACTGAAGTACGCTACGAAGAATTCATGTGTACCGATGCGGACTACCTGATTGTAGCCTTTGGGTCGGCCGCCCGAATTTGCCAAAACGCCGTCGAAAGTCTACGTGCCGAAGGCATCAAAGTTGGTTTGTTGCGCCCAATAACGCTTTGGCCTTTTCCCGGAAAAATCTTAGCCAAATACGCAGAAAAAGTACGCTTTATGCTTACCGTCGAATTGAACGCAGGCCAAATGGTCGAGGATGTTCGACTCTCGGTCAATGGCAAAGTTCCGGTTTACCACTACGGACGTATGGGCGGCATCGTACCTACCCCGGAAGAAGTGAGTACCGCTTTCAATAAGTATCTATAAATTGCAGCAAATCATGTCAAATCCCATCATAGATCCCAAAAACTTGGTGTATGAGAAGTCTAAAGTCTTGTCAGACAACACCATGCACTACTGCCCCGGCTGCAGTCACGGAACCGCACACCGCATCATTGCCGAAGTCATTGAAGAAATGGACCGTCAGAAAGAAACAGTGGGCGTAGCGCCCGTGGGTTGTGCCGTATTCATATACAACTATTTAAACGTAGACTTCGCCGAGGCCGCACACGGAAGAGCACCGGCTTTGGCCACTGCCATCAAACGACTCAATCCGGAAAAACTGGTATTTACCTATCAAGGTGACGGCGACTTAGCTGCCATCGGAACCGCCGAAACCATCCACGCCTGCAACCGCGGTGAAAACATCGCCATTATTTTTATCAACAACGGCATTTACGGAATGACCGGCGGCCAAATGGCACCTACCACACTGGAGGGCATGGTTTCCTCCACTTGTCCGAACGGTCGTGATGTTGCCATTCACGGGCATCCGCTGAAGATTACGGAAATGCTCGCCTTGCTCGAAGGTACTTGCTACGTGACCCGTCAAAGTGTACATACCGCTGCATCGGTACGCAAAACCAAACGTGCCGTGCGCAAAGCCTTCGAAAATTCCCTTCAAGGCAAAGGCACCAGCATCGTCGAAATTGTTTCGACCTGCAATTCCGGTTGGAAAATGACACCCCACCAAGCCAATCTTTGGATGGAAGAAAATATGTTTCCTTATTACCCGTTGGGCGATCTCAAAGACAAATAAGCACGCGATATGAAAGAAGAAATCATTATAGCCGGTTTTGGTGGACAAGGAGTCTTGTCCATGGGCAAAATTTTGGCCTATGCAGGCTTAATCAGTGAAAAGGAAGTCACTTGGATGCCGGCCTACGGTCCCGAACAGCGGGGAGGCACAGCCAACGTTACGGTCATCCTGAGCGATTCAAAGATCAGTTCACCCGTATTAAACACGTTTGACACAGCCATCATTCTCAATCAGCAGTCGTTGCAAAAATTTGAATCCAAGGTACGTCCCGGGGGCGTTTTGCTCTACGACCCACACGGCATCAGCAGCCCTCCGACACGCACGGACATCGCAATCTACACCATCCACGCAATGGATACCGCAACGGAGATGAACAACACCAAGGCATTCAACATGATTGTCCTGGGAGCATTCTTAAAAATCAAACCCATAGTTGACATACAGGCGGTTTTGACCGGATTAAAAAAATCCTTGCCCGAACGTCATCATCACTTGATTCCCATGAACGAAAAGGCCCTACAAAAAGGTTTTGACGTCGTTCAAAAGGCCTAATCAAGCATTCCTTTATACTCTGTTAAAAATTAAGCCGGCATTTTTCGTGTCGGCTTTTTTTGTGTTGTTTTTTAATGTATTTTTGCAACGCTTTGGTGATGCATGCCCGTTCAGGGCACGCATAAAAGGGAATCCGGTGAAAATCCGGAACAGTACCCGCTGCTGTAAGGCGCACAAAAGCCCGGTTTCTACATTGGTCACTGTATGCAAATATGGGAAGGCCGTACCGGGTGCTCCGAGTCAGAAAACCTGCCAAAACACTGCGAACGCTTTCGGGAGATAAAGCTGGAGTTTGCAATTGTCAGGTTCTATTCCTGCCCATTCAACCCATCCTATCCCCATTGTACGGATTTTTTTTTTCACTTAATAACTCATTTAAAATGAAAAAATGTTTGCGTATCAAGGGATTAGCTGCCCTTAGTTTAATTCTTTCGGTTGGCTTTACGGCCTGTGATTCTACAGAAAACAACGGCAAAACCAATCGTGTCATCACGTTTGAAGACGTCCCATTGGACAGCACCGGTGTTTGGAACGGCAATGATCTTTCGGGTGACAGCACCCACTATGCTCTGTTCGTTGAGTACGAAGGTGGATTTACTTCCGGCATCTTGTATGCCCACAACACCTGGAACGAAACATGGGGCAGTTGGTCGGGCATGGCATGCAGCAACCACACCGATCGTGAAACGGCCGGTTATGAAAACCAGTACAGCGTCTTTGACATCTCCGGTGCCGATGGTTCCGAGCAATTTGTCGTACTCTACCCGTCTGACACGGCCACATGCAGCTTTGCAAGCCCCGTCGACATCCAAGCCGTATCGGTCAACAACGCCACCTACGCCTATTTGGCCATCAAGGAAGGCAACGACGGATACACCATGCAGACGCAGTTTGAAGAAGGTGATTATTTCATCCTTACCATTACCGGTTTGGACGAGAACGGTACCGAAACCGGCAGCATCAACTACTATTTGGCCGACTTCCGCGACGGTAAAACCTATGTTTGCGATGATTGGACCCAAGTAGACCTGAGCACACTGGGCAAAATCAAATCCTTAGGTTTCTCCCTGAGCTCTTCCGATATGGGACTTTGGGGCATGAATACACCGGGTTATGCCTGCATCGACAACCTGGTCTACCAATAAATTTTGTACCTTTGTGGCTCAACCAGGACAGTTTATCATGCGGATCGATATCATTACAGTTATCCCTGAACTACTGGATGGGCCACTAAGCCTTTCCATCATCAAACGTGCTCAAGACAAAGGCTTGGCACAGATTCACGTACACAACCTGCGTGAATACTCTACCGACACCAAGCATAGACGCGTTGACGACTATGCTTTTGGTTTTTCAGCCGGTATGGTTCTCCAAATCGAACCCATCGATCGCATCATTTCTCAGCTAAAGGCGGAGCGAAGCTACGACGAGGTCATCTACACCTCACCTGACGGCGAGACGTTCAATCAAAAAATAGCCAATCAACTCTCCTTACAAGAGAACTTAATCATTCTCTGCGGTCACTACAAAGGCATCGACCACCGCATCCGCGAACACCTGATCACACGTGAAATTTCCATTGGAGACTATGTCCTTACCGGAGGCGAATTGGCGGCTGCCGTTATTTCAGACGCTGTAGTACGCTTGCTTCCCGGAGTCCTATCCGACGAGCAGTCTGCACTATCCGACTCCTTCCAGGACGATCTATTGGCTCCTCCGGTCTATACACGTCCTGCCGAATACAAGGGCTGGCGAGTTCCGGACATTCTTCTTTCGGGTCACGAACGCAAAATTGCTGAATGGGAACATGCTCAGGCGGTTGAGCGGACGAAGCGGTTGCGTCCGGATCTGCTTAAGTAGCCAAAAATTATGTGTTGAGCTTCGCTCATATGTGTTGAAA
>JAQVXI010000060.1 GCA_028709215.1 Bacteroidales bacterium
AGGTCACCTTTCCGTTTTCCAATTTCGTGATGCGGTTGTTGCCTATGGCCACGCGGTGCGTGTACCGGGCAAGATACTCCAATACCCGATCCGAGGATTTGCCACTGTCCTTTGTAAAAACGACCCAATCCATTTTGTACTGTTGCAATTCACCAATCAGCGCATCCGAAGCATTGGTGCCGGCAAAGTCACCTTCATGGCCAAAAACTACCGACGATTAGGCATCAAGCGACCTGTCACCCTAGACGGGGTGGAGTTCCTGCGGCGCTTCACACTGCACATCCTCCCGCATCGCTTTGTCAAGATACGCCGTTTCGGTATCTACAACCACACGCTCAAACGAAACCTCTCACTCAGGTTTGTGCCTGAGGATAAGCCGGACATCGAGGCGTTGGAAAAGCGGCTGATAGAGAAGCAGCGTTTAAAGGAATCCTCGACAGAAGAAACTTCGATGGAGCGCTTTGAGCGCATAACCGGCATCAACCCCTGCCGCTGTCCGGTCTGCAAGACGGGGCGTATGGTCACCATCCGAACGTTGCCACGGATACGGTCGCCGGGAAGCGTGAGGACAATGGGCGCCGTTACGGCATCCATGGGTAGCAGCCCAGTCATGATTTGACCAACCACGTTCTCAGTGAGTTTCATCGCTGACAGGACAAGCTATGCCTGGTCTTCACCAAACAACGCTCAAACGCCCTCAAACCGCATCATTCTTCATTATCACTATTCTCAAAACAGTTTGATGGACTTACAACACATCAAAGATCGCTTCGCCTTTCGGCTCTAAAAAATCAATATTCTTACGTTTTCAGCTCAATAAGTGCATAGGGCAAACCCGGCGGGTGTCGTTCAACGTCGACTCATCGCTGGGCCTTGCAGGCCGCTCAGAGTGCTATTTATTAGGCAACGTTATTTTTTCTTTTTTTCTTGTCTAAAATCGTAAATATTATCATTAGTATAGTGGCAATTAATGCCATTAAAGAACCAAAATAAAACGGAGCATTTGAATTGACCTTATCATACAGTAATCCTGCAATTAAACTCGCAGGTAATAAGGTAATCCCAAGTAGAGCATGATAAATTCCAAATCCCGTCCCTTTCAAATCTTTGCTTACAATATCCGAAATCATTGCTTTCTGGCTACCATCAGTCAATGCACTATAAAATCCATACAGTATAAACAAGAAAATAAAAATATTTATACTATTAAATCTACCAAAAAAATAATAAACAACCGCATATACTAAGAAACCAAGAATAATCAATTTTTCACGACCAATTCTATCCGATAATTTTCCAATCGGTATAGCAAGCAATACTGATACTGTATTAAATATCATGTACACAAAAGGAATGTATGATTTATCTATACCTGTTTCGCTTGTTTTTACAAGCAACAATGCATCGGCTGAATTGCCAAGTGTAAACACAAAAACTATAATAAGAAAGAAATAGAACTTTTTGGGTAATTGTTTTAAGGAAATCTTATTGGTAGTTTCTTTTTTTTCTGCCTTTGCTTCTTTTATGAAAATAATAATCGTTAATACACCAAGAATTGCAGGAATGGTTGCCAATAAAAATATGTAAAAGTAATTTAATGGGAAAATGGATAACAATAAAAAAGCAATCAAAGGACCAACAATAGCTCCACTATTATCCATTGCTTTCTGAAATCCGAATGTTTTACCGGCTTCATTTTTTTGAATTGAGCCACTTATAAGGCTGTCTCGTGGTGCTGCTCTTAAACCTTTGCCTATGCGTTCAAAAAACCGGAAAAATAAAATCTGACTTGGTATTCTTGCCAATGCGTATAAGGGTGTTACAATGGCAGTAATACCATATCCAATAACCATGAATGGTTTATTTTTTCCAATCTTATCACTCCAGTATCCCGAAATTGCCTTTAATAAAGACGCTGTACTCTCTGCAATTCCTTCAATTAAAGATATAGTAGTTTTAGATGCTCCTATCGATAACAAATATAGTGGCATAACACTATATACCATTTTTGTAGAAGTATCAGTAAAAAAACTTGTTAGTCCTGTGAAAAAGGCATTTTTTTCTAACCCAAATATTTTTTTCTTTTCATTCATTATTATCGTTTGTTGTGAGTTTTTTAATGTTGCCTAACGTTCTAGTGTTTTATCCACAGTCACATGACAAATATAGTATAGTTTGTCGAAAGTTAAACAAACATCACGATTAAAACGGAGATAAAAATTGTGGATAAAACAATGTTGGACTTATCTTTTACCTGCTATGGGCATAGTGCTTGTTTCTTCCTGAACCATAATGGCTTGTCACCAATCATTCAGGCTATTATTAAGGGCTTTTCGTCTCATCGCTTTCATTTATTCCATTGATCAGGATCGAGCAGAACAGATTTCTCCCGTTCTGTTTTTTCATCAACAGTCCATATGCTTGTAGTACTTCAAAGAACGCTGGTGTTGAAATCGTTTCAACCGGCATTGGCATTAAATGCAGGAATCAATCTTCCCTTCCTGCAGACCTTACATCGTGAAGGATCAATCCCTGTGACAATATGCAACACATCATAGATTGGAAGCCCCTCCAGTTTGGGCAAATAGACCGATTGACCGATCAGGGAACGACAGACATTCATCAATGGCAGGCACGAAGGCGAGAGTATCCCAAAATATCGGATTTTATAGAATCCGCATGGAAGGATGTGCTGAAGAAACCGGTGGATAAACTCCGTGGCATCCAATGTTATGGTACGGTTGTATGTTCCCATCTTTGGATCTTTACACCGGAAGGTCACCTTTCCGTTTTCCAATTTCGTGATGCGGTTGTTGCCTATGGCCACGCGGTGCGTGTACCGGGCAAGATACTCCAATACCCGATCCGAGGATTTGCCACTGTCCTTTGTAAAAACGACCCAGTCCTTATTGTAGACAATTTTCTTCAAGGTGTTGACATCCATACCATCGGGTATTCTTAGCTGCTTCTTGAGAATCAACCGACACAACTTATCTGCGCATTTAGCCCGAAAGATCTTTGACAATACCTTT
This sequence comes from Bacteroidales bacterium, assembly GCA_028709215.1. GTDB lineage: Bacteria > Bacteroidota > Bacteroidia > Bacteroidales > UBA1402 > UBA8389. Next base: position 3,033 of record JAQVXI010000060.1, read on the forward strand.
ACAGGTACAAGAAACTTTCCACGTGGCATTAACCACTCCATACCATCTTCAGACAACCCTCCCGAGGGGACAAGAAAATGTACATGAGGATGGTACAACAGGGTGGATGTCCAGGTATGAAGTATGGCAACAGCTCCGGTTCTGGCTCCAAGAAACCCCGGATTACGACAAAGACCATCCAGAGCAGACCAGGCGGCTTTGAAGATCATGTCGTAACAGGCTCCCTGATTGATGTAGAACAATTTGTTCAGGCTATCGGGAACAGTGAACACCACATGAAAATACTTACCTGGCAACAACTTGCCTTTCAAATGATCAACCCAAACAGCCTGCCTCATAAACTGGCATTTGTTGCAGTGCCTGTTGCGGCAGGAGTTATACGATTGTTCATAGTGTCCGCAGTGGTCACATCGTTTAAGATGCCCGTTCAGCTGGGACGTCCTGCAATTGACAATATCATTGATGGCCTTCAGTTGATTGGAACAAATGTCATGAGACTCGATATACCCTGCCCCGTAGACCCTCAGTATCTCACTCAGTTCGAGTGGCTGGGGACGGTTCTCCATCGTATCCATGACCTTATCCGTTTCGCTGACGGGGATTTTCAGGCCTGCACGTAAGCAAACAAGACTCTAACGGCTTCTAACCGCATCATTATTCCTTTCTGCTATTATCAAAACAGCCTGATGAACTTACAACACATCAAAGATCGCTTCGCCTTTCGGCTCAAAAGATCAATATTCTTACGCTTTCAGCCCAATAAGTGCATAGAGCAAATTCGGCGGGTGTCGTTCAACACCGATTCATCGCTTGGCCTTGCAGGCCGCTCAGAGTACTATTTATTATGGGCAGCTTTTCTATTCATTCGCTATTTGTTCAAGTGTTCGTAATTGTTCGTCTGTAGCTTTAACAAGTCCAACCGTTTTATGTCGGTTGAATTGTGGTTCTGTTATTTTAGAGATTTCTATTGCTGCCAATGCAAATTTTTTGGCTTCTTCTTTTTTATTTAGTCTATCGCAAATTTGAGCAGTCAGCACCGTATAGAAATATTTTTCGCTATTAAAAGTCAGTTTGTCCAATGGAAAGTTTTTACAAATGCTGTAAGCTTCGTCAAATTTGTCTGACCAGTTTGCAGTCAAAATTGTTTCTGCAAGTTTTAAGTCAGCAGTTGCACTTGTCCTGCCTCTTGTGTTTTTATTGATATAGTATTCAATCACTATACGAAATTTTTTTTTCGCTTTGTCAAAGTCGCCCGATTTGAAATAATAATCACCAAGTTGTTCGTGTCCGAAGATTGTGCTGAACTCCTCTGTCGGATAATCTTTGATTAGTCTGTCCATAAGTCGAATACCAATTTTTTGAATTTCACAGTCTGAACTACCGAGTAAATAACTTGCTTGAATTCTTAAATACTGAGCCTTGTGATAAGCTCCTCTTGAACGTTTCAGTCGTGCTTCAAAGTCAGCCTCAATATTACTGTCCCAAGTTGTATTTCTAAACCATTCGTCTGTTGCCATTATTCTCTGTTGTGTCGTTTTTAAAGTTGCCCATAACGGTGGCGGGGCGAGTAAGCAAGGGGAGTTTCACCCCAAGCTTCTCACAGAACCGGACTTGACAGTCTCCCGGCATCCATCTTACCTCTCAAATCATCAGCCACATCCATCAATAGCCTTTCTAGGCGTTTTAGTTTTATTTTTTCTTGTCTCATTTATATCTATATAATTACTGCTCAATATTTTAATAAGTTATTTTTTGGTCATTTTAGTTATCTCATTCCAATAAAAGAATGCTTCGATATTGGATTTTTTTAGTTTATTGAGCTTTGTATTTAAAGGCTCATTAATGACAGCATCTCGCAAAGGCTCGATATTTTGAGAGTCGAAATGAACTGCGGTTTTCACTCCATTCGCAATCAACGTAGAAAGATAGGCCGCTTTGGAAGCGTTGGTAATGGCGCTGTCGATATTGTATTTTTCGCTATGGATAAAGCTTTGTATTCTTTTTGTTCCCGTTTGAAGGAGTTTGAAAGTGTCGGGTTCTACCTGACCTCTCAAACATATACACAGTGAGGTTTGAAAAATATCATCAAGGACCTGAGTTATATTTTCAGGATCGAGATTTCGGTATTGCAACTCAACGGTGGCGAACTTATGGAATGTTTCAGCAACCACCCTTAAATCGGTGGTAACGTCAAACAAAGAGGCAATATCAAAAAGCTGCTTTATGATTTCCATAGAGCAATCTTTATCTCCTTTGAAATAAGGAATACCCGTAGTGTTTGGGGCAAAAGCAGTAAGTTTATCGCCCAGCATATCGGCTTTGCCCGGAACATTAACCATAACCGGCTCTCCCTCTAATTTCAAGAAACGGCTTTGAATAGGCGATTGCTCAATATCATGATAATGAATATCCTCGAACAATACATCCAGCAGAATGCATTCTGTTTCAGTATTGGTAACATAAGTTACCTGATAAAAGAATTTAGCATGCGTCTTCGGAATATTGCTCGGTGCGACCCGTTCTACTAATTTCACATCGCCAAAGCCGTACTCCTGGGCATATTTATGTACAAATTTTTCAATGTTTGTGCCGGGAGGACAAATGATATCAATATCAATGGAAAGCCGCTTTGCACTATCCATGTGAAGCATTAATGCCGTACCACCTTTGAATACAAACGGACAACCCGATAACACCAAGGATTCGAGTAGCGAAAAAGCCCTTATCGATTTCTCAATAAGTGCTATATCTGAAAACTTGTTTTCAGCAGCTACCTGCGTCATCCATTCGATTGTCCGACTATCGGGGTGAATCATAATTTATTGGCATTTATTAGTTTTTCGACTTCTTCTTTTCGTCCCCGACGGGCAGCGTAGCGTAAAAGCCTGTTTTTATTTACGTTGTGCCTTTCAAATATCGTTGTATAAACATAATTTATCTCCGAACCCTGTAAAAATAAAAATTCCACATCCCCCACAATGTCCACCAGCACTTTTTCTATGGTTGGGGTGTTTATGCCATCCACCAATTGCAAGGGCGATTCAGAGATTAACGGACGAATGATAATGGCATCGTTGGTGCTTATGTATCGTTCCATGTCGGTGAGCGAAGGCTGTAGAAAAACCCTTTTATTGATACCTGCATTTAAAAGATTAAAAACGGATTCAGTCACCTCGCGTTCTACGTCAACAAACACAAGATTCAGGTTTGGAATGTGGTGCATATACGGTATCAAGGTCGAAGCAGACCATAAGCAATAATCCATAAAGGGAAACTGAGCGTTCAGTTGCTGATTAATTTGTCTTATTTCTTCGGTACACTCGACCCAAAAATCATTTCTTGCATCGTCAGCCAACTTATAAACCCCCCTTTCAACGCGAACCAATTGTCCCGTTTTTAAAAGACGGTTTAGCTGTTCAGAAAATGTTCCGGGTGAACCAATGTGATCTTCACTCTTCAGATTGGCTATCAAAGCTTTTCGGGTGAACACCTTGCGTTTGAACGCGAAATTTAATATGTCGTTCGTTGTAACCATATAACATAATAAGAAAGCAAATGTATCACATATTTGGCAATAAACAACCCTTACTGCCGAAAATGTGATAATACGTTCGATTTTTTTCATCACGATTCTTGACTCATGCATCCATTATAATAATCGAGTACATAAAAGGAATTTCACGGTAACCAACCCTGGCTTCCCCCGATCACGTGGTGCGTTACCTGGGGCAGTACACCCACCGGGTAGCAGCCCAGTCATGATTTGACCAACCACGTTCTCAGTGAGTTTCATCGCTGACAGGACAAGCTATGCCTGGTCTTCACCAAACAACGCTCAAACGCCCTCAAACCGCATCATTCTTCATTAT
>JAQVXI010000030.1 GCA_028709215.1 Bacteroidales bacterium
GTTTAATGGATTGTTCAGTAATCGCTTCATTTGTACGGGTCAACGCTTTGAGCGCTTCGTACGGATTGGGATAGGCTTCACGTCTTAATATGGTTTGAATGCCTTCAGCAACCACAGCCCAGTTTCGATCCAGATCCGCCGCAATGGCATCGCGATTAAGTAACAACTTATCCAAGCCCTTGATGCAACTTTTAAAGGCGATCAGACTGTGTGCAAAAGGCAAGCCAACCGTCCTCAACACCGTTGAATCGGTCAAATCGCGCTGCAATCGTGAAACGGGCAGTTTTGCTGCCAAATGTTCCAACAAGGCGTTGGCAACTCCAATGTTTCCTTCGGAGTTTTCAAAATCGATCGGATTGACCTTATGCGGCATGGCCGAAGAACCGACTTCACCGGCTTTGATGCGTTGCTTGAAATAATCCATGGATATGTACATCCAAAAATCACGGTCCAAATCCATCAATATATTATTGATGCGCTTCATGCCATCAAATAAAGCAGCAAGATTGTCGTAATTAGAAATTTGGGTCGTTAACGGTTCGCGAACCAGACCCAAATGAGCCGATAAAAATCCGGAAGCAAAGGTTTTCCAATCGACATTCGGATAGGCCACACAATGCGCATTCATATTGCCGGTTGCCCCACCAAACTTCGCGGAAAAAGGCACTTGCTTCAGTAGATCAATTTGCGCTTCCAATCGACTCACATAAACTTCAACTTCTTTACCCAAACGGGTTGGAGAAGCCGGTTGACCATGCGTACGAGCCAAAAGGGCTACATCCTTCCATTCGTCCGAATACCGTTTTAAACGCTCCAATATTTGTGTCAGGGATGGATAATAAACCTGTTCCATGGCTTCGCGAATGGACAAAGGCACCGATGTATTGTTGATATCCTGTGAGGTCAATCCAAAATGAATGAATTCTTTGTAGGCCGACAAGCCCAAACGATCAAAGGCTTCCTTGAGAAAATATTCAACGGCTTTTACGTCGTGATTGGTCACACGTTCTATTTCTTTTACGCGCTGCGCATCTGCTTCACTAAAATCCAAATATAAGGATCTCAAACCTTCGTACTGCTGAGCGTCTACCGTTTTCAATTGCGGCAGTGGCATAGCGCACAAGGCAATGAAGTATTCCACTTCTACTTGTACTCGATAACGAATCAGTGCATATTCGGAAAAAAAGGCGGCCAAATCGGCAACTTGTGTACGATACCGCCCATCAGCAGGTGATATCGCCGTTAATTCATTCAACTTCATTTGACTTAGGCGTTGTTCTATTACAGGGTTAACCTTGTGTATTCGCTCACAAAAGTACTGCTTTTTAAACGAATAAGTATCCTGTTACGGCAGAAAAAAAAGTGTTTAAAAAAAATGCTTTATAAAACGCTTGCAGATTTAGAAAATACACGTATCTTTGTCGCGCTTTTCGAGGAAACACGGGCGTTTAGCTCAGCTGGTTCAGAGCATCTGCCTTACAAGCAGAGGGTCGGCGGTTCGAATCCGTCAACGCCCACACCCTTTTCCTCGACAACAAACCCAAACCGGGCGTTTAGCTCAGCTGGTTCAGAGCATCTGCCTTACAAGCAGAGGGTCGGCGGTTCGAATCCGTCAACGCCCACCAAAAAGGCCAAAAGCTACAAAAGGCCAATCAAAGACATAAAGTCTGTTCTTCGAAAGATGAACAGACTTTTTCTTTTTTCACGTCAGACACAACAATCCGGAAAAAGAATCATTTTAATTTATACCTTTAGAACACATATTGATTGATACCAAGGAGAGTGTGACCATCATGAATCAATTACAAAATATTTGGTGCGTGATCGTTCGTAATGAAGAAGAGACAACAGAAGAATAATGCTGAAAAATATGACCAAGAGGAAGTTTCAAATCCGTAATAGCACTGCCGAGTTTCTGGTATTTACCGCCCAATCAGGCGAAGACACGATCGAAGTGCGTATCCAAGATAATACAGTTTGGCTTACTCAAAAACTGATTGCCTCATTGTTTAACGTTGATAGGAGTGTCATTACCAAGCATCTGGCCAACATTTATCAAGATGGCGAATTGACAAAAGAGGCAACCTGTGCAATTTTTGCACAAGTTCAAAACGAAGGGAATAGACTCGTAACCCGCAATGTTGAGTTTTATAACCTTGATGCGATTATTTCAGTCGGCTATCGTGTCAATTCCCAAAGAGCAACACAGTTTCGCCAGTGGGCAACATACGTTTTGCGTGACTATGCCATCCGTGGTTACATTATCGACAAAAAGCGGATGGAGAACGGCACGTTTCTCGGCGAAGACTATTTCGAACACCTACTTGCCGAAATTCGGGAAATCCGTTTGAGCGAGCGCCGTTTTTACCAAAAGATAACAGATATTTATGCCACAGCAATGGATTACAACAAAAATGCTGTTACTACAAAAGAGTTCTTCGCCAAAGTCCAAAACAAGTTGCATTATGCTGTACACGGTCATACTGCAGCCGAACTGATTAAATCAAGGGCTAATGCAGAGAAGGAACACATGGGTTTAACTTCATGGGAGAAAGCCCCAGACGGTAAAATAGTGAGAACTGATGTTTCCATAGCCAAAAATTATCTAACTGAATCTGAACTGGAATCGTTGGGGCGTATTGTCAATGCATATCTGGATTTGGCGGAAGACCGAGCAAGAAGGCATATTCCCATGACAATGGAAGATTGGGCGAAACGCCTTGACAGGTTCTTGGAGGCCGACGACCGAGAATTATTACAAAATAGTGGAAAAGTTACTGCCCTTATGGCAAAGGATTTTGCCGAAAGTGAATTTGAGAAATACCGTATCGTTCAAGACCGTTTATTTGAATCCGATTTCGATAAGGAGGTAAAGCGCCTTAAAGGGAAACAGGACAAACTGGAAGATTGAACAAGCTTCATCAACGCCCACCAAAAAGGCCAAAAGCTACAAAAGGCCAATTAAAGACATAAAGTCTGATCGTCGAAAGATGAACAGACTTTTTCTTTTTTCACGTCAGACACAACAATCCGGAAGATTTTCACATACAAATCCAAAAATATCGCCATATTTAATGATTCAATTCCAGTTTTATCGTATAAGGATACTTAATTCTTTTCCATAGTATCTCGATTAAATTCAGCTCTGGAGAATGAGGTGGCAGAAAGAATATCAAGACGTCCTGCTCTTCCCATTCCTTCATTTTGGCCATAAACATCCTTGATCTATGGATGGGAGAGTTGTCAAGTATTACTACCGTCTTTTTTTGGGATTGTGCCACAGAATCATCCATAAAACCAATTCAAGTTTCTGCATTGTAAGCGTCCTCGTAAACCTGGTAAAACAGATGGTTATTGCGGGTCATCAACCCGACGACATTAAGGCTTTTTCCCCTAGCTGCCGGTAATAAGATTTGATGTCCCTTCATTTGCCATGCATAGGGCACATTGGGAGTAAGGCCAAAATGACTCTCATCGCCAAAGTTTAAATCAATGTATCCGCTGTCTTCCAATTGTTTAAGCATTTCAATTTGTGCTTGTTTATAATCGAAGTCATCTTGATTCCGCTTGGTCTTTAGAGACAACCTGATTCGTCTCCACGTATAGCCCAGTACGTTTTAAAAAATTCTGCAAGGTCTTTTTGCAGATGGTGATATTGTGTGTTTCTTGGAAGTAAATTAGTACATTCTTGAGGTTTCTCCCATGTATCTCAACTTGCTTTTTGACTTCATCTTCGTGCCCTTTAAGTCGGGTTTTCACCCCTCGACCCGGCGCCATTTGTAGCGACTGCAAGCCTCTTTGAACCCACCCGTCAAACCATCGCTCTATCGTCCTTCTGTTGACTCCAAAAATCTTACTAAGCGCTGAAATCGATTGCTTTTGATTCGACAAGAGTATGCAGTGGCTGCGTTTACGTACTAAGTTGTCATGACTACTCTTGTAGAGTAACTCCAGAGCTTCAAGCTCCTCCGTTTTCAACATTATCTATCTCATATTGAGACAAATACACACATTAACTAGTACAAAAACAAGCAAGTACGACATTATATTATTCTAACTACTTAGCACCTTTTCAGTTATTACTCCTGATAATATGGAAGAGTTTCTACTATAGTATTTTTATGAAGTTCCGCTTTCGGAGTACGAGGCCGCACGCTCGCATGAGATTGAAGAATGCATCCCTGCCCGGGAAGTTCAGCTGATTTTCGGACACATCGATCATCACCTCCACGTATTGACGCTATTTCAACTGCAAATCAACCGCATATTCCGGCACAATATCAAATCCTTTGACCTCTAAGTGCTGTCCATTTTCAAAAACAGGTACGTGTTTCAGATCGCTCAAATAACGGCTGCCGGATTCCATCGGATGAAAAAAGAGCAACATGGCGTCGTGAGCCAACGGCTCCACAAAGCTTTTTAAACCAATCTCCCATCGCTTTTCGTGGTAGAAATGATCCGTAATCATGATGCCATGGATGAACGCCATGGCGCGATCGCCCACATAATCAATCTGAACAAACACATCGTTCCATTTCGACACGTCGGACAGCAACCGAAGTGTATACTTGCGTTCGCTTACTTTGGTGATTTCGATTTCGGGCTTCTCCTCATGAAAACGAATACAATAGGAAGCAAATCCTCTATACGGAGACTTTTGTTTTATAAGTTCGGTGCGCTCGTTGCTCAACACCACTTCCTCGGCCGGAAAGACAAGCAAATCATTGGCAACCTTCCTGCTGATCAGACGCATTTGATCTTTATTTTCCAAGAGCAAACCCTCCGTAATGAGCAATGTTTCGTTCATTTTGACCGCATTTAGAGACATCTCGTAGGGTAGCACAACCACAGGGGTTCCATTTGCCGAAAAAATGACCGGCTCGTTATCCAAAGCACGGACCCGGACGGTTTTCCCTTCTTTGTACACGCGCGCATTCTGAAGGCGGGTGAGCTTGGTTCCTTGAGGAAACACCAGTTCGGATTCAACACCTTGTATTCCGGCAAACACATAATACGATTCTTTTTTTCTGTGCAGTATGGCAAAGGGTTGCACGGTTGCGGTTTTGATCCACGCCGAACCGATTTGCCTATTAAACGGCAGAATGGCATGGGTTCCAACCGGAAGATTCATACTGCCTTTGGCCGGAAAAGAAAAGGACTCCCCTTTGGCATTGATGTCAATCCGTACGTTTTCGATGGGTTGTACATCAATGTGATCTTGATAGTTGATGAGAAAAAGAAAACCCGAGTTGCCTTTTGAACGCACGGCATAGCGCAACGTCTGGGTATCTTCCGGTTGGATGGAGGCGTTGGTTGTGGGTAAAACGGTTTTCATCGGTGCAAGGGTCGATCCACATTCGGTCAGAAAGGCATGCAAACGACGCAGGCTTTTGTAATGCTCCCGGGTCTGGCCGTATTGGCCGATGGGTGCTTGAAAATCATAATTGATGCGCGGGATTCCGTTGGCTTCCTCGTTGTAGTATTTCCCGTCAAATTGCGGGGTAGAACCACCGTGATACATATAATAGCCAATGCCATTGGAACCGCTACCAAGAATGCGAACCATCATGGGCGCCACACTCTCAGCGGGGACAATGGGTCGTCTGGAATGTTTGACCTGTATGCCGGGACCGATTTCGGCCGGAATGGAGGGATAGAGCGTTGCATCAAAGCTGACCGGACTGTAATCGGGAAACGCATGAATATCTTTAAAAAGATAGAAGGGAGATGGTGTCGGGTCCTGCCAAAAGGGGTAGGCATAACCGGCCGTTACGGGTAGGCTCGCTTTTTCAACAATGGTTGCGTTGCCCCAACCGGTTGCGGTATACAGGGGCACATTGATGCCGTGTTTTTTGGCAAGGGCTTTCAATTGTTTCATGTGTTTGTTGCCGTAGGTCAGCCATGGATTCTGTCCATCGGTAGCAGCTATTTGCTCGTGTACCAACGAGGCATCCAGGTCAGCAACCGTCAATTCTTTGGTGATGTCGGGATAGGAATATTCCCAGGGGGCAGCCGAATGTTGGTATTCGTTTTCCAGTTGGACTCCGATGACCGGACCGCCGTTTTCAAACAAAAGGCCCTTTATTTGCTTTGCAATTTCTCCGTACAGTACATCCACATACTTTAGATATTCCGGATCGTTGCTGCGCACTTCAAAGGGACGCCCGTACAACCAGTCGGGAATGCCTCCATTTCGCATTTCACCGTGACAAAATGGCCCCATACGTACAATCACGGCCAGCTCGTGTTTTGCTGCCAGCTGAACAAATTTTCGAAGGTTGAGATTGCCGGACCAGTCAAAGACCCCTTCTTTACGTTCATGGATATTCCAAAAAACGTACGAAGCGACGACGTTGATCCCACCGGCTTTCATTTTTAAGAGGGATTCCTCCCAATAGGCTTCCGGATACCTGGAATAATGAATTTCACCCACAATCGGGACAAAGGGAGTTCCGTTTTTCTCAATAAAATAACTATTGACAGCATATTCATCACCGGATGGATTCGACCCACCCAAATCCAGATGTCCGCGTAGGATTTCTTTTTCCGGTTGATCGATATCAATCGTATAAGTCGTAACGGTTCGGGCAAACAGGGTCACAAAAAGTCCAAGAGTAACAAGCATGATTTTTTTCATAGCGCATCCGTTTTAATTCGTTGAAAAGGCATAAATGGTTGTCTGCATATAGGTCTCACCGGGGCGAAGCACGGTGGATGGAAAGTGGGCATGATTGGGAGCATCCGGATAATGTTGCGCTTCCAGGCACAAAGCGATCTGTTTTTCAAGCCTGATTCCGTTGCGTCCCATCTGTGTACCGTTCAGAAAATCGGCCGTATACAACTGCATGCCGGGCTCTGTTGTATAGACGTCCATTGTTCGACCGGAACAGGGATCAAACAGACAGGCTGCATGGCTGCATTCGGTATCAAATTGCTTTCTTAACACGTAATTTATGTTGTATCCAAAGGGGATTTCGTTGATCCGTTCCCCCACCCTGCGTGGCTCACGAAAATCGTATTCCGTTCCGGCAATCGCTTTAATTTCTCCGGTGGGAATCCAATCCGAATCGGTCGGTGTGATGCAATCGGAAAACACCGTCAACTCGTGATCCAAAATCGTTTTACGCATAGACCCCAAATTAAAATACCCGTGATGCGTCAAATTAAGTATGGTGGGCTTGTCGGTTTGCGCACGATAGGTGATGGTTAACGCATTGGTTTGAGTCAGTTCGTACGAAACCGTCACCTGCAAATTACCCGGATAACCATCCGCGCCATCCGCGCTGATGTGACGGAAGGAGACGATGGCCGCATCGGGGCCACCCCACTCCAACGGATCCCAAACAACCTTGTCAAAACCATTTTCACCTCCGTGCAAGTGGTTCGGAAAATCATTCGGAGTCAGTCGGTACCGTATACCATCCAACACAAAAGAGGCCTTCGCAATCCGGTTTGCATATCGACCGATGATGGCGCCCAAATAGGGCGTATTCGATTGAACGTACCGTTCAAACCGATCATAACCCAAAACAACATTCTCGAAGATTCCTGCACGATCAGGAACGAAAATACCAACAACGATGGCTCCATAATTGCACAGTTCAACCACCATTCCATTGGAATTGCGCAACCGAAAGAGGAACACCGGCTTATTGGCATGGGTTCCTAGTTTGTATCGATGTTGTTGCTCCATTGATCGGCCAGTTTTGCATGAATCGTGACTCCCATGTGATACGGATCCAATGATTTTATCTCCGAAAAGCATCGCATCGCTTCTGTAAAATGCTTCAATCCCAAATAACCCAGACCCATCAAGTACAAACAATGAATCCGGTGACGCGCTTGCAGGTCTTCCTCAAAAATAAACAAATCCGGCAGAGATACAGCAAAATAATCCATTTTAAATGGAATCGACAAGTGCTTTTGGCCAAACTCTAACAAACTCCTAAAACGTTGTATGGCTTCCGCTTCGTTTCCAATTTTTGACAAAGCAAGACCTTGATAAAAAATCTGATCCGGTTGTGGATCGTTATAATACATGGGTATAACAGGTTCGCTGTTGCCGCTTGTTGCCTTTATCCACGCCGCCCTTGCACGTTCGCTTTCACCCATGAATTGATACACACAACCCTTCCAATAATACACATCGTTTTCCTGCGCTCCGGCCAGTTTCCCTTCTCCCAAATTGAGCGGATACTGCTCACAAGCTTTAAGGTGCAACAAGGCAGTTTTCGGATCCTTTTGATTCAATGCTTTTTTGGCCAGTTCTATCCGACTGAACACGTATTGACCGACCACTTTGCCCTCTCCTCCTTCCCACGGGTGGAAATGACGGTTCAGCAAATAGGTGAGTGCCTCCGCCTCCTTTCCAAGAAGATTATACAAAGCAACACGCTCCAAATAGAGGTCATCGCGTACTAAAATAAGCGCTTCCTTTTCAGACAAAGCTTTCAATCGTTCTTGGGGAGCGACAAGCAGTTTCTTATACAGCTGATCCAACTCCATCAGTACCCGCGCATCCGTTGGATCCAATCGGAAAGCCTCTTCTAAGGAGGCTCGAGCCTCCTGAGGTTTGTTCAACTTATTAAAATAGGCCAAAGCCAGGTTGCGGTGCACGGTTGGATACATTTCATTCATCTCCCTAGAGGTTTCCCAACACGATACCGCCCGTTCGTACCGACGATTTGCATACCAATAATTACCCATACAAGCCCACGCACACGCATCTTCGGGAGCAAATTCAACGGCAGACTGCAAGGCCAGCAGTTCCTCAATCCGATTGGGAAAACAGCCGTCAAACGACATATGCTCTGCCATTCGAACAGCCCTTTCGGCCTCCTTCGGTTTGTTTGCCAACGCAAAAAACCATCCCTTAAAATACCATGCCATCGGATAGGCCTGGGGATTGGCTTGCAAGTACACATCCATTAGGTCGATGGCATCCTGATAAAGCCCCGCAGCAGCGAAGTCCAACGCATACTCTATATAGGAGTGCACGTACCCTCTGGCCAACTGCTTCAACGCACGCAGATATTGCTTGTCTTCGCTGATCAAAAACTGCTCGTAGAGAACCGCCAAATTTAAACGATCGAGTTTCATCGTATCCTCTGCAAACATCATCGCTTCGTCGTTGCGATGCAAGTGCCGCAACAAGGACACTTTCAAATGCCGGGCTTTTTGATGCTTGCTGTTGCGGCTCAAACTTCGATCAACCAATTCCAGCGCTTTCTCATAACGGCCAAACCGGCAATCGATCAGTGCGGCGTGAAAAAAACCACTATCCTGCCAAGCCGCATTCCAAGCCGCTTTGCAAAAGGCATCATAGGCTTCATCCCATCGGCTCTGATAAAACAGACACACAGCCAAATGATACATCGGCTCCCCATCGTAGGGATTGGGATTGCGCTGTGTAAGCGTATTGATGGCTCTGGTAAAATAAGACTCCGCCTCCTGAAGACTACCTTTTCTCATCAACCATAACCCCATGGCGTTGTTGCATCGTGCATTTTCGGGTTCACGCCTCAACGCTTCCAAATAATAAGCGGTTGGATCGTAAGTTGCATGCCGATACTGCTCCAGATGCAAACCCTGCAGATACAGTTGCTCCATGGAGTCAATATCCTCGGGGTCTTTTGCTGCCACAGCCGGTTCGGGTATCGGTTTTGATTCCGTGGGTTTCGCCTCCCATGACACCAAAACAGCACCTTCTTTCGTGGTAAGTGACAGCTGACAACCTTCCAACTCCTCGTCTGTCCGCACCAACGCATCCCAGCTCATCTCAGGAGAGAAATCTACACATTGCTCGTACAAAACGTGCTCAGCTCGCTTCAAACGCACCTGCACCTGATTGTACACACCGGTTGTATACGCTTTGATACGAATGCCATCCGACTCCTGCTCCATATTAATCATGGCCTCCTTGTTGGCATTCTTAACCAATCCCAAATCCCGATAAGGCATGAAATACTGTCGAAAACTTTTTTCTTCATAGGGTTGCAACCACGAAAAATCGGGTTGATTATCCGTATAAACACCACACATCAGCTCAATGTAGGGGCCGTCCTCATCCGTTAGGTTGCGATCCCACGCCTGACCAAAATCACCGTTCCCCCAGGTCCACTGCTTTTTTCCCGGCGACTGCTGATGATCGGCCACGTGCAGCAACCCGGCTTGAGCATCGTTTTCATACCCACCCACAAAGTCGTATTCGGACTTAATGGCCATGTAACTGGTTGGGACAGGAATGTTTTTATACTTTGAGATATCCACACCGGCAGAATAATCTACTTTGTAGTATTCTCCGGTCGCAATCGGAAAACCGGACACGGCCCGTTTGCCGTGATCAAATACGGCGTGTACATCCGGTGGAAATACAGACTGATAATAATCGTTAACCTTCACCGCCGGATTGGCCCACCATAAGAAAGTCTGAGGATGAGGTGTACGATTGTATATTTTTACTTGTATCTCCAAATACGCTTTATCCGGATAGAGGGTAAAGCCTGCCATCCCTTTTGTCCGGGACATGCGTTCGATTTCACTGCACCATACCGTCACGCTTCCATCCGGAAATGCCTCGATGCAGGCATCAACCGGTTCATAGGTACTTGGGCGATGGTGTTGAGGCCAGTTAAACTCAATGCCACCAGAAATCCAAGGGCCGGTGAGTCCTACCAATGCCGGTTTGATGACGTGGTTGTAATAGACAAAATGACGTTGTTTGGTTTTGTCAAAAGCCATCTGAATGCGACCACCCAATTCCGGTAGAATCATAATTTTCACATACGCATTTTCCAAATAAATGGCATTCCATGCTTTGTCCTGCTTTTCATCACCGATTGTTTCTACTACGGCATACGGATAAACAGAGCCACTACTTCCCTGATAAACCCGTTTTTCTAAAAATATCGGATTCTTTTCTGGCTTTCCGATCTCATACGTCGGAATGATGACCGTTTCGCGCCAGGCACGAACCATCTGTTTCATTTGTTTGGTGTCCATTCGTTTTCAATTTGTTCCAAGGATTTTCCTTTGGTCTCCGGCAGTTTTTTGAAGATAAAAAACCAGCCGGACAGACAAATCAGTCCATACAGCCAGAATGTACCGGATGCTCCAAGTGATTTATTGAGTAAGGGGAAGGTGTACGTAAGTAGAAAACTGGCCAACCACAACGCCAATGTGGCAACCGCCATGGCCGCCCCCCGCAGTCGGTTGGGAAAAATCTCAGAGAGCACAACCCAAACGATGGGTGCCAATGACATGGCATAACAGGCGATGGCAAATAGCACGAGAACAAGCATCACCCAACCGGTTAGTTCCATATAATAGGCTAGTCCCAATACGAGGTAAATACCCGTCAATCCGCCCGCACCCAACAGCAACAAACTACGACGTCCGAGTTTATCTACCGTAAACAAGGCAACAAAGGTAAAAAGCACATTGACCGTACCCGTGATAACCACGTTAAACAACATATCGGAAACACCGTAACCGGCTGCAGAAAATATCTCATCGGCATAATTGAAAATGACGTTGATGCCACACCATTGTTGAAATGCAGCAAGAACAATACCGATCAGCATCACCCCACGCATCCTTGGGTGCAACAAATCCTTCAAGGAAACAGAAGTGTGCTGCGTTTTCAGGTTTTGTTGAATATGGTCTAGCTCTGTCTGAGCATACGCATCACCACCGATGCGCTTCATGATCGTACTCGCCTGAACAGCTGCGCCCCTTTTGACCAGCCACCTGGGACTTTCCGGGATGAAAAACATCAAAATAAAAAACATGCCCGCCGGGATGGTTTCGGCCCAAAACATGTATCTCCAACCCATTTGCCCATTCCATGAGGATTGGATCTGCATTTCCGTAAAGGTTTCCGGGACGGGCTGTGCAATGGCCCAATTGATGAGTTGAGCTCCCAGTATACCCAATACGATGGTTAGTTGATTTAAAGAAACCAAGCGTCCACGCATGGATGCCGGGGCTATCTCAGCAATGTACATCGGAGAAAGTGTCGATGCCAATCCGATGCCCACACCGCCGAGGATGCGATAAATCAAAAAAGGCAGGAACTGATTGGCCGCACCGGTTCCGATGGCAGACAGCGTAAACAAAAAGGCAGCAAGCAGGAGCAAGCGCTTGCGTCCGTATCGATCGCTCAGCATACCGGACAAGCCGGCCCCCAACAAACAACCGATGAGTGCACTACTCATGGCCCAAGCTTGCAAATGAGCGGAATGTGTTAATTCAAAAAAGGATTCATAAAAGGGTTTCGCCCCGCCAATGACGACCCAATCATAGCCAAAGAGGAGTCCGCCCAGCGCAGAAACCATGGAAATACCAACGACGTAAGATGTGTTTATTCGATGCATATAGATGTCGGTTGAGTTGATGCAAAGTAATTGGATTTCAACCAACATAAAAATAGATAAAATAATAAGTAATATGGACAATTTTACTATTTTTGATGCAATATTCAGAATCACGCTATGCCTAGACTGCAACACGGCTTCCCCGGAGAGCGGGCCATCGTACTCCCCCAATACCTACTTAAAGTATACGCAAACGGAACCTTGGGGAAGATGCTGCACGTTACGGACATCGGCTATTACCCCAAAGCGACGCATCACCAACGAAGTCGTACAGCAAAGCAGGCAAAACAATACATACTACTCTATTGCATCGATGGACAAGGCATGGTGGAAATCAATCAAGCAACCTACCGTATGCAGTCGGGAGACATCGTTGTTTTACCCAAAAACACGGCGCACAACTATGCCAGCAGCAAACAGAATGCATGGACTATTTATTGGGTTCACTTTGACGGGACGCTTGCTGAAACGTTTGCTATAGACATGCATCAACCCATCCATATCGAGACCGATCAAAACTCACGCATTCAGGATCGGATTCAATTGTTCGAGGAGATGATTTCCGTTCTTACGAATGGATACAGCCTGGATAATGTGGAATACTGCAGCACGACTTTCCTTCACTTCCTCGGTTCCATCAAATATATTGGCACGTATCGGGCAGGCGGGCGCACAAAAGCCGATGATGATATGCCCATAGAACGCGCCATCCATTATATGAAAGAGAATCTGCAACGGCCGCTCTCGCTCCATGAGATTTCCAACTTTTCCGGTCAATCTCCTTCGCATTTCAGCATGCTCTTTAAAAAACAAACCGGTTTTGCCCCCATGCATTTTTTCAACTACTTACGCATACAAGCCGCTTGTCATCACCTGGATTTCAGTGCTCACAGCATCAAACAAATCGCAATGATGACCGGCTTTGAAGATCCACTCTACTTCAGCCGTTGCTTTAAGAAAATCATGGACTGCAGTCCGAGTGAATACCGCAAGCGTACAAAAGGATGACGGTATCGGGTTTATTTCACAAAACCCCGCTCCTTTATATAAATCCGATAATCTTTGATCATCCCGCTGGCATTGGCTTCTGCACGAGGCAAGTAGGAAAAACCGGAAATCACCTGTACCGATCTCAAATCAATGACCAAGTGATGCGGAAAACCGGGTTTTGTATTGGAATAGTCCGTATGCCAATACGTAGACTCTTGCAAATCAAACACATTTCCGGCTACGTTATTGGCCGCTGTCGTTTCTTCGCTATCCGCATAATATACCCTCCAACTGCGTCTGGGAATGGGCTTGCCCGATTCATCCAAAATCTCCAATTCGGCTACTGACGCGGCTATACCTCCGTCCTGAGCACTCAGCGCTTCCAGGCAAAAATATCTTCCGGACCACTTGTTGTTGAACGCGATGTGTTGCCAACCGTTTCCGGGTTTAAAGCGTCCTTCGTGTACAGCGTTCTCGTTGGATACATCCAACGTCTCTCCCAACTTGCGACTGGTAAACGCACTGTTACCACGCAATTCATTCAGAATGGGTTGCTGCAAACCTTCGATGCGCGCTGCACTTGGAGAGGCCAAATCAAAAACAATAATTTCATTTTTACCCTTCTTCAACCAGCAGCCCGGCACATACAGTGTCTGCTGAGGACCAATCTCCCAATATCGACCAATGGCGTGTCCATTGACCCAGACCAAGCCTTTGCTCCAGGAACGCATATCCAAAAACGTATCCCCTACCTTATCCAGGGTAAACGTTCCTTTGAAATAGGCAGGTACATCTTTTTGTACCGACCTTGTCTGATACTTCTTTTGCTTGCCAAAATCATAATCGACCGGTATCGAGTAAACCGTCCAGTTTTTTAGTAATTCGGTTTCTGCTCCAATGGTTCGTTCTACTTTTTCGGTGATGCCTTTCCAATCATAGATGCCTTTGCCGAAATTCATTCGCCCCATTGCCTCCACCAAAATATCCAATACAGCACCATCTGCAACGGGAGGCAATTGAACCTGACGCTCACCCTTCATTCGACTTAATGTGGCAATGCGTTTGCCATCGACAAAGACTTGTGTCCAATCGTGCGCCTCGGTAAGGGTCAACAACTGAGACGTTTCGCAAGCAGATAGCTGTGTACGATACAGGATGCTGCCCCAACCCTGATCGAACATTTCCATGGGTTGAACATCAATACTGGAGGTACCTTCGGGCAGGTTCTCAAACAAGGGTGCCGTTTCAGTCAATTCAAAAACAGGAATGGATACGGTTGGGATGGAATCCGGCACATCGATCAGCTGCTGACCTTCGGGCAAATAATTCTCCAACAACGCTCGTACCGCATAAAACTTTTTCGTAGCACGACCGGATTCGCTGATGGGGGCATCGTAATCGTAAGACGTACAAGTGGGTGAAAAATTTGGGTAATTGGCACCGGCCCAATGGCCGAAGCTGGTTCCACCGTGTGTCATATACAAACTGAATGAAATCTTGTTATCCAACATTTCCTTCATTCCGTTGACCAACGCTTCCGCGCTACGGGTCTCGTGACGTGCACCCCAATGATCAAACCATCCGGACCAAAACTCACTACACATCAAGGGCGTGTTCGGACGCAATTCTTTCAGACGTTCAAATTGCTTTTCGATGTTGGCTCCGGTTCCGAAATTGATGGTCCAGACTAAATCCTCCAACGCATTGTTCTCAAAATTTGAGCTCCAGTCACATTGAAACAAGGGCACATCCGTAAAACCTGCCTCTCGTACAATATCCCGGATTTCTGCAATGTAAGGCTTATTGGTGCCAAAGGCTCCGTACTCATTTTCGACTTGAACCATAATGATGTTACCGCCGCGCGTAATTTGCAAATCGGCCAACTCGCTACCCACTTCGTTCATAAAAAGACGCGTTCGTTCCATATAATACGGATCCTGTTCACGCAGGCCAATGTCTTTTTTCTTTAACAGCCACCAAGGCAAACCGCCCATTTCCCACTCCGCACAGACATAAGGCCCCGGGCGTACAATGACGTACATGCCGTGTTTTTGTGCCAATTGACAAAAGGAAGCGATGTCTTTTTGTCCCTTAAAATCGTAGGATCCTTCCTCCATTTCATGGTAATTCCAAAAAATATACAGACAGATGGTATTCATACCCAGAGATTTGCTCATCAGGATGCGATGCTCCCAGTATTCTTTTGGTATGCGGGGGTAGTGTATTTCGGCTGCTTTAACAACAAAGGGCTCACCGTTTAAAAGAAACGCTTTGTCACCCATTTCAAACGTACCTTTTTGTGCACAGCTACTGAAGATAATGAAAAAAATCAAGGGGAGAATCAGACGGTTTTTCATACAGGAAGGACTTAGGTTGATGCCGCAAAAATACATTTTATTTTTACAAACAACAACCCATTATGCAATTCCCGGATCCCTTCTGTCTACTCGGACATATTCTTTATGTACGGCAAATGAACCGTAGGACGCAAATCGTAAAAGGCTTCGGCGTTGCGACCCAAAAATAGGGATTTTTCCTCATCGGTCAACAAATCGGAGCGCAACACAAAATCGTAGGACATTCGGTACGTTATGGCTACAATCGTTCGCGGATAATCCGAACCCCACATCAATTTCTCAATGCCAACCAAATCCATTGCCTCTTTAATGGCACGGACGGCTCCGTTGAACGGATAAAATTCCTGATGAAACAACCACGTAATGCCTCCGGATTCGATACGGACATTCGGATGTCTGGCCAAAAGAATTTGCTTTTGCCAATCGTTTCGTGTCACCATCCCAAAGTGTCCTACCGCAATTTTCAGCCGGGGAAACGCAGCGATAACCGTTTCCATTTCATCGACCTGAGCCGCTCCATCCGCCAAGTCGATGGACAAGATTACACCCCTTTGCTGCATTTCAGCAAACAGTTGCATCATTTCGTCTGAGCTCAGATATACCCGGCCTGACGCTGCAATCAACCGCTGAGCCGGTATTTTCAACGCACGAAATCCGGTATCCATCAACGCTTTCGCCCGCAAAAAATACCCGGGTGTGCGTGCATCCACCAGCCCGCAACACAAAAAACGGTTCGGATAAGTTTGCTGTACTTCCCACAAATACGCGTCCTGCGGGCCGTCAATGTACTCTTGCGTAACAACCGCTGCCGAAACCTGGGCATAGTCCATGTTGGACAGCAAAACTTCGGCGGTGTTTTTGCCATCCACCATAAAGGGAGGCAGCATTTGACGAATTTCACCCATAAACTCCGATTTTCCGTTTTCAAGCGTACGAATGTTTCGTCCGTCTACCTCCGTATCCTGTCGAAGCCAAAGATGAGTATGCGCATCTATAATGGGAAAGTCCATAAAAAAAGATTAAAATTGTAGGAGTATCCTAAAAACAACGCCGGGATTTGCATTCCATTTTTCCAAGGCTTCTTGCGCCTGATCCGGTGAATAGACAGCACTGATCAAACGATCGACCGGACACGTACCGCGTTTCATATAAGCCATTACCGCCTCAAAATCGTTCGGCAACGCATTGCGTGAACCGCGCACATCCAACTCTTTCTTTACAAAATACTGCGTGTCAAATGGAATGGCATCCTTTGCGTAGCCAATATACACAACCCTACCGGTAAATGCAACTTCCGAGATGGAAGCCAAATACGTTTCCGGACGTCCGACCGCTTCGATGACAACATCGGCCCCACGTTCTTGCGTAATTTGCATGACGCGGTCATGAAGATTTTCCACACTGGAGTTGATTACATGATCGGCACCCAAATCGATGGCCAATTTTAGTTTTTCGGTGTCAACATCCACGGCTATGACGGTCGCTCCGCGCAACGAGGCACGCACAACGGCGCCCAGTCCAATCATACCACAGCCAAAAACCATCACACAATCCGAATCGCTTACCTGAGCCCTGCTAACCGCATGAAATCCAACACTCATGGGCTCAACCAAGGCAAAATCGCGCACAGAAATGGCCGCATCAGCAATAACCTTTTCCCAAGGAACCAGAATGTATTCCGACATGGCTCCGTCCCGTTGTACACCAAAGGTTTGATTAAACTCACAGGCATTGGGTCGTGCATTCTTACAGGCCGGGCACTTACCACAACTCGTATACGGATTGACCGTCGCATTCATACCCGGCTTTAGATGCTCCGGGACGCCTTCTCCAACCGATTCGATGGTGGCTCCGATTTCATGCCCCGGAATGATGGGCAGTCGCACCAAGGGATTCAATCCTCGGAATGTATTCAGATCCGAACCGCAAAAACCGACAAAACCCACTTTCAACAACACATGTCCCGGCTTCATATCCGGCTTTGGCAGTGTGACAACACGAACGGTTGCTTTTTTCTCTATTTGTATCGCTTTCATAATTGATTGTTTAACTATTGACCCAGGTATCACGAAAACCCGGTTCCAAAATGTTTTGAACCGAACGAATCCATTTCTCGTCCAAAGGCGTATTTGCATAGTCTATGGTCTTCAGCACATTTGACGGGTTGGTCGTACTAAAAAGTGTGGTCGCAATTCGAGGATTGGATACAGAAAATTGCACTGCCAAGTGTTCTATGGATACACCGGAGGTTTTGCAAAAATCTACCGCACGCCGAGCCAATCGCTTCAAGGATTCTGGAGCAGGATGCCAGTCCGGCACACCACGCTCCGTCAACAAACCCATAGAATAAGGAGAAGCATTGACTACACCGACTTGATGGGATTCAAAATAGTCCAAATAATCGATCAAGGCATCGTCGTTGAGTGTGTAATGGCAGAAGGAAAGAATGCTCTCGACGGTTCCCGGCGGAACGTGATCGATGACGTATTTAAAATGCCTGAGGTTTAAGTTGGTTATCCCAACGTGTTTGACCAGTCCCTGGCTCCTCAACTCAACCAAAGCCGGTAGTGTCTCACTGCAAACCTGATCCAGATCGGCAAACTCGATGTCGTGTACCTGAATCAAATCAATGCAGTCCACATTCAGCCGCTCCATGCTTTTAAACACGCTTTCTCTGACCGTTTGGGCAGAATAATCCCAGAAATTCACACCATTCGCACCATAGCGCCCCACCTTGGTAGACAAATAATATCGGGAGCGATCCACGCCCTTCAATGCACGTCCCAGCACTTCCTCCGCCTTGTAATGGCCGTAATACGGCGAAACATCGATAAAATTGATGCCATGATCCAAAGCAGTATGCACTGCTTCAATGCCGTCTTTCTCCTTTAAGGAGTGAAAGACCCCACCCAACGAAGAGGCTCCAAAACTGATCGAAGAGACCTTCATCCCGGTTTTTCCAATTTCCCTGTATTCCATGCTACAAAACTAGGCATTGATTTCATGTTTGAATTGAACAATACCGACAAACACTTGCATTTTATCGATATTATTGTAGATATTTGCAAACCAATACCCTTGAGAATGAACCACTATCATCCCAGACAGGACTTCGTACTATTGAACGTGGGCTTCGCCCGTCACAACGCCGACTGGAATTGGAAAAACGTACAAAGTCCGTTTGCACGCATTCATTACGTAAA
Organism: Bacteroidales bacterium; assembly: GCA_028709215.1. GTDB lineage: Bacteria > Bacteroidota > Bacteroidia > Bacteroidales > UBA1402 > UBA8389. The sequence goes on from JAQVXI010000030.1 coordinate 18,925, forward strand.
AAAAGGGAGGGCAAAAATCGTTCGCAGCGATGGAATGTACGAATTGCGCGAAGGCTATTTTTACCTGACCCCACCCTACACCAAACACAACTACGAATGCGATTCGATGCTGGAGCTTTACTACATACACGTATACGAAGACACGAGCAAGCGCATCGGTTTGTTTGACCGGATGTCCTTACCGGTAGAAGTCCGTGCAGCACAGTACGATGTGCAGCTACTAGAACGATTGGTCGAATTGAATCCGGAGCGGAACCTTACAACGTTTGATCCCCAAAAATACGACAACCCATCGGGCACTGCTACCCATGCTGGTTTGCAAAAGAATAGTCCACCGGCGTTCAGTATGGAGACAGAGGGCATTCTATACCAAATACTGGCACGGTTTATGGAGCATGCCCGTTATAAAAATGAAGGCATACAAGAACGCATCGCAACCAGTGTTCATTTTATTCAAAAACACATCAACGAAACCATCGATCTAAACGAGCTGGCTCAAAAAAGCTGTATGAGCAAAGATCACTTCATCCGACTGTTCAAAAAAGAGATGAATTGCACCCCAGGACGATACATCCTTCAGAAAAAGATGGAAGCAGCCCAGCTGAGACTACTGTTGGACCAACTGGAAATCAAAGACATTGCTTACGGGTTGGGCTTTGACAACGTGCCCTATTTCAATCGTGTTTTCAAACAAACAACCGGTGTGAGTCCAAGCAAATACAAAGCCATGCATCAGCGCAATCAATGAAACAACTTACGACCAAAACTTGATTTTCCGGATAGCATATGCCCACATTCTTAACAGCACTACGCCATGCTTGAATCTTGAAATATTCGTATCTCCATAAACCCTCTCCTGATAACGGACGGGCAAATCTATAATCTTTAAATTCAACTTATAGGCTCCAAATAGCAGATCGAAATCACCGAACGGATCAAAATCACCAAAAAACTTTCTATTTTTAACGAGTCGTTCATAATCGGAACGATACATTACTTTTGTTCCACAGAGTGTATCTTTAACAGGCTGTTCAAGCAGCCAAGAAAAAGCCATACTAAAGAATTTATTCCCTAACATATTTAAAAATCGCATGGCTCTTTTTTCCATTGGATAAACCAGGCGTGTACCGTTTATAAATTCACCTTTCCCAGAAACAAGAGCATTATAGAACTTCGGTAGATCCTCGGGGGGAACAGTTAAATCAGCATCAAGAATCATCAAAACATCACCGGATGCATGCTTATAACCTTCTTTCACCGCATCGTATTTACCTTTACCCGGCTGTCTGAAGATCTTTATATCATGCGTATCTTTATACTTGGACTGAATTGCTTGAATTTTATCCCACGTATCATCTGTAGAATTCCCTTCGACATAAATAATCTCCTGATGGGCTCCAAATGAGGGCAATCTCAAAATTGCATTTTCTATATTCCCGCTTTCGTTTCGAGCAGGAATAACGATCGTCACCGTTGCCTCCTTTCTTGATCGAAAACCATGCAACTCACGAGCAAAAACAAATTGATTGAGTGCAAAGGCATTAAATAACGGTAATTTGGAGACAATGTCATTGAGCAGCCACGAAACGAAAGGTACATAAAAAGGCAGAAGGACGTTACGATTTCTACGATAAACCTCAAAACCGGATAAATAAAGAAGGTTGATAATATCTTTATGTGATAACCAATTTTGTAACGGTTGCTTCTTTTTCAAGCCAAGAAACTCCGCAAAATTCAATAACGGTTCCCACAAAAAATTAAAATAGGTAACGATAATCCGCGTACGCTCATGACAGACCTTATGTACCTCTTCAAATGCTTTTTGAATATCAGCCAAAGATCCAATCAGATTTGAAACTACTACGACATCAAATGTTTCATTCAGACTCATTTGATTCATATCCATTATCTGAAAATTCAAATCAGGATATTGCTTTCGTGCATTTTCAATCATCCTTTCACTAAAGTCAATACCAACCTTATGCTTTCCATTTAATTCTGCCAACAATTCACCGGTACCACAACCGATTTCAAGAACCCGATCATCCTCGTGAATAAAATAGTTACAATAGCGAGTAATATAATTCCAATAATACGATCTCGATTTTCTATACGAAATTCTTGTGGAGGCATTCTCGTCGAAATACAATTTTAAATCTTCAGTCGTTAGCATATTTAGTCTAGTTGTTTGTGGTCAAATTTAACTAAGGTTGTTTGTGCCCGATTGCTTCCAATCGCATTTACGGTTGATAAAGATCGGGGATATTTTAGCTGAATAAACGTCAAATATCGATAGAGTGTTGAAAACAAATTGGGGCTATTCAATATAATATAGTGAACATCATTCTTAACAAAATCCTGTACAAGCTTCTCCGGGTCTACTACGTTAAAACGAACGCCCGTCCTCTCTTTATCATGAAATGTTTGCATCACCTCTAGATCAAATTGGACACGATTCGATTGAAGTACTGAAATTATTCTTTCCGCTTTTGTAGAATCCATTTGATAGACTCCATAAAACGAATTATCTGAACCCTGAGCAAAACAAAGTACACTTGTTCGAATTTCTTCAAATGCCGGTGTTTTAATCAACTGATTTGGGTCAAGTCCTAAGACAACCAAATCAGGATTAAGACGAGATCTTAAGGTATCCAGCGATACTTCTGGAACACGGTATACTCCATAAAACGGACGTCCAGTGTAAATAAAGGACATTTCAGGTTTTCGACTAGCGATCATTGCCTCCTTAGGAACATTCATGGCTGCCCACTGACTCATTTCCATAAAGCTTTTCCATTCTGGAGCATACCCTGCAAACGTATCTCCACGAAGATTTTTCTTCAAAATTGGGAGATTCTCCTGAGTTTTCTCTAAGGTTGTACGGACCCCTAAAAACAACATCACCACGATCAGCAAAGGATATAAAAATTGAACTTTTTTAAATCGCTTTAGACCATAATAGAATGTTGAGAAAAAAGCCAGCAATAAGAAAGGATAAAAAATACCGATTAAACGCCACTGAGCCCAAAAGGTCTGAAGCCCCACGAATGTAACCAAACACAAACCTCCAACATATAGGAAATTAAAGAACAACGGTTTATTCTTCTTAAATACCAGAAATAAGCCAAGGAACATAAAGAAATACAATAAAATCGTCAGAAAAATACTTATAGTAACTGACTCCTCTCGTAGTCCGGTTTGAGTAAGAAATGCATTCGATATATAATATTGTGAATTCCCAATAAGTCTGTCAATATAACCAGAAAAAGTCTCCATGCCTTCCTGCGCATTGTACGGATTTTTCATCAACATTTGTGATCCCTGACTGGAGATCTGTGAAAGATCATTATTCCAAAAAAAGCGTTTAATCCCTTCATAAAGGATCCAGAAAAGCCCATAACTCCCAATAGAGGCTATGGACGATTTCCAAAAGCCAACAAGTAAAAAAAACAATGGAAGAATAGCCAAGACACCTAAATGCACACTACGTGTCAATACTCCTAGAAACAGAACAAGACCAATAAGGAAAAAAGAGAGCCAATCTTCTTTCCATTTGAAATCACGTTTATAAACGGCATCGTTTCGGAATAAAACATAAAAGAAAAGCGACTGAAGGAGTAAGTAAAGTGCCTCACTAAACGTTTGACTGGAAAAAAACAAAATATAATAGTTTATTGCCGAGAGAACAAAAGACGGAATGAGTATACTATTTGGGATTTTATCTTTTAATGATTTATAGAAAAAAATTAAGCCGAGCAACACAAAAACCAGCGACAGCAACTTTAATAGGATTATATTCACACCGAATAGTGCAATAAAAAGACTCAAAAACATCGGATAGAATGGACCTTGAAAGGAGGGGTATTCTCCGTATTCCAACAACTTAAAGGCTCGAAGAATATAACCGGAATCATCCCCCATTTCACTCATCTTAATTGAAAAGAGTAGCAATGAGAACAAAACGGAAAAGGCCACAGAAACCAAAAAGATTATGCTTCTTCGATTTTCAAGAAATAAGTCCAATTTATCCAGCAAATCCTTCGCTACTGAAGCTGCTTTATTTGTGTTTTTTGACATAGGTACAAAAATATTAATTTCACACAGTGCCTCCCTATCATGGTTTTAGCGAGTTGATGGGCAAAGGTAGTATAAATGCAGGACTTTTCTTAACTTGCAGCCCGAAAACAAAAACGAATGAAAGACTTTATCCAACTCTTGTTTCGACTGGTTCCGCCCTACAAGCGAAACGTCGCTTTGAACGTGCTCAACAACATCTTATCGACACTATTCAGTCTATTTTCCTTTGCATTAATCATCCCCATTCTGGAGATCTTATTTGGTTTACAGGAGAACACATACGATCAATTTCAGTCCTTGCAAGGCCTGTCGTTCAACGACATGGCAGAAGCCATCAAACACAACTTCTATTATTACATCACACATACCGTAGAGACCCAAGGCGGGGGCGTTACCCTATTGCTGCTCGGTGGCTTTCTTGTGGTGATGACGTTTTTCAAATCGCTTTTTATGTTCATGGCTTCCGCCAACATGATCACCATTCGGACCGGCGTATTAAGAGATCTTCGCTTTGCCATCTTTGAAAAGATTACTCAATTGTCACTCAGTTTCTTTTCCGAAGAAAAAAAAGGCGATATCATGGCTCGAATGTCCGGAGATGTCAACGAAGTAGAACAATCGGTGATGAACTCCCTGGATATGGTGTTCAAAAACCTCATTATGATTCTGGTATACTTTACTACCATGCTGATTCTCAGTTGGCAGCTCACCGTATTTGTCCTTTTCCTGTTGCCGATTGCTGGAGTATTATTGGGTCGCGTCAGCAAGCAATTGAAAAAACCTTCAAGAGAAGCACAGGCTCAATGGGGAGACCTTCTGAGCCAAATCGAAGAGACACTCACCGGCCTGCGCATCATCAAGGCATTCAATGCTGAAAAGAAAATTGCAACCCGCTTTAGCAAGCAAAACGAAACGCTTCGCAGAACCAGTCGAAAAATTGCCCGCAGACAGCAATTGGCCCATCCGCTCAGTGAATTTTTGGGAACCGGCATCATCGCAATTGTTGTTTGGTTCGGCGGATCGCTCATTCTCAACAACGAAGCTGTCATCAGCGCACCTACGTTTATCTATTATCTAATCATCTTTTACAGCATCATCGGCCCTGCCAAATCCTTCTCACAAGCCTGGTACAGTATACAAAAGGGCCTGGCATCCATGGAACGCATTGACAAAATACTCAAAGCAGAAAACAACATTCGCGATCCGAAAGAACCCAAGCATATAAACCAATTTCAGGAAGGCATCCGATTTGAGCACGTACACTTCCGTTACCAAACCGAACCCGTACTTACGGATATTTATTTAGAGATACCCAAAGGTTCAACCGTCGCCTTGGTTGGCGCTTCCGGCTCCGGAAAGTCAACGATGGTAGACCTGATCTCACGGTTTTACGACGTAAACGAAGGCTCCATCCGACTGGACAACATTGATATACGAGACATTCCGGTGCACGAATTGAGGCAATTGATGGGCAACGTCAATCAGGAGGCCATCCTTTTTAACGACAGCTTCTTCAACAACATCGCTTTTGGCATGGAAAATGCAACGCTGGAACAAGTGATGGAGGCCGCAAAAATTGCCAATGCCCACGATTTTATTGTCGCCACCGAAAACGGATATGACAGCAACATTGGAGATCGGGGCAGCAAGCTTTCCGGTGGACAACGACAACGCCTCAGCATAGCCCGTGCAGTGCTAAAAAATCCTCCCATCTTGATTCTGGACGAAGCCACTTCAGCCTTGGATACTGAATCCGAAAAACTGGTTCAGGAAGCGTTGGAAAACCTTATGAAAAACCGCACAACGATTGTCATCGCTCACCGTCTGTCAACCATAAAAAACGCAGACCTTATCTGCGTTTTACAAGAAGGAAAAATCATCGAACGAGGCAATCATGAAACGCTCATTCAGCAGAACGGGGTATTCAAACGTCTCTACGACCTTCAAAACTTCTAACTAAGGCCGGGTTGACACCCGGTCAAAGAATGGATTTTTTGCTGTAGCACTCATCGGGATGGCATACGCTGCTTTGCAATCGACTCCCAGCCAACCCAATTCGAGCGCTGCGGTACCGGCTGAAAACATAATGCGTGTATCCACCCGTGCATCGGCAGCAATCGAACAAGCCGAGCCTAGGGCAATACCCAAATCGTTTAATGGAAAAGCACAGGGCAAATCACCGGCAGCATCTTTCTCGACACAGGTAGGAAAGCCACAATACCCACAATTCAGTCCCATGTTTTTTAGTCGCGTGCCCAGAATGACGACGGCCTGAGCCTGACGAATGTTACTGGCGTCCCGGTAGAAAAATTTTCGTCCATGGATTTCTACTGACTGTTCCATATGCCGGGCCAAGGTTTCTAACTCCTCGCCATAAACAAGGATTGCCTCCAACAAATCCACACCTTTACCCTTTGGAGCGGTTCGAGCAGCCAACATCATGCGCTTTGCAACATCAAGTACCGTTTCCAGTTTCAAATCCAATTCGTTCGTAATCATATGTCCAATTTTGCTTTATCGGATGCAAACCTACAAAAAAAATATTTTTTTTCATTTAAAAAGTTGTAATTCCGATTTTTATCCGTTTCTTTGTTCCGGCTTGAAGCATCAAGTCAAATACACTTTTTTACTTATTTTTATTTATTTTTTTATGAACATTTACATTGGCAATCTGAACTACAGCGTTCGGGAAAACGACTTGAAAGAAGTGATGGAAGATTACGGAACAGTTCTTTCGGTTAAAATCATCAAAGATCGTGAAACAGGTCGTTCCAAAGGTTTCGCTTTTTGCGAACTTGAAGAAGAAGATGGCGCTAAAAAAGCGATCTCTGAATTGAACGGCTCAGAATACGCCGGTCGCCCGATGGTCGTTAAGGAAGCCCTTCCTAAAAACTAAGACCTTAAATTTTTTGTGAACGATCTTTACTTTACAACATAAGTAGTCAGCTAAAAAAACCGCCAACCCATTGGGTAGCGGTTTTTTTCATATACAAACTTTCCGGTCTTTATTTCTTTCGCTTCTTCCCTTTAAAAAAGATCAGATATAACACGAAAAGGACGCCCAAACCCAAGGCAAACCATTTGGCCTCATGATAGTAATACATCAGCGCATCCTGATTACGTCCAAAGAAATAACCCAGCAGGGTTAAAATGATATTCCATATACTGGAACCCAAAAAGGTATACAACAAGAATTTCTTCAAATTCATTCGAGCCAACCCGGCAGGAATGGAGATCAACTGACGAATACCCGGGATCAGACGACCGATAAACGTGGAAGCATTTCCGTTTTCAATAAAATAATTCTCCGCCTTTTCGATCTTCTCACGATTGATTAAGAACAATCGTGCATAATTGCTGTCCGCCAGTTTATAGACCAATGCACGCCCCAGCCACAAAGCCAAATAATAGTTGATAATGGCTCCCAACATGGATCCAACCGATGCAGAAAACGCCACCAGGTAAACGTTCAATTCACCTTGCGCGGCCAACCAGGCAGCCGGAGGCACAACCACTTCACTGGGAAACGGAATAAACGAACTCTCTACAGTCATCAACAGAATGATGGTCAAATAATTCATATTGGACATATACCAGTCCACAACGGTCGCAAACAAGTTTAAATCAATCATAATTCAGGTTTATGTAGACAAAGATACGTCAAAAACGTTTTGTATAACTATGGCAATAGGGCATTTGGCCCTTGCGCTCGTAATAATTCTGATGATAATCCTCTGCTTCCCAAAAAACATCCGCCGGTCTCAGTTGCGTAGCGACGTCGTAGCCTTTTGTGCGCAACTGCTGCAACAAATCCTTCGCAATGTGTTGCTGTAGGTCGTTGATATAGAAAATGGCGGAGAGATACTGAGGGCCAATATCCGGACCTTGCCCATTGGTCTGTTCAGGATCATGGATTTCAAGAAAACGCTTTGTGAGCGTCTCATAATCTACCCTTTCCGGATCGTAGCGAATCTCAACCACTTCCAAGTGTCCGGTATTCTTTGTGCATACTTCCTCATAGGTCGGGTATTCCGTTCGACCACCCATGTATCCGGAACGAACATCGAGCACCCCATCCAATTGTTGCATCAAATGTTCCACACCCCAAAAACAGCCCCCCGCAAAATACGCGGTTTGTATGCGTTGATACTCCAATACGGTTATGGGCTGAAAATCCAGAGAAAGGGAATTGACACAATGTCGAACATTCTTGGTCGTAAAACCTTCACCCCGAAACACATGCCCCAAATGCCCACCGCACTGCGCACAGACGATTTCTGTGCGGCGACCGTCCGCATCCGTTTGTTCACGAACAGCCCCAGGTATGGCGTCATCAAACGAAGGCCAGCCACATTGTGCATCAAATTTTTGTTCTGAACGAAACAGGGCTGCATCACATTGGCGACATACATACAAACCTTTTTCCCAGTGTTTTTCCCACTTACCGGTAAACGGACGTTCAGTCGCTTTCTCACGCAGCACAGCTGCTTCATCAACCTGTAAAAATCGGATTCGTTTCATAACTGTTGTATTAATGGAGTCCTTTTGTGCGAAAAGACCAACGCAAACCACACTGAATGCGATGGAAAGGATAATCTTGTAACGCATGTTGGTATTGTATAAAATAGGACTGTTGTGCCCTATTGTATGCAAAACGTGTACGAAGCACCAATGGTTCATCTCCTTCTCCGGTCCATCCTTTGTATCCGGCCAAAGACTGCCCTACAGACAGATTTCCGTAAAAGCATTCCAATTGAAGACCGTATAAAGGAGCATCGTTTTGCATGCCGTTGCCCAGCTGATACGATAAAAAGCCCAACTCAACGGAAGGACGCCACGCAAAGAACGCTTCAGAATAGGTTTTCCCAAAAGAGGCATTAAAATAGTAACCCGGACTGTCAAAAAAACGGGCTTCGGTAACGGTCCAGCTCGATGCGGTTTTAAGCACCACTTCTACGGATACATCCGGATAAACCGCATGATCGCGTAGCAGTGACAACTGGGTAGACAAATAAAAATCACCCGGATAAGAGAAATCATCCAGCGAACGAAGCCGCGCCGCACGTCGATCACGCAGCTCCGGGCAGACCCGATAATGCTCCATCAACACACCCCAACCCGAAAACGTGAGTACTCCGGGGATGGCTGCATAATCCAATCGTAAAAAAAGACTTTGCGTTTGATCCCCAAAACCCCAAA
>JAQVXI010000061.1 GCA_028709215.1 Bacteroidales bacterium
CGTGGGGAGGTTGACTTCCTTTATACAACAAAGGTAAGAACAATCTCATTTTTTAGCTGCATCAGATTTTACCCTGGAGGTTGAAAATTACTGACAACGCAAAGGTAAAGTCGACCTTCGGTCGAATTTTAAATATAGCAGGCCGTTTGCGGGCGCAACGACAGCAACAACGACAGCAACAACGACAGCAACGACGGGCGCAATGCAGCTGGCAAGGCCAGCGTGCGGCGACTTTGTCGCCACACAGCGCACGCACGGACACGCCTTGTATGTAAAAACTTACACAATCGATCTCCGTGCGTGCGCGCATTGCGCCCGTCGTTGCTTTATTCGCCGAAGGCGATACATTCACGAGCGTCAGCGAGTGACATTTAAAAAACGGCACGTTTTTTTACAGATTCTTCCAATTTGCGAGCGTCAGCGAGCAACACATTCGAGCGTCAGCGAGACACATTCTTCCGAGTGACTCAAATTCCCACACTACTCGCATGCAAACCCACAAAAGAACCCGTAAACCCGCCGGCAACATTCGTCGAAAGAATATCCCCTGAGACCGTACCGCCCAAATTGGTAAAATCGGCACCCTCTGTAGCATACGAGAAGGTATACGAATCGCCTTTGGCCGTTACTTGTAGACGTATGGGCTTTTTCAAATCAATGACCGCTTCGGCCACGGTCGTTGTGTTGCCTTGGTGGGTGCGTTTGAGCACGAGGACATCTTGCTTGCCTTTTTTGGTGACCGCAAATACGTAGTTGAAACGCTCGCTTTGATAGCAGGTTAGGCCAGCCAGATCGGTTTCGCTTTTGGGCTGGTAGTTCAGGGTGACGTGGGCAGAGAAGTCTTGATGCTGTTGGCGGTGGAATAGGGTGGAGGTGGGTTTTACTTCCTTGATGCTGACGGGGAAGGGCGTGATCTCCATGCCTTTTTTGTCGATTTGGATAAAATCCTCGCGGGGGCCACGCATGCCGATCCAACGGAAGTCGAGGGGGGCTTGGGTGAGTGGGTCGGCAAAGGTGAAGTTTCCGTTGGGGAAATAGCCGTTTTTGCCCGTTTGGTTTTGAACGCCTTTGGGTAGTTTGAGTTTGGGAGACAGGGGGATCAAACCGTTTTCGAAGACGGGAAATTCACCGGACCAGTCGACGGGAAGGAGGAAGGTTTCGCGACCGGTGGTGACGCGACCGGCTTCGTTGGGGCGAATGGCCAGGAAAACGGCGTAGTGTTTGCCATCGGGGCCTTCCACGAGATCGGCATGACCGGCCCAGTCTACCTGGTAGCTGCGGTTGTTGCCAAAGTAGCGTTGGGTTAGGATGGGGTTGCTGGGCGCCGGGGTGTAGGGGCCTGTGGGTGCATCCGAGACGAAGATGACTTCGCTGTGCCAGTCGCCCGTTCCGCCTTCGGCGCACATCAGGTAGTAGCGTCCTTTCTTTTTGTAGATGTGGGGCGCTTCGATCCAGATGGGTTTTTGGGCGAGGTCTACGCCACCATTGACGATGATTTTGTCAGAGCCGGCGATCACTTGATCGGCTTCTACATCGTATTCCCAGATTTTGATGACGCGGTGTCCGTTGTACAATTCTTCGCCGCGGTTGGGGGCGTCGTTGTGTACCACATAGGCTTTGCCGTTGTCGTCAAAAAAGAGGGAGGGGTCGATGCCGTCAAACTTGAGTTTGATGGGGTCACTCCATCCTTGTTTTGGGTCTTTGGTTTTGACCACCATGTTGCCAATGCCTCCGGAAAATTGGGTGGTAATCATGTAAAACGTATCGTTGTTTTTGTTGTAGCGAATGGCGGGGGCATAGATGCCGGCGCTGATGCCACAGTCTTCGACCTTTAATTGGGATTTTCTGTCCAGGACATGACCCAATTGTTTCCAGTTGACCAGGTCGTTGGAATGGAAGATGGGTACGCCGGGAAAAAAGGCGAAGGACGAGGATACCAGGTAGTAGTCGTTGCCTTTGCGACAGATGGAGGGGTCCGGGTAGCAGCCTTGAAGGATCGGGTTGTAAAACTCGTCCGATTCCAAGGCGACCTTGTTGTAGACGGCGTCGTTTCCGGTGTATTCAAAGTCGGAGAATACGGGATTTTTCGATTTGGCTGCCTGAAGGGATTCCATGGGGAGCATCGTGGCAAGGATGAGGGTAAAGGCTACGCGGGTTTTGTTTAAAAACTGTTTTTTCATCGTGATCGTGTAAGATTCAATACTTTTTTATCGCATCAAAAATACAGGATCACGAGCAAAACAGTGTGTCGGATTGTATCATATACTATCCGTTTGGATACACGATTGCCAATGAATTACAATAGAGGGCGATCGTTTTTGAAATCGTAGAACGTTTTGCGCAACAAATCGGACAATTTCAACTGATAGTTGATGTAGGCAGAAAGGTGGGACAGGTAGGCGTTGTTCAAACGATCCCGTTCCAAGGCAAGGGCCTGGCTGTCGATGTCGCCGTCCGAGAAGCGGGAGCGGGTGATTTCAAAACTCTTTTCGGCTACGGAAACGTTCTTTTCAAGCAATTGTAGACGCTTTAAGCTGCTGGAAACGTCGTTGGTCAGGTCGATGACTTCGCGTTGGATGTTGCGACGGATTTCTTCCTGACGAATGCGGTTTTTTTCCATACGGGCTTCTGCTGCGCGAACCAGTGCACGGTTTTGTCCCCAGTCGATCAGGGGAATGTTGATGGTAAAGCCCAAACCGTAGTTTTCGGGGCGTACTTTGAAGTCGGCGACCGATTCGTTGAAAGAGGTTTCCAGGCCGCTGGTGTTATCCAATTTGCTCACACCCGAACGTTCGTAGTATGCGGTAAGGTTACCGGTGATCATGCCTTCGGACTTTTGACGTTTGATGTTCATGCGGTCCATTTCGAGTTGGATTTCCTGCTCACGGATTTCGAGGCGGTTTTCCAAGGCACTTTGAACGGCTTGTTCGGCGCTGACCAATACGATTTCGTATTCCATGTTGGAACTGATGACGATGCTGTCTTCGAGCTCGATGCCCAGCATGTTTTTAAAGTTGTTCAGGGCGGAGCTTTGGTCGATCAGCGAAAGATCGTAGTTGTTCTGGGCTTCGGCGAGGTCGACTTCCATTTGCAACGCATCGACTTCACGAATGAGTCCGGCTTCGTATTTGTTTTTGGCGATTTGGAAGGCTTCGGTCTGGCGTTCCAGATTTAAGCGGGCAATTTCCTCGCGTTTTTGAACGGAGAGAAGGGAGTAGAAGGCATTGGAGACGTTGTATTCGAGGTTGAGTTCTTCCCGTCGAAGGCTTTTCTGGGTGCGTTCGTAGTTGAGTTTGGCTTCCTTAAACGCGGAGAGAATGTTGTTGTAGCCGTAAAGGGCGTTGATGGGTTGTACGAGGCTCAATCGGGTGTTGATGTTGGTCAAACGATTGTCGTATAGGAAGTCCTCGGTGTTGAATACGCTCGATCGAATCGAAATGTTTCCGTCGGTAGGTAGGGGTTGACGGATGGTTAGACTCGATCCGTAATTGAGTTGCTGTACCGAATAGAAGGTGATCCCGGTGCTGTCTTCAAACTGACGAATGGTTTCGGTATATTCCGGTGCCGTAAGCGACATACTGACGTTGGTCTTAAAGCGACTGGTCGTCGATTTTAGGTTGAACTCGGCGATGCGCAAGTCCTGTTTGAGGCTGAGCATGTCCAAGCTTTGCTCTTTTGCCAGTTGGATGCTTTGCTCAAGGGTTAGGGTATAGGTCTCTGCCTGCAAGCCGGTAACGGCCAAGCATATGGAAAATAAGAGTACGGTAATGCGTTTGGTTTTCATCTTGAATGCAATCTTTTTAAATCTTTTTGGGATTGGGCTCATCGGAGAAAATACGGCCGTCTTTGATGTAAATAATGCGACGACTGTATTCGGCAATTTCCCGTTCGTGGGTAATGACGATCAATGTATTCCCTTCGCGGTGCAACTCGTCAAACAGCGCCATGATTTCTACTCCGGTTTTGGAGTCGAGGGCGCCGGTGGGTTCGTCGGCCAATAGGATGCCCGGTTTGGTGACCAGGGCACGGGCAACGGCTACACGTTGGCGTTGTCCGCCACTCAATTCGGACGGTTTGTGCATCATGCGATCTTCCAGTCCGACGCGGCGCAGGGCTTCACGGGCGCGTTCAAAGCGTTCGTCTTTGGAATAACCTGCGTAAATCAGGGGGAGCTCCACGTTGTGCAGCGAACTGAGTTTGGGCAGCAGGTTGAAGGTTTGGAAGATAAATCCGATCTCCTTGTTGCGCATGATGGACAAGTGATCGTCGTCCAAACTGTTGACATCGACTCCGTTGAAAAGGTATTCTCCACGAGAGGGTGTGTCCAGGCAACCCAGGATGTTCATCAGGGTGGACTTGCCCGAGCCCGACGGTCCCATAATGGCGACGTATTCGTTCTGAGCAATGTTTATATTGATGTCCATCAGTGCGGGTACGACAATGTCGCCCATCACGTAGTCTTTGTCCAATTTTTTTATTTCTATCAGCATGGTTCCTTTTATTCGTATCGAATCGACTCGATGGGTTTAAGATTGGCTGCGTTGCGTGCCGGTAAGTAACCGAAACTGATTCCCACCAGAACGGAAAATGCAAACGCGACAAAGACCGAATACAATTGGATGTACGTGGTTACATCGGTAAACCAGGTAATGGAAAGCGACAGGGTCACACCCAGGATCACTCCAATAATGCCTCCGGTAATACTGAGGGCTACGGCCTCGGTCACAAACTGACTCATGATGTCGGCCTTTCGTGCCCCGATGGCACGTCGGATTCCGATTTCTCGCGTACGCTCCATTACGGTGGCCAACATGATGTTCATAATCCCAATACCTCCTACAATTAAGGAGATCGCGGCGATGGCGCCCAGAAGTATGTTGTAGATCTGACGTTCTTTTTCTTCCTGTTTCAGCAATTCATAGGGGATTACAATGTTGAAATCCTCGTTGTTGAAGTGGTGGCGGTGCAACAGGCTCCGGATCAGACTGGAGGTCTCGGGCAAACGATCGGAGTGTTTTACTTTGATGGTGATTTGCTGGATCTCACTGGACAACACATTCTCTTTCATAAAACGTGTGTTGAAGGTGCTGAGCGGGAGATAGACGTCGTTGTTCAGGTCGCGTGAGGAGAGCTCGCCCACGGTTTCGGTAAAGAGCGCTTTGGGCTTCATCACACCGATGACTTCCAGCCATTGATCTTCGATTTTGACCATTTGTCCGAGGGGATCGGAGTCCGGGAAAAACAGCCGCGCAAGCCCTGCTCCCAAAATACAGACTTTGGCTTTCGCATCGTATTGTTCCTGGGTGATAAAGCCTCCGTTTTCCGTTTCGTAGTTGAGGATTTTGATGAACGTAGGGGTAATGCCGATCACGGTGCTCCGTGCCGATTTGTCGGCAAATTTGACTTCGGCTTCTTTTTCGGCCTGGGGAGCGATTTGCTCTACGTCCGGAACGACATCCATGATGGCGGCCGCGTCACTGAGTGAGAGTCCGGGAGAAAATTTGGAACGAACTTCTTCCAATTCGGCCGAAGTCATTTTCTTTTCCCGTACGATGACGTTGCTGACACCCAGATCCTGGTATTTGGCGATGGCTTCGCGTTTGGCGCCTTCACCGATGGAAAGCATGGCAATCACAGAAGCCACACCAAAAATGATGCCCAACATGGTTAGGAACGAGCGAAACTTATGATCCAGCAGCGCATGGAGCGCAATGTGTACATTTTCTTCTAATTGCATAATACGTATATCAAGCCTCCGGTTCTATTATAAACTCACAACTGACCGTCATACCGGGTTTGAGCCGTTGATCCGATTCGGTCAAAGTCACTTCTACATCAAAAACTTTTCGAAAATCGTTGTTGTCCATTTGTCGGCATAAGACGCTGATGAAGCTCACCTTACCCTCGAAGCTTACGTCGGGCATGGCGTCCAGTCGAATGCGCACTTTTTGGCCTTTATGGATTTTGGTAAAATCGGTTTCGTTGACCGTCGTGACGGCTTTCATCCACGTCAGGTCGGGAACATTGCCGAGCGTAGTCCCAAATTGAATTTCGTCACCTACCGTCAGCAGGTCTCTTGAACGACGCTTGCGTGCAATTTGAAATACGCCGTTGATGGGGGTGCGAATGGTGAGCTGGGGAAGTACTTCGTAGGCCGTTTGAACTTCCTGTTTAAGCTGCTGGTGGCGGATGCGTTGGATTTTCAGATCCAGTGCCTGCATTTTTTGGGTCAGCGCCAGCCGCTTTTTGGTTTTGTTAAAACGGATTTCCGCCTGACGAAATTCCAAGGCCTTTACCTGTTTGGTTCGGTCCGATTCAAATCGGCTGTATTCCATTTCCAGTTTTTTCAAATCAAACGAAGCTTCTTCGCTTCTCAGGGTAGAACGCAAGTCGTTCAGGGCTATTTCCTGTTGAACCAGCAGTTTTTGCAGATTGGCTTCTTCGCTTTCTAGTTGCGTTTCACGGTCGATGATGAATTTTTTTACTTCGGCCGGATCAAACTGAAACAGGGAGTCTCCTGCCTTGACCGGTGATCCGTGTTCCAGGATACCGATGAGTTTCATTTCGTACCAGTATCGTCCGAAGCGTGGCATCACAAAGGAACGTTCGTCGACGGCAAACAATTCACCCGATTCAACGATGCTGTTGGGTGCGTAGGCAACCGCGTCTGCTTCGCTGGCTTTGTCTCCCTTGCAGGCTCCAAATAGAAGGATGCTTAGTGCAAAAGAACACAGCCAAAGCCATATATGTCTTGAAGGAATGCGCATGTGTCTTAGGTTTATTTCGTTTCTTTTTGGTT
>JAQVXI010000062.1 GCA_028709215.1 Bacteroidales bacterium
ATCCATCGTGGGGCTTCTGTGGTCGTTTGTTCTCAGTTGCCTTCCGTGTCGCCGGAATCGGTTTGTTTTGTCTGCGTGGAGGATACCCATGAGGCTTTGGGATGGATTAGCAGCAATTGGTACGGTCGACCTTCTGACAAGTTAACCTTGGTCGGTGTAACGGGAACCAATGGCAAAACAACCATTGCAACCTTGTTGTATGATCTGTTTCGTGCGTTGGGTCATCGGGTAGGTCTGCTTTCTACGGTTTGTAATTATGTGGATGGTCAAGTCTTTCCGAGTACGCATACGACACCCGATGCGCTATCGTTGAATGCATTGCTGGCAAAGATGTTGCAAGCGGGTTGCAGTCATGTTTTTATGGAGGTAAGTTCGCATGCTGCGGAACAGCGGCGCATTGCCGGTTTGTCTTTTGACGGGGGGATCTTTACCAACATTACCCGCGATCATTTGGATTACCACGGTACGTTTGAACGGTATTTGGCCGCCAAAAAACGTTTTTTTGACGACCTGCCAAAAACTGCATTTGCCATTACCAATGCAGACGATCGAAACGGAAAGATTGTTTTGCAGAATACCAAAGCAAGCCGGTACGATTATTCGACTCAACGGATGGCCGATTTTAGGGCAAAAGTGCTTGAAAATCATTTGGAGGGTATGATGTTGGAAATCAATAAGAAAGAAGTTTCGGTTCAGTTTATCGGCCGATTTAACGTGTCCAATCTGTTGGCCATTTACGCAGCGGCCTGCTTGTTGGGACAAGACCCGGATGCTGTATTGTTGACGATGAGTATGTTAAAACCGGTATCCGGCCGCCTGGAATTTATGCAATCTCCTACCGGATTCATCTCGATCGTCGATTATGCACATACGCCGGATGCACTGCGCAACGTGTTGGATACGTTGAATGATTTGGTTGAAGGCAAAGGCCGAGTGATAACGGTTGTTGGAGCCGGGGGCAATCGGGATAAGGGCAAACGTCCGCTCATGGCACAAGAAGCGTTGAACGGGAGTTATCGTGTCGTTTTGACTTCGGATAATCCACGTTTTGAGGAGCCACAAGATATTTTGAATGATATGCTAGCCGGCGTTTCAGCAGGTCATCGTCAGCATGTGTTGGTCATTGCCGATCGACGGGAGGCCATTCGTACGGCCTGTATGCTTGCACAAACCGGTGATGTGGTGTTGGTTGCGGGCAAAGGGCACGAAGATTATCAGGAAATAAAAGGAGTAAAATATCCGTTTGATGACAAGAAGGTCATCGCAGAAATCTATTCAGCATTAAATCCTACGACATGTTAGTATACTTATTTGAATATTTGGACAAATTGGACGTTCCCGGAGCAGGGATGTTTCAGTTTATTACGTATCGGGCTGTTGTTGCGTTTATTCTTTCGATGTTTATTGGAACGAGTATCGGCAAACGAATCATTCGCTATTTGCAATGGAAGCAGGTTGGAGAGATTATTCGTGATTTAGACCTGGAAGGTCAGATCAGTAAGAAGGGAACACCAACGATGGGTGGTGTCATCATCTTCTTATCCATTGTGATCCCAACGCTGTTGTTTGCCAAATTGAATAACATATACATCCTTCTGATGTTGATCGCAACCGTTTGGCTTGCCGGTTTGGGTTTTGCGGATGATTACATCAAAGTGTTCAAAAAAGACAAACAGGGCTTGAAAAGCAAAGTCAAAATTGTTGGCCAAGTGGGGATCGGTTTGATTGTGGGGCTGGTGTTGTATTTGAGTCCGGATGTTGTCATTCGAGAAAATACGGAAGTGCTAAAAAACGATCAGGTGGAGTCCGTGCATTTCAGTAAGGATGAGGTCAAATCGACCAAGTCGACCATTCCATTTTTTAAGAACAACAATTTGGATTATGCCGCCTTTTTTGATAATCTGGGAGAGCGCCGTCAATTGGCCGGCTGGATTCTGTTTATTTTTATGACCATCTTTGTGGTAACGGCGGTTTCGAACGGTGCCAATCTTACGGATGGTTTGGATGGCTTGGCCACCGGAACGTCGGCCATCGTGGGGGTGGCTTTGCTGATTTTGGCCTATGTATCGAGTAACGTCAATTTTGCCTCGTATTTGAATATTATGTACATACCCGGATCGGAAGAAATGGTTGTGTTTATGGCCGCATTTATCGGTGCAACCGTCGGTTTTTTGTGGTACAACTCCTATCCGGCACAGGTATTTATGGGTGATACGGGGAGTTTAATGATTGGCGGAATCATTGCCGTGTTTGCCATCATTATTCGAAAAGAGTTGTTGATCCCAATCTTGTGTGGGGTGTTCTTGCTGGAAAACTTGTCGGTTATCCTGCAACGTGTTTTTTTTAAATGGACCAAACGTAGCAGTGGCGTGGGTAAACGAATCTTTAAAATGGCTCCGTTGCATCATCACTTTCAAAAGCCCGGAAAATCGGGCATCGATGCGTTGATTCAATGGCCGATACAGGCCATTCCCGAGTCGAAAATTGTGATACGTTTTTGGATTATCAGTTTGTTGCTGGCAGCCATAGCCATTGCAACCTTAAAGATGCGTTAAGTATGAAACGAGTCGTTATATTGGGAGCAGGCGAAAGTGGAACCGGTTCTGCCATTCTCGCTCAGCGCAGCGGTTTTGAAGTCTTTGTCTCGGATGCAGGGCCGATTACCGAGGCGTATCGGAATGAATTATCCATGCACCACATCCAATGGGAGCAAGGTCAACACAGTGAGGAGTTCATTCTCAATGCGGATGAAGTCATCAAAAGTCCGGGAATTCCCGAAAAGGCCGCCATCATTCAGGCACTTCGACGTCGCAACATTCCCATCATTTCAGAAATAGAATTTGCTGCTCGGTATACCGATGCAAAAATAATCGCCATTACGGGGAGCAACGGCAAGACAACGACCACCTTGCTCACGTATCATATTTTAAAAAGTGCAGGACTAAACGTCGGCTTGGCCGGCAACGTCGGAAATAGTTTTGCCCGTCAGGTTGCAACGCAATCCTTTGATTACTACGTATTGGAATTGAGCAGTTTTCAGTTGGATGATACGTACACGTTTCGAGCGCACGTTGCCGTGTTGCTAAACATTACACCGGATCACTTGGATCGCTACCACTACAATATGCAGGAGTATGTGGATGCAAAATTCCGAATCATTCAAAACCAAACGCCTGAGGATGCTTTTATCTACTGGAACGATGATCCCTTGATTCAGGCTGAGATTGAAAAACGAACGATTGTCGCACAGAAGTTTCCGTTTTCTATGTCCAAAGGCACCGGCATCAAGGCTTTTATTGAAAATCAGCTGTTGGTGATTGAAACACCGGAGTCTCAGATGCAGATTGAACAAACAGAATTATCCCTGATGGGAAGACACAACCTGTTCAACTCATTGGCTGCAGCCATCTCCGCCAATTTGTACAAAATACGTAAGGAGAATATCCGAGAAGCCTTGGGTAGCTTTAAGGGGGTTGAGCACCGTTTAGAATCGGTGGCATCGGTACGTGGAGTCGCCTACGTCAATGATTCCAAAGCGACCAATGTCAATTCGTGTTGGTATGCGTTGGAATCGGTCAAAACACCCATTGTGCTGATTTTGGGTGGAACGGATAAAGGAAATGATTACTCCGAAATCGAGAGTCTTGTCAGGGACAAGGTAAAGGCCTTGATATTTATGGGTTTGGATAATCAGAAATTACATGCTTTTTTTGACGGGATGGGTCCCGTCATTCGAGATGCGGGTTCGATGCAGGAAGCGGTGGATGCAGCCTACGAATTGGCAGAAAAAGGCGATACGGTCTTGTTGTCTCCTTGTTGTGCCAGTTTTGATTTGTTTTTGAATTATGAGGATCGGGGTCGACAATTTAAGCAATGCGTTTTGGCGTTGTAATCAATAAAAAGGGATAGAATGAGTTTAATTCGACAATTGTTTCGTGGGGATGGCGCCATTTGGATCATCTTTTTACTGTTGGGTATCATCTCGCTAATCGAGGTATACAGTGCTTCGAGTACGCTTGCTTATTCGTCAGGCAATGCCTATGGGCCCATCGTTCGTCATGCCGGCTTTCTGTTGTTGGGAACCATCGTAATTTTGGTCACGCACTCGTTTCACTATAAGTATGTGACGCTTATTGGTGCCTTTTTATTTGTCTTATCGTTTGCTCTGTTGGTTCTTACGCCGGTTATTGGCGTTCGAGTCAACAATGCTGCCCGTTGGATCAGTTTTTTTGGGATTCAGTTTCAACCCTCTGAGTTTGCAAAACTGGCCATCATTATTTTTACGGCTTTCGTATTAAGCAAAACCCAGCGCTCGGATGATAGTCGGCGAAAGGCGTTTTGGATTATTTTGACGGTTACGTTGGTGTTTGCCGGTTTGATATTTTTCGAAAATCTTTCGACGGCAGTATTGTTGTGTACCGTCGTGTTTCTTATGATGTTTTTGGGGCGTGTGAATGCCAAATACCTGTTGTTCCTGGGGGGAGGTGTTGTGCTGTTGGTCGCCATTTTATTTTTGTCCTTAAAAACCATCGATACCATTCCGGGTTTACCCCGATGGGATACCTGGCAGAATCGAATTTTTGGCCCGGAGCTCAAAGTGACCGATGAAGCGTTCAGCATAACGGATGCAAATTATCAATCTTCGCATGCCAGTATGGCCATTGCAGAAGGCCTTTTTCTTGGGAAGATCCCCGGAAACAGCAGTCAGCGTGACTTTTTGCCTCAGGCTTATTCCGATTTTATTTATGCCATCATCATCGAAGAAATGGGCTGGTTTGGCATGATTCTTATCCCATTGTTGTATATTATGTTGTTGCAACGAGCCTTGCTGATTGCTCGGCGGTGCACCAAAGTCTATCCCATGTTGTTGGTGATGGGATCCTCCTTAATGATCAGCATCCAGGCATTTGTCAATATGCTGGTGGCTGTAGGCTTTTTTCCGGTAACCGGGCAGCCATTGCCGCTGGTCAGTAGAGGTGGGACCTCGACGGTGATTACCTGTTTCTATTTTGGAATCATTCTAGCTGTAAGCCGTTTTGGAGTCCAGGAAGATGAAAAGAAAGATGCTTTGCAGGACAAAGCAACGGAACGAGCAATTGAATATGGTATTTAATCAGAAGCGTATGAAAGTAATGATATCCGGTGGCGGTACAGGGGGACATATTTTTCCGGCATTGTCGATTGCACAGGCCATTCGAATGCGGCATCCCGAGGCTGAAATCTTGTTTGTAGGTGCTGAGGGACGTATGGAAATGGAAAAAGTGCCTGCAGCGGGTTTTCGTATTGTGGGTTTACCTGTTCGTGGTTTTGATCGCAGTCATCTTTGGAAGAATATAAAGGTGTTATGGGATTTATGGGTCAGCCTGAGAAAAGCGCGTATGCTGATCAACGATTTTCAACCGGATGCTGCCGTCGGTGTCGGAGGGTATGCCAGTGGTCCTTTGTTGAAAGCGGCTGCATCCAAGGGTATTCCAACGTTGATTCAAGAACAAAACTCGTATGCCGGTGTGACCAACAAGCTCTTGGCTGCAAATGCCAGGTCCATCTGTGTTGCCTACCCGCATATGGATCGGTATTTTCCTGCGGATAAAATCGTTTTGACCGGCAATCCGGTGCGCCAGGACCTACTACAAACCTACGATCGTATGCGTGAGGACGCAATCCAGCGCTATGGTTTGGATCCGTCCAAGAAGACCTTGTTGGTTTTTGGTGGTAGTCTGGGGGCACGAAGTTTGAATGAAGGCATGCTGACCGGTTTGGAAAGTCTGAGAGCCAACAAGGACGTACAAGTGATTTGGCAAACGGGCTCGTATTATTACCAGGCGCTCAAGGAGCAACTGAAGGATCGTTTGCCGGAAAACGTGCACATGCATGAGTTTTTGTATGATATGCAAATGGCCTATGCGGCTGCCGATCTGATTGTTTCACGGGCAGGAGCCGGATCCATCTCCGAGTTGAGTTTGCTCTCGAAGGCGGTAATCTTGGTGCCTTCTCCCAACGTGGCGGAAGATCATCAGACAAAAAATGCAAGGACATTGGTTCAGGAAGAGGCCGCTGTTTTACTCACGGATGCCGAGGCCAGGATTCGTCTGGTTGAGACGGCAATCTCGTTGATTCAGCAGCCGGAAGTTTTGGAAACATTGAAAAAAAACATTCACACCTTGGCCATGCCGGATGCGGCCAATCGCATTGTTGATGAACTAGAAAAAATCGTTGGAATATGACGGCTCGATGTATTTATTTTATTGGAATTGGTGGGATTGGAATGAGTAACCTTGCGCGTTATTTTCAAACGAAAGGTTTTCTGGTTGCCGGGTACGACCGAACATCGACTGCATTGACGCGGACGATGGAGCAGGAAGGCATGCAGATTCATTATTCGGATGACGTGGAGGCCATTCCTCATGCTTTTTTGAATGTGGATCAAACGTTGGTGGTTCGTACCCCTGCTGTGCCCGATCAGCATTCAGAACTTCGCTATTTTATTGAGAATGGGTTTCGGGTGATGAAGCGGGCTCAGGTACTGGGTGAAATCTCTAAATCAAGTAGGGGACTGTGCATTGCCGGAACGCACGGAAAGACGACAGTCAGCATGATGACCGCTCATTTGTTGAAGCAGTCGCACGTCGATTGCAATGCCTTTCTGGGTGGAATTTCAAACAATTATCACAGCAACTTGCTGTTGAGTGAAACCAGCGACCTAACCGTGATTG
>JAQVXI010000063.1 GCA_028709215.1 Bacteroidales bacterium
TTCTACTATCCGGACCTACAAATTTGATGTAGGTGTGTCGAATGCCTTCCGGCTTCACAAAGTCGGTAGCCTTAAACTCCTGATACAAATCACCGGACCATCCCCCAGTACCTTGAACAGGCACCGTTCCAATTTTGACCGCATCGGCATCATATCCATCTACATAGATTTCGAACGTTCCGGCTGCGATACCTACCGCCCTACTGCTCGTACAAGATAAAGAAAGTTCAGCAAATTGTTTGTGATCATAATCAATCTTTCCAACATCCAACACTGCGTTTACATAGATGGAACCGTAGTTGAAATTGGATGTCTCAAACGTTGCATTGCCGGAAGCAACTCCATTATAATAGTAGGCACTCACGTATAAAGATTCCTGATTGGAATAAAAGACCCTACTCAAAAACGCCTCCTGAATCGCCTCTTGCAACAACTGTACCTGGGCATCTACCTGCTCCTGTTCTTTGCCAATCAAAAAGGTTTTTGCTGTTTCAATGCCTTCTGCCAAAGCCTCTACAGCCGTTTGTGAATAATAAAACAAGTGAGAATCCTCCCGAAGGATGGCCAATTGATCCGCTGCTTCTTTGATGGCAGCATTCAATCGCGTGTTATTGGTCGGAGCTGGTCGATAAAAAATAATCGATCGCAAATCGGAACTGTGACCAATCCATTTGACGTAAAGGGTATGTACACCGACCAAGGCTTGAGCAAGCGACTGAGGCAAAACCACCGAAGTCGTAGCAAACGAGGTGGGTGATGCAACATTGATGGGCCCCGGAACAAACAAAGCAGCGGTTGCACCCACAGAATCCGGATGCTTATCAATATATAATTCAAAACCCTGACTGGATGAGGTTGACTTGCTTTGCGCATCGATGGCAACACGAACGTAGGATGCGGTGTTGGTAAAATCCAATGCCCCGGTTGAGACCCAACGTCCATCGGCTGTCCACCCAAACACACAGGGTGCCAACTCCATATCTCTCGGGCTCGTGTAAATATCCTTGTGTCGGTTTGCGACATCAAAATCCAAGGCCATCAACTTCAAATCGTGATCGCTCCGTTTGGGATCAAAAAAATCGACCAAAACCAAATCCGAACTTGTGGACTCCAAGCGAATGGAGTGCGGTATGGATCGCTGATTATTCCAAACGACATAGACCGAATTCAAACCGGTGCCTTCCGGCAGTTCCACGACGATTGATGCCGTTTTTGGCGTGCTATGGCTACCTGTTTTACCCACCGGAACGACCGCAAACGGATGATCGTCGTCGTTAAAATAAAAATCAAAGCTACCTTGCTCCAATCCGTCATCGCTGACATCATTCGAGTAAGCCAACTGAATGCGCACCGTACTGGCCTGCAAACCAAACTGAATTTGCTTGATCCATTTGATGGCATCACCGTTTTCCGGTTTGTTTGAAGACAATAAAGACAGGGTGTACGGTTTGGGAGCAGAGGCACGGTCCTCTACGGCATAATCATTTCGAGTCCAGCGCATTTTACCCTTTACCAGAAGAAACTGCTCGTGATCCACCGGCTGCGTACCCAGCGTACTCACATAGGTTTGTGCCACCGTTGGAGTGGAAAAGAACCAAAGAATTGCTAGCGTTAAGTATAAACACAAAGATTGTTTTGTATGCATATGGACTCGAGCTTATTGTTTAAGTAATTTACTGGTTTGAATTCCTTTGTTGCTACTTTTTACCAAAATGTATACCTCTTTCTTCAAATGTGCAAGCGATATCCGGTTCTGGCCGACAACCAACGAACGCTCCAACACACAGGTGCCGCTGGCGTTAAAGATTGCAATAAAAACATTGCTTTCATCGGAATCAACCTGAATATCAATCTCATCTTCAATAACATTGTTGGTAATAAACCCTGAATGATTCATATTTGCATGTTCTAACGAAGTCACCTTCTTTTCTATATAATAGACACGAGTCGTTCTTGGCGGCACCTCGTATTCATCCTGGTCCACCGTAAACCGCTCCCCGGTTGCCACGTTACGCACATCCAGTACATCCTCAGGAAAAGCAAAGTATTTGGTTTTATCCGGAGTTGTATTCATCGCAACAACATATTCTCCAATGCGGCTGTGATAAAAATCAGCCAGACACCGATCGGTATGTGTCGTACCATCGGGCAACAGCGGTATGTCCTCAATCAAACCCGCATACGCACTTACCGGTGCATCAGGCGGTGTACCCGAGCCTGATTGCTGAACTGCAGCGCTTCGAACGGCCGTTTTACCGCTTTTGGTGTACAAAACGGTTTCCGGTCGAAACTCGATCACCCGTTCACATTGATCGTTTATCAAATGAGCCTTGGCCAAATGGTTGATGGTATAAGCCCGGTAAAAGAAGCTGATAAACAACCATTCACGCCCATTCTTGATGGAAAGAACTCCATTTTCTTCGTCGGCCATTACGTAATCATCGGCTGTCGGATCCGTGATGTGATCCCGTGACGTGCTCGCAGCCTTGAGTTGTTCGAAAGATTCCGGAACAAACAACATACGAGACTCTTTGATGCCCCATACGCCATCAAACCGTGAAAAGAATTGATTGTCGTCAATCATCTTTTTCATATTACCGAGCAGTGTATCGTTCATCGACGCAGCAGCAACCCAGGGACTTCCATAAACAATTTTTCCCGGATGATAGGCATTTCTCCAACAAATGACGCCCTCTGTTCGAATGGCTTTAAACCCCTGATCATCGACGGTTGGGTGGTTAAAATACGATTGGGTGATTTCGTGTCGTACGGCTCGCTCCAAAACCCGAGGAGACTGCGTCATGTGATACAAATCCATCAATTTTGGGCCCAAGTATCCATAACAATCCTGCGACACCCACCCTGGCTCGTGCGAGGTTCCTTTTTGAGTAAACCAATAAAAATCTTGACGTTTGTTCCAATCGGTCCCACCTCCAGGCAAATCATTCCCTGAAAACGCCTTATCTCCGATGGCTTCCTGTATATAGCGCATGGCCTGCTCGGTAGAAAAGGCCTGCGTTGATCCCAGAACCTGTAATGCCATATTGGCTCCAAACAACGACTGTACATTTTCCAACTGTTGGTTGGTAATGTATTTTTGATTCTGACGAGCAAATTCACGACTGGCCAAAAACATTTCACTCCAAAAAGCACGTCGGGTTTTGGTGACTCCGTTTATCGTGATGGAGGTATCAAACAAGGTTCCAATTTGATCCTTTAACAAAGCAACGGCATAGCCAATTCGGCCGTAGCAGCCACCCCAGCACCGACTGACTTGAGCATTGTTTGAAAAATAATCGTGCATATTGGCATCGGTTGCTGCAATCACCTTATTGACAACTTCCTGTTTACCAAAATAGACGGTCCAGGGAATAAAATAGGATAAGGCGATGTATTCGATGCTGTTGTAGTAGTTATTGGGATCAGTCAAGATTAAATTGGTTCCGGCAACAATGCTTTCAATATGATTGTTTACTTTCTTCTTAAACTCACGCATTCGATCGTTGTCGGTAATATAAACCGGTTTTACCGGTGCTTCCTCATACGACCGGACACTACCCTGACCTGCTTCATTGGTTATTTCAAAGACTGGGTTGGTATGACTGTAGAACTGATAGACCCCGCGCGTAGGTTGGGTTAAGACCTTTTGATAGGTTTCGTATTGGTGCACCGTTCCATAGGCATTATAAACGCCGGTAGAACGCAGGAATACAGCGATCGAGGTCTTGCCCTTTGTAAGATGAATGGGCAGGGGGACAGTACGATAGACAAAAGCGCCTTTGCTCATAGGAGCTGAAATGTGGTCCACAAACACACTTTCGTTTCCACCGGATCGGTTTCCAACTTCGGTCAATCGGTCTCCAATGGCCAGAATAATGCGTCCCTGAGCAGCATCTGAACGATACTCGTCACCGGAAAGTTTGACGGTTACGTAGTTTTGCCCGGAACTGTCGATCTGCATGACAAACGAGGCTTCCCCGCCGTAGATGCCTCCGAAATTGTCGGGATTGGGTAGAAAGCGACGTGCCGTCTGTCCACCGGATCCCTGATATGTATCACTGTATTCTGAAACCAATTGATGCGTTTGCTCACTCGCTGCATTGCCAAATGTCAACACGTCCGTCGGGCCGCTTCCAGCCAAGGAAACTTGCACACACAATACAAAGAATAATACACTCAGAATTACACTTTTCATTCGTTCTCGAGTTTATATTAAATACGAATATAGGACATAATCCCCTACATGCAACGCAAAAAATTGGGCCTGCCCATGCCGGCAGGCCCAATCGAATTGCATTTAACCGTTGAAGGGTCCCGAATCAGAAGGGTTCACTTCGTTCATCGTCGTAGGATCCCACCAGGGTTCTTCGGCAGATTGTAAGATCAAACTGATCTCGGTATCCAAGGTTATGCGCTCAATCTCCGGTTTTGTATACGATTTCTTTGTATTCATAGGTGTTGATTTATTGATTAATGACTATTTTTTGAGTGGTTTTGCGGCTTCCCTGTTGCATGCGCAACACGTACACGCCGGGAGTCAGTTCGGTGGAAACTTCTCTTTGACCCGCTGTGAAGACCGAGCGTAAACGCAGTTGCCCCAACACATCGAAGACGGACAAGGTCGCCGATTGAGCCAAATCGCCCGAACGGATAACACTCAAACTACTTCCGGACGCAATGCATTCAACAGAAGCTACATCCATGTCTGAAAGACGAGTGGGGGTTTGATCGACGTATAGTTCAAATCGATCCAACGACGTACCGATTTCTGCATCAAAGGCATATTCGGCACCCGATGTCAATTCAACCATTGTGCCCGTTTGTACGTCTTTCAAATACACCCGTTCAAATCCGCTAGCCTCCACACAGGTCAACGTCAAAGAGCCGGCTTGGTTCACCTTCAAACCCAAAGGCAACATGCGTTGTTTTGCATCCGGACTCAAGCCGTTGATGGCAACATCAATTGCTCCCGATTGGGTGTACAACTCGGGTAGCCCAGCTACGTTGTTAAACTGTTTACGGGCATCGTACGCATCATACGTATCTACGGCATCCGGATAAAAGGCGATGAGTGTTTCATCCCATTTGTCTGCTTGTCTCACTTGCAGACGCAAGCTTCCTTGGGCTACTTGGGTAGCCTTACGCAAAGCCAATCCGGCCGGTCTGAGCGATCGTTGTGTGTCGTTGAAGGTGATATTTGTGGCCTCGGTAGCACGAATCCAAAAGGCCTGCATGGGTGCCACATAGCCATCCAACGCCGCACGGCCACTGGCAGACACGCCGGTTCCTGTGGTTGCATTGTAGGTATCAAAAACCATCGCTGAACCCGAATGGCTGCGACACCAAATATTTGGTTCTACAGCGGCTGAAGTCGACAAGAGATCGGCTACGTTTAGATAGGATGGGTACGGATTGCCTAGCAAGTGAAAACCGGCTTTCGGGCTCGAGGCGGTATAGCTAAGGGATTTCACGCGTTCGCCGTGAAAGAAATCGGAACCTTCCAGAAGCATGTGCTGATCGGCAGTAGCCCGAACCACATACGCATCGCCGGCCACCAAGTCTACATCGTCGCTCGTTATCTCAGCATACACTTCGCTTGTGCTTGTACCGGCTTCGGTATACGACCACAGCTGATTGCCGCCTGCAGCTCCAAATCCGGCACTCACGGCGTCTGTAAATGGACTGGACACATACCAGAAACGTCCGGAAGGAACGCCTTCGGTTTGTGTTCCGGTCAAATACTGTTTCATTTGTGCCTTTCCAAGAACCAAGTTGCCCTGATTCATCAATCCGGATTGCTTCGTCAAGTCTCCCTCCAGCAACAACGTATCCAGCATTGCTGTCACTCCGTTGGAGACGGATAACTGTGCACCGGGAGCTGCTTCCAGTTTATTGAGAGCAACCGATTCATCCAACGTCACCTGACTTTGAATGCGAACACGGCTGTTGGCCATGGGCTTGAACCCACCCTTCCAAAGGCTTGTATCGCTCCACGTGCCCGTTTGATCCGCTCTGGACTCAAAATCTTCTACAAACACCTGAATTTCTGAAGTTCGACTGGTGTTGGATCCATTAAAAACACTGATGAAACGCGCATCGATGCTTGGTTGACCTGCAGGGGGTGTGATGGTTACAACGCCCAAATCATTGGGAAAATCCGGATGGGTCGTCAGCCATTCGATGCTCCACGTAAGATTTGATCCGCTGTTATTTGAGCGAACGTGCGCCTCATACTGTGCCGTTTGATCGGTCTTGATGGCAGGATCGCGGGTCAGGCAAAAGAAATTGGTCGTTGCATACCAATCCGATACCTGTCGATCATAATTATACAAATACCAAACGATTTTTTTAATGCGCAACGTATCTCCTAAATCGGCCACAAGCGGTGATTTAAGCATTTTAGATTGTACAGACTCCCAATCGGCATCATAGAGGGCAGATGTACGGGAGGATGCTTGCAATACACCTGTATTGTTGTACTCACCAACCCACAAGGCATTCAAATCTAAGGCTCCGGATTCTAAGGATAACTCAAAAATGTACGCATCCTTAAACGTTGCCAATGCAGCGATCAATGCATCATCTGCTGCCTTTAAGGCTGCGAAATCGGCAGTAGCGTTGTCGGCAACAGCCTGGGCTGCTGTGATGGCATCCGAAAAAGTTGTTTTGGAGGCTGCGGGATACTGCCCATTGGAGCT
>JAQVXI010000006.1 GCA_028709215.1 Bacteroidales bacterium
TCGTAAACGGTTTGAGGAGCCCAGGAACAGTCAATGTCGCCAAGCTCCGGAAAGGCTTTGTCTATTCGGACGATGGTATGTGTCCAATGGATGAGGTCGTATGATTTCATGAGTACGATGGCGCGGTTGTTGCCCCAACCGTATTTTTCGGCTGGACGTTCAAACTCAGTATCTCGAAATCCTGCACGTTTGCCAAAGGCGTGTAGGTCGGTCATGGCCAAATAAAATGCGCCATCCGGGCCACGAGTGATGTGCGGGTCTCGTACGCCTTTTTGCTCAGCCAATTTGGATCCAATAAATATCGGATTGCCTCCATTGATGTCGGTAAAGGTATACCCATCGCTGCTAATAGCCATATATGCCGATTGATCCTGATCTTTAAAATAGACCATTAGGTATCCGGCCAAATCCTTTTCTTGATAAGAGTCGCTTTTTGGTTTTTCTAGTTGTGATACAATCTCAATACCTGTAGTAGACTGGGGATTTTGAGCGTTTAGGGGGTGGGTCAGAAGTAGTCCCAACAAGCCCATTGAGGCTTGATAAAAAGATCGCATCATTCGTTTGTGTTTTAATGTATTATGCTAGGGATGAATTGAAGACAAAAATAGCAAAATCTTTGTACTTTTGCGTTTTCATCGCCGATCGTTTTTTGGTGAGCAAATATAATGAAGTTTTGAACGACATACTCCTTCTTACACCGCCTTTCACACAGCTCAATACGCCCTATCCTGCAACGGTCTATTTGAAAGGATTTCTGAACACCAGAAGCATCCGTAGTTTTCAGATGGATCTGGGTATTGAGGTGATTGGGGTCCTATTCTCATCCAATGGACTTCAGGATCTGTTTGAAGTCGCTTTTCGTATGAATAGGATGCATTCAGCCAATGCAAAACGCATATTTGCGCTAAAAAACGAGTATGTTGCAACCATTGATGCGGTAATTTCCTTTCTTCAGGGGAAGAACGCAACACTGGCAAACAGAATCTGTCGCACAGCTTTTCTTCCTCAGGCTTCCCGTTTTGATGCGTTGAACGATTTAGACTGGAGTTTCGGTGAAATGGGTTTGCAGGACAAAGCCAAACACCTGGCAACCCTATATCTGGAGGATCTATCCGATTTTATCGTAGAATGCATTGACGAGGATTTCGGGTTTAGCCGATATGCAGAAAGACTGGGTATGAGTGCCGGCAGTTTTGATGCCTTGTATGAGCAATTGCTGAAGCCGTGCACGCATTTGGATTTCATAGCGTTGGAGATTCTGGACGCTCGATTGAAAGACGTACAACCCAAAATGGTTGGACTTTCGGTTCCGTTCCCCGGAAACGTGTACAGTGCCTTACGGTGTGCACAATACATCAAAAAGAATTATCCCGGTATCAAAGTCGTGATGGGAGGGGGCTTTCCGAATACAGAACTCCGTCGTTTGTCCGATGTAAGGGTGTTTGAATTTGTCGATTACATCACGCTGGACGATGGGGAGTTGCCTTTGGAGTTGTTGATTGCTCATTGTATCCATCCAAATGCGGAGCAGGACGATCTTGTACCGCTGAAACGCACATTTCATCCGAAGGAGGGACACGTCTTCTACAACAATCAATCTCCACGAAACGATTACAAACAACAGGAATTGGGTATTCCGGATTATTCGGATTTGCCACTCGATGCGTATATTTCCGTCATGGAAGTGACCAACCCCATGCACAGTCTTTGGAGCGACGGTCGTTGGAACAAGTTAACCATGGCACACGGCTGTTATTGGGGGAAATGTACGTTTTGTGACGGTTCATTGGACTACATCAAACGGTACGAGCCCATTGCGGCTTCGCTGTTGGTGGATCGAATGGAAGAAATCATTGCTCAAACCGGTGAACGGGGTTTTCATTTTGTGGACGAAGCGGCACCACCTGCGTTGATGGTCGAATTGGCCTTGGAAATTTTGCGTCGGAAAGTGGTTGTATCCTGGTGGACCAACATCCGATTTGAAAAGCGCTTCACCCGCGACGTGTGCCGACTCTTAAAGGCCTCGGGCTGCATTGCCGTGTCCGGAGGCTTGGAGGTCGCTTCGGATCGCCTTTTGGGGCTTATCAACAAAGGAACGACGGTACAGCAGGTTGCCGTCGTAGCCCATAATTTTACCCGTGAAGGCATACTGGTACATGCCTATCTGATGTACGGTTTTCCCACCCAAACCGTTCAGGAAACGGTGGATAGTCTGGAAATGGTTCGCCAATTATTCGAAAATAATGCAATCCAGTCCGGTTTCTGGCATCATTTCGCCCTGACGGCGCATAGTCCAATTGGACTCAATCCGTCTGCCTACAATCTTGTTCCGGAAGAAAGCAATCCGTCTTTCGCTCGCAACGATGTTCCCTTTACCGACCGAACCGGTATAGACCATACGCTTTTCGGTTTTGGTTTAAAAAAATCACTGCTCAATTTCATGAACGGCATAGGCTTTGACTTGCCCCTGCAGGATTGGTTTGACGTTGCAATTCCCCCTACCATTGTTGCAAGGGATTTCATACGGGATTGCATAAATACGCCCACATTGCCACGGTTGGAGCCTTCGTCGCGATTGATTTGGTTGGGTGGTATTCCAGCATCCCAACCAATAACCGTGACCAAAAAAGGCAAATCCCGTGAAATGCTTCTGTTGACCGTGTACGGTCCTCATCAGACCGCAAACATTCGATTCGAACCGAGTAAAGGCATCTGGATATACGAGTGCTTGCAGGAGATGCGCGTGGATACACCCTACCGTTTCGCTCAATTTAAAGAGGCCTATGCGCAGATGTTTGACGATTTTGATCTATTTTGGTTTTCAAAACCCATGTCCGAATTAAAGGAATGTGGATTGCTTGTTTTATAAATACGAAACCCCATGCAAAAAGAAACGTTTATTCGACTCAATAAATACATCAGCGAAAGTGGACTGTGTTCCCGTCGCGAAGCCGACAAATATATCGCCGACGGGCATGTGTTTATCAATGGTCGTCGTGCCAGCATTGGCGATCAGGTAAAAGCGGGTGACCGTGTCCGAGTGAGTGGACAGGATATCGAACCCAGAGAACAAGAACACAATATTTTCATTGCATTAAACAAGCCGGTAGGTGTTACGTCGACCACAGAAGTCGGTGTACAGAACAATATCGTAGATTATGTAAACTACGGCAAACGCATCTTTCCAATCGGTCGACTGGACAAGGACTCTCAGGGGCTTATTTTCCTAACCAACAATGGCGATCTGGTCAACAAGATACTGCGGGCCGGCAACAACCACGAAAAGGAATACGTGGTAACGGTGGATAAGCCACTGACCGAGGAGGCGATCAAGGGGATGAGTGGAGGGGTCCCGATGTTGGGGGTCAATACCCGCAAGTGCAAAATTGTTCAGGAAGCGCCCAATCGATTTCGGGTGATTCTCGTTCAAGGCCTGAATCGTCAGATCCGCCGGATGTGCGAACACTATGGCTACGAAGTAACCAAATTGGAACGGGTGCGCATCATGAATGTGGATCTGAAAGGGTTGCCGTTGGGTGACTGGAGAGAGTTGACTGAGCAAGAGATGGAGACCATTTATGCGATGATCGAAGACTCTACTTCTGAGCACCTTAAAAAGCCCAAAAAGCCAGCGACTAAAAAACCTGTCCATGCCAATAAAGATATGCGGGGATCTCAAAATCCGGCTCAGAAACCCAAAAAACCGGCTGCGTCCCAAAAACAACAGCATGGTTCGGTATCGGGAAGAAAAGTATCCAGAAATGCCGCACCGAGAAAAAGAGGACGTTCCTAGTCGATCTCTGTGATCCAGTGGTGTAAAACAACAAAGCCTCCTGGAATGGGAGGCTTTGCGTTATGGGAAGAAGTCGCATCAATGAGATATGTGAAACTCCGGTTGACAGGATTTGAGTGCCGGCTTCCTTTGTAATCCGCTGCGCTTGCGCGATCCTTTCGGATTTGCGGCCCGCCATTGTCGGCCTGAGCGTTGTCTCGGTGTTCTTGAAAAAATTTGATGAGTCTACCAATCAATGTTGACACGACTTCCATGAGCAAATATACAAAAAAGTTTGGAAATAGCAAATAAAAAGCCCCGGTTTTCACCGAGGCCTATATTTTATGCAAAAGGAGCGTAGCTTATGCGTTTTTTGCTTGATTGACAATGGCTTTGAACGCTTGAGGTTCGTTCATGGCCAAATCGGCAAGCACTTTGCGGTTGATTTCGATGCCGGCTTTGTGCAAAGCACCCATCAAACGGCTATAAGACATACCTTCCAAACGGGCAGCTGCGTTGATGCGTTGGATCCAAAGTGCGCGAAACTCGCGTTTTTTGGCCTTACGGTCGCGGTAGGCATACTGCATACCTTTTTCCCATGTGTTTTTAGCAACGGTCCAAACATTCTTTCTGGATCCGAAATAACCCCTGGTCAGGGACAACACTTTTTTTCTTCTTGCCCTTGAGGCAACATGATTTACTGATCTTGGCATTTTGTTTCTTTTTTTTGAATGCTAGCGCCATTCTTCACAGATGAACTTGAGAGCTAGGGCATTCGGTTAAAATGAATTGTTTTGTAAGCGGACGAAATTACTTCAATCCCAACAGGAATTTTACGTTGTTCTCGTCAGACTTGTCTACCATGCCCATGTGGGTAAGGTTGCGTTTTTGTTTGGTCGTTTTCTTGGTCAAGATGTGACTTTTGAACGCATGTTTACGCTTGATTTTACCTGTTCCGGTAAGGGTGAACCTTTTTTTCGAACCGGAATTAGTTTTCATCTTTGGCATCTTTCTCTTTTTTAGAATTTGTAACTGGTTTATTGTTGCTTGGAGCCGGTGCTGCCTTTTTCTTGGGCGCGAGCATGATGATCATGCGCTTGCCTTCCAAAACCGGCATGTTCTCCACTTTTCCGTAATCTTCCAGGTCGTTGGCAAATCGAAGCAACAAGACTTCTCCTTGTTCTTTAAAAAGAATCGAACGACCCTTAAAAAATACATACGCCTTGACTTTAGAACCTTCTTCCAAGAAGGACTTGGCATGCTTCAACTTAAAGTTGTAGTCGTGTTCGTCCGTCTGGGGTCCGAAGCGGATTTCCTTAAGGATAATCTTTGTGGCCTTGGCTTTTTGTTCTTTTTGACGCTTCTTCTGTTGATAAAGGAACTTTTGATAATCGGTGATTTTGCAAACAGGCGGTTCAGCATTGGGTGAGATTTCAACCAGGTCTAGTTGTTGTTGCTCGGCCATTGCCAACGCCTGATGCGTAGGATACACACCTTGCTCAATGTTGTCACCAACCAGTCGAACCTCTTTGACCCGGATGCGTTCGTTGATCCGGTATTGCATTTTTATATCGTCTCTTCTCATTCAGATGATTTTACCATGTTGTCATCATTTGTTTTACTTCGTCAGCTAAAAGCGCGGCAAAGGTAGTGAATTTCATTGAACCTTTATCACCTTCGCCCTGTTTTCTTACAGAAACTTCTTGTTTTTCTGCTTCTTGCTCTCCAACAATCAGCATATAGGGGATTCGTTTTACTTCGTTGTCGCGGATTTTCCGACCGATTTTTTCGTTTCGGTCATCGACCAGGCAGCGAATGTCGTTTTCTTTCAGATATTCGGCCACTTGATTGGCATACTCGTTTGATTTTTCACTCACGGGCAACACCACCACCTGATCGGGTGTCAGCCACAAGGGGAACTTACCGGCCGTATGTTCAATCAGTACGGCGACAAAACGTTCCATCGAACCAAACGGAGCCCGGTGAATCATGATGGGGCGGTGTTTCTGGTTGTCGGCACCGACGTACTCCAAATTGAAGCGTTCAGGCAGGTTGTAATCGACCTGAATCGTGCCAAGCTGCCAGCGGCGTCCCAATGCATCTTTGACCATAAAGTCCAGTTTGGGGCCGTAAAAAGCGGCCTCGCCCAACTCAACGCGGGCATTCAGTCCTTTTTCCTGACAGGCTTCAACGATGGCACTTTCCGATTTTTCCCAGTTTTCGTCGCTACCGATGTATTTTTCTTTGTTACTGGGGTCGCGAAGCGAAATCTGTGCCTCAAAATTCTCAAAATTTAATGCCTTAAAGATGATGAAGATGATGTCCATCACCTTCAAAAACTCATCTTTCAGCTGATCCGGACGGCAGAAAATGTGTGCATCGTCCTGGGTAAAGCTGCGTACACGCGTCAATCCGTGCAATTCTCCACTCTGCTCGTAGCGATAGACCGTACCAAATTCCGCATAACGGATGGGAAGATCTTTGTAGGAGTGGGGCTTGAACTTGTAAATCTCGCAGTGGTGCGGACAGTTCATGGGTTTCAGCAAATACGTTTCTCCTTCTTCCGGTGTCGAAATGGGTTGGAACGAATCCTTTCCGTATTTGGCAAAGTGTCCGGAGGTTACGTACAATTCCTTTTGTCCGATGTGCGGTGTGATGACCTGTTCGTAGCCGAATTTCTTTTGAATCATCTTCAAAAATTCCTCCAGTTTCAGACGCAACGCCGTTCCGCGGGGCATCCAAATGGGCAAACCCTTGCCAACCGTGTCGCTGAACATAAACAACTCCAATTCACGGCCGATTTTGCGGTGGTCGCGTTTTTTTGCTTCCTCCAGCAAAACCAGGTATTCGTCCAGCTGTTTCTTTTTCGGGAAGGTAATGCCGTATATACGCGTCAATTGCTTGCGTTTTTCGTCACCTCTCCAATACGCACCCGCTACCGAAAGTAGCTTGATGGCCTTGATGGGCTCGGTGGTCACCAGGTGCGGACCGCGGCACAGGTCGGTAAAATCACCTTGTGTATAGGTCGTAATGCTACCGTCTTCCAATTCCGAGATCAATTCAACCTTGTAGCTCTCGCTGCGGTTGCCGAAAAACTCCAGCGCTTCCATCTTGCGAATGCTTTGACGGACAATGGGGCTTTTTTTTGCGGCCAACTCGATCATCTTGGCTTCGATGGTTGGTAAGTCGCTTTCGCGAATGGGCGTTTCTCCCGGATCTACATCGTAGTAAAAACCGTTTTCGATGGCCGGACCAATGCCGAACTGTATGCCTGGATATAGGATTTGAAGGGCTTCTGCAAGTAAATGCGCAGAGGAATGCCAAAAGGCATGCTTGCCTTCTGCATCGTCCCATTTGAGCAGTTGGATGCTTGCATCGTCGGTGATGGGGCGGTTCATTTCAACCGTTTGACCATCGATCGATGCGGCCAGGCAATCCTGCGCCAATCGGGGGCTGATGCCCTCGGCTACTTGAAATGGAGTGGTTCCGCTTGGGTACTCCCGCACGGATCCATCCGGGAAACTGAGTTTTATCATTATCGTAGGTTTGTGCTTTTTGCAAATTAACGAACAAAGTTACTGCATTAATTCGAGTTGAACAAGCGCTGTATGGATGTTTTCAATGTTTTCAATCAAAAGCGAACGCTTGCCATTGGCTTCACGTAAGCGTGTGTTTGCAAGGTGTTTACCTGCATAGTCGAGGATTTTTCCGAAGACCTCCGATTGGTAAAATGCCGATTGCGCGTTGCTCACAAAAAAGCAGATCATCTGATTGTTTTTGAGCAGTACCTTTTCCATACCACAGTATTTGGCCATCCGTCGCAAGCGGATCACCTCAATCAAGGCTGCCGCTACCTCGGGAATGGGACCGAAGCGATCCTGCAGGCGCTGCTCAAACTGACGGATTTCGCTTTCGGTTTCCAGCCCATCCATCTCCCGGTACAGACTCATGCGCTCCGAAGCACCTGGTACGTAACTCTCCGGGAACATCATCTCCATATCCGTTTCGACGTTGCAATCCGTAACGAAAACCGTTTGACCGGATTTGCTTTGGCTGTGCTCATCCTTGTATAATTCGGAAAATTCTTCGTCCTTCAGTTCCTGAACGGCTTCAGACAAAATCTTTTGATAAGTTTCGTAACCCAGATCGGCGATAAAACCGCTTTGCTCTGCGC
This sequence comes from Bacteroidales bacterium, assembly GCA_028709215.1. Taxonomy (GTDB): domain Bacteria; phylum Bacteroidota; class Bacteroidia; order Bacteroidales; family UBA1402; genus UBA8389. The sequence goes on from JAQVXI010000006.1 coordinate 7,947, forward strand.
CCAACATGTTGCCCGCCCCGCGGATATCCAAATCCTGCATGGCTATGTTGAAGCCGCTGCCCAGATCCGAGAAGTTCTCGATGGCTTCCAGTCTGCGCCGGGCTTCCGGAGTCAGCTGATTGAGCGGTGGTGCCAGTAAGTAGCAAAACGCTTTGCGGTTGCTGCGCCCCACACGTCCGCGCAACTGGTGTAAGTCGCTCAAGCCAAATTGGTGGGCATTGTTGACCAGGATGGTGTTGGCATTTGGAATGTCCACACCCGACTCAATGATGCTCGTACTGATCAATACATCGTAGGCGTAATCCATGAAGTCCAGCAATATTTGCTCCATCTTGTTGCCTTCCATCTGACCGTGTGCGATGACCGTGCGTACACCCGGTACGGCTCGCCGGATCATTTGTTCGATTTCACCCAAATTTTGAATGCGGTTGTTTACCACCAACACCTGACCGCTGCGGCCCAATTCAAACTCAACCGCTTCCCGGATGAGTTCCTCGTTGAGTGTATACACCTCGGTTTGAATGGGATATCGGTTGGGAGGCGGGGTCGAAATGATGCTCAAATCGCGTGCCCCCATCAAGGAAAACTGAAGGGTTCTCGGGATGGGTGTCGCCGTCAGTGTCAAGGTATCGACGTTGACTTTGATCTGACGCAACTTTTCCTTGACGCTGACGCCAAATTTTTGCTCTTCATCCACGATGAGCAAGCCCAAGTCTTTAAATTCGACCTGTTTGCCGATGAGTTTGTGCGTACCGATCAGAATGTCAATCTCTCCGTTTTTCAGTTGCTTGAGCAATTCCTTGGTTTGAGCGGCCGATCGGGAACGACTCAGATAATCAACACGACAGGGGAATTTTTCAAGTCGCTTGTTGAATGTTTTGTAATGCTGAAAAGCCAGTACCGTCGTTGGAACCAATACCGCCACCTGCTTGTTGTCGGCCACAGCCTTAAAAGCAGCCCGGATGGCCACCTCCGTTTTTCCGAAACCTACATCCCCGCAGACCAGGCGATCCATCGGGAGCGAGCGCTCCATGTCGTTTTTGATGTCGTTGGTCGACTTGCTTTGATCCGGCGTATCTTCATACGTAAACGAGGCTTCCAATTCCTGTTGCAAAAAACTGTCGGGGCTGAAAGCAAAACCCTGTTCCTCCTTGCGGGCTGCATAGAGGGCGATGAGTTCGCGTGCAATGTCTTTGACCTTCTTTTTGGTCTTCTCCTTTAAGTTTTGCCACGATGCACTGCCCAACTTATGTATGTGCGGTTCACTGCCTTCCTTGCCTTTATACTTCGAAATGCGGTGCAAATTGTGGATGCTGACAAACAACGTATCGTTGTCCTTATACAGAATTTTTATAACCTCCTGTACTTTGCCCTGATGTTCCGTTCGAAACAGACCGCCGAAACGCCCCACACCGTAATCGATGTGCACCACATAATCTCCAAATTCAAATTGAACCAACTCCTTCAGGCTGAGTGCCAGTTTCCCGTTGCGTGCCTTTTCGGAGCGTAAATTATACTTATGATAGCGCTCAAAAATCTGATGATCCGTAAAGCAGGCCATCTTTAGATCGTGATCCAAAAAGCCCTCGTGTAATGTTTTAAGAACGGCTTCGAAACGGATTTCATCGCCTCTGTCTTCAAAAATCTGTTTGAGTCGTTCAATCTGTTTTGCACTGTCACTGAGCAGATGTAACGTGTATCCCTGTTGGATGTATTCCTGAAACCGCTGACTGACAAAATCAAAATTCTTGCCAAACACATCCTGTGGACTCGTAGCAAACCGTAGAGTCACGTGTGTGTCCCGGTACGAACGACTGCCGTATTCGATCCAGCGAAACGCCTCAATCTGTTGCTCAAATTCCGCTTTGTCCAGCACCGCATAGCCGTCATCGATGGCCTCGATCCCATCCAGTACCGCCGACGCATAGCCTTGATCGTGAAACCCCAAAAACGTATTTGCCGGATTCAGATGCTCAAAGATACTGACCCGTTTATTGCGCTTGTCCTGAGAGAAGGAAACAATGGTTAAGCGCTCAACCTGTTCTTTGGAAAGTTGATTCTCGATGTCAAACGTACGGATGCTTTCCACCTCGTCTCCAAAAAAATCGATGCGATAGGGGAGTTCGTGACTCCAGCTATAGACATCAATCAAACTGCCACGTACCGCATATTGCCCGGGTTCGTACACGTAATCTACGCGTTCGAATTCAAAACTGTGCAGGCATTCGACGACAAACTGCGTGTCCAGACGCTCACCGACATGCAGCTCCAACCGCTGGTTTTTAAACTCCGCTGCATCCATGATCTTTTCAAGCAAACCATTGGGATGTGTGACAACAACGCAGGCTGCATCGCTCGAAAGCGCCTGCAGCACCTCCGTGCGCAAAATGATGTTGCCCGGATCCTCGGCCCGGTACTTAATGGAGCGTTTGAACGATGGAGGAAGAAAAAAGACCCGGTCGTTGCCCAGCAATTGTTGCAGGTCGTGATACAGGTATCCGGCCGATTCTTCGTCGTCCTCGACCAAAAGGAAGGTTTGATTGACCTGTTGAAACAAGCCGGCAAGTATTAGCGCGGTCGATGAACCGGTTAAACCCTCCATACGCACGTTGGTGCCCGGTTTGCTCAGGACCTTGGCCGATTGAATCAGATTCGGGTGTTCCCGATAGTGCTGTAGTAGTTGTTGAATATCCAAAATGATGTGTACACCTTATTTAACGCTGCAAAAGTATAAAACCTTTGCAAATAAAGGCTTATATTTGGCTTCAAATTAAATGCATTTGTGTATGGCTTCTGATTCCATTGTCATCATTCCGACCTACAACGAAAAGGAGAACATTGAGCTCATCATTCAGGCGGTGTTTGACCTACCCAAAGAGTTTGACATTTTGATTGTTGACGACGGCTCTCCGGACGGAACCGCCGATATCGTCAAGCGTCTGCAAACCACCGCGACCGATCGCCTGCATCTGATCGAACGGAGTGGCAAGATGGGTTTGGGAACGGCCTACATTCGAGGCTTTCATTGGGCCATCGAGCACGGCTACGACTATGTGTTTGAAATGGATGCTGATTTTTCGCACAATCCCAACGATTTACCGCGCTTATACGCAGCCTGTGCCGAAGATGGGGCCGATGTGGCCATCGGATCCCGTTACGTAAACAACGTCGTCAACGTCGTCAACTGGCCCATCGGTCGTGTATTGATGTCCTACTTTGCATCCATGTATGTGCGTATTGTGACCGGAATGAAGATTTTTGACACCACGGCGGGTTTCAAATGCTACCGTCGTCAGGTGCTGGAGACCATCGAACTCAATAAAATCGGTTTCAAAGGCTATGCCTTCCAAATTGAAATGAAGTTTACGGCTTGGAAATGCGGTTTTACCATCCGGGAAGTTCCCATCGTTTTTGCCAATCGCGAACTCGGTATTTCCAAAATGAACGGAGGCATTTTTAACGAAGCCGTATTTGGTGTCATCAAACTCAAGTGGCGCAGCCTATTCAGAACCTATCCCGTAAAAATGACCGAACATGCCTAATCTACTCATACAAAACGCAACACTGATCAACGAAGGCCGTATGTATCCGGCTTCCGTTTGGATTCAGGACGACCGAATTCAAGCCATCTTTGAGGGAGAGGTTCCCGAATCCGTACTCAACCAATGCACATGCCTGCCGGCCGATGGCAAGTGGTTGATTCCGGGCGTCATCGACGACCACGTCCATTTTCGCGAACCCGGTCTGGAACACAAAGCCGACCTGCGCACCGAATCCTCGGCTGCCGTAGCAGGCGGGGTCACATCCTTTATGGAAATGCCCAACACCAAACCGGCCACCACGAGCATCGAGGCTTGGGAAGATAAAATGCAACGTGCATCCGAACGTGCACACGCCAATTATGCCTTTTATTTGGGCGCGACCAACGACAACCTGGACGTATTGGAAAAAGCCGATTTCAGTCGCGTGTGCGGGGTGAAGGTTTTTATGGGTTCGTCTACCGGCAACATGCTGGTTGACAACGAAAGAACCCTGGAAGGTTTGTTTCAGCGCATTCCTTCTGTCGTGGCCGTACACGCCGAGTCGGAAGCCATCATTCAGGCCAACAAAGCCTATTATCTTGCGAATGGCCCCGAAGTCTTGGATATTCACTATCATTCGTTGATTCGTTCAGCTGAGGCCTGTTATGCATCTACGGCGCGTGCCGTCGAATTGGCGCAACGCTGGAACGCACGTTTGCATGTACTGCATTTAAGTACAGAAAAGGAATTGAGTCTCTTTGACGAAGGCCATTTGTCCGGCAAACGCATTACTGCCGAGGCCTGTTTGCTGCATTTGTGGTTTCACGATGCGGATTATTCGGTCAAAGGCAATGCCATCAAATGCAATCCTTCCATCAAAACCCTTGCCGATCGTGCAGCCTTGCGTCAAGGAGTCGCTTCCGGTCGGGTTGATGTGGTTGCAACCGACCACGCGCCCCACCTTTGGGCGGAAAAACAGGGAGATTGCCTGACGGCTGCTTCCGGAGCTCCCTTTATTCAGTATTCTTTGCCGGCCATGTTGGATCTGGTCCATCGTTCGGTGTTTACACCCGAAGTACTGGTTGAACGCATGTGTCACGCTCCGGCGCGTATTTATTCCGTTCAGAAGCGGGGTTTTCTTCGGGAAGGCTATTATGCCGACTTGGTTCTGATTGATCCCAAACGCACGTGGACGGTACAAAAGCAGGACATACTTTCCAAATGCGGTTGGTCTCCGCTGGAAGGGACGACCCTGACCGGTTCCATAGAAACAACCTGGGTCAACGGTCGCCCGGCTTACCAAAACGGTCGCATCGTCGATGCGGTTGGTGGTCGTGCGCTCGAATTTGGCTCCTAATTCAATACGTATGAAAAAAATCGGATTTGTGTTTCTGATGCTGTTTTGCATCAGCATGGGCGTGTCGGCTCAATTGTTGTGGAAGATTTCCGGAAAGGGCTTGACAAAGCCCAGTTATGTCTTTGGTACGCATCACCTGGTGTCTGCCGGGCAGTTGCCCATCTACGATGCAGTCGTTAAACAGGCGCTTTTGGCCGATGTGTTTTTGGGAGAGGTCAACATGCAGGAACCCAACATGCAACAGATTCTAATGCAACACGCACAAATGGATCAAAACCTGAACGATTTGGTCTCAGAAGAAGCGTATGCCATGTTGGTAAAGACGTTTCAGGAAAGTGTGGGTGTTCCGTTAAATCAAGTCAGCCGGATGAAACCCATGATGTTGATGTCTCTGTTTTTGGTGTTGGATCAGATGAAGCAAACGGGACAAAGCAATTTAAAATCCATCGATCAGTTACTTCAGGAGCGCGCAGTGCAACAAAAAATACCTGTTTACGGATTGGAGACCATTTCTGAGCAGGCTGCCTTGTTGTTTGACAGCATGCGTCTGGAACGTCAGGCCGAATTGTTGGTGAGAACCCTGGGCGACCTCCCGACGATGCGGAATGAGCAGTCGGCATTGCTCAAAGCGTACTTGGAGGGCGATTTGGAGGCTTTATCCAAAATGGCCGATGTCAGTCAGTCGGGAATGACGCCTCAAGAAATGAAGTTGCTCAACAATCAGCGCAACCGTAAGTGGATGCAACGCATTCCGGAGTATATGGCTTCCGGATCTTGTTTTATCGCAGTGGGAAGTCTGCATTTGACGGGAGAGGCCGGATTGTTGAAACAGTTGAAGCAACAAGGTTATCGGGTAGAAGCAGCCGCGTTGTAAAAAGGTTTCTTGTGCTCTATAAAAAAAGAGGGTGTGTCTGAACGGATCGTTCGACACACCCTCTTTTTTGGTGCAGTAAGGTTGCTTATTTGCGTTTCTTCTGTTGTTCTTTCAGAGCGCGTTGCTGTTGTTTTTGCATTTCTTCCAGACGTGCGGCAAAACCGGATTTCTTCTTGGGCTTTTTCTTGTTTTCGTTCAACTGCAGCAGCAGCTTTTCCTCATTGATGGACAAACGGAACAGATAAGTCTGCAGGATGGTAATCAAGGTGGAAACAAAGAAATAAAAACTCAAGGCCGCCGAATACTGGTTGAAGATAAACAGGAACATGACGGGCATGATGTACATCATGGTCTTCATCCCGGGCATTTGATTGTTGGTCGGTTGAGACTTCATGTTTACGTGTGTATACACGATATTGGTAATGGTCATCAACAAACAGAACAAGCTGAGGTGGTTCCCAAAATATTTGGTCACCAAAGGGATGTTACCCGACCAGGTTAGGACGGCATCGTAGGTCGAAAGGTCGGTTGCCCACAAAAAACTCTCCTGTCTCAACTCGATGGAAGAGGGGAAGAAGGAATACATGGCAAACAAAATCGGCATTTGAAACAACATGGGTAAGCATCCGCCCATGGGATTTACACCCGCCTTACGGTATAACTCCATGGTTGCTTGTGAGCGTTCCTGAGCCTTTTCCGTACCGGCAAATCGTTCATTAATTTCAGTGATTTGCGGTTGCAACACACGCATTTTTGCCGAAGAAATGTAAGACTTGTAGGTCAGCGGGAAAATGAAGATCTTAATGACCAGGGTCATCAACAGGATGATGAGACCGTAGTTGTTGATAAAGCGTCCAAATAGGTTAAACATGGGCAGAATGACGCCCGTATTGGCCCAACGGATGAATGAACCTCCCAGCGGTACAATCTTGTCCAGATTGAGTTGTTGGTCTGCGGGTACATCTTTGTCAAAACGTTTGAGTAATTGGTGTTTGATGGGGCCAAAATAGAACTGCATGCCCACCTGTTGATTGCCTTTCAAATCGAAATCCAACGACGAAGTCAACGCGTAGTCTTTGATGTAAGCCGAAGTTGCCGGTTCGACTTTGGACGTCAGGATGTTGCTGTTGAAGCCTTGGTCTGCAATGGCAATGCAGGCAAAAAACTGATCCTTAAACGAAACCCATTTTAAGGTATTGGCTACGTTGGCGGTTTCGTCTTTGGATTCGCTTAGTTTTTCAACATCGTCTGCTGCAAATTTATAATTCAAGCCTGAATAGCGTTCTTCAAACTGACGTCCTTTTTCCTGCTGACGCATTTTGACTGCCCAGTTGAAGTCCAGTGCGCGGGTATTGACGGGTAGAACCGACTGAAGGTTGTGTCCCTGCAAATCAAATTTTACACGATAGTCACCCGGCTGCAAGCGATACACGAAGTCCATCCAAGTGTCTTCGTTCAACGCAAGTCGGTATACAAAGGCATTCGCATCGGTCTGTTCTACCGGTTGAAAGTACAATTCTTGTGTATGAATCAAGCGATTGTCGGCGGTGAAAAAGCTGAAACCGAAATCGGATACCTGCTCGTCGTACAAAAACAAAGGCAATGAGTCGTGGGTGACGAACTCTTTCAATCGTACCGAAGCAATGCGACCTCCTTTGGAAGACATTTGCAATTCGAGCAAGTCGTTTTCGAAGGTGGTCAGTTGTTTTTCTCCCTGTGTGAAAGGTGCGAATACTCCATAATGGAGTGCAGACTGACTGGTATCCGTTGCCGTTTGAACGGTGCTATCCGAGGTTTGTGCTGCATTTTCTTGTATTCGAGCCTGATTTGCGGCCTCTACCAGTGCGATGGAATCCCGTTGCCTTTGCTGTGCTTGAGCGGCATCCAATTGTTCTTGTGAAGGCTTGTTTAAAAGACTGAATCCAATGATTATCAGAAAAATAAGTACAAAGCCAATCAGGGTGTTTTTGTCCATTTATGATTGCGTTATAGGATTATTTTTTGGTGCATGCTTTGATGAAATCAATAAAGAGCGGGTTGGGAGAGAGCACCGTGCTGTTGTATTCCGGATGGAACTGCGTCCCGATAAACCATTTGTGCGCAGGGATCTCCACGACCTCAACCAATTTGGTGTCCGGATTGATGCCGACACAGGACATGCCTGCCTGTTCGTACTCGTTGCGGTACCGGTCGTTGAACTCAAAACGGTGACGGTGACGCTCCTGTATGCGCTCTTTTCCGTAGGCAACGAAGGCTTTGGATTTTTTATCCAATACGCATTCGTAATTGCCCAAACGCATGGTTCCGCCGTAGTCGCTGATGCCTTTTTGCTCTTCCATCATGTCGATGACGTTGTGTTTGGTGTTTCGATCCAATTCGGTCGAATTGGCCTCTTCATAGCCCAATACATTACGGGCAAACTCGATGACCATGCATTGCATGCCCAGGCAAATACCAAACGTCGGGATGTTGTTTTCACGTCCGTAGCGGATGGCAACAAATTTTCCATCCGTACCCCGACTACCGAAACCGGGTGCGATGACAATGCCATCCATGCCACTGAGTTTCTCGGCGATATTCTGATCGGTCAGTTGCTGCGAATGGATCAATTCCAGTTTCAGCTTGCGATCGTTATAGGCGGCTGCATGATGCAGGGATTCGGTGATGGATTTGTAGGCATCGGGCAATTCGGCGTATTTGCCGACCAAACCGATTTTGACCACTTCCGTTGCTTGTTGCATTTTGTCCAGAAATTGCTTCCAGGGCTCCAGATCGGAAGGGGTATCGATGGGTAAACCAAATTTTTGGAGTACGATTTTGTCCAAGCCTTCTTTTTGCATCAACAGGGGTACTTCATAAATCGAGGCAGCATCGATGCTCTCTATCACAGCGTCTTCCGCTACATTGCAAAACAACGCGACTTTTTTGCGGATGTTTTCGCTGAGCGTGTGTTCGGTGCGTAAAACCAACGCATCGGGCTGAACACCCAGTTCCTGCAATTGTTTTACGGAGTGTTGAACCGGTTTGGTTTTTAATTCTTTGGCCGCTGCCAGATAGGGTACGTAGGCCAGATGGATGCAAAAACAGTTTTTGCCCAATTCCCAACGCAATTGACGTACACTTTCGATAAAAGGTAAGGACTCGATGTCGCCCACCGTTCCGCCGATTTCCGTTATGATGAAATCGAATTGCTTTTTTGAACCCAGTAAACGGATGCAACGCTTGATTTCGTCGGTAATGTGGGGTACCACCTGAACGGTTTTACCCAAATAATCGCCGCGTCGTTCTTTTGAAATCACATTTTGATAAATGCGTCCCGTTGTGATGTTGTTGGCACGCGTAGTTGGTACATTTAAGAACCGTTCGTAGTGTCCCAGATCCAAGTCGGCTTCGTGTCCGTCACTGGTGACGTAACACTCACCATGTTCATAGGGGTTGAGTGTGCCCGGATCAATGTTGATGTACGGGTCAAACTTTTGAATGGTGACTTTGTAGCCACGCGCTTGCAGCAACTTACCCAGCGAAGATGATATAATGCCTTTACCCAGGGAAGACACAACACCTCCGGTCACAAAAATGTATTTGGTATCTGTCATAAGTGATGAGATTGTTCTTAAAGATGTTTAAAGCGGCAAAAGTACAAAAAAACTTTTAGAAATATTGTTTTACCTTTGTCTAGTAAACCACGTCGACTATGATTTTTTTATCGCTGTTTGCTTTTTTGTCTTCTTTACTCACACCCAGCCTGCCGACAGACAGTATGATTGACCATCTTACTGTACGGGATACGGTAGCGGTTGAAGTGGAAGCGTTACCCATCGTGTCCGAAAAAGAACTCATGGCGTATAAGAGAAAGCAATTGCGTGCATTTGCACGCAAAGATGCCGGCTTGCTTCGGTGGTTGCGTTCGTACGATGTGGACGAACAGCGCATTCGTCCCAGGGAAGCGACCCTTGCGCAGGTCAGTGATCTCTACGATCTGAACAACATGAATCCGGTCTTTATGCCGCTGGTTTTTCGAACACCCAAGGATCGCTATCGTTTGAGTCGTTTTGAATGGTCGTACACGCCGGATCTGACCACAAAATGGGCTGAGAGAGCCTTTCCCTCCAGTCCGTATTCATCCATTGCTTCATCCGAACGACTTGGGACATCTTTGAGTGACTCACTGATGGGCCGGTTTCGTGCTGAAAAATTTGTATTTGAATACAATCAACAAGTTTTGGAGCAAATTCAAGTGGAGCAAATAGAACTGGTGCAGTTTTTTCAGCACTTGTTGCCCGAACCTGAACGACTTGTTTTCCCGTTGAATGGAAAACAGCGGCCCGATAATTGGTTGCATTATTCGTTGCAACTGCCGGAACGTCCCAAACCGGTCGAATTGCCAAGAACACCGTATAAACCTTGGGCCAGAAGAGGCAATTCCCGATTGCAATTCTCACAAACGTACATTTCTCCCAACTGGTCAAAGGGGGGAGAGAGCAATATGGCCGGGCTTGCATCCATTTATCTGGAGGCCAATTACAACGATCGCAAACGCACCCAGTTTGACAACAACATCGAAATCAAGGTGGGTTTGAATACGGTTAGTACCGATTCGCTGCGGAATCTCAACGTGAGTACGGATCAGATTCGTGCCACAAGCAAGTTGGGCATACGCATGTATAACAATTGGTACTATTCCTTGTCCAGCGAGTTTTTGACGCAGATGCTCAACAACTACAAAAAGAATACCATGAGTTTGCGGTCGTCCCTGTTATCTCCCGCCAAATTATATGTGGGGCTTGGGGTCGATTTTAAAAAGAAAGGCAAAAAAAACCAATACGATCTGTCGGTTATTTTGAGCCCGCTCACCTATAAAATGAACTATTTGCTGGACATCGAAAATTATAAGCCCACTTCGTATGGCATCGATGCCGGCAAACACATGGGGCATGAATTGGGTTCAAAAGTCTCGGCAAACCTAACCTGGCGTTTCAACGAATACGTCAATTGGAAAAGCAAATTCAATTACTATACCGATTTTACCTATCTGGATTCTGAATTGGAAAACACCCTCAACTTTCGATTGTCCGGAAATTTTACGGCTCAGATTTTTCTGCATCTCAAACTGGATGACCGCATGAAGCGGGATCCGGGTGAAGTCTTGTTACAGGCTCAGGAACTGATGAGTTTTGGTATGGCCTACTTCTGGTAATCCCGAAACTTTGGTTTTCAATACGTTGCTACTTTTTAGTCATATTTGACCATGTTCGGCTTTTTTTCCAGAATCTTTTGTGTACATTTGTCGCGATTTTGCAATCTCCACTTTGCAATTTAGGCATGGAAAGAATAGAACATACAGGAATTATCGAACGTATTGATGAGAAACACATGACTGTGCGCATCCAGCAAATCTCTGCTTGTGCGGGCTGCCACGCCAAATCCATCTGTAGTTCTGCCGACAAAGAAGAAAAAATCGTCGACATTCGCAATTATACCGGAACCTATCGGGTAGGACAATGGGTTCGTTTGACCGGAACCTCCAGCATGGGGCTTCAGGCCGTTTTGCTGGCCTACGTGTTGCCTTTGTTTTTGATGATTGCAGCCATGTATGCCAGTCAACAATGGTTCTTCCCTCAAAACGAAGGCCTTTCGGCGCTCATTGCCCTGGGGAGTCTGGCGGTCTATTATCCCCTATTATATCTGGTTAGGAATTCGCTACAAAAGAAGTTTGTATTTGAAGTATCTGCACTTCCGCAGATGAATGAATTATAAATCCGTTTTTTTTATGAACGTAACGCTTTTAGCCATACTCTCATTGGCAGCCCTTGGCATCGTGTTGGCCATCATCCTGTATGTGACTGCACAAAAATTTAAAGTATACGAAGATCCCAGAATTGATGAAGTAGAGGCGGCTTTGCCCGGTGCCAATTGCGGTGGATGCGGTTTTGCCGGTTGCCGGAGTTTTGCCGGAGCCTGTGTCAGCGGTCCCAATCCGGAGGGTTTGTTTTGTCCGGTGGGTGGAAACAGCACCATGGCAGCCGTTGCCAAAATCATGGGTCGGGAAGCGGTCGAAGCAGCGCCTACGTTGGCCGTTTTGCGTTGCAATGGGACCTGTGACCTGAGACCCAAAACAAATACCTACGATGGTGCTTCGACTTGTGCCATTGCGGCCATGACTTCGGGAGGTGATACGGGTTGTTCCTTTGGTTGCCTGGGTCTGGCCGATTGCTGCAATGTGTGTCAGTTTGATGCGTTGCATATGGATCCGGTGACCGGACTTCCGGTTGTTGATGAAGATAAATGTACATCCTGTGGTGCCTGCGTGCGTGCTTGCCCGAAGGGTTTGTTTGAAATTCGTAAGAAAGGGCCCAAGTCCAGACGGATTTTTGTGGCTTGTCGCAATATGGATAAGGGGGCTGTTGCCAAGAAATCTTGTGCGGTGGCGTGTATCGGTTGTGGAAAGTGTGAGAAAGTCTGTGAATTTGACGCCATAACCATCGCCAACAATTTGGCTTACATCGATGCGGATGCCTGCAAATTGTGTCGCAAATGTGTGGAAGTATGTCCAACAAACGCCATCCATGAACTTAATTTTCCTCCACGTAAACCGAAAGTAACCGCTCAGGTTGCTGAAACGATAAACTGATTGCAGTATGAAGTCATTTTCCATAGGGGGCATTCATGCGCCTGAAAACAAATTAACGGCAGATAAAGCGACGGTGACAGGCGCGTTGCCATCGCAGGCGGTGGTCCTGCTCAACCAACACTTGGGGGCACCGGCTACACCCGTAGTTGCAAAGGGTGAAACGGTCAAGACCGGTCAGATCATCGCCAAAGCAAGCGGGATGATTTCTGCCTGCATACATGCGCCCGTTTCCGGAAAGGTGTTGAAAATCGATGAATGCGTAGATGCCAGTGGATACAAGAAGCCGGCCATTTATATCGTGCGCGAAGGAGACGAGTGGATGGAGGACATCGATCGTACCGATACGTTCGTGGATCGTTTTGATTGGACTCCCGAACAAATCCGTGAAAAGATCGCCGCTGCCGGCATTACCGGTATGGGGGGAGCCGGATTCCCCACCCATGTAAAACTCTCACCACCTCCGGGTAAGAAAGCCGAGGTGCTGATCGTAAACGCGGTCGAATGCGAACCGTATTTGACTGCTGACCATCGTCTGATGCTTGAGAAAGGTCGGGAAATTGTGATGGGCTTGCGTTTGTTGATGAAAGGTGTGGGGGTCACCCGCGGCATCATTGCGATCGAGAACAACAAGAAGGATGCGATTGCCTACATGAAAAGCCTGGTTTCGGCCGATATGGGCATTGAAGTGGTGGCATTGAAAGTCAAATACCCACAGGGAGGAGAGAAGCAATTGATTGATGCAGCCATTGGCCGCCAGGTACCTTCGGGCGCATTGCCGGTCGATGTGGGTGCCATCGTTCAAAACGTTGCAACGGTTTTTGCTGCCTACGAAGCGGTTCAAAAGAATAAACCACTGATCGAACGCATCATTACGGTCACGGGTAAGACGCTGTCGGCTCCCGGTAATTTTTGGATGCGTCTGGGTACGTCCATGCAGGAAGTGATGGATATGGCGGGCGGTTTGCCTGAGGATGCCGGCAAAATCATTGGGGGTGGCCCCATGATGGGCAAACCCCTGGTTAGCCTGACGGTTCCTATGACCAAAGGCAGCTCGGGTTTGTTGGTGCTCCCCAATCTGGAAGCGCCCCGTAAGGAAATACGCAATTGTATACGTTGTGCCAAGTGTGTGGATGCTTGTCCAATGGGTCTCGAACCCTATTTGTTTATGACCTTAACCCAGCACGAAGAATGGGATAAGTTGGAGAAAGAGCGCATCATGGATTGCATCGAGTGCGGTTGCTGCACCTTCTCGTGTCCTTCAACCCGTCCGTTGCTGGATTACCTTCGCATTGGAAAGCAAAAGGTAGGAGGCATCATCCGGGCACGGAATCAGAAAAAAGTGGGTTAACGAATTGAAATCATTCAAGTATGGGAAATAAATTTTTTGTCTCGTTGGCACCGCACATTCATGGGGGTGACAGCATCGAAAAAAAGATGTACGGTGTGCTGATTGCCTTGTTGCCCGCCTTAGCCGTCTCTGTGTATGTTTTTGGCGTGGGTGCGTTGGTGGTAACCGGCATCTCAGTGCTTTCGTGTGTGTTGTTTGAGTATGTGTTGCAACGCTTTGTGCTCAAGGTGCAGCCGACGGTGACCGACGGGTCGGCCATCCTCACGGGTTTGTTGTTGGCGTTCAATCTTCCTTCGAACCTGCCGTTCTGGATCATCCTCATCGGTGCCATGGCAGCCATCGGCATTGGTAAAATGTCTTTTGGCGGTTTGGGCAACAATCCGTTCAATCCGGCCATTGTGGGGCGTGTCTTTTTGTTGATATCCTTTCCCAGTCAAATGACCACCTGGCCCAACGCTTTTGAGCGTTCGTATGTGGATGCCAGTACGGGTGCAACGCCCTTGGATATGGTTAAAAACCATTTTGGCGATTTGCCTTCGTTTTCGGAGCTGCTGATGGGGCAATCCGGTGGGAGTCTGGGTGAATTGGGTGCCTTGGCCTTGCTTTTGGGTGGACTTTTTATGCTGTATCGTGGCATCATCACCTGGCATATTCCGGTGGTAATTTTGCTCACCGCTTTTGTATCTGCTTTTTGCTTTTCGTTGTTGGCCCCCGAAAGTTTCTACGCTTACCAAACCGGCAGCAGCCTGGGCAATGCGTTGGCTTATGCGGGATTTCACCTGGTTTCGGGAGGGATGATGCTGGGGGCGTTTTTTATGGCGACCGATTACGTGACATCGCCCATGACACCGCGCGGACAGTTGCTGTATGCGTTTGGCATCGGCTTGATTACCATCCTGATTCGTGTTTTTGGAGCCTATCCCGAGGGCATGTCCTTTGCCATTTTTCTTATGAACGGTGTTACGCCGTTAATCAACACATACATCAAACCTAAACGATTTGGGGAGGTACGAAAATAATGCAAAAGCTCGATTCTACATTTAAAAACATGGTCCTGTCACTGGGCGGGGTAACGCTGATTGCAGCCGCTGCCTTGGGTACAGTCTATAGTTTGACGCTTGACCCCATCGCACAGGCCGATGTCGCCCGTCAGGAAGCGGCCATTAAAGCCGTTGTTCCTTCGTTTGATAACGCGCCTGTGGCCGAACAGTATCGAATTGTAACGCCTGAAGGGGACTCGCTGATCTGTTTTCCGGGCAAAGTCGGAGGCAAACTGAGCGGCGTTGCCATCCAGTCGTATACCAAAAAAGGATTTAACGGAGTCATTGATGTCATGGTTGGACTCAGTCCCGATGGAAGCATCGTAGACTATTCGGTGCTGAAGCATGCCGAAACACCGGGCTTGGGTTCGAAAATGCAGGAATGGTTTCGAATGGATAAAAATAGACAAAGCATTTTGGGTTTTAATCCGGGCGAACACAAACTTTGGGTGTCGAAGGATGGGGGAGATGTCGATGCCATTACGGCTGCGACCATTTCTTCACGAGCCTTTTTGGATGCCGTTGACCGTGCCTATCGTTCGTATATGGCGTCTCTTGATGTCAACATCGATGCCCGTACGGGTGCTACCGCGTCGACCGATTCAATCGCTGCATCCAAAGAATACGAAGTCGATGCCAAAAGTGCAGCGACCATAGAATATCAACCATCAGAAAAGGAGGAGGCAACTCATGAGTAATCGTTCTACAGCCGTTTTGATGAACGGCATCATCAAAGAAAATCCCACCTTTGTATTATTGCTTGGTATGTGTCCCACGTTGGGTACAACCTCTTCGGCCGTTAATGGTTTGGGCATGGGTTTGGCCACCTTGTTTGTGCTGGTTAGTTCCAATATGGTGATCTCTGCCGTCAAAAACCTGATTCCGGACAAAGTGCGCATTCCCGGATTTATTGTCATTATTGCAACTTTTGTGACCTTGCTTGAGCTGTTGATGAAAGCCTACGTACCGTCGTTGTACGAAAGCCTTGGCTTGTTTATCCCCTTGATTGTGGTAAACTGTATTGTGTTGGCACGGGCGGAATCGTTTGCTTCCAAAAATAACGTATTCTCTTCCATGCTGGATGGCTTGGGTATGGGGCTTGGTTTTACCATCGCCTTAACGCTGCTGGGAGCGCTGCGTGAATTGCTGGGTTCGGGCAAGGTGTTTGGTCTGAACATTTTTCCCGAACAATACGGCGTTTTGGCCTTTGTTTTGGCACCCGGTGCCTTTATCGTGTTGGGGTATTTGATCGCCTTGTTTAACCGTTATATCAAAAAAGCATGATTTATATAACCATCTTCATTGCTGCGATATTCGTCAATAATATCGTTTTTTCCCAGTTTCTGGGTATCTGTCCGTTTTTGGGTGTGTCCAAAAAAATTGAGACGGCCTTGGGTATGGCCGGTGCGGTTGCCTTTGTTTTGACCCTGGCTACCATCGTAACCTGGTTGATACAGCATTACTTATTGCAGCCGCTTGGGCTTAATTTTCTGCAAACGATTACCTTTATTTTGGTGATTGCCGCGCTGGTACAATTGGTCGAAATTGTATTAAAAAAAGTTTCTCCTTCTTTATATCAGGCATTAGGTGTATTTTTGCCGTTGATTACCACGAACTGCGCCATTTTGGGTGTGGCCATCCTGGTGATTCAAAAGGAATATAACTTGTTGGAGTCGACGGTTTTTGCCTTTTCAACGGCGATTGGATTTGGTCTAGCGTTGATCTTGTTTGCAGGAATTCGGGAACAATTGAGTTATATGAAAATACCCAAAGCCATGGAGGGTATGCCGATTGCCTTGGTCGTAGCCGGTTTGTTGTCTTTGGCGTTTATGGGTTTTACAGGAATTGTTTAACTCAATAAAATACACACATGAAAGAGTTGGTCTTGGTGACTGGAGGAACCGGATACATTGGTTCGCACACGGTCGTAGAATTGATTGAATCGGGTTACGAAGTGGTCATTGTGGACAATTTGTCCAATTCAGAAGCGAGCGTGCTGGATGGCATCGAGCGCATCACGGGCACACGTCCCGCGTTGGAAATCTGTGATTGTACGGATTTCAATCAAATGCATGCTGTTTTCGAAAAGTACGGAAGCATCCGGGCGGCCATTCACTTTGCAGCCAGCAAGGCCGTCGGCGAGTCGGTCGAAAAACCTTTGATGTATTACCGCAACAACCTGGTTTCTTTGATCAACATCCTTGAATTGCTGAAGGAATTTAAGAGCAAGGGTTTTGTGTTTTCCTCCTCTTGTACCGTATACGGACAACCCGAAGTCTTGCCGGTTACCGAAACGGCAGCCATTCAACCGGCCATGTCTCCCTACGGAAATACCAAGCAAATCGGTGAGGAAATCATTCG
Source organism: Bacteroidales bacterium (assembly GCA_028709215.1). Taxonomy (GTDB): domain Bacteria; phylum Bacteroidota; class Bacteroidia; order Bacteroidales; family UBA1402; genus UBA8389. The sequence goes on from JAQVXI010000006.1 coordinate 25,079, forward strand.
GGATGCAACCCATGCCGGCTTGCCGTATGCTTCCATCATTCTGCGTTATTTCAATCCCATCGGTGCCCATCCTTCTGCCGAAATTGGCGAATTGCCTTTGGGCGTTCCTCAGAATCTGGTTCCGTTTGTTACGCAAACGGCTGCGGGCATCCGGGAGCAACTCAGTGTATTTGGTGACGATTACAACACACCCGACGGATCCTGTATTCGTGACTACATCCACGTGGTTGATTTGGCCAAGGCACACGTCATTGCCATGCAGCGACTCCTGGAAAACAAATCGGCAGAAGCGGTCGAAACCTTCAACCTAGGTACAGGCAACGGTTTGTCCGTTTTGGATATCCTTAAAACCTTTGAAAAGGTGACCGGAAAAAAACTGAATTACAAAATTGTAGGCAGAAGAGCCGGTGACATTGAGCAGGTATGGGCCGATCCCACCATTGCCAACGATGTGTTGGGATGGAAAGCCACCTCTACGGTCGAAGAAACGTTGGCCTCTGCCTGGAAATGGCAGCAGAAGCTGTCCGCAAAATAACTAGGGTTTCAAACCATAGTCGTTCAAAAGTCTTGCATATGCAGGACTTTTTTTTATTTCATCCAAAAAGACATTGACGCTGTCCAATAAGGCTGAATTTTCGGAAGGAATGCCCCAGGCATGGAGCTGATCAAAGCTGATGGCCGTGTTAAAGTCCAGTTCGGGATACAAGGCTTGGAAGTAGGGAATTTGCGGCTCGTCGACCACGCTAAAGTCGTATCGACCGCTTTGTACTCCATCTAAAATGTTCACTCGTTTCATGTGAGCAGCGTAGCGAATATGAATGCTGCGATCAATCTCTTCGGATAGGTGGCGGATGTTGAGGGCGTAAGGAGAATGTTTTGTCAGCGTGAGTGTGCATTGTTCCAGGTGCAATGGATCTTTGACGCCCGCTCCTTTTTGTACCAAATACAGACGGCTTTTGTAAATCGGTTGCGTGTACTTGATGCGCGTGTTTTTTTGAGCGTGCATGGGCAATGGACTAACCAGTATGTCGCAGGCGCCGGATTGCAGTTGTCGCCGTGCTTGTTTGGCATCTTCTACGGTGATGTACACCAGTTTCAGATGGTGGCGTTCGGCAAAGGCTTCTCCCAATCGGCGATGCAATTCAAAGGGTTCAGGGGCTTCACCACACAAACGGATCACTCCACGGTTTTGAATGGACTCAAAGCGGCTTTGTGTGCCGGATTCGATGCGGAACAAGGCAAATAACAACCAGAACAGCACAAAGCCTCCGATCATAAGCAAGGATATGCGGTGGGTTTTAATCATAGAAATTCCAGGATAAACCAGCCTTGATTACGGTTGGATTGATGGGATGGTGCGGTGCGGAAAAATACGTAGGCGTGGCAAACCAACGACTGGCGTGTGAATACATGACAAAAAAGCGCATGGTTTTTAAATGGAAGTTGCCATACACATTGACCAGCGGGTAGTTGCCAATCTTCAATGCCTGTTGGTTGTAGAAAACGCCGGTTGCCGGCATCCAAGCCGGTGCGTTGTAGGCGGTGAAATACTGACAATCCACACCGATGCGTGTGGTCAGGACACCGCTGACCAAACCTTGTAGGTAAAGATCCCCGCGCGCCGTCAAATCCGGTAAGGCCAACACATCGGGCTGGCTGCTGGCCTGATAGGTCACGTGATGTTGCCAGTTTAATGCGCCCAGTTTGACGTGCTGTTTCCAGGTGGCCGCCAATACTTGAATATTGCCTTCGTATTGATCCGGTAGGGCTTGACGGTTGAAATAAATGTAATCTGTCAGGTTTTCAACCTCGGCCGAAAACTGCATGCCCAATGCGGGCAGCTCCAAGCTCCCACCCAACAGACTGCGTTGCTGGGTACGGAAATGGTTGTTCCATACGAAATGATTGGAATGGTACACATCCTGAAAATAATCCGGGTGTTTGCTTTCAATGCGTGCGTGTGCGTCGATGCGCACGGGAAAACGTCCCAACTGCCAGTTGGTGTGCAGGTTTCCGGACAGTTCAAAATCGCCCATATAATCTCCCATGATGTTGAAACGTGCCAGTGCCTCGTATTGAAGGCGCTTGCCCTGTTTGCGCACCGCCGTACCGCCTACCCACAAATGGTTTAGGTTGTGTCGAACCAATGCGGAATAGGGATTTAAGCTGTCGGAAGGGAGGGTGTTTACATCCAGTCGGGTATAACGATAAAACTCGTGTTGAATAAATGCGGTCAGACCCATTTGCGCCCAGGGATGAAAGCCTTCCCGTAAGGAAATTCCGAAGGTATTGTTGATGTTTAAAACGGCAGCCGTATCGTTGGTGAAATCGCTTGAAAAATAGGCCAGACTGTCGTAATAGTTTGCATGCACGCCATCCGATTGGTAGCGTTTCTGATTTTGCTCGAGGGAAAACGTATGAATGAGACTGGTGACCGGAATAAAATCGGTCAGCAGGCTGTCGGTGGGGTTTGCGCGTTCAAAACCAAGGTGATACTTGTGGTTAAAAAACAGATGATGACGTTTCAACAAATTGCTTGCATCCGACAAATGGACAGGAATGTTGATGCTCTCATACTCGCGTTGACCGCCACTCATCGTCAACGGATCGGTGATGTAGCGATCGTCGGTGATGCCTCCGTTTTCGAAGTTTTCCAAATAGTTGTAGGAGGCTTTCCAATAGGCTTCGTATCGGGGACTCTGATAGTTCCCGAAAAGGTTGGCCAGTTTGTCACGGGTCGAATTGCGTTGATAATAGCCTCTGGAGTAAAGGATTTCGTAATCGGCTCCAATGTTGAGGCGCTTGTTGACGTTTCCCGTAAAGTAAAACCGGAAGTTTTCCTCTTGGGTTTTGTCGTTGCCAAACGTCGTCAGATAACGCAGGTTGGTGTAGGGTTTGGTCGTATTGATGAAATTGAATTCGGAGGTTGCCTCAATCCAATGCTCCCAAGCTTGCATAAACAGCAGGGGTGTTTTGTGTGTACGATCTTGGAAAATGCGCGACTGAAACGGAGAACCCAGATTGCCCAAGTGACTGGCCGAAAGGGTTTGGTTGCGTTCGGGAAACGTGTTGTTCTGAAAATCCAGTGAGGCCGTATCAAAGTCGACCTCATGCACCGTGCCCAAGATGGGATCCAGCCGGTGTACCCGGATGCGAAAGGTGTCGATTTGCCGGCTTGCTTCCGGATCGGGACGTTCCAGGGTTTCGGACGTTTCCTGTTCCGAAAGCGGACGGGTTGAATTTTGTGCCGCAGCAAAAAGCGAAAGGGAGGCAAAACAAACCAACAGGCACAAAGGAAGCAGGGTGGAATGGCGCATAAGGATCTTCATATTTGATCGACAAATATACAATATTCGTACTGTTTTTTCGTACTTTTGCCTTACAATCAACGGTTATGAATCCAGCGGAAGAAATCGAGCAATTGAGGGCAGAACTCAATCAAGCCAATTACGAGTACTACGTCTTGTCTCAACCCCGTCTTACCGATCGGGCGTACGATGAGCGGATGAGAAGGTTGCAGGACTTGGAAATCCTCTATCCGATGTATGCAGATCCCCATTCACCCACCCAGCGCGTCGGCAGTGATTTGAATCAGGCCTTCCGCCAGGAAGCCCACCGCTATCCCATGTTATCGCTGGGCAACACCTATTCTGAAGCCGAGGTGGCCGATTTTTATCAACGCGTCTGTCGTACGCTTGGCGAAAACGTGGAGCTGGTTTGTGAATTGAAATACGACGGTACTTCCATCGCGCTACATTACGAACAAGGACGTTTGGTCAAAGCCCTGACCCGTGGAGACGGTACAGTCGGAGACGATGTCACCGAAAACGTAAAAACCATTCGCAGTATCCCTCTGGTACTGAGGGGTTCGGATTATCCCGAACGTTTTGAAATCCGTGGTGAGATATTGTTGCCCTGGTCCGTTTTTGAGGACCTTAACCGGGAACGGGAAGCCCGATCCGAGCCCCTGTTTGCCAATCCCCGCAACGCCGCCTCGGGTACCATCAAATTGCAAAACGCTTCGCTTGTTGCCAAACGCAGACTGGATGCCTACTTCTATTATGTGTTGGGAGAAAAACTACCCGCTACGGAACACCTGAGCAATTTGCAAAAAGCAAAATCCTGGGGCTTTAAAGTCTCGGACGCCGTTACCCTATGCCACAACCTCGATGAAGTCTTTGCCTTCTTAAAAAAATGGGACGTCGAGCGTGCCTCGTTGCCCGTTGCCACCGATGGCGTAGTCATCAAAGTCAACCGACTGGATCAACAAGCCGAATTGGGTTTTACGGCCAAATCCCCGCGCTGGGCCATCGCCTATAAATTTCAGGCAGAACAAGCAGCAACCCGTTTGCTCTCGGTCGATTATCAGGTCGGTCGAACCGGTGCCGTGACTCCCGTAGCCAATCTGGAACCCGTTCTTTTGTCCGGAACCACGGTCAAACGCGCCTCACTCCATAATGCAGATATCATCGAAGCCTTGGATTTACACATCGGAGATCGGGTTTTTGTAGAAAAAGGAGGTGAAATTATTCCCAAAATTGTAGCCGTCGATCCCAAAAGCAGAGCCGCAGACGGCCAACCCGTCGGTTTTACCGACCGTTGCCCCGACTGTGCAACACCCTTGCTGCGATATCCCGGAGAAGCCGCACATTATTGTCCCAACCAATTACATTGTCCTACGCAGGTCAAGGCTCGTTTGGAACACTTTGTTCAACGCAAAGCCATGAACCTGGAAGGGATGGGGCCGGAAACCATCGATGCTCTGCATCGCTTGGAATTACTGAAAACACCGGCTGACTTTTATGGATTGAAGCCGGTTCAGTTGATGGGGATGGAGCGCATGGGCGAAAAATCCATCCGCAATTTGATGCAAGCCTTGCGTGAAAGCAAACAAGTACCCTTTGAACGTGTTCTTTTTGCCTTGGGCATCCGTTTTGTCGGCGAAACCGTCGCAAAGCGCTTGGCCAAAGCTTTTGGCAGTATGGACGCACTGGCCGCTGCCGATCGGGAGCAGCTTTTGGCCGTGGATGAGGTCGGCGAACGTATTTCAGACAGCGTGCTCGCCTTTTTTGCCGATCCCGAAAATCGGGACATGTTGGAACGACTCCGGTCGGCCGGCCTGCAAATGCAGGGAGAATCCACTGCTGCTCCGGTTTCCAACCGATTGAGCGGGCAGTCCGTGGTCATCAGCGGCGTATTTGTACACCACGACCGGGACGCCTACAAAGCGCTGGTGGAGGCACATGGAGGCAAGGTCGCCTCTTCGATCTCAGCCAAAACCTCCTTTGTCCTTGCCGGTGATAAAATGGGACCGGCCAAACTGGAAAAAGCCCGTAGTCTGGGCATCGAAATACGCAGCGAAGATGAATTTTTAGCCCTATTACAATCGGATGAAAATACAACTCTTTAAAAATATACTGAAGCTCCGCATTCGCAAGTTGCGTTTGGAGCATCGACGCAGCAAAAACGTACGAAGCTATTCGGATATCCGGAACATTCTTGTGTTTTACGATCCCGATCAACAAGCGCAGGCCCAGTGGCTGGTCAATGCCTTTCAAGCGGACGGCAAGCGCGTTTTGGCCGTTTGTTACAGCGGCAAGTCCTCCCGTGCTCCGATCGATGTACCCGAAAACTTTCGTGTCCTCCGTACCCGCGATCTGGACTGGATGTATCGCCCCAAAGCGGTCTGCATCTCTGAGGTTCAGGACTTTCATGCCGATACGCTGGTGGACATCTCGGTCAAACGGGGTTTGATCCTGTCGTATCTGTATTACTTCGTAACAGCCGATTATCAAATTGGTTTTAAACACAGCCGAAGTCTTCCATATGATCTGATGTTGGAACGCAGCGGTGAACAAACGGATGACTTTTTTGTAGAGCAGTTGCTTTTTTACATCAAAAGAATTCGTATCAGCTAGTATTTTTCGTACTTTTGTGTTCCCGTTAAACGAATCTTTACACCCGACAAAATGCCGGCTCGAATGATAAACTCCAAATTGACCGGGATGGGAGTGGCCCTAATCACTCCATTTTTAGAAGACGATCGCATTGACTTTGATGCCTTAGGTAAACTCATTGAATATCAGATTCAAAATGGAGTCGATTACCTGGTAGTACTGGGAACCACTGCTGAAACAGCGACTTTGACTCCGGAGGAACGCCTTCAGGTCAAAGATTTTGTAATCAAACGCAACCACGGCCGTGTGCCCATCGTACTGGGCGTAGGGGGCAATTGTACGGCCGCATTGGTCGAAGAATTGACCACGGGCGATTTTAGAGGGGTGGACGCCATCCTTTCGGTCACCCCGTTTTACAACAAACCTTCTCAGGAAGGCTTGTATCAGCATTACAAGGCCCTTGCAAAAGCAACCGCACTGCCCATTGTGTTGTACAATGTGCCTGGTCGTACCGGTGTCAACATGGCACCCGATACAACCCTGCGTTTGGCACGCGAATTCTCCAACATCGTAGCCGTAAAGGAAGCCTCGGGCAACATCACCCAGATGGATGAAATCATCAAAAACAAACCCGCAGACTTTATGGTTATTTCGGGTGACGATGGCATCACCTTTCCCCTGATTACGCTGGGAGCCGTTGGCGTGATATCCGTGATTGGAAACGCCTTTCCCAAAGAATTCAGCCGTATGGTCCGTCTGGCACTTGCCGGTGACTACGAACACGCGCTGGAAATCCATCATCGTTTTACCGATTTGTTCAACCTATTGTTTGTTGACGGCAATCCGGCCGGCGTAAAATGCATGTTGAACGCCATGGGGATGATCGAGAATAAATTGCGTTTGCCTTTGGTACCCACCCGAATCACCACCTACGAAAAAATCCGTCAGGTGCTTGAAGAGTTGAACATTAAGTATTAATATACATCATGAATATTTCGTATACCTGGCTGAATGAATTTCTGGATGTTGACCTGACGCCGGAAGAAACAGCCAACGTTCTGACGTCCATCGGTTTGGAAAATGGTCCAGTAGAAGAGGTGGAAACCGTCAAAGGCGGTTTGGAAGGTTTGCTTATTGGAGAAGTGCTCACGTGTACCGATCATCCCGATTCGGATCACTTGCATTGTACCACCGTCAACGTAGGTACCGGCGATCCTTTATCCATTGTTTGTGGTGCTCCCAATGTGGCTGCCGGTCAGAAAGTGGTGGTTGCCACCATCGGTACCAAACTGTATGACGGTGATCAGGTGTTTGTCATTAAAAAATCCAAGATACGCGGACAAGAATCGCACGGCATGATCTGTGCCGAAGACGAGATCGGCATTGGAGCCAGTCACGACGGCATCATCGTCTTACCGGCCGATGCTCCGGTAGGGATGAAGGCCAGCGAATACTACGGCATAAAGAAAGAATACATTCTGGAGGTTGACATTACACCCAATCGTGCGGATGCCGCCTCCCATTATGGTGTAGCCAGAGACCTGGCTGCCTACTTGAAACAGAAAAACCCCCTCGTTCAACTGCGTCGTCCTTCGGTGGATGACTTTGCCGTTGAAAACAATGATTTCCCCGTACAGGTAGACGTGCTCAATTCAGAAGCCTGTCCGCGCTATGCCGGCGTGACACTGACCGGTATACACGTTCAGGAATCACCCAAATGGCTGAAAGATCGTTTGCTTGCCATCGGAGTGCGTCCCATCAACAACGTGGTGGATGTAACCAATTACCTGTTGCATGAAACCGGCCAACCACTGCACGCCTTTGACGGTGCTGCCATCAAAGGCAATGTGGTGCGCGTCCAAACCCGCCCTGCGGGAACCCGCTTTACAACGCTGGATGGTGTAGAACGCGAACTGGCCGATACCGATCTGATGATCTGCAACGCCGAAGGCCCCATGTGCATCGCCGGTGTGTTTGGCGGCCTGGATTCGGGCGTGACCGAAACCAGTACTTCCGTCTTTTTGGAAAGTGCCTATTTCCATCCGGTTTGGGTGCGAAAAACCGCCCGCAGACACGGACTCAATACCGATGCTTCGTTCCGTTTTGAACGGGGCATTGATCCCGACAACACCGTCTATGTATTGAAGCGTGCCGCGCTGATGATTCGCGAACTGGCCGGAGGAAGCATCTCCAGCAACATCGTAGATGTCTATCCAACTCCTTTAAAAGGATTTGAAGTTGAACTGGATATGAAGAAGGTTTGTAGTCTGATTGGTAAGCAGTTGGCTATTGAAGAAGTTCGTTCCATTCTGAGCGCACTCGAAATATCAATCAACAGCGAGCAGGCGGGTGTGATGCAACTGACTGTGCCGGCTTATCGGGTCGACGTGCAACGGGATGTGGACGTTATTGAAGACATCATGCGTATTCACGGTTACAACGCCATTGAATTTGACGATACCATTCGTGCCACCTTGTCGCATTCGGTCAAACCCGATTCGCACAAAATCCAACAATTGCTTTCTGAGCAACTGACGGCCAATGGTTTTTATGAAATATTAAACAACTCACTCAGCAGTGCCAGCTATTACGAAGGACTCGAAACCCTGTCACCCGATCGCTGCGTTGCGTTGATGAACCCGTTGAGCAATGACTTGGCAGTCATGCGTCAGTCGCTGCTTTTTGGAGGATTGGAAAGCATTGCCCACAATCAAAACCGCAGACGCGGTGATTTGAAGCTGTACGAATTTGGCAATTGCTACCACCGTTGCGAGGGCAAAGAAGGGGAAGCGCTCTCTACCTTTGCCGAAGGCATGCACATGGCCCTTTGGATGTGTGGTAAGGTGAATGAGGGCAGTTGGTATGCTCCGGCTGCCGAAGCGAGCTTTTTTGATTTGAAAGCGCAGGTTGAGGCCTTGCTTGCCCGTATGGGCATCGCTCGTAGCACCCTCAGCATCGAAGAAACATCCACTGAGTTGTTGTCGCACGCACTGGTTTACCGTCTGCGCAGCGGAGAACTCCTGTTGGAAATGGGTCAGGTTAAAAACGCGCTGTTAAAACGTGCGGACATCGATGTTCCGGTCTATTATGCCGACATCCGTTGGGCAAGCTTCCTGACCGCTGCCTCCCGCAACAACGTTCAATACGCGGAAATCAGCAAGTATCCCGAAGTAAAACGGGATTTGGCGCTGCTGGTCGATCGAAGCGTTCGCTTTGCCGACATCGAACGGGTGGCTGCCGGTGTAGAAAAGAGACTGTTAAAATCGGTTCAGTTGTTTGATGTATACGAAGGCAAAAACCTGCCGCAAGGCAAGAAGTCCTATGCCGTTGCCTTCGTTTTGCAAGACGAACGTCAAACGTTGACGGACAAACAGATTGATGCCGTTATGAATAAAATGATACAACAATTTGAAAAGCAATTGAACGCCTCTTTGCGTTGATTTGCAGATTATTCGGAATATTTATTAGTATGGGAAGAGCATTTGAATATCGGAAAGCCAGAAAGATGAAACGCTGGGGCAACATGGCCCGTACGTTTACCAAACTCGGAAAAGAAATCTCTATTTGTGTAAAAGCATCCGGACCCGATCCGGAAGCCAATCCCCGTTTGCGCGTGCTGATGCAGAATGCAAAGGCAGCCAACATGCCCAAAGACAACGTGGAACGCGCCATCAAAAAGGCGATATCCAAAGATTTTGCCGATTACAAGGATATGGTATACGAAGGGTACGGCCCGTTTGGAATCGCCATTCTGGTAGAAACACAAACCGACAATCCTACCCGTACCGTAGCCAATGTGCGCAGCGCACTCAATCGCCACGGTGGTTCGTTGGGAACGTCCGGTAGTCTTTCGTTTATTTTTGACCGCAAGTCTGTCTTTAAAGTGGTTCCAAAACCCGATATGGACATCGAAGAGTTGGAGTTGGAAATGATCGACTACGGTGCGGAAGAATTGGAATTGGATGAAAACGAATGGGTGATCTACGGTCAACCCGAGGATTTCTCGAGAATTCAGAATTATCTGGAAGAAAATCAATTTGAAATCGTTTCAGCCGAATTTGAGCGTTTCCCCAACGACACCAAAGACTTGGATGACGAACAACGTGCGACCTTAGACAAACTCATCGAGCGCCTTGAAGACGACGAAGATGTGTCCAATGTCTACCACAACATGAGTGCACCTGCCGAAGAAGACGATTCAAACGAGGATTGAGTCGGGTAAGATTTCTGCAACCACAAAATTACTGCCGCCTACGAAGATCAAATCTTCCGGGCGGCTATTTTTTTTGGCTGCATTCAGTGCTTCAACGACGCTTGGGTAGCTGCTTCCTTCCAAACCCATACCCGCAGCGATGTCTTGCAGCGCCGTTTCCGACAGGGAGCGGGGTGTTGCGGCTTTGGTAAAGTAATACCGGGCCTCCTTGGGCAAAAGCGGTAGCATGTGGGGTACATCCTTGTCGTTGGCAACGCCCAAAACGATGTGTAAGCGGTCGTACGCACTGTTTTTGAGTTGATGGGCGATGGATCGAATCCCGGCTTCGTTGTGCCCGGTATCGCATATAATTCGTGGGGCAAGACCGATGGTCTCCCAGCGACCCCGGAGTCCGGTTTGTTGTATTACCCGCGCAAAACCTTCGTGTATGGCCGAGGGAGCAATCGCATAACCCAATGTCTGAAGTACATCGAGTGCGGTACGCACCGTTGCTGTGTTCTCCTGTTGATAGTCCCCTTTGAGGGCACAGGGGATGGGTGTCCGTGTCGGATCGGCCCGATGCACTGGAGCCTCTTTTTCCGAAGCCTGTTGCAGCATCACTTCCAAGGCTTCCGGAAGCATGTTGCCCAGTACGACGGGCGTGTGTGGCTTGATGATGCCGGCTTTTTCGAAGGCGATGGCCGGAATGGTGTTGCCCAGCAGGGCGGTATGATCCAAGCTGACGTTGGTAATGACCGAAAGGATGGGTGAGAGGATGTTGCTGCTGTCCAATCGCCCGCCCAAACCCACCTCGATGACGGCTACATCGACCTTGGCCTGCGCAAACCAGTCAAAAGCCATCAGGGTTGTGAGCTCAAAAAAGGAGGGTTGTATGCGATCGGCTGCTTCGTTTCGAAAGCGATCCACAAAACTGATCACGGCCTCCTGTGGGATGCACGCACCCTGTACACGGATGCGCTCGCGAAAGTCTTTCAAATGGGGTGACGTAAACAGACCCACCCGATACCCTGCCGATTGCAGGCAGGATGCGATTAGATGGGAGGTAGAACCTTTTCCGTTGGTGCCAGCGACGTGTATACTCGAGAAATTGTGATGCGGATGACCGTAGATGGCATCCAGTTGACGCACGTTATCCAGTCCGGGTTTGTAAGCCTTGGATCCAATGTTTTGATATACAGGAGTTTGTGTGAACAGGTACTCCAGCGTTTCGGCGTAGTCCATTTTTTTTACCATTGCGGACAAAGGTACGGGCTTCCACGAAAAAATGTGCTATTTTTGCGACAAGATTTTTGCTACGCTATGGGATATGCAGGAGAGCTTGTTGCTCTGTCCGTTTCGGTCTGTTGGGCCATCAGTTCGTATTTTTTCGAGCAATCGAGTCGTCAAGTCGGCTCCTTGCATGTCAACTACATGCGCTTGTTGTTTGGCTTTGTCCTGTTGGGACTCTACGGTCTGTTTGTACACGGTCGTTTTTTTCCTACCGGTGCCGGTACGCATCAATGGTTGTGGCTTTCCCTTTCCGGCTTTTTGGGCTTCTTCGTGGGTGATCTTTTTTTGTTCAAATCCTACACCGTTATCGGTTCCCGTTTGGCCATGTTGGTCATGACCTTTTCTCCCGTCATGACAGCCCTGATTGGATGGGTGGTGCTCGGCGAGTCACTTCAATGGCTGCAGTGGCTGTCGATCGGACTCATCGTACTGGGTGTTCTGATGGCCTTTGTGCGCAGAAATCGAGGTAAAGTGCATTTTACTTTTTCGTTCAAAGGCTTTTTGCTTGCCTTTGCCGGGGCCTTTGGCCAATCACTGGGTTTGGTTTACAGCAAAAAGGGCATTGTCGATTACGATCCCTTTGCAGCCACACAAATACGCATCATTGCCGGTTTTGTGGCCTTTAGTCTTTTGTTGACCCTCGGGAAACGCTGGGGCGGTCTGGCTGCTGCCTTTAAACGTTGGGATACGGTTCGTGCCGTGGGCATTGGTTCGTTTTTTGGACCCGGACTGGGGGTGGCCTTGTCGCTTTTGGCCGTTACCTTAACCGAAACCGGTGTAGCCTCGGCTTTGATGGGTCTGGCTCCGATTCTATTGATTGTACCTGCAGTGCGTCGAGGCAAACGGATTGATTGGAGAGAAATTTTAGGTGCGCTGATTGCGGTAATGGGGGTTTCGCTTTTGTTCTTGTAATTTTTTCTCTACATTTGTCCTGATTGAATCCATTGTACGTATGCTGAAGCGCTTTTTAAAACAGAAGATCCACCTTATCGCATTGCTTTTTTTAGCAATTGCCGGCTCATCCTGCAAAACGCATCCGGAAGCATTCAAGCTGGCTCATCAAACCCTACGTGATAAAAGCGAGGAAAAATTACTGGAACAGCGGGGTCAGACGGCTACAACGATGAGCAGTACCATTGAGCAACAATTGAACGATACGACTCGCGTTCAGCCAGCTGAGGAATGGACGGTGATTTTGGGTAAAGCAAGCAATTTGAATCAATACAACGTAGTGGCCGGTAGTTTCATCAATCGAACCAATGCGCGTAGTTTTTATGCCCGCATGGAGGAGGATGAAGGTTATCCTGCTGTCCTGATTCAGAACGAGTCGCTGATGTACCGCATCATCGTAGCTTCCTATTCCGATCGAGATCAGGCTCTTAACAGCTTATCCATCATACGCAGACAATTGCCCGATGCCGTGATTATATTGCAAAATTCCAAGTAATACATACTCCCATGAAATTCCATTTTTACGCATTTGTATTGTCCGGCAGCTTGGCGCTTTTAGCAGCCTGTTCTCAACCCAGACAAACAACGTTTACACCCGAACAATTGCGTCAATTGCGTCAGTTGCAAGACGAACAGCGTTTGTATTCGGGAGATGTTCAACCACAAAAAACGTCCAACGCAAAGCAACCCGTTGCTTCATCGTCTTATGTGGGTGGTTTGCACGTGGGTAAGGATACGGTACGTGCCGTGTTGCATACCAATAGAACCAAAGGCGAAGTGCCTCAGGTGCTTAAAGCCTTTAGTGTCGTGGTGGGTAGCTTCTCAACCTATGAGCGAGCGGTCATTCAGTCCAATTTCATGATCAACAAAGGCTATGAACCCTTCATTTTACCCAACGAAGACGGTATGTTTCGTGTATTTGTGGGTACCTTCGATCAAGAAAAAGAGGCCGAATACCTTGAGATCCGATTGGGCATCGACAAGATTCCGGCCTGGGTATTGAAGCAATAATCTTCGTCCTTATAAATCGCTGCGAACCTCACCGAATTCTTCGATGTGTTCGTCTACGTAACGTGCCAACAAGTTGGTGCATTCTTCTTCGATTTCAAAAAAGCGTTCTTCCATTTCGTCAAAGACTTCGTATTGCTCGTACATGGCATGAAAGTCCTCGTCGGTTGTTTCTTTTTCCAAATCGGTCCGGTTGGCTTCGTAGACTTCCCGACCTTTGTAGACCATTTTTGAAAGTTCCACCAAGCCAAACTGTCGCAAGGCCTTGGCAAAGGGGTTTAGAAAAATGTAGGGTCCGTAACCGTTTTGAATAAGCTGAATAAATCCCCCCTGACCGATTTCTGTCCGGAAGAAGTGGTAGGCGAGCAGGCTGTGTTGCATGCCGTTCAGCGCATCCATTTTGTCGGCTTGGAGTTCCTGTCCGATTTCTTCGAGGTAGGCTTGAATGAAGACGTCCAAAAAGGCGTCGTTGTCGGTTTGTGCGGCCTGTATGAGGCGAGATTCGGGAATTTGTATGGACATGAGTCTTGGGGATTAATGCTGCAAAGTAACGACTTTCTTTTGGTTTGGTCAAGTGCCTCTAAATGCTGTATCTTTGTCGTCTATGAATGGTTTGCAATTTTTGAGTTTGGGCAGTGGCAGCAGTGGCAATTGTTATTATTTTGGCCATGCCAAACGCGGTATTTTAATCGATGCCGGATTGGCTGCACGCAGCATCCGAAACGGCTTAAAGGCGCATGGAATTGATTTTTCTCAATTGGACGGGGTGGTAGTCTCGCACGACCACTACGATCACATCAAGGCCTTGGGCGTGTTGGGTGAAAATTATCACATTCCCATCTATACGACGCGCAGCATACACGAGGGCATTGATCGCAACTGGGGTGTGACGCAAAAACTCAACGGCAGTCGAAAGTATATTGAAGTGGATACGCCGTTTGAGGTGGGCTCCTTTCGTTTGACGGCCTTTCATGTATCGCACGATGCCTCCGAAAACGTGGGTTTTTGGGTCGAATGCGGTGCACGTCGTTTTTTGGTGGCGACCGATTTGGGTTGCTCCAATCCACAGCTTGAAGCGTATTTGCGCGAGGCGGAACTGGTGGTGCTCGAAGCGAATTATGATTTTGAGCTGTTGCAGAAAGGGAAGTATCCGTATCCGCTCAAACAGCGCATTATTGGTGATACAGGACATCTGGATAACTCAGAGACGGCTCGTTTGTTGAGTGAGACGTGGAATGTGCATCGCAGTCATGTGTTTTTGTGTCATTTGAGCCGGGACAACAATACGCCTGCTTTGGCGCTTGAGACGGTGCGCAATCGGCTGATCGAGGATGGTCACAATCTTCGCCAGTTGCAGCGGTTGGAGCCGTTGTGTCGGGGGGTGCATTGTTTGATTGATTTTTGATGTCTCGCTGTGCTCGAATGTGTCACTCGCTGACGCTCGTGAATTTTAAGAATGTGTTCAAAAAAAACTTGCAGTTTTTTTTGAAATGTGTCAAAATCTTCGATTTTGAATGTGTTGCTCCCTACCGGTCGCAAATGGGAAGAAAGTCACTCGCTTCGCTCGTGAATTAGAAGAATGTGTAAAAAACCTGCGGTTTTTTAATGTGTTGCTCGCGATGCTCGCAAATGTCGGCTGCGCCGAATGAAAGAATCAACGACGGGCGCAATGCGCGCACACACGGATGTTCGGTGTTGCTAGGTTTTGCTTGCACGGTGCGTCCGTGCGTGCGCCGTGCGGCGACAAAGTCGCCGTACGCATGCTTTGCATGCTGCATTGCGCCCGTCGTTGCCGTCGTCGTTGCCGTCGTCGTTGCCTCGGTAACGAACTTTGAGCGATCATTCGGCCTGTTGTGCCAAGCATCAATAAAAAAAAACCTCCAAAAATGCTTGCGATAAGCAGTCTTTGGAGGTCTCTGAGGTACCTGGCGGATTCGAACCGCCGTATACGGTTTTGCAGACCGGTGCCTAGCCACTCGGCCAAGGTACCCTTTTGTTTTGCGGTCACAAAGGTAGATAAAAATTGTACATTTACAAACCTTCAATCCACTTTTTTCGTATCGATACTTGAATGCTTGCTTTCTTTTGCGGGTTCAACCAGAAGTTATGTGTCTCGCTGCGCTCGAATGTGTTGCTCGCGTTGCTCGCAAATGTGTCGCCTTCGGCGAATGAAAGAGGATGTGTCTCGCTGCGCTCGAATGTGTTGCTCGCGATGCTCGCAAATGTGTCGCCTTCGGCGAATGAAAGAGGATGTGTCTCGCTGCGCTCGAATGTGTTGCTCGCGTTGCTCGCAAATGTGTCGCCTTCGGCGAATGAAAGAAGCAACGACGGGCGCATTGCGCGCACGCACGGAGGTCGGTGGTGTCTGTTTTTAAGTACAATGTGCGTCCGTGCGTGCGCTGTGTGGCGACAGGGTCGCCGCACGCTGGCCTTGCCAGCTGCAATGCGCCCGTCGTTGCTGTCGTTGCGCCCGCAAACGGCCTGCTTTTTAAGCAATTCGACCGAAGGGCGACACATTTGAAATCGAAGATTTCAACACATTAAAAATCCGTAGGATTTTTACACATTCTTCTAAGTATCGGATTAAACAAATGATTAATATGTTTGATTAAGTCAAAATAAGTGATTATAATTGCACCTTTAATGTGTGATGTGATGAAAGAGAAGAAAGAGATGAAAGAGAAGCAAATGAAGCCCATGGAACTGGATGCGAGTACGGAGGAGAAGATTAAAGCTGCTGCGCGTGCGTTGTTTATTCGGAAGGGTTATGCGGCGACGCGGACTAGGGATATTGCAGAGGAGGCGGGGATCAATCTGGCCTTGTTGAACTATTATTATCGGAGTAAGGAGAAACTTTTTGATTTGATTCTGCTGGAGACCACGGTGGACTTTATGAAACAGTTGTCGGTCTTGCTGAACGATGCGCACAGTACGTTGGAGGAAAAGGTGGAACGGGTGACGGCGGGTTACATTGATTTTTTGACGGCTGAACCACATGTGCCTATTTTTATGCTGAGTGAGATACGGAATCACTCGGGGCGTTTGTTTGAGCGGCTTGCGATGGGGCGCATGTTGAAAGACTCGGTTTTTATGAAGCAATACGAGGAAGCGGTTGCACAGGGTCGTGTGACGGAGACCAATCCGCTTCATTTTGTGATGAATTTGTTGAGTATGATTATTTTTCCCTTTGTTGGGAAAGAGTTGTTGCAACGACTGGTTGCGATGCAGGATGGGGCATTTGAACGAATGATGCAGGAGCGCAAACGGTTGATCCCTGTATGGATTAAAATGATGTTTTCAAGAAATGAAAGCGAACAGATATTATAGGATAGGATTGGATATCGGATCCACGACGCTGAAATTGGTCGTTTTGGATGAAGGAGATCATATTGTGTATAAGAACTACGTGCGACACAACGCAGATGTTACGAAGGTGCTTTTGGCCGAGTTGGATGCGTTGACATTTTTGGATGCGGACGTTCGGATCAACATCACCGGGTCGGCAGGGATGGGAGTGGCAGAGCGACTGAATGCGTCGTTTACACAAGAAGTGATTGCGGCCATTGAGGTCATCAAACGCTTTTATTCCGGGACGCATACCATGATTGATTTGGGAGGGGAAGATGCCAAAATCGTTTTTTTTGAAGAAGGACGTTTGCCGGATATTCGCATGAACGGATCTTGTGCCGGGGGAACGGGGGCATTTATTGATCAAATGGCCGATTTGCTGCATGTATCCCTTTCTGAGATGGCGGTGTTGGCTGAAGCTTCCAACAAAACCCATCACGTGGCTTCGAGGTGTGGGGTGTTTGCCAAAACGGATGTGCAGAATCTGATCGCCCGCAACGTGCCCAAAGCGGATATTGCGATGTCGGTTTTTCAAACGGTTGCCATGCAGGCGATTACTTCATTGGTGCATGGCAACAACATACGAGCCAACGTGCTGTGCATTGGAGGGCCGTTGACGTTTATTCCGGCGTTGCGGCAGCAGTTTAGGCAGTTGCTTGACTTGGAGGAGGATGAACTGGTTTTGCCGGAGAATAGTGCGTTTTTTCCGGCTTTGGGATGTGCTTTACTCATTTGACGCATGGAAACGAAGACACATAGCATTCAGCAATTGCAAGCGCTTTTGAGGAAAACCGACGGTGCCTCTGTACGAGGCAGCGGTTTACAGCCTTTGTTTGAGAACGAGGTGGACTATTGGAAATGGAAATCCGAGCGCAACGTAAAACACCTATTCCATCCGGATGTGAAGGAAGGGGGTGAAACGCGTTTCGAAGGGCCTCTTTTTTTGGGCATTGACAGTGGTTCGACCACGACCAAGATTTTGATTCTCGACCAAAACGAGTCGATCGTTTTTCATTATTATGCGGCCAATCAGGGCAACTCGCTGCAAAAAGTGGCGGAAGGATTGAGGCTGTTTCGCACACAATGTCGTGCGCAGGGCATTGATCCTCACATTCAGGCTTCCTGCTCGACCGGTTACGGCGAGGAATTGATCAAACAAGCCTTCAATCTGGATGCGGGCATCGTCGAAACCATGGCGCACCTGCAGGGGGCACAGTGGGTTCAGCCCCAGGTCTCGTTTATTCTGGACATTGGGGGGCAGGATATGAAAAGCATTTTTGTACGCGACGGTGTGATTGCAAACATCGAACTCAACGAAGCCTGTTCGTCCGGTTGCGGTTCGTTTTTGCAAAATTTTGCTTCCGTCATGCATTTGTCGATGGACGAATTTTCGAAAAAAGCCTGTCTGGCTCAATATCCGGCCGATCTGGGTACACGCTGTACGGTATTTATGAATTCAAAAGTGAAGCAAAGCCTGCGGGAAAATGCTTCGATGGGAGATATTGCGGCGGGTCTGGCGTATTCGGTGGTCAAAAACTGCCTATTTAAGGTCTTGAAAATAAACAATCTTAATGCCTTGGGTGACGCCATTGTGGTGCAAGGGGGCACGTTCCGCAACGATGCGGTTTATCGCGCGTTGGAACGGCTGAGCGGCAAGCAGGTTGCGTCGACCGACCGTCCTGAATTGATGGGCGCGTTGGGGGCAGCCTTGTATGCCAAAAAACAACGTCAGCCGTTGGGCGAAGGACGTGCGGTGGTCTTTGAACCGGTTTTTGAAACCCGTGAAATGCATTGCAAAGGCTGTACCAATCAATGCGAAGTGTTGCGGTTTTCCTTTGAGAACGGCAACGTCTGTTATTCGGGAAACAAATGCGAAAAGCAGTTCCATTCGAAGCAAGAGGTTTCGGTCAAGGGGAGGAATTTTTTTGAGGAAAAAAATCGTGTGTTGTTTGAACGTGGCGCTCGGACGCGTACGGGGACCCTGCGCATTGGCATCCCAAGGGTGTTGAATTTGTTCGAGAATTTCCCATTTTGGCATACGTTGTTTGAAGGTTGTGGATGGGAGGTTGTTTTATCGCCCGAAAGCACCATGACGTTGTATCAGAAAGGCATTTCGTCGGTGATGAGTGATAATGTGTGTTTTCCGGCCAAACTGGCTCATGGCCACATTCTTGCACTTGTGGATGTGGGGGTGGATCGAATTTTTTATCCCATTGTCCCCAAAGATCGAATGGAGCTGGACGGCAGCTGCAATTCCTTCAACTGTCCGGTGGTCAGCGGGTACCCGGAGGTGCTGCGTTCGGCCATCGATACCGAAGAACGTTTTGGCATCCCCTTTGACAAGCCGATCATGACCTTAAGCAACCCAAAGACGCTAAGGGAACAGTGTTTCCGCTATGCATCACAGTTTGGAGTGGATGCCTCGCGGTTTGAAAGAGCCTTTGAAGCGGCCTGTCGGGAGCGAGACCAATACAATCGTTTGTTTGTGGAAGCACAGCAGGCCTTGTTGCAGCAATGTGTGCGCAACGGTTCCCTGGCCTTTGTGGTGGCTGGACGTCCGTACCATGCCGATTTGCTTGTAAATCAGAAGATTGGTAAGATACTTTCCGATTTGGGTGTGCATGCATTTACCGAGGACGTTTTTCGGGTTCCAAGCAGCGGAAACCGTCCGAACGGGTGGAAGGATTTGAACCTCGTTTCCCAGTGGTCGTATCCCAATCGAGTGCTGAAGGCGGCGATGGAAGTGGCAAAAATGCCCTGGAACGTGCAATTGCTTCAGCTCAACTCATTCGGCTGCGGACCAGATTCCTTTCTGATGGAGGAAGTTACAGCGCTTTTGGGACAGGCGGGAAAAAACCACACCATCCTTCGCATCGATGAGATATCCAGTTCCGGTTCCATTCGATTGAGATTGAGGAGTCTGATTGAGAGTTTAATTCAAATCCATCATGCAAACAACGGATTATAAAGGCTATGAGGCCGTTTTTGGGAAGGAAGATCGGGGTAAAACGGTGTTGATCCCCTGGTTTACCGATTTTTTGTCGCCCATGATTCCGGCCATCGCATCCTTGGCCGGGTATACCTTTGTCAACTGCCCCAAAACCTCCAAAAAGTCTGCCGATGTAGGTCTGATGTATGGCAACAATGAGGTTTGTTATCCGGCTACCCTGGTCTTGGGTGACCTGATTGCCGAGATACAAACCGGTCGATATCCGCTGGATCAACTGGCTGTGGCCATCACACAAACGGGGGGTCAATGCCGGGCGACCAATTACATTGCACACATCAAGAACGGCTTGAAAAATGCGGGTTACGGTCAGATTCCTGTGATCGCAATTGCCTTTGGCGGGGTACACAACAACCGGCAACCGGGTTTTCGTTTGCCGCTTCGTAAGATCTTTCATGCAGCACTGAATGGGTTGTTGTTTGGGGATGCGATGGGTACGTTGCTGAACGCCTCTGTCGTACGGGAGCGGAACAAGGGGGATAGCAAGCAGGTCTTTGATGCGTATTTGTACAGGGCTGAGCAGTTGATTCGAGCAAAACAAGCCAAGCAGTTGCCGAATTTGTTGGAGGAGGCGGTGGACGATTTCAATCGCATTGAGGTGATCGAGGATCGAACGTACGAGCGTATTGGCTTGTTGGGAGAAATCTTTGTGAAATACAATTCGTATGGACAGGCGCACCTGACGCAGTGGCTGCAGGATCAAGGCGTGGAAGTGGTGCTGCCTTCGATGGGTTCGTTTTTTATGCAGATGTTTGTAAATGCGCGTGTCAATGCACGAAACGGCCTGGAACACACGGGGTGGATCAAGCGTGCTGGGCTGGCCGGGCTTTGCCGGTATTTCGATTCAAAAATGATTCGTTTCGACCGCATCATGCAGTGCTCGCGTTACTATACAGCCCGCGAGGACATCGCTGCCATCGCCCGGGATGCGGAGCAGGTGATCGATTTGTCCCATCAGTTTGGCGAGGGCTGGTTGATTGCAGGCGAAGTGGCTCAGTTTGTAAAGAAGGGCATATACCGGGTGGTCTGTGTGCAACCCTTTGGATGCATCGCCAATCACGTGGTGGCAAAAGGCATTGAGCGTCGGCTCAAACGCGAGCACCCTGGGTTGAGCCTGTTGTTTCTTGACATTGACGGAGGAATGGCGGCTGTCAATTTGCAAAATCGATTGAAGTTTCTGTTGACAGACTGAGGGATATTGTATGCTTATCGGTATTTTTGAGGCAAAATATACAAGAGATGAATCGAATGATGTGGGTCGTGGGTTTGTTGCTGCTTGCTGGTTTGGTTTCGGCAAGACAAAAAGAGTCGCTAAACCGGGCCGTGGTTGCTGTACGCCAGGCGGATGGATCGGTTTTTGTGAGTTGGCGTTTGCTCGAAAGCGATCCGTCCACCATCACATTTGATGTATATCGGGCTGCGGAAGGTGGAGAGCCGGTCAAGTTGAACGAGAGACCCATCGACCGGCATACCTGGTTTTTGGATTCCATCGAGGTGCCGACCGGATCGCTCACCTATTTTGTGGAAGGAGAGGCTGCCATTGTTGGACGTACGGCACAACCGTATCTTTCTGTACCCTTACAGATTCCGCCGGATGGATCCGTCGATGGTCGACCGTATTCGTATACGGCAAACGATGCCTCCGTTGGAGATCTGGACGGTGACGGGAGCTATGAAATTGTCCTTAAATGGGAGCCTTCGATGACCCGAAATCCGCCTCAAAAGGGCTTGACCGGGCTGCAAATTTTGGATGCCTACAAGATGGATGGAACGCTGTTGTGGCGCATAAATTTGGGCAAAAACATTCGGGCCGGTGCTGCTTATACACAGTTTTTGGTGTATGATTTTGACGGAGACGGTAAGGCTGAGATGCTGTGCAAAACGGCCGATGGCACGGTGGATGGTTTGGGTACGGTACTTGGTGATGCTTCGAAGGATTGGCGTACGCTGGATCCGGAGTCACCGATGTACGGCAAGATTGTGGATGGCCCCGAGTATCTAACGGTGTTTGACGGTGTAACGGGCCAGGCGTTGGCTACCGCCGAATACATTCCTACGCGTTATCCCTTGGACGGATGGGGTGGCAGCGGCGGAAACGGGGGCAACGATGGGACGGGTGGCCGTTCCGATCGTTTCACGGCCGGTGTTGCGTTTTTGGATGGGCAGCGTCCCAGTGCCGTGTTTGTGCGTGGCTGGTATGGACGGACGGTGGTAGCGGCCTGGGATTATCGGGAGGGAGTACTTCGTTCCCGTTGGGTGTTTGATTCGATGGATGCTTCCCATCCGTATTCGGGTCAGGGAAACCACAGCATCGCGGTAGCCGATGTGGATGGGGATGGAAAGGATGAGTTTTGTGTGGGTGCCATGACCTTGGATGATGATGGTACGGGTTTGTATACTACGGGTTTGCGGCATGGCGATGCCTTGCATTTGGCCGATATGGATCCGAGTCGTCCCGGACTGGAAATATTTGGTGTGCACGAGAACGAAGGAAAAACGGTGGCATTGCAAACGCCGGGAGTGGCGCTGTTTGATGCGGCAACCGGAGAAGTTCTTTTTGGCATCGGCCCGGGTGTGGATGTGGGCCGGGGCGTCGCTGCGGATATTGATCCCAGGCATCCGGGTTTTGAAAACTGGGGCGGCCCGGGTGGATTGAGGGATGTAAAAGGAAATACGATTGCACAGAAAACACCTTCAAGTACCAATTTTCTGGTTTGGTGGGACGGGAATTTGACCCGTGAATTGTTGGACCGCAACCGGATTGATCTATGGGATTGGAATGCAGAAACAACCCGCAATCTGTTGACGGCCGAGGGTTGTGTCTCCAACAATGGCACCAAAGCAACCCCTTGTCTATCTGCCGATCTATTGGGCGATTGGCGCGAAGAGGTGATCTGGCGTACGGCGGACAATTCGGAATTGCGGATTTATACGACCGTCTTGCCGACCGATTTCCGAATGCCGTGTTTGATGGAAGATCCAACGTATCGTTTGGGAGTTGCTTGGCAGAATGTGGGTTACAATCAACCGCCGCATGTGGGTTACACCCTTGGCTTGCCCAATGGGCAAAGGCTCTATCACGATGATTTCAGCAACGGATTGAAGGATTGGGTCGTTGAATCCAGTTCTGATTCGACGCGCATTCGGGTGGAAGACAAGCGATTGGATGTGGTTGCTCCCAAGGGACTTACCTTATGGTACAAGCGGCCGTTGGAGGGCGATGTGCGCATTTCGTTTGAGGCGCTGCTCGTCGATGAGGGAGGATCGTATGATCGGGTAAGCGATTTGAATTGTTTTTGGATGGCGCAGGATCCGGCGCATCCCGAGGATTTTTTTGCCCGTACTGCCTGGCGTGCGGGTGTGTTTGGCCGGTATTACAGTTTGAATATGTATTACGTGGGTTATGGCGGTAACCACAATTCAACCACGCGTTTCCGGCGATACAATGGTGATTTTGAGGCGTTTCAGCAGGAAGGAAAACGACCGGAGATCATACAGGAATACACGGATTCTGCGCATTTGATTCGCCCCAATACATGGCATCGCGTTGAGATTTGCATGGAGGGCAATCGAGTCAGTTATTGGATGAACGGGCAGCGCATCTTTGATTGCATGGATGAGGTTCCGTATAAAAAGGGTTATTTTGGCATCCGAACGACTCAAAATCATATGAAAATACGGAATTTTGGTGTATATTATGACTGAAATACCATTCAAATATATGCTCTCAATGACGGATGAGGCGTTGGCTAAGCGGATTGGCGCTTTTGTTCGGCATCATCGTATGGAGCAACACAAAACACAGGAAGAGCTACATTGATGCAAGTTTTAAGGGTTTTGGATCAATTGAATGTTTTTGAGGCTTTTGAAATAAAAGAATCCATTCGGCCGTTGGTGCTGCTTGAGGCGCAAAAAGCGAAGCGACAACGGGTTCGAAAAAAATAAAGGATTTCTCCTTCTTATTGAGGCAAGGTGGTGCATGGGAGCTTAGCCCTGCATCGGATGTAATTGATGAAGTTCTGAAAGCGGTGCAACAATGGAAGCAGTTTGCCGATGAACAACAGGTGCATCGCGACTTGCGCGATGCCATTGCCCAAACACTCAGGGTTTAATCCATTTTTTTGTAGCGATTTCCTTTCCGGTTTGTGCTACTCAGTTTCATGAATCAATCAAACATGCTACCATAGAATACGTTGTGATTACGTTGGATGACTTGAAGGAGGTTGGAGCAACGAGCCTGAAACCGTTACGTATAAAATCTTTTTTGCGAGTAGTCTGATTAATGAGTGAAAGATATCAAAAGGAGATATAAATGCGTGTATTGGTGACATAAAGATGAAATAAATCCATTTTGGGCTTTTGTAGTGTTTGTAAAAAGTGTATTTTTGCGACGAAATGATAAAAACGAAAGAAGCTCGATTATTTATGAAAAAACGATGGATTATTTTGATGGCGATTCTCGTCATCGTATCGGTGTTGGGTGTCGTGCTACCGGAAGGAGCGCAATGGAAGCCTACCCCGGAAGTGTTGGCCCAGTTGGATAAGGCCGATATGGCTTGGATGATCACTGCCACC
This sequence comes from Bacteroidales bacterium, assembly GCA_028709215.1. GTDB lineage: Bacteria > Bacteroidota > Bacteroidia > Bacteroidales > UBA1402 > UBA8389. The sequence continues at coordinate 49,347 of JAQVXI010000006.1, forward strand.
ATTTTTGTCTTGATGATGACACCCGGTTTGTCCTTTTTCTATTGTGGGATGGTGCGAAAGAAAAATGTAATTTCGACCATGCTTCAAAGCTTCATCGCGATGGGGGTGATCAGTGTTCTTTGGGTCGTTGTCGGTTTCAGTCTTGCCTTTGGCGATGATGTGGGAGGGCTGGGAATCATTGGAAATCCGGCGTCGTTTTTTATGTTTCGCAACGTAGGTCTTGCGCCCAATGAAGCCTTTGCAGCGACGATTCCTTTTGCGCTTTTCGCACTTTTTCAAATGAAATTTGCCATCATTACGCCTTCGTTGATCACGGGTTCGTTTGCGGAACGGGTACGTTTTTCAAGTTACATGGTTTTTATGGCCTTGTTTTGTCTGTTTGTATATTGCCCCTTGGCGCATTGTACTTGGCATCCCGATGGTTTGTTCAAAGATTTTTTTGGAACCGGTGTGGAAATTAAGGATTTTGCCGGGGGTATTGTGGTGCATGCTTCCTCGGGTGTTGCAGCACTCGCAGGAGCCTTGTTTTTGGGACGTCGGCAGAATGAAGCGTTTGACAAACCGCAGGGACCTGCAAACATTCCGTTTGTTATGTTGGGTGCAGCCATGCTTTGGTTGGGTTGGTTTGGTTTCAATGCCGGATCCTCACTTGCAGCAGACGGGGTTGCGGTCAAAGCTTTTTTAAATACCAATACCGCTTCGGCAACCGCCATGCTGGTATGGGTTGTTTTTGACAGTCTAAGGGGACGTAAGCCATCGGCTATGGGTGCTTCCATTGGTGCGGTCGTGGGTTTGGTTGCCATTACTCCAATGGCGGGATATGTTTCCGTCGGTCATAGCATCGCAATTGCCTTTATTGTGACGATTTTGTGTAACATCGCCGTACATTGGCGCGGTCGTTCCAGCATCGACGATGCCTTGGATGTTTTCCCGACACACGGAGTGGGAGGGATTATGGGTACGGTGCTGACCGGAATCTTTGTTGGAGTGATGATCGAAGGAGGGGATGCCAAAACGGCAGCCATGTATCTGCTGGCTATTTTGCTTGTAATTGCCTACTCGTTTGTGGTGAGTCTGGGACTATATTGGCTGACCAACAAAATGATCGTGATGCGGGTTTCAGAAAAAAGCGAACGCATCGGTCTCGACCTAAGCCAGCACGATGAGTGCTATTCGTTTGCAGACGGAGGCGAGCGCGAGCTTGCGGAATACTCGGAAAAAGAATCGTGATTGAATGCAATGGATTGTGTAACGGGTGAAGGCGGCATGCGTATGAGCATGCCGCAGCTTCGGGTTTGTTTCATAAAGCCATCATTCTATACAAAGTTCCGTAGAATCCGATTCGAGTCTTCTCGCTCTTGGGTGCATTTGTGATAGATTTCTATAAGAACGATTCTCTTTTCTTTCTCAAAATAGGCATAGATAAGTCGGAATCCGCTCATTGCGCCTCTGCCTTTGAACGATTTGCTCGCAATTTTGCGAATTTTGATCACACAGGTTTGAATACCCAAGTCGGCTATTTGAACACTAAAAGGCGGATGTGTAGTGGGTTCTATGCTTAAAACCTTCTCAACAACGAGGATATCTTCATCAATGGTTTTGTACTTCTTTCGTAAAGTCTTTACGTCTTTTTCGAATTCGGGCAAGTGTTCGATCTTAATCATTGCCTTCCGATTCGTTGTATGTTCGTACGGAATAGGGGGCTTTTCTGTAGAAAGCCAATTCGTAGTCAATGGAATCCATTTCTTTTGACGCTTTCCAGGGCATGTCTTCATGCACGTAACGGCTAATTTCTGCAGCACTCATGTTGCTCAATGAATCAATGACTTTGTCGATCGTTTCAATTTCAGCACCATTAAAGAGTTTAAGATTCGCTTTCACAAGCGGAATGTACCGTTTCTGAGGAAATCCAAAATAGTCTGTTTTTAGTGTCTTTAACTGGTTTTCGTCAATCATTTTTTTTAAAATGACATCTGCGGAAACGGGTACGGGGCCGTGGGGCATTCTCTTGTAGCAAGCTCCGGAAAGATGCTCCTCGTAAAGCTCGTAATAATTGAAATCCGAAAAATACAACAACTTATACAGCACCGTTTCACCTACATTCGGTTTGCCCCCGCATCGTTCGAGAATGTACAGGATTAAATTTTTGAATTTGTTTAGGTTTAATTCTGATAGGGAAATACGAATATCCTGATGGTTGCTTTCTGGCTCTTGTAGCTTGTTAGAAAGGGTTCGTGTAAATATTTTAGACATGATCTCATCCAAGGAAAAATCTAAAACTTCCGAAAGCGCTTTTAATTCAGTAACTTTGATATTTCTTGAACCTTTTTCAATTTGTACAAGAGAAGGTCTTGAGATCGCTATTCGTGAAGCTAATTCTTCCTGGGTCAGACTTTTAATGTTGCGTAGTTGAGCAATCCGTTTTCCCAACTCTACGTTGTTTATTGATGGTTCCATGTCTGATGTATTTGTAGGCAAAGATATAGATAGTTTTGTTATGAAACAACGAGTAGTTTCGAAATAAAACAATGCGCAATCTTACTTTGTTTTTCGTTTTTATACTTATATTTGGAGAATATTTAAAAACCGTTATATCTAATAATCAAATGCTATGAGATTCATCCTTTTTATTTCCTTCTTGGTTGCGTTGGCAAAATCCGGAATCTTAATCCTCATCGGTGTACTCATAAAGAATCACCTGGATGCGCTGTTGTCCTTGCTTACTCGCAAATCGATGCCGAGTGAGGTCACCGAGCAGAGTAAAGCTGAAGCGTTGAATAAAGTGACCCGATGGTTGGGCCTTTTTATCATCCTTCTAGGGATCGGAATGGCACTTTCGGCAACGACTGTCTTTTTTATGGGTTCCAGCATGCCTGCCGGCAACTTTAATTTCAAGTTTTAAATGAGCATGTGAAGATGGAACGGTTTGCGTCTTGCAGACACATTAAAGAAGAAAGGACATGAAGTTTCTTGGCAGATTGGGTAGTAGACAGCGATAAAGTACTGACGTTTTAATCTTGCATCTAAGGTGTGTGTTGAGTAAAAAACTCGGATGGCGTTTTACCCGTTATTCGTCTGAAGTTGCGTAAAGCCGTCGCTCTGGAACGAAACCCTACATAAAAAAAGACATCTTGAAAATTGTCCCATTGCCCCGTTTTCATTTGTGTCAAAAAATCGTCGACCCGCAACTTGTTGATGTAGAGGGTGTAGTTCTCGTAACCGTTTGCCTGCATGGCCTGAGCAAGCGTTGTTCGGTTGGTGTAGAGGGCCGATGCTAAGGCGTTCAGGTTTAGATCCGGATTTCGCCAGGCTTTGTTTGCGTGAATATGTGCATTCAATCGTTCGATTAGATCCGAATGACTGGTATTGCAGTGAAGGCTGGTCGTTGATTTCGGCGGTCCTGGAATCACCGAGAAATCGGAGGGCATGGTTTCGGTTGGAATGATGAGGCGATCGAATAATTCCATGTAAACAATGTATAGGCTACACCCGACACTTACATAATAATACAGTATATTCATGTACGGGTGATTGAAGATCAAAACGATCATATACGCCAGAATATTGAACAAAAAGGCGAGTACGTATTTTCGAATCCATACAGTGTCTGAATTGGTGTAATGTTTGCTGCGGCGAAGGAAAAATACCGCAAGAATGGGGCTGAAAATTAAAACGCAAATAATCAGACGAAACAACACATCAAATTGAGCCACGTGTGGAATCATCTCCGATATCGATGCGTAGGTCCCATAGGTTATGCCCGCAAACCGACTACTGATGTAGACTCCCAAAAGGATCAGCCATGAAGCATAAAGCACGAGGATGCGTTTGACGTTGAGCCAGCCTGGTGAAATAATCTCCAGGGGGTACAGAATGTAAGAGATCACCATGAAGTAGGCCACCAGCAGCAGTTTTACGGAAATGACGCCTTCAGGGATTTCGCCATTGCAAAGATCGATGAAGCGGGGCAGGTAGTTGAAAACTGAAAAGAAAACAATCACGGCCAAAAGCACACGGGAACGTTCACCTGCCTTTCGACGGGCAAAAAGAAGTAGCGAAGTGAGCAGGCATATGAGTGCACCGGCAAAGACGGTGGCAAGGTATAGAGCGTGCATATTTTTTTAAAGCTGCAAATATACAAAACGTAGGATGTGATTGTGCATAAATCTGTAAAAACAAATCACGAGAATTGTAAAATTGAAACGCATTCTGACACAAATCCATGTACATTCGCCAGACAAACTTTAAATGCAATATCATGAACAGAAAATTTCGCGATCCGTTCATTATGCTTGCCGCGGTCCTTGGCTTATTTAGTACAACGATCTTGTTCAACCCACTCAGTGCACAGATACCGGTTGCTGTTCCTCAGAGGGCCGCACCGGTCGAGCGCGAACTGCTTGATAGTCTGGTGTATCTGGAAACCTATCAAGGGGACATCTACAATGGCGATAAGGAAGCCTGGACCTATGGTTCCGATGGGCTTACTGAACAGTACAGTTGGTATTACTGGGACACGGGTACTGAAGCCTGGAAGGGCAGACAACGGTTGGATTCAACCTTTAATGCCAGTGGTCGGTTGTCGATGCTGATCAAAGATCGCTGGGATAATCAAACAGGACAGTGGAAGCAAGAACGCAAATCGGAATTGAGCTATGATTCGGAAGGTGCGCTCGTTTTATACGTTGACTATGTGTGGAATGCTGAAACCAATGAATGGGTTTACATCAGCAAAACAGAAAGCACTCATGCTTACACGGAAACGGGCATGCACATCCTTATTTCGATCAACTATACGTATGACAATGACAATGCAACGTGGGTAATTCATCATCAAAACGAAATCAATTTTGACGCAAATGAAAAACAGACACTGTATAATGCGTCGTTTTATGATGTTGAAAGCAGTTCTTGGGTGTTTAAGACCGGCAGTTTCATGTACGAAAATGCATACAATGAGCAAGGACAACAAACGCTCAGAAGCTACTACATCTGGGACAGCGGAATCAACCAATGGAAAGGTCAGGGGGATTTGGTTGAGTCGGGTTACGACGCCAATGGACAGTTGACCTCGGTTGTCACCAAAGCGTGGGATGTATCATCCAATCAATGGGTAAACAAAGGTAAAACGGAAAACCGATACAACGATCAGGAAGTTGTAACAGAGATCCTTAAAGCCGAGTGGGACATGGAAGAAAACGGATGGGTGGTCGTTTCTAAACAAGCTATCTTGTATAATGCGCATGGGAACGTATTAAACGACCAGCTGTTGTTGTTGGATACCCTTTCAAAGACCTGGTATACCACTACAAAAGACACCTTTACGTATGATCTCAACAACCGCGAAATACTGATTGAGCACTGGGAACGAAAGGATGAAGGACGATTGGTGTTGTACAACAAACGGGAAACGGCTTATGATACGCATGGAAATGTCCTGCTTACGACCTTTTCTATACTCGATGTGCAAAGTGGAACGTTTGTAACAAGTTATGATACCAGATATACCTACAATGAATCCGGTGAGAAGTTGATTGAGGAAGCCACCGCTTACTATTACGACGCCGGGCCACCCTATATCATCAAACGCACGTATTATTACTCAATGCATTCTGTCTCTTCCATCGATACAGAGCAAGAAGGACAACGTCCACTGGTCTATCCAAGCATCTTCACCGACCAGCTTTCCTTTCAATTGAATAACACCCAGAAACCCTGTGTCTTTGAATTATTCAATGCTCAGGGGCAAAAAGTGTTTTCAAAGCGGGTGGACGATGCAGAAGCAATCAACGTGGCAAGCCTTCGGCGTGGGGTTTATGTTTATACGTTATCGTTCGATGGAAACGTTTTTAAAGGAAAAATCATTAAGAAATAAATCAAAATCAATCAGCCATGATCAATCGATTACGACAGTTAACCACCTTGTTATTTTTTCTTGCCACCTTCTTTGTCTTGAACAACTGTACAAACGAAGATGAACCGAAAACGACCATTCAAGTTTACGGTGTCCAATTTATACCAAACCTGATTGAGCAGGAAGGAAAAATAGCCGGTATTGATGCCGATTTGGCCGCTGAGGCCCTGCAACAGGCAGGGGTAAACGTTGAGATGAGCCTGTCTGAATCCTGGCAAAGTGCCTACAATGCCACTTTATCCGGCCCCAACAAAGCACTGATGTCAACGGCCTATACCCCCGAACGCAAAGATCTTTTCAAATGGGCAGGTCCAACGAGTCAGTCCATTTATGCCATCTTTGAAAATGGCAACTCAGGGCATGTCTATCCTCTGCACATTGATGCCTGCAAACTGTTGCCCTCCATTGCCGTGGTCAGAAGCTGGATGGAAACAACCACCCTTGAGGGGCTTGGATTTGAAAACTTGACCTACTACGACACCTATGATCAAGCCTTGACGGCCTTTATGGATGGTACCGTGCATTTTATCGCCAGCGACTTCTTCCATTTGGCCTTGTCGCTCCCTTCAGGGTATTTCATGGAACAGGTTCAGACCGTGACACGTTTCCGCACGGTGTACAATTACATCGCCTTTTCTAAAGACGTAAGCGATGCGGTAGTCAACCAAACGCAAAAGGCCATCGAAGCCATGATTAAGAATCAACGGTCCATTGCCATCATGAGAAAATATATACCAATTATGCCTTCCGATTACATGCCGGGAACCCTTCAGATTTATACAGAAGCCAGTCCACCCTTCAGCTATATGACAGGTCTGGATACAACACGTAAAGTGGAAGGCTCTTCTGTGGATATTGTGAACGAAATTCAGGCACGAACCGGGCATGTGAACAAAATCAACATGAGCCTTTGGATTGATGCTTACGCCATCGTGCAGTACTTGCCAAACAGCGCCATCTTTAACACCACCCGTACACCCGAACGCGAAAACCTGTTTCAATGGGTTGGACCGATTTCGACCAGCAGAAGCTATTTTTATACACTGGCGTCTTCCGGCTTGACCATTGAAACCATGGATCAGGCAAAAGCCCTGCAATCCATCGCCACCCCTGAGGACTGGTTTACCTATGATTATCTGGTTAACAATGGTTTCAAAAACATTGTTGCCACTTCGCAAACATCCATGGAGGCGTTTGAGCAACTGCTGAACGGTGAGGTCCAGGCACTCCTGATGACGGATTTGGATGTGAAATGGCTTGCCGATATCAGTGAAGTGCCCCTGAGCCATCTGACCCAACACATGCAAGCGTCCAATTTAAAGGATTACATCGCCTTTTCGCTCAATACACCAGCCAGTACGGTTGAGCAATGGCAACAACACCTGGATGCCATGAAAGCGGATGCAACCTTCAACACCATTTGGAATCGATGGTTCGAAGGGTCCCCGATGCCCTAAAGGGGCAAGGTTTTGTTTAAGGCATCTTGAAAGTGATTTTTAAGGTGCCTTCTTTTTGTTGGCAGATATTGCTTATATTTGTCCGGAAGAGAACCTTATTAAATCGAAAATACCGAACGTGATGAAAAACCGAATCGCCCTGCTTTGCCTTATAAGCAGTTTTGCCTTGTTGTCTTTTGTAGCGAAAAGCGAGAATCATAATACCCCCATATACCTGAATACGGCATACTCTTTTAAGGAACGATCGGTTGATCTGGTTTCGAGAATGACTCTTGAGGAAAAACAAAGTCAATTGGGCAATACCATGCCGCCCATTCCCCGTTTGGGCGTGAAAAAATACGATGTGTGGGGCGAAGCACTGCATGGAGTGATGGGTCGAAACGATAACAGCGGTATGACAGCGACCTCTTTCCCCAATAGTATTGCTGTTGGATGTTCCTGGGATCCGGATCTTATCAAACGCGAAACGGATGTCATTGCCGATGAAGCCAGAGGTTTTAACTTCAACTACATCTTCACGCTAACCTACTGGTCGCCGGTCATTGAGCCAACCAGAGATCCGCGATGGGGGCGCACCGCCGAAACCTTTGGTGAAGACCCTTTTCTTGTTTCTAAAATCGGTAGTGCCTTTATTCGCGGACTCATGGGCGACGACCCAACGTACCTAAAAACAGTACCCTGCGGAAAGCATTTTTTTGCAAACAATACCGAGTTTAATCGACATTCTGGTAGTGCCGACATGGATGACCGAGATACGAGGGAGTTTTATCTTTACCCGTATAAATATCTGATCCAAAAAGACAATCTTCCTTCAATTATGACCGCTTATAGTGCGGTCAATGGCATTCCTGTGTCTGCCAGTACATTTTATGTGGATTCCATTGCTCGTAGAACGTATGGGATGGATGGATACGTAACCGGCGATTGCGGAGCGATCTCCGATCTCATCGGTGGTCATCATTTTGCGAAAAATGGCGAGGAAGCGACATCGATGGGGCTAATCTCCGGTGTTGACTGTGATTGTGGCAGCGTGTATCAAACCAATGCCATCGATGCGCTCAATCGGGGACTCATTACAGAAGCCGATATCGACAGAGCCTTAATTAATATTTTTACCATACGAATGCGATTGGGCGAATTTGACCCTCAGAACAAGGTGCCTTATGCCGGTATCAGACCAAGCATCATCAACGATCCATCGCACCACGCGCTTGCGCTTGAAATTGCCACGAAAACACCGGTTCTTCTGAAGAATGAGGCCCTTCCCAATACCAATAGAAAGGCATTGCCTCTGAATGCTGCTACCCTGAAGAAGATCGCCATTCTTGGATCGCAGGCAGACAAAATTGAATTGGGTGATTATTCGGGAGAAGTAGAAGCTGCCTATAAAGTAACTCCATTGGATGGACTCAAAACGTATATTGCAGAAAATAACCTGGCAATCGAATTGGTCACACGATCGGGCGGCAACACCTCAAAAAGAACGGATTTCTTCACCATGATTGGCTTTTCAACCATCACCAAAAGTGGCAACGAACAGACCTTTGATGCAACAAAATTTGATGCGTCATCCGGTGGTCTAATTACTTCGGCAAGATTTGGCGGGGTATCCGTGATGGGTATTAAAGATGGTGACTGGACAGCCTATCATAACGTGGATATCACCGACGTAGATTCGATTCGATTCAATATGACGGTTTCAGGACTGGGTGGAACCATCGAAGTGCGTGTGGGTTCTGTCAACGGCAACATTCTTGCTTCTCAAACAATTGCCAATACGCAACAAGGTCGGGGTGGTTTTGGCCGATCAAGACAGGTCCCGGTCAAAATCAATACATTGGGCATCACCGGCAACCAAACCCTTGTTTTTGTTTACCGCGAAGCAGAAGTGCCTTCCATTGATCAAGAAATCATCGATTTGGCAGCCACTTCGGATGCAGCCATTTTATTTGTTGGCACCGATCAGTCCACCGGACGGGAAGAATCTGACCGATTCTCATTAAAACTGCCCGGCAATCAGAACGAGCTCATTGAAGCCGTCGCTGCTGTGAATGCCCATACCATTCTGGTGATTCAGGGTATGGGTATGGTTGAAGTGGAGGCCTTCAAAAACAATCCGAACATTAAAGGGATCCTCTTTACCGGGTACAATGGTCAAGCACAGGGAGCAGCCATGGCAAAAATTCTCTTTGGTGAAGTAAACCCTGGAGGCAAAACCAGTGTAACCTGGTATAAATCGCTCAGCGATCTTCCCGATTTTAACGACTATACGTTAAGGAGTGGACGTGGCAAGAATGGAAGAACGTATATGTATTTCAACAAAGATGTATCCTACGAATTTGGTTATGGCTTGTCGTATACCACGTTTGCGTATAGCAATTTTACGATTTGTAAAAAAAGCATCACACCCAACGATTTAATCACTCTAACGGTTGATGTTAAAAATACAGGTGATGTGGATGGCGATGAAGTGGTGCAAGTCTATGTAAAAACGCCGGAAAGCCCGGCTTCTCTTGAACGCCCCATTAAACGATTGAAGGGTTTCAAACGCGTGACGATCCCACGTGGACAAACAAGAACCGTTTCAATCGATGTGGATTGTTCGGATCTTTGGTTCTGGGATATCGAAAACAAACGGATTACGTTCGATCAGGGTACCTATGTGTTCGAGATTGGCGCTTCATCCAAAGACATAAAAGGACAGGTTACAGCAACGATGCGTGGGGCATACAAAACGGTTTTATCGACCGTTGTTGCGGCAGGTGATCAATCCGTCTTAAGACCAGGGGAAACCTTGCAGACGAATGTGTCCGCTTCGATGTCCGACGATCGTTTTTATGATATAAAAAAGGCTACGGTTCGCTACAAGAGCAACAACGTTCAGGTTGCAGATGTAGATTCGGAGGGCAACGTAACGGCCAACCGCCCCGGTGTGGCAACCATCTTTGCGTATGTAACGGTTGACGGTGTTACGAAATCAAGTAGTTATCCGGTCAAAGTGATGCCTGACCTTACTCCAGGATCCATTCAAGTGGGAGGGAAGGAAATGAAGGATTTCGACAAAGACGTGAAAGCATACAGTTTTCTTCTCAAGAAGAATGCAGCGCTTCCTGTGATTACTGCGACTGCATTGAGCGCTGAGATTGTAGTGGATGTGGCGCAGGCAAACGGAATACCGGGTACGACCATCGTCACCTTTGTGGATGAGATGACCTTTGAAAAGAATACGTATTATTTTAATTTTGACGTTCAGTCCGTCAGTGATGAATTTCTTGAAAATTCAGTGGGCAAACAATGGCAATGGATAAGAGAAAATAAGGCGACCTACAATTTGTCTGAAAATCCGGGTATGCTTACGATGACCAGTGAAGTCGGTGATGTGTCTGAAGCGAGCAACAATGCAAAAAACATACTGTTGCAAAGTGCAAACAACGATTGGGTGATCGAAACCGAATTGTTCTTTTCGCGTACGCCCTCTCAGCCTGAAAACGCAGGGATATTGGCTTTGCAGGACGAAAATAACTTTGTAAAACTGATGCTGAGAGCCGTTACGAAAACGACCAATCAACGAAGGAATCAAAATGGAGCACTGCAAATACAACCGGGGACAATTGATCTCATTGTAGAAGAAAACGGCATCGCTATGTCGGCAGCCTCCTTTAATGTTCCAAAAGAAATCACCGGAACCGATCCCTTGGTACTTAAATTGGAGAAAAAGGGAAGCCGATACACTGCCTACTACGCGCTCGATGGTGGTCTCTTCAACGAATTGGGTGTCGCCGATGTGCTACTAAAGGACATCAAGGCAGGCTTGATTGCATGCGATGGGGTGATAATAACGAGTATGAAAAACGTGTATTACTTCAACCCGGATGTGACCAAGTTAGACACACCCTTTGATGTTTCCTTCAACTATTTCCGTATTACAAACAGTGGACGAAAGTAAACCTACACATTCAACTTGTCATCATCAATATTAAATAGCTTCCTGTAATTCGGATATTTTGCTGTACTTTTAAGGAAAGAGTTAGACTTTCCATTGTAAATACAGTTTCTGATTTCCTGATTATTAAGCTTTGACCCCCCTGAATTCAACCTGTGAAAGATTGTGAATAGGTAGTCCATGTGAGTCTTCTTTTCATAATCACATCTTATATACCGTAATGGGAATAGTAAGATTTTCAACCCGTTCATAAATGGTCTTATTTTTTGACTTGATAGCAGAAACTGTTTTACCGGATATTTTAGGTTCTATATCTTCTGACTCTGATAATTGATATTCATCATTTGTTAGGAAATTCAGTCGGTGGAACTTCTGCTTGGTCGTCTTCCCATGAAGTCAGATCTTCAACTGGTTTTATATTTTCGTCAAATGGATATATTTATTCTTGTGTCATTTTACACTTTATTTTATATTGATTTTTTGTCCTTTAGTATGAGGCATATTGTACGGAAATAAATTTGGTTATCGATTACGGGTTGCTTTCCTGTCGAGCCACACAAAGGTTGTTGCGGACTGAGAATTCCGCGATCAGCATGGATTCGGCAATTATTATAAATGTTATGTTGAACTAAGCCCGCCCCCGCGGGTCGCATTTTTTAAACGTTTTCCAAAAGTACCCGATTTTCCTCATATCATCGCGTTGGGTTCTTTCGGATGATATCAACGAGAATCTGGTGGCATTAGCCAGGGAGCCGCGTTCATCTTCGCACGCAGTACGTTCAATGGGGTACGTTACTCAGAACCAAAATATCGTTCTTTTTTGGTTGTTTCAAATGCAATAGCTATATTTGTGCAAAATAGAAATTGTATTTATGATATGCAAAAAATGATTGATAGAAATATTGAAGCGTTTGTAAAAGAGAATCTAAGCATATTTCCTGCGGTTGCCATTTTAGGCCCAAGGCAATGCGGAAAGTCCACCTTGGTGAAAATGCTCTATCAAAATTCAGATGCCTATCTATATTTAGACCTTCAGAATTTGGATGACCTGAATAAGCTGAGAGAACCTATGTTATTCTTCCAAGCGAATCCGGATGTGACAATATGCTTGGACGAGATTCAGTTAGTACCGGAACTTTTTTCTGTATTGCGAAGTGAGATAGATCGTAACCGTCGTCCAGGGCGATTCATTTTGCTTGGTTCTGCTTCTCAAGACCTTATACAGAAAACGTCAGAATCGTTGGCCGGAAGAGTCGGACTTATTGAACTTACTCCGTTTACGATTGAAGAGGTTGAACAGAATGCAAATTTTGAGTTGAATACGTTATGGTTTCGCGGAGGGTATCCTGATAGTTATCTTGCATTTTCAGATCAGGGGAGCATACTTTGGAGAGAAAATTTCCTTCGAACATATGTGGAACGGGATATTCCACAACTCGGATTTAAAATTCCGGCATTGCAACTTCGTCGCTTGCTGACTATGTGTGCACATAATCAAGGGCAACTTTTTAATTCGTCCAAATTGGGAGAATCGTTAGGTGTAACCTATCAAACGATTCGCCGATATATCGACTTAATGGAGCAAACCTTTATTGTCCGTTCATTATCACCCTATGAGAAGAATGTTAAGAAGCGTTTGGTGAAATCTCCCAAGATTTATGTACGGGATAGCGGGTTATTACATCGACTGCTGCAGGTAGATGATTTCAATTCTCTAATGGGTAACCCTGTTTTTGGGTCATCTTGGGAAGGATTTGTAATTGAAAATATTATTTCTTCATTGAAAGATTGCAAGTTTTCTTTTTACCGTAGTGCTACAGGGGATGAGTTAGATTTGCTTATTGAGAGTGGTTCCCGAATGATAGCAGTAGAATGCAAAGCCTCATCGGCACCACAGGTCACCAAAGGCTTTTGGAGTTCTATAGAAACCATTAAGCCGGATAAAACATATATTGTTTCTCCCGTATCAGCCTCTTATCCATATAAAAAGGATGTGGAAGTTTGCGGGTTGAGTGACTTCTTGAAAAAGGTGGGAAGGTAAAGAGCTACGGATAGATCCCATCCATAACCTTCAACTATTTCCGTATTACAAACCGTGGAAATGCTATCGCCAAATTTTTTGAAAAAGTACAGGACGCTTCTGGAAATTCGCTTGAACAAAATATAGGCCCTTGGGGATGCTTTCTAAGTTGATCGAGTTGCCCCTTGAACGCAACACGACGGTTCCGGTTAGGTTGTAAAGGCATAACAACGGCATTTCGTCACAGTTTACCTGTAAAACATGTTGATCAGCATTATAGACAATCAAATCATCCTCGGTCGGGGTTTCGGGGAGTGCAGCCGCAATGCTGTCGTTGACATAGACCTGGCAGGAAAGGGAATGCGCATACATCGCATCGTATACTGTTATTTCCGATGATCCTTTCCTTATTGCCTCCACCCAACCCGAAGCATCAACGCTGGCGGAATAATCGTTGGACGATTGATAGTATACATCCTGAAACGTTGCGTTGATCGGGTACACCGTAGCCTTGAGTTTCACCCGTTGTCCGACGGTTAGATGGAGGGTGTCTGTTGAAAGAATCAGTCCCTCGACATGAATGAAGTTTTCTAAAGCAACCATGCGGCTCCATGCCGTAAGATGCAGTTGATCACGATGCACGTGAATAGGCTTCTGAAAACTGGTCGGCCATAACAGAGGATTGCCGGGTGCATTGAACATGTTTTGTTTGACAGCACTATAAGCGCTGTCAATTTGATATAGTACGTGTCCATATGCGGCAGAATTATACCGACTATCTCGTCCAAATACCAATGATTTGCCATTGACTTCCACCATGTTGTTAAAATAGGAAGCCTTATTGGGTGTGATCTGAATTATACGGGCCGTATCTCCATCGTACACGAGAAGCTCCGAGGATCCGGTCACATCCGTAGGATTGCCAATCATCCACAACTGATCATGGATGACTGCGATGTCCGTAATGGTTGATAATGGCAATTGTGCCACTGTCTGACAGCCATTCAGCGAAGAATTGGATGCAAACAAATACATCTTCCCGCCTGTCTCGTTGCTTTTGCCCGCGGCAAAATAAAATTGATTCTTCCAGACGACCTCATCCGTTTTGTTGATAAGATAATAATCGTTACTCATGTCATTCAATGAAAAATGAGTTACAGGTACATCGGAGCCGTCTGTCGAATAATAATTGCTGTGATATGTCTGGTCAAAGGCCTCAAACCATAACCGCCCGCTATAAACAAAAAACTTCTGAGGATTTGAACTCTTCGGGTAGCCGGATGCGTTGGTCCCCGGATTCAGGTCGACGTAAATTCCGGGATTTTGCCCTGTCGCATCGCAATGCCATAATTCAGTACCGTTGTCAGCGGTATACTTCGTAAAAAACAACTGTCCTTCATGTAATTGGATACTTCTGTACGTATTGGCTATGGAGTCACAGATAAGCTGGACTTCATACGTGTTGATATTCAGCTTGTAGAGATCATACGTTGTATTGGTGAGTATCCAAAGGTGATCTGCATCGAGCGAGTCGAGGCCGATGATGTGTGCGCCCTCTAAACCGGTGCTTTCCGTCGGTATTCGTTCAAAGCTTGTGCTGTCTGTGTTGAATCGAAATAAGTAATTGCCTTCACTGGTATATCCGCTTATGTATAAATATTGTCCCAATCCAACCATGTCAGTAGTCGGTGTTACTGTTTTGTCGTTGTACTTCATGGCAGCAGATCGAGCATAGTAATCGTAATTTGCCTGTGCTACGAGTGGAAACTGAAAAACGGCGATTGCTGGAAACAAAAGAATCATCAGTGCTTTGAATGGTTTCATTTGATCATTTTAATACAAAAGAACCCCAATGAACGGATATTGATATGTAAAAAGGCGACAGAAAAAAAACGTCGTAGTTAAATTAGAGTTCTAGCTTGAGCAAGGTCGAGGCAAAACTGTTTTTCATTGTCAGGTACTGTTTTGGAGGTAAACCGGAAAATAGGTGAAAGTCTTTGCTAAAATGTGCCATGTCATAATAAAAGCCGTTCAACTGTAAATCGCTCCATGTCATGTTTGGATTTTTATAGAGTAAACCGACAATAAATTTGTGTCTTAGTATTTGGCAAAATAATTTGGGAGACAGGCCGATCACTTCATGAAAATAGCGTTGAAGGGTACGTCGGGAGACTGTTTTACCCAATAGGCTCCCATAGTCAATCAATCCGTTTTCCTGTTCGATCCTGTCAACAAGGGTATCAAAATAGTGATGCGCCTGGATCTCCGACTTTTGATGATGCAACAACAAGGTTTCAATGGCTACAATGCCGGCCTCTATCTTGTTTTCCTGCAAGAGCCCAACAATATGGTTAATCGCCTCTTCAGAAAAGAATAAGCGGCTTTCAATTCCGCTGTCCTTAAAAGCAGCCGGTGATATGCCCAGCAAATTAAAAAGGCCGTAAGGTTTGAAATTGACACCCATTAATTTTGTCCCTTTTGCTGGGTGCAGCGTGATGTGTCGGCTACATTGTCCGATAAAAACTGGTTGGGAGGTAAAATGACGATGTCTGTAAAAATTGTTTTTTTCTCCAAAATGAAATTGTAGCACCGGAAATCCCAGGGGTGGCACTTTTACGCCCCTGTTCGGTGCATCCAAATCGCTGAAATCCAGTACTAAAAAATGTTTGATGTATGGGCTCAGTCGTTGGTTCTGTACCGGATAGATTCTTTCATGAATCATGTTTGTCTGTTTTATTGGAGTCACGCGATTGTTAAGTGAATTTACTCAAAAAACGTTGTCTTCCAAAAAAAATCTGGGTATTTTCTACGTAATGGATGTGGAAGAATCAACCGTAATAGCCCAGCTGATTTGAAACCGTTCGTTTCGATTTCTGACTCATAGATGATTTTGAAGGAAGTGTCGATGCAATACCGGGGGAGGTAGAATAAATTTTGTATTTTTTTTTAAATCGTCGACATTTGACTGATATATCATTTAAATTTGAGCATTATGAAGAAGTCGATTGTTGTTTACGCGCACATTGTTTTTTGGATTGTCTTGTTTGCTACAAGATTTCTTTCGCCGGTTTTTGGATCTCGATATTTAGCGGTTGTTGAATATGGTTATATTAATGTGTTTATAACGTTCATGATGCCCGTGTTTTTTTATGTCGGATATTTATTTGTGATGAAAATCAACTGGAGGAGCAAATATTTAACGATCGGTGTTTTCGCTGCCCTGGTGCTGTATCTGGCATTGTTTTTGCTTTCAAAAAAGGCTTTTGCTTACGGTATTGCCCCTTTGTCTTCTTTTTTCCTTTGGACTACGATCGGTGGTTTGTTCAGGTATTTTATTGACTGGTTTAAAAAGAAAAATGATGTGTTGCTGCTGGAAAAGGAAAATGTGTCCAGCAAACTGGCTGTATTAAAGAGTCAGATCAATCCGCATTTTTTGTATAATACGCTGCACAACATTGATGCACTGATCTATGAGGACAGGGATAAGGCTTCAAAATCGTTGGAAAAACTCTCTGACATCATGCGCTATATGTTGAGCGATACGCAGACGGATTTTGTAGATTTGCAGAAGGAGCTGGATTATCTGAGTAATTATCTGGCCTTGCAGCAATTAAGGTTAAAGTCGGAGCGCTTTCTCCATTATGCTGTCAACGGTGATTGTCATGGGTTAACGATTGCTCCGATGATTTTGATTCCTTTTGTGGAGAACGCATTTAAGCATTCGGTGGATTCGACTGCTGAGAATGGTCTTGTTATACGTATTGATATTCAGCATGGTCTGTTGACCTTTGTGTGTTCGAACCGCTTTAATCCGTCTGATACCGATAAAGAAAAAAGCCACGGTATTGGTCTGGAAAATGTCCGAAAACGGTTATCTTTGATTTACGATAAGAAACATACGTTGTCAATTCGTACGGCTGATTCGGTGTATAACGTTAACCTCACAATTGAACTCAATGCTCATTAACTGCATAGCCATCGAAGATGAACCACTTGCCCTGAATAAAATCAAAGGTTTTATCGGACAGGTGGACTATCTGAATCTGTTGGAGGGTTTTTCGAATGCGGTTGACGCCATCGGTTTTTTGAAAAAAAATCCTGTAGATCTTATTTTTCTTGACATCCGGATGAAAGGGCTTTCCGGCATCCAGTTTCTGGAGTCTATACAACTGAAGTCAAAAGTAATCATCACGTCTGCGTATGATGCGTATGCGTTGAAGGGTTTTGAGTTGGATGTGGCTGATTATCTGTTGAAACCGTTCACGTTTGAGCGGTTTCTCAAGTCGGTTGAAAAGGTGTATAGTCACCTTGACAAGGAGGTTTCGTCCAATGCCTCTGCTGAATTTATTTTTGTCAAAACGGAGTACCGTATTGAGAAGGTGGTGCTGAAGGATATCCTGTATATTCAGGGTATGAAGGATTATTTGCAGATACATACGGTGGATAAGCATATTATGACGTTACAGACGTTCAAAAACGTGCTGGATGTCTTGCCTGAAGCTGATTTCCAAAGGGTGCATCATTCGTACATTGTTTCGATTTCAAAGATTGAACACATAGAACGCAACCGTTTGCGTATCGGCAAAGAACTGATCCCGGTATCGGACAGTTACAAAGACCGGTTCTTTGGCCTATTGAGAGAAAGGAAGATGTTGGTGTAAGTTTTGTTGGGTAGGGGTAAAAGCGCATACAACGTATACACGCAGAAGGAAAAACGAAATGGATCGATGATTAAAATTTCTCCTTTTTTGGTGAAATTTTACCGCAGCAACAAGACGAAAAAGCGTAATATTGTAGCCTTTTATCAATGGATTAATCAGGCAATCTGATTCTAAAACGAAACGAACATGAAAAATTGCTTTCTCTTTTGCGTGGTGGCCTTGCTTGGAATGAGCGTCAGTGTGCGCGCTGTTGAACTCTCATCGTTGAATTGGGGTCAGGTTTGTTCCGGTCAAATGGGGGCCGAATGGTATGGCTCAGCGGAGTCTCAAGCACTAGCCGACATCGTACTGAGTGTGCAGAAAACCAACGGTGGGTGGATGAAAAACGACCAGCTGCACAAACTGACGCCCTCTGCATTAGCCACGCTGCAAGCCGATCGCAGCGGGCGTTCCTGCCTCGACAATGGAGCCACCACCATGGAAATGCGCTTCCTGGCCAAAGTCTACCAGGGCTGTCAGGTTGAGAAGTACCGCACGGCCTTTGGGAAGGGTCTGCAACTGATTTTTAACGCCGAAAAGGCCAATGGTGGCTGGTCGCAATACCTGCCCTTGTCCGGCAATGGCAGTTACCATGATTACATCACGTTCAACGACGACCTGATGACCAACGTCATGAAACTGCTGCGCGACATTCAAAACAATACCGGTGATTTCAAGGACATTGTTGATGAAACGATCCGCGAACGTTGTCAGACATCGTTCGATAAAGGGCTGGAGGTGATTCTGAACTGTCAGATCGACGACAACGGCACAAAGTCTGCCTGGTGTGCCCAACACGATCCGGTCGATTTCCTGCCCACAGAAGGACGCCCGCATGAACACCCTTCGATTAGCGGTTGCGAGTCGGCTGCACTGCTCTCGTTTCTGATGACGATACCCAACCCTTCCACCGAATTGCAAGAAGCCATCACGGCAGGCGTCACCTGGCTTGACGCGCATAAAATTGAAGGAAAAGCCATCGAAGACTACATCAATGGTGACGGCCTTGCCGACCGTCGCATCGTCGACAGGGCAGGCAGCGCGATCTGGGGCCGCTTCATCCAATTGGGCGGTGAGAAGGCCAATCAGGTGTACACCAAATTTTTCAACAAACTGCAGGCGTCCAACAAGAGCCGCAGTTACACCTATGATGGGGTGGTGTACACCTACAAAGAATACGAAATCGCCACCACATCCTACCAGGAAGCCAAGGCGTATCAGCCCGTCTTTGGCATCTACTCCAACGACTACGCACACCTGTTTTACCGCTTCCTCTACAACTACGAAGACACGCCTCCCGTTGTCGACAGCAAGGGCGTCCCTGTTGCTACCTCCCTCATGGCCGGCAACCGCGCGAGTTACCAGTACCTCGGCAGTTGGGGCCTGAATGTCATCAACGTGGAATACCCGGCCTGGAAACAGCGGGTCGATGCACAAAATGACACCACTGATGCAACCCCATACGAACTGTCGGCCGTCACCTACCAGTCTAGCGAAAGCACCACCTACACCTTTCAGGACGGTATCACCGTGTCGAATACGTCAGGGAAAGGCTATGCAACCGGCAGCTCCAACACGGTGAAGTATTCTGCCAATGTGGACTATACCATCACCTTGCCCAAAAGCCTGTCGGTCGAAAAAATCACCTTCTACGGCTACGACAATTACGACGCCGATGCCTACCTCAGTCAATTGAACGGCGTTACCTATGCCTCGACGGACTACGTCTTTCCTGCAAAAGTTGATGGTACAGCAACGTTCGTTTCGCATACGATAGACCTGGCGTCAGCCCCGGCCACCGGCAGTCTCAACTTCAAGCTCGGCAACAAGCAGTGCTGCCTGATTATGACCCTCTATGGCAAAACACCGACCGGCGTCGAAAAGGTCATCCATGTCAGCCCCACAGCCCCAGTCAAGTGGATGCACAACGGACGGGTGTATATAGAAAAAGACGGCAAGACGTACCATTTGGGAGGACAGGTGGCGAACGATTTTTAAGTGCATCATTTGCGAGATATTGCGAGATTTTAGGAGAATCTCGCAATATGTGTTTATTTTCGTTGTCACTAAACGATTAAAGCAATAGATCTTTTGGTGGTACAACAAATGTATCATATCGGGGGAGTTATTCGAAACCCTGGCCGAAACCGAAGCCATGGCCGCACGGACGGCTGAGGTTACACACAATCACCCTGAGGGCGTAAAGGGCGCCCAGGCTGTAGCGGCTGCAATTTTTTTGGCCAGGAATGGGGAAACCAAGGCGGCGATCAAGACGTATGTGGAAGAGAAGTACGGGTATGATCTCTCCCGAAGCTGCGATGAGATCAGGCCTACATATGCGTTTGACGAAAGCTGCTAAGGAGCTGTACCGCAAGCCTTTGCCGCTTTTATGGAGAGTGTAGATTTTGAGTCGGCTATACGGCTAGCCGTGTCGCTGGGCGGCGATTCAGACACGTTGGCATGTGTGACGGGAGGCGTTGCGGAGGGGTTTTATTGGATGAACACCAGTAACGCTATGAACTACCTGGAGGCCGCACTGAAGAAACTCCCTGCTGATATAAGCAACATTGTAATGAACTTCAGGAGTGTTTATGAGTAAGGGGTGGGGCTGTTTTGTCAGATAAGCGTCAACATCGCCAAGAGGACTGTTGAGTGTTTTCTTGATTGTGGATTATTGTTGCTTATTTAATAAGCTTTAGGGTTCGTGTTGCAAGTGTGCTTTTCCGTTTAATTATGCGTTTAAAACCAATGCAAATCAGGAACTAGAAAGTGAGGTTGAGTTATTCAAACACAAGGAATGTGCTTTCCTGTTTCTACGTTCCTTTCAACTTCAATTGTTTCTACATTGTGTCGTTTCTCAATCTCATCAGTGCTCATCTTTTAAGATTTCAACCTTTTCATGGCAAATGATTTCTTGATTAAGTATGCTTGGGGTCTATTATAACACTTCATATGGTTGGTTAATAGTTTTTAGGGGCATTTGGATAAGTACAGTTATGTACTACATATTCTTCTTAAAATAAATATTATTCCCCTATCAGCTAGATTTAGACTTGTGTAATCACACCAAATTGTATTGAATGGCTATAATATTATACACAAGGAAGGATGAAAGAGGGGATGTGGGTATTGAATAAGTATGGAGATGGTTGGTTGAAATTCCGTACACTTATCGATATATATTTGTTGAAATTTTTACGAGAAACGTTTTGAGGGGAAAGAATCTATGTGTATATTTGTAGAAATAATTCTTATTATGGGATACAGAATTCTTAGTGCAAAGGATTTCAATGTAAATCTTAAATGCTCGATACACAAAACGGGGAAGTTTGGATTTACAGGCGCAACGGCGGATAAATTGGGGTTGTCAAGAATTCAAGCTGTAAAGTTTGCAATTGATGATGAAAGCGATGATGTTATGTATCTAATACCATCAATGCAAGGAGATGAAGATGCCTTCAAGGTAAATAAAGCAGGCAACTATTATTATGTTTTTGCCAAAGTTCTTTTTGATAGTCTCAATCTTGATTATGTCAAAAATAGCATCATGTTTGATTTGACAGAGCTGAAAGAAGGAGAAGCTGTAATTTACAAAATGAAAAGGAGGAGTAAGCCGAGAAAGTAAAAAAAAAAGTGAATGCTAGAAGGCAATCCAGCATCCACTTGGGAATATGAATAGTTTGCATACTGACTAAGGCTTCTCACCTTAGGGGAATCATATTCTTCCGCAAAGATAGTCAAGAATGGCTACTTTCAAAGGATTGCCATAAAACTTAATTTTTTTTTATGGCATATTATTATGTTAATAAGAGTGCTCAATCAACTGGTGAGCATGAAGTGCATACTTCAACTTGTGCAAAAATTCCCAGTTCCGAGAATAGGGAATTCTTAGGTTCTTTCGACTCTTGTAGAGAAGCTTTGCAAGAAGCGAGGAATCACTACTCAAATGTAGATGGCTGTTATTATTGCTGTAACTCTTGTCATAAGAAATAAATGATATGGGGAAGACTCAGCATGTAGTGCCAAGAGGCAATCAGTGGGGTGTTAAAGGTGAAGGCAATTCTAAATGTTCTAGCCTTTCTAATACTCAGCAACAAGCCACACAAAAGGCTAGGGGAATAGCTATAAACAATCATTCCGAAGTGGTCATCCATAGACCAGACGGGCGGATTCGTGATAAGAATAGCTATGGGAATGATCCATATCCACCCAAGGGATAAAACGATATAGAGGGGAGCTAATAGCTTCCCTCTTTTATTTAAAAACCCTCATCTCGTTTACTATATGGTAGTGTTTCAAAGATGTGTCTTGGAGCCTTTATTTATTATCAATTCCAAATTATTACACCACCTTAAGGTATTGCGCCATGGCGGGTTGTTGGAGTTTCCATTTGATGTTCATGGGCTGGTCGCCGTGGGAGGAGACGTACTCGACCAAACCAAAGCAATGGAAAGGGGAGGTGTTACCAAATCCATCCCTTTTTTCTTGACGCACGAATAAAAGGATGCGGTTGTTGCTTTGAGCTTGGTGCGTGTAACGCTTTCCTCCTTGATTTTCGTGTGAGTCGGTGTTTTGTGATTGCCAATGGAAAAATTCCTCGTTGATCAGATAATCATCGTACTGCGTGGATGGTGAAAAGTCCCTGTCCGATTTGTTGAGGGTGACGAAGAGCAAGGTTGCATGGTGCTCGGGGAGATTGAAAACACCCGTAACTGAGCCTTGCATTCTTCGATCCTCCGTTTGGCGGCCAGCAAGGATGAAAATGTCTTCACGGGTATAGCATCCGTACAATTCGAGTTTGGGGATGATGTCGTCACCCAAGGCCGTCGTTTGGATTTGAAGGTGACTCCGCAGGTGGGCGGTGATTTCGGTGATTTCTTGTTTGAACGGTTGATAGTCTGCTTGATGAAGCAGTCCCAGTGCTTCGTAAATGCTGCTAAATGGGGTTCGATCGAGGCGGTCTTGAAAAAGGGCATAGTATAGCATTAAGGCATACTTTTTGTGTTCTTTTTCGAGGTAATCTTCGCTGCCAGTAGCAAAGTGTTCTACGAAATGCAGAAAAGCGGGCGTGTTGTAATGAATTAAGTTGGACATGCCTTTGACCAGGCGTTGGCTGATCTCATCGTCTGGGTAAGAAATGCGACCCGCATCGCGTTTGAGCGAGGTCCAACAGCTGTTGCCCTTGTACAGGAGGCGGATGTCTTGACCGTTGTTTTCCAAAAACTGTGATATGGTGGGCAATCCGTTTGTGTAGCTACTGATTTCTCGGATCAATCGGTTTTTGTTGTAAATGGCACTTTGGATGTTGTCAAGTATGTATTTCCTGGCTAGTTTCTCCATCACAATGCTGCAACCGTGTGGCAATAGGGTAAAGCCTTCCCTGATTTGTTGGGCAATGTTCTTTTCTGGATACAGGCTCAAGGCACGGAAGCGGCTGGCAAAATCGTATTTATTGTGGACTTGAGCCACAAAGTCGAGTACCGTTAGTTCGGTTTTGCCCGCTGAAAGGCGCAAGCCACGACCCAGTTGTTGCAAGAAAATGGTCAAACTTTCCGTAGGACGCAAGAACAAGACGGTATCGATTTCCGGAATATCAACCCCTTCGTTAAAGATGTCAACCACACATAGGTAATGGATTATGCCCTCACGAAGATCGCGTGCCAGTTGCTTGCGTTGTTCGCTGGGCGTATCGGACGTGAGGCTTTTGGCAACAAAGCCATTATGGCTCAATTGCGTGGCCATAAAATCGGCGTGACGTTTGTTGACACAAAAACACAGGGCGCGGCAACGGTATTCATCGGCAAGATACTTTTGTATGGCATGGACGATGAGCCCTGCGCGTTCTTTGTTACAGAGACGATCGGCCAGGCGTTCGATGTTGTATTTTTGTCCCGACCAAAGGGAATCGTCGCTAAGGTTGGTGTTGTCAGTAATGCATAGGTATTGAAAGGGGGTGAGCAATCCTGCTTGCAAGGCTTGTGGAAGCCGGATTTCAGCACTGATTCGATCTCCAAAATCGGGGCGCAGATCCCTTCCGTCCATGCGTTCTGGTGTTGCCGTCAGTCCCAAAAGGATGCTGGGCTGGAAGTGGCTGAATAGTTTGCGGTAACTGTCTGCTTGGCTGTGATGTGCTTCGTCGATGACGATGTAATCGTAATAATCGCTCCCCAGTAATTCAAAAAATGCGTCGAAGCGGGCATTAAGCATTGCGATGGAGACAAATAGATGCTCGTAGGCCTCTTCGTCTTGAGGTTCCGACGTTCCTACCCAAAGCGTCCCAAAATTGTGGTCTCCCAATACACTGCGATATGTGTTCAACGACTGTCGGAGTATTTCTTCCCGATGTGCGGTGAATAGAATGCGACTGCGTTGGTGGTTGCGTCGAAATTCTTGGTAGTCAAAGGCTGATATCACCGTTTTGCCTGTACCCGTGGCGGCAACGATGAGGTTTTTGAAATTTTGCATTTCCTCACGTTCCACGCGCAGTTTGTCGAGGATTTGCTTTTGATGGGGAAGGAGCGTGAAGTGTTGGTAGACCACCGCACCGGCAGCCGATTGAAATGCGTTTCGCTGTACCTCTTTGTTGAATTTATCGATACCTCCCTCGCGAAAATCTTCGAAGTTGTGGCTGTTCCAATACAACTCAAACGTAGCCAAAGCGGTTTTGATGATGTGTGGATTTTCGGAACTGGTTACGCGTACGTTCCACTCCAAGCCATCTGTTTGAGCCGATTTGGAGAGGTTGGACGATCCGATGTATGCGGTATTCATGCCTGAATTGCGCAGGAATATATAGGATTTGGCATGCAGTCGTTCGATGTCTGTATTGTAAGAAATCCGGATCTCGGTGTTGGGTAGTGCAGCCAGTTGTTCAACGGCTTTTGCCTGTGTGGCTCCACAATAGGTCGTTGTGATGATGCGTAGACGCTTGCCTTCTTTTTGGCAAAATTTGCTTAAGTCGTCGAGTAGCAGTCGAACGCCCGAGACCTTTAAAAAGGAAACGATGAAACAGATTTCATCCGCACTGGCAATTTCACGACGGATCTCTTCTCCCAAGGGCAACGAACTGCTCCCACCTGTAAACAGATTGCTCACCCGAAAACCCGATAGGGGGCGGATGGTTTGACTGTGGGTTGCCTGTTGCAAGGCATTTTGCTGTGCGCTCATGACTTCGGTCAGCAGGGATTTATAATCAACGATTTGATGGTCATCCAACAGTCCAGCATTTGTCAGGAGGTTGTTGATGATTCTGACACGATCTTCGTGTTGTTCGGTTTCCTCCAGCTTTTGACGGATGGTTTCTGCCAAATAATGTGCCAGCAACTGTGGGGATTCTGCCGCATCTACTTCTTGCCGGTTGCATACCAGTTGTTCCTGCTCTGCCTCTTTAATGTGCCGTTTCGTTTCTTGATTGATGATGTGCTCGTAGACTCCCTTTTTCAGCATGACGTGTTTTCCTTTGCGATGGTGATACTACAAATGTAAGACGAATTTTTACTGTGTTGGCAATTCGATTCATAAAATATCCTCTCGAATCGGTGAAGGTGCATCGAAAAAGAGGGTGCGATCAATGTTGGATGTAGGTTTTGAGGTTTTCGACATAACGCTCAAAGGCTTCTCTGCCGGTTTTTGTTATGTGGCAGGTGGTTCTGGTTTTTTTTCCGACAAAGGATTTTTTGACAACAATGTAGTCGGCCGCCGACAGCTTGTCGAGTTGCACGCTGAGATTCCCGGCAGTCGAATCGGTCTGTTGTTTTAAGAAAACAAAATCGGCTGATTCGACTGAAATGAGAATCGACATGACGGCCAGTCGTAGCTGTGAGTGCAATAAGGGATCCAATTCCTTAAACATGCTTCATGCGGGTTAGGTGATACAAGATGTGTCCGGGGACAACCATCATGAGAAAAAACACAACAGCAAAGTAAAGAATCTGATGCAGGCTTCCGATAAAAAGGAAAGCAAATGATGCCAGGATTCCAAACAATCCAAATCCGATGGCTACGGGGAAGCGAATAACCAAGCCGGTTAGCATAACGCCCATGCTCATCAAAAGCAACACAAGAAAAAGGATGGGCATCTGAACGACAAAAAAGGCCATCACCGAACACAAGATCACCGTTGTCCCAAACACCAGCCAAATATTGGCCACACTTCGATCCACGTAGGTGGTATAGCCTTTTTTTTGCGTCCTGCGTGTTGCGATGGATAGGGGCCAGCCGAGCGCCGGGATTCCAAACCACAGGTAATGCCATTGGTGGAGACCGGTTGTGCCAATCAGGTACCAAATCAGCAACGCAATAACCGACGTTGTATATCCCCAAGTGAGAAACGGCATGCCGGCTTGTCTGATGACTTTTTCTCTTGTTTGCTCGATCATCGTAGCGATGATTTCGAGACTTTCTTGTTCGTTGATGTTTCGTTCTTCCATGGTTATTTCAGTTGTAGTGTAAGGGTTAAATTGGATGTAAAATCGAAGGCGCAATGCGCAAATTCCGGTTTTCCGTACAGTTTGGGATTGTTGCTGAAGGCATACCTCTCCATTGGAATACCGGATTCGGCAAGATCCAACGAATTGTTGAGGTTTGCATCGTGGAAGAGGGTCAAGGCATAGCGTCCATAAGGCAAGCCTTCGCAGACCACGCACAGGATACTGTCGTTTACGGCCACTTTTTTGACAAAGCAGGGTTTTTGTAGAAAGGATTCGGGGGAGTCAAACACTGCAATCATCAGATTGCCGGAAACCTGTTGGATCCCTTTGACCTCAAGCGTCAAGGTCTGAGCAGACAGCATCCCGCACAAGAGGAGCAGTCCAAGCGAAAGTAGTGACTTTTTCATTTCATTCCATGATTAAGAATTGTATTAAGATAAAAGCATAAATCGATCGATGCGACAAATGTAAACCAGTTTATGTTATAAACCAAATGTTTTTGAGATTTATTTTTCTAATTTTGCGGGAAATCTTATAACAACTGTACCATGATTCGAAAACACAAAAGCTGTCTGCTTGCCGCAGGCATTGGTTTGGTGCTCGGTTTGGGACTGCGGGAGCAGGCTCAGGCGTCGCAACCGTATTTTGTACCGGCCACCACGGAGATCAAGACTCCGGATTCAAAAGGATTTATTCAGCGCTGGATGCTGCTGGAACCCATTCACAAACCCAACCCCCGCAATACGGTCTTTGTCGACAGCTACTTGAGGGAGGCGTTTGCAACGGAATATTTTAAGGATCAGTTTACCGTGCTGCCCAAGGATGGAGACAAGGTAAAGGCCGGGGAGCAAACACTTCGCTGGCATGCGCTCGAGAGCACCAATTACAACGTCAAATTGTTTCGTTTTGCCGACGGACTCAAAAAAGAAGTCTACGGTGTTTTGTTTTGGGCGGTAACCGTTGTGGAAAGCCCCTCGGAACGGACAGATGTGCGTTTGGCGGTCGGTTCCAATTCGGCCTCCATGTGGTGGCTCAATGGGGAAGAAGTGCTGCTGATGTCCGGTGACCGCCGCATGGTGGTGGACGATTGCGTTTCGAAGCGATTGACGTTGAAGAAGGGCAGAAACATTGTACGGGGAGCCGTCATCAACGGTCCGGGCATGAGTGATTTTTGTGTGCGTTTTCTGGACGAACAAGGCGCGCCGATTAAAGACCTAACGATAACACAGACCGCATTATGAAACGAACGACGATATTTATGGGCATAGCGGCAATCGGCTGCTTTTTGATGAGTGAAACGACAACGGCTCAGGTAGGAAAACCCTTCATTCACGATCCTTCGACCATTATGGAATGCGAAGGCAAATACTATACATTTGGAACCGGCAGCGGCGGATTGATTTCTGAAGACGGCTGGAACTGGAACGGTGGCGGGGTACGACCCGGCGGTGGTGCGGCTCCCGATGCAGTGAAGATTGGCGACCGTTACCTCATTGCCTATGGTGCAACGGGTGGCGGTTTGGGTGGCGGCCACAACGGCAGAATCCTGACCATGTGGAACAAGACGCTCGACCCCAACTCGCCTGATTTTGCGTATTCAGAGGCCATTGTGGTGGCATCGTCCGACGGACACGAAGACAACGATGCCATCGATCCGGGTCTGTTGCTGGATCCGACGGACGGACGCCTTTGGCTGTCGTACGGAACTTATTTTGGATTCATACGACTGATTGAGTTGGATCCCAAAACCGGCATGCGCATGGAGGGCAACGAAGCCATTGACATTGCCATCGACTGCGAAGCCACCGATCTGATGTACCACGATGGATGGTATTATTTGCTGGGTACACACGGTACTTGCTGCGACGGCGCGAACTCCACCTATAATATAGTGGTGGGTCGTTCCAGAAAAGTGACCGGTCCTTATATGGACAACGTGGGTAGAAGCATGCTGGAAGGCGGCGGAAAAATGGTGATCGCAGCTCGTGGACGCTTGATCGGTCCCGGACATTTTGGCTGGATCAACTTAGGTGACGGCGTTCAAAAGATGTCCTGCCACTACGAAGCCGATCTGGATCAGAGCGGACGCAGTGTATTGGGCATTCTTCCCTTGCTTTGGAAAAACGGTTGGCCGGTGGCCGGTGAAAACCTGAAAGCCGGAACCTATGCCATCGAATCCGAACGCAGAGGCTACGCCTTGGAATTGGCGGTTGATTTTGTACGGATGCCGGGAGGCATGCGGGGTTTCCGCCGTGATCCCAACGAACCCATTGTTTCGATCCCCTCGCAGACCCTTGCGGACGTAGCGCAGACCTGGCCTGCCGGCAACATTGATGTGCGTTTGGGCGACAACATGGCGCGCCCGCATCAGAAATGGACGATTGTACCGGTACCCGAATCCGGAGGCACGTTGGGTGGACCGTATTATAAGATCCTGATTGAAGGCACCGATCGGGCATTGGCTGCAACGCCCGATGCTGAACTGGTGGCCGTGCCTGCCTTTGACGGGGCTCCGGAACAGCTCTGGCGCATCGATCAACTGACGGATGGAACGTACCGCATCATGCTCAAAACGATTCCCAATTCGGACAAAACCTATGCGTTGGTCTCCATTGGAGACAGCACGCCGACCCTGGCCGCATTTGACGGGGACAGCGACAACAGCAAATGGAATTTTAGATTGCAGCACTAAAAAACAAGTCTTATGCCGGCGCTCCACTGAGTTGCCGGCATATTTTTATGGTTTTGAGCCTAAAATGTACCGTGTTGAGGCTCTTGTGTATCAAAAACAACAATCCTTGTATCATCTCTAGCCGCTTGTGACCGGTGGTGAAACTACTTTTGTTTCTGTTGAATGTAGTAGTACAATGAATTACACCAAACATGAAAAAAACTAGTTTCTTACTCTCCCTGATTATGGCGATGATCTTCGCATCGGCGTGCAAAACCAATGCCGTTAAGCCTACCTTTCACACAACCGGCAATCCCTATCTTCCGTTGTGGGAGCATCTCCCGGATGGCGAACCGCGTGTGTTTGAAGATCCGGACAAACCCGGAAAGTTCCGTTTTTACATCATCGGTTCGCACGACGTGCGTTTCCGCAGTTATTGTGGTCCCGACATTCGGGCTTGGTCTGCACCCGTTGAGGATTTGTCCCAATGGCGGG
This sequence comes from Bacteroidales bacterium, assembly GCA_028709215.1. Lineage (GTDB taxonomy): Bacteria > Bacteroidota > Bacteroidia > Bacteroidales > UBA1402 > UBA8389. Next base: position 78,976 of record JAQVXI010000006.1, read on the forward strand.
ATGAGGGTCCCATCTTTACCTATCCCATTAGCGATCAATGGGATGTAATGTATGCCCCCGATTTGGTTGAGGTCAAACGCAAAGACGGAACCAAGGAGTATTATTTATATCCACACAGCCGTGGTCGCAACCGCGAAGCCATGGTGGCCAAAGGCAGTCGTCCCGACGGACCTTTTACGCCCATCAACGTAACGGAAGACGGTACACGTACCATTCCGGGCAGTGTTTTGGGTTTTGACCCGGCCATTTACATCGATTACATTACCGATCCCAACGATCCCGACTTCGAAATTGGTTTCCGTGCCTACGGTTACTGGGGTTTCCAGAACTCCAACGCGGCACAGTTGGATCAAAAAACCATGTACTCGGTACGTCCCGGTACGGAAGTGATTCGCAATTTCATCCCGGCCAGTGCCCGTTATGGCGTCATTCGTGACCCCGAAGGCACCACTTATCCCAGCGTATTCGAAGGCGAAGACCTGGGTCGTTTCAACTTTTTTGAAGCCGCTTCCATCCGCAAGATCGGAAACAAATACGTTTGGGTATACAGCGGTTATTCCGGTCCCGACTACGGTTTGAGCAGCACCAACTCCGCTTTGCGTTATGCCTACGGCGATACGCCACTGGGTCCTTGGAAGAGTGGGGGTGTGCTCGTCGATTCCCGTGCTCCGGTACTCAACCAAGATGGTTCAGGCTTGCAAACCACCAATGCCGGCCACAATACCCACGGTAGTTTGGAAGAAATCAACGGCCAATGGTACGCCTTTTACCACAGACCTCCAAGAGGTTTTGGCAACGCACGTCAACCCATGGTTGCCCCCGTTGTTGTAGAGTGGGATGAAGCCTCGGTTGCCAACGGTGGAAAAGTCACCATCCGCGCCTACGATCCCTACGCAGCGGACAAAAAATGGACGGCCAAAGACAATAAAGGCAACGAATACACCGGTGCCGAAGTCACCTCTGAAGGCTTCCAGATCTTTGGTTTGGATCCCTACAAGTACTATTCTGCCGGTTATGCCTGTTACTTGTCCGACATCGGTATCCAACAAGACTCGTGGGATATTTGGGACAACCACATGCCCATCACCAACGTTCGCAACGGCAACATCATCGGGTACAAGTACTTCGGTTTTGGAGGCTTGGACAAAGATCAGTTGGGACTGAAAGCCTTCAAAGGCAGCAAGCCGGGCAACAATACCGCGCTGAACGTCTTCCTGACCCCCAAAACCAATCAGTCCTTTAAGGTCAATATCTGGTTGGACGGTCCTTGGGCCAATTCTGCCTGGAATGGAACGAAAATCGGAGAAATCGTAGTTCCCGCAAATTCTGCGCAAGAAATAAGTCAATATACCGTAGAAGTTTCTAAATTTGTTGACCACTTGGACAAGAAACATGCGATTTATTTTGTGGCAGAAGGCCAAAGCAACGAAGGACTGTTTGACTTGATCGGCTTGGGCTTTAGCAAAGGCAAAAAGAAATTGGAACGTCCCATTGTACCGACCGTGACGATTTCTGTGGATGGCCAGGCCATCGAGTTGCCGGCTACACCGGTGCGCTCGACCAACGAAAACGGCATTGTAGGTTACAACTTGTACGAAGCCAAACATTCGCTGGCCGCACAAGACCAAACCTTGCCCAACGTAACCGCTGCTTCCAGCGATCCAAGTGTGAAAATTAAAGTAACACAAGCAACAGAGTTGCCGGGTTCGGCAAGCGTTGATTTTGATTACAAAGGCATCGTAAAAACCTATCGCGTAGTCTTTGAATAAAAATCCAATCTACTGTTGCGGAATGGATTGAATATGAAACAATTGAAATACGCAATCGTAGGAGTAGGAGGTTTGGGCGGATATTACGGCATCAAGTTGGCTGCGGCCGGCAAGGATGTGCATTTTTTGCTCAACAGTGATTACGAATGGGTCAATCAAAACGGGCTTCGGCTCGATTCGATCGACGGCAATCTGCACCTACCCACGGTACAGTCATACAAGCAAGCAGGCGAAATGCCAGCTTGTGACGTTATAATGGTTTGCTTAAAAACCACGTCCAACCACCTGCTTGCCCAAATCTTGCCTACGTTGACGGCCAAAGGCGGTTCGGTCGTTCTCGTCCAGAATGGCATGGGCATGGAAGAGAGCCTGCTCGAAACCTTTCCGGATCTCTCTCTGGCCGGAGCCCTGGCCTTCATCTGCTCCAGCAAAGTGGGGCCCGGACACATCCTCCACAGTGACTACGGCAAACTCAGCCTGGGCTGGAAGCAACTCCCCAAGCCGGGTCTCCTGGAACAGGTCTGCAACGATCTGTCCACCGCCGGCGTCTCCAACGAAGTGGTCCCCGACCTGATGGCAGCCCGCTGGCGCAAACTGGTTTGGAACATCCCCTACAACGGCATGTCCGTCATCCTGCGCACCACAACGGCTGAGCTGATGGCACACGACTTCAGTCGCCAAATGCTCCGCCAATTGATGCTCGAGGTCATCCACGCCGCCAATGCCTGCCTTGCCGCCAAAGGCAGCGGCAGCAGCAGCAGCGAAAGCCGCATCGATCCCTCTTTTGCCGACGCCATGCTGGCTTCTACCGCACGAATGAAACCCTATGCACCCAGCATGAAACTGGATTACGATCACGGTCGTCCCATGGAAATCGAAGCCATTTATGGCAACCCCATACGTCTGGCTCAACAAGCCGGCTACGAAATGCGTCAGGTTGCCCTCATGGAAAATCAACTCCGGTTGATTCAATCTCAATACATCAAATCTTAATCAAGTATACAATGGATCGAATACACGAAGCGCAACGCGTCACCTGGATCGGTTTCTGGATCAATCTGGTATTGAGTATCGTCAAAATGCTGGCTGGCTACTTTGGTGCCAGTACGGCCGTTCTGGCCGATGGCGTTCACTCGCTTTCTGATTTTGTTACCGATGTCGTGGTCGTTGTTTTCGTCCGCGTATCCGGCAAGCGCGACGACGAAGACCACCGCTATGGCCACGGCAAGTTTGAAACCTTTGCCAGCCTGCTCATCAGTTTGGCCCTCTTTGCCGTGGCCATCGGTTTGTTTGCAAGCGCTGCCAAAGGCATCCTCGCCTTTCTCCATGGCAACCCCTTGTCCGAACCCTCCTGGCTTGCCTTTGCCGCTGCCTTCCTATCCATTGTATCCAAAGAATGGTTGTTTCGTTTCACCTTCAAAAAAGGCAAACTCATCAACAGCCCCGCCGTTATCGCCAACGCATGGCACCACCGTTCGGACGCCTTCTCCAGCATCGCAACCGTTTTGGGCGTGGGCGCAGCCATCCTCTTAGGCGGTAGCTGGCGCGTTCTGGACCCCATTGCCGGTATGTTGGTCAGCCTCTTCATCATCCGCGTAGCCTACACCCTTGGCCTTCCCAGCGTACAGGAACTGCTCGAAGCGGCCTTACCCAAAGACGTGGAAGCTGAAATCATCAAAACCATCCATGCAGTCCCCGGCGTCCGTGCAACCCATCGTTTGCGCACGCGTCGCATTGGTAAGGATTTTGCCATCGATGTCCATGTGAAACTCGATTCGGACATTAGTTTCATCAAATCGCACGACATTGCGACCGATATTGAGCGTTCGTTGCGTTTGGCTTTTGGCAACGATACACATCTTAATATTCATACGGAGCCTTTTGTACCAGAGAATCGAAAGCCAGATTGGGAGGTGGTGGAGTAGGTTTTTGAAGAATGTGTTTAAAAAAACGTTCCGTTTTTTTAAAATGTGTCAAAATCTTCGATTTTGAATGTGTAAAAATCCTGCGGATTTTTAATGTGTTGAAACTGAAGGTTTCAAATGTGTTGCCCTTCGGTCGAATTTTAAATAAAGCAAGCCGTTTGCGGGCGCAACGACAGCAACGACGGGCGCAATGCAGCTGGCAAGGCCAGCGTGCGGCGACCCTGTCGCCACACAGCGCACGCACGGACACACAATGTACTTATAAACAGACACCACCGATTTCCGTGCGTGCGCGCATTGCGCCCGTCGTTCCTGTTATTTGGTGCGACTGAAACACTTTTCCACGTTTGCAGGATGTTTTATTTTGTGGACGTGGTTTTTTTTTATTAATATTGCAGTATTGTTTCTGCGACGTTCCATCCATCTGAAAAACACACTCCTCTGGCTTATGTTCGTGTTATAAATCGATTTAAATGATATAAAAATGAAAAGCGTCGTTGTATTCTTGTTCCTTTTTACATTTATTGCTTTTGGAGGTTGCAAATTTGGTGAGATACCTTGTTATACCATTGTGAATAATTCCAATGTGGATATTGCACTGAGGAGAGCCATGTTTCCAATGGAACCAAGATGTATGAAGCCCAAGATCAAATCTGAATATGATCTCTTTGTTCGTATATCGGTTGTGAAGGCACATTCTACGAATTATTATGATCGAACATCCTATAGCCCACATGAAATCCTACACATTCATGCTTTTGAACGTAGAGATGTTGATGAGATGGATTGTGAAACGTTTGTTCGGCTGTATCCTGTTAAAAAATCATGGGTGATTTCTATTTCTGAACTGGATTCTTTGGGGTGGACGTTGGAATATCCCTGATGATTTGATTTCTCGGTTGTCGGTTTCAGAATTTGTGACGAATTGAATGGATGGGCTGACGGAATAATTCAAGCGGGATATGTGTGGTATGGAGTTGCGTTGGGTTTTAGGACATCTGAGAATAACATCATGTTCAAGACATTCGATATTTACTCAGAATGAGAAGATTCGGCAGGAAATTACACCAGTAAGAATGTGTTAAAATCTTGTTTTTTCGATTTATTTTACATATGTTTGAGGAATAATTACTAAGTTATGGAGCTAATCATTGGACTTTTTATCGTTGTCACATCGATCATCATCGGTATTGCCGATCAAGACGGCTTCCGGATCCGTACCCGTCCGTATATGAGCAAAGCCATGTTGCGAAAAAAGATGGAAGAAGAGTACAATTCATACCGGAAAATTCTGCGACCGACACATAAAACTGAAAAAGGGTTTCAGGAGAGTTGGAGATTGTATTCTACCTACCTATTAAAAGATTTTGAGAAAATATATGGATTTAAGAATCTGGATATTGACAAATTGTGAAAACCGAGAAAGGCCTTATTACGGCCGAGAAGGCGGCTGAGGGATCTGTAAGAGTGAGTTGGATTGTTCTTTTTAGCCTTTGCTTTTGAAAAGTATTAAATAAAAAAATACGGAGTTATGGAGCTAGTCATTGGACTTTTTATCGTTGTCACATCGATCATCATCGGTATTGCCGATCAAGACGGCTTCCAGATTCGTCCCCGTCCGTATATGAGCAAAGCCATGTTGCGAAAAAAGATTGAGGAGGAATACATATTTTTTCGTAAAATTATTCGTCCGACTTATGATACGGAGGAGGAGTTTCAAAAGAGTTGGTTGTTGCAATTGCGTTTATCATTAGAGAGTTATAAGGAACTATATGGTTTTAAAAATTTAGATATCAAAAGCTTTTTAGATAAAACATGGTAAGGCCTTACGGCCGAGAAGACGGCTGAGGGATCTGTAAGAGTGAGTTGGATTGTTCTTTTTAGCCTTTGCTTTTGAAAAGTATTAAATAAAAAAATACGGAGTTATGGAGCTAGTCATTGGACTTTTTATCGTTGTCACATCGATCATCATTGGTATTGCCGATCAAGACGACTTCCGGATCCGTACCCGTCCATATATGAGCAAAGCCATGTTGCGAAAGAAGATGGAAGATGAGTATAATTCATATCGCGAGATTATTCGTCCGACCTGTAAAACCGAGAAGGAGTTTCAAGAGAGTTGGAAATTGTATTTTAACTGCCTATTAAAGGATATTGAGAAAATCTATGGCTTAAAGAACCTAGATATTGACAAGATATAAAACCAAGTAAGGCCTTACGGCCGAGAATAAAAGCAGAGGCGAGGGGATCTTAATTAGAGGATTTCCTCGTTTTTTTTGTTTTCTCGAGAATGAATATTAAAGCAGGCCGTTTGCGGGCGCAACGACAGCAACGAAGGGCGCAATGCAGCTGGCAAGGCCAGCGTGCGGCGACCCTGTCGCCACACAGCGCACGCACGGACACACAATGTACTTATAAACAGACACCACCGATTTCCGTGCGTGCGCGCATTGCGCCCGTCGTTGCTTCTTCCATTCGGCGCAGCCGACACATTTGCGAGCGGGAGCGAGCAACACATTAAAAAAACGGAACGTTTTTTTACACATTCTTCTAATTAACGAACGCAGTGAGTTACACATTCTCCTTCCATTTGCGAGCGGGAGCGAGCAACACATTAAAAAAACGGAACGTTTTTTACACATTCTTCCAATTAACGAACGAAGTGAGTTACACATTCTTCTAATTAACGAACAAAGTGAGTGAAGAAGCGAAACAAAAAAAAGAGGCAACCGTCTGCACGGAGCCTCTTTGCGGAAGAAGGGGGATTCGAACCCCCGGTACGGTTACCCGTACGACAGTTTAGCAAACTGTTGGTTTCAGCCACTCACCCATCCTTCCGGAAGCGAAACTGAATTTTCAATCGCGCTGCAAAGATAGAAAAGAGTTTTTATACTCCAAATTTAAATCCTCTTTTAATCCTAAAAAAAACGATTAATTTTGAAAGCAAATAGTGGATCGGATGACGACAAAAAAACGATGGATTTGGTTTGCCGGCTTTATGTTGCTGGTGTTGATGGGAATAGGATGTGTGGCGCATTTGAGCCTGCGCAGTTCGATGAAAACCGGAGAATCGGTGCATCTGTATGTGCGTTCGGGAAGTTCGCCGGAGGCGGTGCTGGATTCGTTTATACGCAAGGCGGAAGTCGAACGACCCTGGTTGTTGAAGGCGCTGGCCCATGTGGGGCTGAAGCAGGCTGAAGTGCGGGTGGGGCATTATGAGATCAAACCCGGATTGTCGGATGTCAATGTGATACGCATGTTGCGGGCCGGATTGCAGACGCCGGTGCGGGTAACCTTCAACAACGTACGTACGGTGGAGCAATTGGCGGGTAAGTTGGGAAGCCAACTGCTGGTGGATTCGTTGGAGTGGATTGCCTATTTTCAGGACAGCAGTTTGATCGCTTCGAGTGGTTTTGACCGGAATACGTTTATGACGGTGTTTATTCCGGATACCTATGAGATGTGGTGGAATACGAGTACAGAGCGTGCCTTTGGGGTGTTGCGGCAGGCATATGAGCGGTTTTGGACTGAGGATTTTAAACAACGGGCGCAGGCCTTGCGCATGCGTCCGGTGGAGGTGTCGGTGTTGGCGTCGATTGTGGAGGAAGAAACCAATAAGGCAGATGAGATGCCTCGGGTGGCGGGTTTGTACATCAACCGCTTGCGCATGGGGATGCCCTTGCAGGCCGATCCGACGGTGAAGTTTGCGCTGGGCGATCCGGGTTTGAGGCGTATTTTGACGGAACATACACGGATACAGTCACCGTACAATACCTACCTGTTTGCCGGTTTGCCGCCGGGACCCATTCGGATACCTTCCAAACAGGCACTGCGGGCGGTGTTAAATTTTGAACGCCATTCGTATTTGTATATGTGTGCCCGTGCCGATTTTTCAGGTTACCATGCCTTTGCTACTACGTTGTCACAACACAATCGGAACGCCCAGGCCTACCATAAAGCGTTGAACGAACGAGGAATTATGAAGTAAAAAGTGTATTTTTGTACGTTTTTGAATATAAAAATAGAATACGAATAACCGATAAATAAAACCAATGAGTAAATTACTTTTGCTGGGAGACGAAGCGATCGCTCAGGCTGCATTGGATGCAGGCCTTTCCGGCGTTTACGCCTATCCGGGCACGCCTTCGACCGAAATTACGGAGTACATTCAAAACAAAACAGAGCAATCCGCCGCCAAGGTGCATTGTCAATGGTCTACCAACGAAAAGACGGCCATGGAAGCCGCTTTGGGTATGTCTTTTGCCGGAAAACGGGCGTTGGTCTGTATGAAACACGTGGGCGTCAATGTGGCTGCCGATGCCTTCATCAATTCGGCCATCACCGGAGTGGTGGGTGGTTTGGTGTTTGTGGCTGCCGATGACCCTTCGATGCACTCCTCACAAAACGAACAGGATTCGCGTTTTTATGCCGATTTTGCCATGATTCCCGTGTTGGAACCGTCCAACCAACAGGAAGCCTACGATATGGTGTATCAGGGATTTAAATTGTCTGAAGAATTGGAAGTACCGGTGATGGTGCGCATTACGACGCGATTGGCCCATTCCCGTTCGGGCGTTGCCCGCAAAGCGGAGTGTCCCCAGAACGAACTGCATTTTTCGGAAGATCCCAAGCAATTTGTCTTGTTGCCCGCCATTGCACGGGTACGCTACCAGAAATTATTGGATGCACAGGCCGGCTTCCTGGCTCGGTCGGAATCGTCCGCCTTTAACCGATATGAAGCGGGCACGGATCCACGTTACGGCATCATCGCCAGCGGTATTGCCTACAATTACCTGATGGAAAATTTTCCCGACGGATGTCCGTATTCGGTATTGAAGGTTGGGCAGTATCCCTTGCCTATGTCCTTTGTCAGCAAAATGGCTGAGGAATGTGCGTCGTTGGTGGTGCTTGAAGATGGTTATCCTTTTATTGAGCAACGTCTCAACGGTTTGCCGGGACAGGGCAGTCGTGTGCTGGGTCGTTTGAACGGTTTTGTGCCGCGTACGGGTGAATTGAATCCGGATCATGTGGCCAAGGCGTTTGGTTTGCCTTCGTACGAAACGTTTGAATTGCCGGATGTGGTACAGATGCGTCCGCCTTCGTTGTGTGCAGGCTGTGGCCACCGGGATATGTACGATGCCCTGAACGAAGTGGTTGCCCAAAAAGGTTTGGATTCCAAGGTGTTTGGCGATATTGGTTGCTATACCTTGGGTTATTTGCCTCCCTTTAAGGCCATTCACGCCTGTGTTGATATGGGTGCCTCCATTACCATGGCCAAGGGGGCTGCCGACGCCGGTTTGCCCTATGCCGTAGCGGTGATCGGTGATTCCACCTTTACCCATTCGGGCATGACTTCGTTGCTGGATGCAGTCAACGAGAATTCGCCCATTACGGTGATTATTTCCGACAACGAAACGACGGGTATGACGGGAGGACAGGCTTCTGCCGGGACCGGTAAGTTGGAAGCCATCTGCTTGGGACTGGGCGTGGATCCGGCGCATTTGCATGTGTTGAGTCCCTTGAAGAAACATCACGACGAAATGGTACGCGTGATTCGCCAGGAAATGGACTATCCCGGTGTTTCCGTCATCATCCCAAGAAGAGAGTGTGTTCAAACATTGGCCAGAAAAAAACGATAAGCAGTATTATGAAAACAGATATTTTTATCTCCGGAGTAGGAGGTCAGGGCATATTGTCCATCGCAGCCGTGATTGGTGAGGCTGCTTTGCATCAGGATTTGTATATGAAGCAAGCAGAGGTGCACGGAATGAGCCAACGAGGCGGGGATGTGCAGTCCAACCTGCGCATTTCGGACAAACCCATTTATTCGGATTTGATTGCCAAAGGCAAAGCAGACTTGATTTTGTCGCTCGAGCCCATGGAAAGTTTGAGGTACTTGCCTTGGCTGTCCAAGGAAGGTTGGTTGGTCACCAATTCCAAGCCCCTGATCAATATGAACAATTATCCGGAGGAAGCTGCCTTGAAGGAGGCGTTGGATCGGGTGCCCAATAAGGTGATTCTGGATGTGGAATCCATCGCAAAGGATTTGGGTAGTGTACGTGTTTCCAACATCGTGATGCTGGGTGCAGCCACACCGTTTTTGGGCATTGCCTACGAAGAAATCGAAAACGGCATTCGTCGCATTTTTGATCGCAAAGGACAGGCCATCGTTGAACTGAATCTGCGTGCATTGGCTGCCGGTAAAGAAGTGGCCGATCGCATGATGCCCAAATCCTTATAAGTTAGATCCTATGAATAAGACCATCGTTCAATTGTTTGAAAGCTGCGTGGCAAAGTATGCGCAGAATCCGTTTTTGTGGGAGCGTG
>JAQVXI010000064.1 GCA_028709215.1 Bacteroidales bacterium
AACGACGGGCGCAATGCGCGCACGCACGGAGATCGGTGGTGCGGGTTTTACGTACAAGGCGGTCCGTGCGTGCGCTGTGTGGCGACAAAGTCGCCGCACGCTGGCTCTGCCAGCTGCATTGCGCCCGAAAACTGCCTGCTTTATATAAAATTCGACCGTAGGTCGACACATTCAACGCGAAGCGTTGACACATTAAAAATCCGCAGGATTATTACACATTCTTCTGTTTTCATTCGACCGTAGGTCGACACATTCAAAAATCGAAGATTTTTGACACATTCAAAAATCGAAGATTTTTGACACATCACCCAATCAACTCCTCCGTCCGCTTCCGCCAGCGCCCCGAACGGAAACGCCACACAATCAGCCCGCAAAACATCAGAAAAACCAGCACCAGCAAGAACCAACTCATCGGCAGCGAAAAACCCCACACCTTTAGTGACAGATAAATTACCGGCAAAAACGTCCAATGCGCAGCCACTGAAGCAAACATCGTAAAATACGTATCCCCTGCCCCTCTCAACGCACCAATCAAGGCCACCATAATCGACTCCGCCAGCACATATAAGGCCGCAATCCGGATAAGCTGTACAGACATCGGAACCGCCTCTTCAAAAATTGCACTGTACTCCATCGGTCGAAAAACACGTGTAAGCGTTTCCGGAATGATCAAGAACAGCAACAGAATTACGACAGAATAAAACATGCCGGTCTTGATCGCTGTTAGAGCCGATGTATGTGCCAAATCCGGTTGAGCCGCACCCATATACCGTCCAACCAAACTCGTCACAGCTACCTCAATGCCCAGTAAGGGAATGAAGGAAACCAAATCCCAATTGAACATGATCGTAATGGCCGTTGATTCCACTTCCCCCTGCGACTGAAAAATCATGGTCATAAAAAAGAAGGCCAGAAAATTTAAGAACATCTCCAGACCGGCAGGAGAGCCGTAATAGAGCAACTTTTTACTGAGTTTCCAATCAAAGTGAAACGATTGAAGCACGTGATACACCCGACGATTGAACGGGCTCAGGTAGGCAACGGCGAGTATCAGGGTCGCTACAACCGAACCGGTGATGGTAGCCAAAGCGGCTCCCTTAATCCCCATCATCGGAAATCCGGCCTTTCCAAAGATTAAAAGATAGTCCAACCCCACGTTGGTCAACATGGCGGCAATCGTTGCATACATCACAATCCGGGTCTTTCCAATGCCGGTAAAGTAACAGCCCAACGTATAACGCAACAAACTAAAGACACTTCCCCAGACAAGCCAGTTTAAATAATCCGTTTGATACCCCAACTGGGAAGCCGGGATCTCAGCCGTCTTGAAAAAATCGAGCGCGATGGGCTTGAGCAACAAGATAATGGGCCATGCCAAAAGGGAAACAAGCAACGCCTGAAAGGTCACACGCGGAGCCGTTTGCAACTTATTGGCTCCGTAATATTGAGCAACCATCGCCGTAGAATAGCCGGTCAAACCCATAAAGAAAAACATCAGCGTCTGCATCGTGACACCACCGCCCAAGGCAGCATTCATTTGTTCCGACCCCAAGCGAGCCAGAAACAAACGGTCGGTAAACGTCATCACACCGTCACATGCCGTTGATATGATCATGGGCAGAGCCAGAATCAACAAGTCACGAAAGCCTCCCGGCTTGTCCCAACCCGAAAAATACGATTTAAAAAAAGTCATGGGTTCTAAAATTCCCCCAAAGTTAGGGTTTATTCTGCAAAGTGCCCATCAACAACTGCAAGGTAATTTCAGAAATTTTCGTTTGATACAAGGCATTCAGCTTGCGGGCAGAAGCATCCAGGTAAGATTGCTGATAATCACGGAACTCAATGCCCGACAACGAACCAATCCGATACTTCTCCATCGCTGCTTCCATATTCATTTGGGCCGCATCCCTACTCTGCTCTTCAAAATCAATCATGCGCATGTTGTTGCTGTACAAATTGTACTCCTGCATCAACTGAGCCTCCAATTCCTGGCGCGTTTGATCGTAAGAAAGCTCGGCCGCCTTCCGGCGCAACTTCGCTTCCTTTACGGCACGATGGATCTCACTCCCGTGAAACAAAGGAATGGACAACTGCACGCCCCAGTTTGGACCATTCACATCGTCGTAACGATCCGGAAAGTACGCGCTTCGGCTGGTATTGTAGGTATATCCGGCGGAAGCAGTCAAACTCGGCCAGCGTTTGGATTGAGCCAACTGAACATCAAGCGCAGCAACGCGTTGTCCGAGCAAAATGGCTTGCAACTGTGTATTGTGGCGGAAGGCGCATTCCCGAACCGACTCGTATTGGATGGTAGGCAACGGACGAATGCTGTCCGAAACGACGTAGCGTGCATTCAATGAAACATTCATCAAGCGATTCAAATCCACATAGGCATTCTTCAGATGCTCCATCTGCAACAGCAATTCGGAGGAGTCCCGATTCAAATAGATCTGAGCCTGTTTGTATTCCAAACCCGAATCGGCACCAATGCGGTAGCGGGTCAGCGCCTGTTGATAACGTTGCTGCGAAATGGAAACCAATTCCTGCATCAAATGCACTTGACTTTGCAAATTGATGATGTGATAAAACTGCACCGACAGATCCAACACAAGCTGCTCCATTTCCGCACGAAAAGACAATTGTCCCTGTGAAAGCAATTCACGCTGCTTGTCATACGATGCAAACATATTCCATCCGTCAAAAAGAACCCAACTGGCCTGCAAGCGGTTATTCACCCCCAACGAACGCGTCGATCCGGTCGAGCGACTGCCATCGGACTGATGCGTACGTGCGGTACTCTCCGATCCACTCAATTGGCTGCTCGCATCCAGTTTGGGTAGAAACGGAGCCAAACTCACCCGATTTTCCGCAATCTCCAATTCGTTGCGCGAAAGCAGCACGTCGTAATTGCCGGCCATCGCTTTCACCAAACACGCCTCGAGCGTCATCACCGTGTCGGCGGGTTCGGGAGAGGGCTCGTTTTGTCCGTACGTTCCCACGGAAACAAACGACAACACAGTCAAAAAGGCGTATTTTATCGGAGAAAGCATCATGATTGTATGTTTGATTTGGACGATGAGATAAACGAATAGATCGCCGGAATGACATAAAGTGTAAAAAAGGTTGAAACCACCAGGCCACCCGTTACGGCAACCCCCATGGCCACACGACTTTCTGCACCGGCACCCGTTGCCAGCACCATGGGAAGCAAACCCAAAATGGTGGACAAACTGGTCATCAAAATGGGGCGGAAACGCGAACCGGCTGCTACCATAATAGCATCCAGTTTGCTTAAACCGGCTTCCTTGCGCTGATTGGCAAATTCAACCATCAGGATTCCATTTTTTGAAACCAAACCAATCAACATAATCAAGCCGATTTGGCTGAAAATATTCATGGTCTGACCGTACACCTTCATGGACAATAAAGCGCCCAATAAAGCAAGGGGAACCGTCAACATGATGATCAACGGATCACGGAAACTTTCAAACTGAGCAGCAAGAATCAAATAAATTAAGACCAGTGCCAAAAGGAAAGCAAACAACAAACTGGAGGAACTTTCAACAAAATCTTTGGATTGTCCGGACAAAGCCGTCGAAAAATGGTTTTTATTGAGCAGGTCGTCTGCGATGCGATCCATTTCGGCAATCCCCTGACCCAACGTATAGCCTTTGGCCAAGGAAGCGGAAACAGTGGCGGCAACAAAACGATTGTAGCGATACAATTGCGGGGGTGTGCTGCTTTCTTCCATTTGAATCAGATTATCCAATTGAATCAGCTCGCCCCGATCGTTGCGTACGTAGATGTTGGCCAAATCAACCGGACGATTGCGCTGTCCTTCCGTGAGTTGACTCAATATCTGGTACTGTTTTCCGTTCCGAACAAAGTAACCTACCCGCTGCTCGCTCATGGTCAACTGCAGCGTCTGTGCAATATTCTGTATGGAAACACCGAGCATGGATGCCTTCTCCCGGTCGATGTGAATGCTCAACTCCGGCTTGGTAAATTTTAGGTTCACGTCCGAATTGGCAAAAACCGGACTTTCGGCCACTCGATCCAGAAACGCCGGTAAAACGCGTTTCAACGAGTCTAAATGCTGACCCTGTACAACATACTGCACCGGCATACCGCCTCGACGGCCACCAAAGGTCTGTTGTTGATTGACAAACGTACGGGCACCGGTATGTGTTGCAACCAAGGGCGAAAGTGCATCGGCAATTTCCTGCTGACTGCGATCACGCAAATCGGGATCGACCAGTGTAAGCTGCAGATTGGCCCGGTTTCGGGAACCCAATCCCACCATTTGCATGGTCCGGTCCTTTTCGGGAACAACCTGATTTACACTCTCGTAAAGATTATCGGCATAGCGCAGCATGTAGTCAAACGTGGCCCCCTCCTGAGCCGTACTGGCAATACTGATTTGAGATCGGTCCTCCAGGGGTGACATTTCGGAAGGGATGTTTGCCCATAAAAAACCGATGATCCCTACGGAGACAAACAAGAGTGCAATGGCCAGCCACCGATGACGCATGAAGCGCTGCAACGAATGGGAATAGACATGATTGATCCAGACAAAGAAGGGTTCTGTCTTTCGATAGAACCAACCCTCGCTGGCCCCGGCGGTCAACAGCTTGCTGGACAACATGGGCGTAAAGGTCAATGCCATAAAACTGGAAATGATCACCGCTCCTGCGATGACCATAGAAAATTCCCGAAACAGTCGTCCGGTCACACCCTGCAAAAAGACAATCGGGAAAAAGACGGCAACCAACGTGATGGTGGTGGCAATGACCGCAAAAAAGATTTCTTTTGAGCCTTCGATGGCCGCGGTTTTGGGACGGACACCCCGCTCAATACGGGTATAGATGTTTTCCATCACAACAATGGCATCGTCAACCACCAGACCAATGGCCAAAACCAGCGCGAGCAGCGTAAGGATGTTGATGGTAAAACCGGCAATATACATCACGAAAAACGCCCCAATCAAGGAGACGGGAATGGTCAAAATGGGAATCAGGGTCGTACGCCAGTTTCTCAGAAAAAGGAAAATAATCAATACGACTAGAATAAACGCCTGAAAAATGGTGTCTTTAACCTCTTGAATGGAGTTGCGTATAAAAATCGTGTTGTCAAAGCCCACCCCAACCTGTATATCTTCCGGGATACTTGATTTGAGGTCTTCGATGGCTTTTTCTGCTTCGTCTACGATGTCAATGTAATTGGCACCGGGTTGCGGAACCAACACACAGGCAACCATCGGAACACCATCGCGTTTTAAAATACTTCTCGAATTTTCCGCATCAATTTCAGCAACCCCTACGTCCGAGAAACGAACAACCCGTTCTCCGTTGCGGGCAATGATCATATCGTTGAAATCATCCAGGGTTTGAAAACGCCCCATGGTGCGTACAGTCAACTCCATGGTAGCACCTTCGATCATACCCGAGGGTAATTCGATGTTGGCACGACCAATGGCATTGCTGACATCCAACGGAGTGACGGAATAGGCAGCCAACAAAATGGGATCCATGCGCAACCGTACCGAAAATCGTTTGGAACCCCAGATATTGACGGCACTGACACCGCTGATGGTTTGCAAACGTTCTTTGAAATTGACCTCGGCAAACTCACTCAAATCAATGATGTCTCGGGTTGCACTATACAGGGTCACACTGTAAATGGGTTCGGAATCGGCATCGGACTTTTCCACGACCGGTGGATCCACGTCTCTGGGCAATCGACGCTGTGCGCCGGAAACCTTATCGCGGACATCGTTGGCCGCGGTTTCCAGGTCCACTTCCAGATTGAATTCAACGTTGATAAAACTGGCCCCGTCCCGACTGGTACTGGAGATGGAACGAATGCCCGGGATTCCGTTCACGGCGGCTTCCAGGGGTTCGGTAATCTGGGTTTCGATGACATCGGCATTGGCTCCCGGGAAAGAAGTTCGTACAGAGATAATTGGGTTGTCTACACTGGGGTAATCCCGCACACCCAGCGAAGTAAAACCGATGACACCAAAAATGACAATGAGCAAACTCATTACCGTAGCCAACACCGGTCTGTTTATGGATAAACTGGATAGACTGCTCATAGAATCATGGTTTTTTCAACATCCAGCATCATGCCTTCACGCAATTGCATCAATCCGGTGACGATGATGCTGTCACCCGCCTGAACACCCGAAAGGATTTCCAGCATTTCCGTCGTTCGGGTTCCCGTTTGGACAGGGGTCATGCGGGCTACGCCCTCTTTTTTTACCCATACAAATCGACCGTTTGCACTGGGCACAACGGCTTGATTGGGCACAAATAAAGCTTGCTGATTGGTATTGGGGGTGAGTTGTACCCGTGCGGACATCCCAGGCCTCAGCAGACCCGATCGATTTTCGTAGAGTGCACGCAACATCACGGTACGGGTCGCAATATCAATTTGGGGATCCACGGCATACACGGTCGCCGTATGGGTCTCTGCCGACCCTTCAACGGTAAAACGGGCCTTTGCTCCCAACAGATTGCCGGTTGCGTACTTTTCAGGAATGGAGAACTC
>JAQVXI010000031.1 GCA_028709215.1 Bacteroidales bacterium
GAAATACAGATGATTATTTAAAACTTATTGATTCAATAGGAAATACCATTAAAACAGCAAGGCATCGTGCTGTTCAAGCAGTCAATAATGAACTGTTAAATGCGAATTGGGCTGTTGGGAAATACATTATTGAATTCGAACAAAATGGAAATGAGAAGGCTGACTATGGCAGCTCTTTGCTGACAAACCTATCTAAAGACCTGAAATCAAGGTTTGGGAAGGGCTTTAGCAAGAGTAATGTATACCTAATGCGACAGTTCTATTTGAAGTATCCAAAATTCCAGTCAGTGACTGGAAAATTGACATGGACTCATTATGCAGAGATTTTGGGTGTATCGGATGACCATGCCCGTGGTTTCTATGAGAAACAGGCCATCAATGAAAATTGGAGTGTTCGGGAGTTAAAACGTCAAATAGAATCATCTCTGTTCGAACGACTGGCATTAAGTAAAGATAAAGCCGGTGTCCTTCAGCTATCGAAAGAAGGACTGAGTGTATCAGAGGCAAAAGATATAGTAAAAGATCCATACATCCTGGAGTTTCTCCAGATTCCGGAGGAACCCAGGATGTCCGAAAGCAAGTTAGAACAACGAATAATTGACAACTTACAGATATTCTTACTCGAATTGGGTAAAGGCTTTTCATTTGTAGGCAGACAATACCGCATTACGTTAGACAATGACCATTAGAGACATTGGGCAGATGAATATGTATCTGAATTATTTCAAAATTGAGGAAAATACAGAAGGAGATAATCCACCAATTGGTATTGTATTGGGAGCGAATAAGAATGACATCTTGGTCGAATATGCCATAGGCGGAATCTCAAATAAGATTTTTGTTTCAAAATATCAATTATACTTACCTGACAGGAGAGTCTTGGAAGAGAAAGTAAAAGAAATTATGACAAAATGAAGCCCTGCTGGTAACACGCGGTCATAAAACATGTGTACAGGCTTAAAGGCCAAGCCGATGCCTTTCACGAATAAAAAAAACATTTCGTAACTTATGGCCGTTTTAATCGTCCTCATAACAAGCATAGCAACAGCACATGAAAAAACTAATCTACATCGCAATCCTTTTATTGACAGCGGTTTCGGTATTTTCGAAGGAGAGAACATTTGCAGACAAATACCTTGAATTACGCAAAATTACCAGTGAAGATAAAATACAGATTCACACCATCTCTGGAAAGAAACTCATAGAGGGCATAAAAGATTCCATTCATCTAAGTAAGATCTCCGGTATAGAGAAAAAACAAATTATGAGCCTTATGGACAAGGTTGATAAAGCGATCATCCTTGTCGATTCTGATAAACCGACAGGAGACGACAGTGAAGGTAAAGCATTAAAAAAACTCTTGAACGATCAGGAAGAATATTTTTCCTTCGATATGGGCGGATTTATGAATATAAAACTATTGTCTGACGGTGGCAGTTCCATAAATGACTTTACAATATTCTTTGAGATCGGCAATCAAATGAATCTGTTTGGCGATATACCCGGTGGCGATGTTGCAAGCAACAACTCATCAAAAATATCACTCAACATTGGCAACAACCCAATCGTAATTGAGGGAGAAAACGTTTGCGCTGTAGTGAACATCACCTTTAACAAACCAGTTTCTGAAGACGAAATTTTGGCGCTCATAAAAAACGCCAAATTTCATTCTCCCGAAGAATCCGTTACAAACAAGGATGAATTAACGTCCAACGAAGGGTTTAAAGAAATTTTTTCCATCAATCATAAAGGCAAGATCCTGTACTTTAAAGGCATAGAATCCAGCATAATTGACAGCATCAACATGGATGCCAATCACTTTTTCAGTAAAAGTATTGAAGGGACCATGATTATAGCTCCAACCGATGGCAGCAAATACAGTGGAGATATTGAAATACCCTCCTTCGTTGAGTACAAAGGCAAACAATCTCCTGTTGTTTGCATTGATGCGAACGCATTTAACAAAGCCAACATCACATCTGTAAGTATACCTGAAGGAGTATTATCCATAGAACACCATGCATTTGAGGATTGCATGAATCTGAAGAGTATTGTAATTCCAAACAGTGTAAAGTCTATTTTAACGGCAGCCTTTCAGGGATGTAAAAATCTTGAAACCGTGAAACTTTCAAACAGCCTACAATACCTGGCCGGCTTTTCTTTTAACGGATGCGAATCACTTACGTCCATTATTCTGCCTGAAAGTCTGAAAATGATCGGAGAATATGCCTTTGCGGTTTGCGGTTTCAAAGAATTTCAATTTAATCCTGTCAAGAATATAACGAACGGCATTTTAAGCAACTGTAAGCAACTCGAGACACTGATCATTCCGGCAAGTGTTGTTAGCATTCACAGAGATTGCCTCTTTAATAATCCAGGACTTAAAACGATAATGATTGAGTCTGAAGAGCCACCCTTTATAGATAAAATTTTCTTCTGGAAAGAAGATCAGGTAAACGTAAAAGTGCCGGCAGCATCAATGGACAAATACAAATCAACTCCATTCTGGAAAGATATGAATCTAACTGCCATAATGTAATTGCGGAAAAAAGGCAAGCCGTTCGCATGTGCGTTGGGCTTGCCCTTTTGGGGTTTTCAATTACGAGAGCGTCGACAATTGCTCATAAAAGCTACGTCGTTTAGCGCTTCCAAGCATCGGGGCGGCTGAGCAGCAGGGTTTCTGCTTCGACGCTCCAGAGGCCGTTGTTTTTGGCGCAGATATCGGCCAGTGCCTTGTAGTCCTGGGAGGTTGCGCCCAGCGCGGCAAATTCGTCGATGGGTGTCAACGGCATTTCGATGTGGGTATAAATCATCTTTTTGCCACCCGGGATTTCGGGCAAGTGACAGGTTGCATCGATGACGGCGTTCAGACCCCCGATGTGGGTAATCAGTCCGGCTGGATCCAGGCCTTTGCTCATCAGATCAAGGGCTTCGACCATGTCGTCGTTGTTGCCACCGCTGGTGCCGACCACGTGGGTATAGGCGTAGTGCACGTTGTAAAAGTTGAAATTGGCACTAAAGGAAGGATCGGACGGGCCGGCAAAGAAGTTCAGACAGCCATCGAAGCCCAGAAGGGCATCGGCCTGCTCGACTACGGGTTTGACCGGGGCAAAGACAAAGACGTCGTTGTAGCCGTCGCCACCGGCCAGAGCCTTGAGTTCGGCAACGGGATCGGCCATGTTGCGGGTGTTGACGTATTTTAGTTCGATGCCGTTCTTTTGGGCAGCCTCAACGGTGTAGAGACTGGCGGCACGGTCCAGGCGGGCCTGGTCTACGTCGGTGACTACACAAAGGGATGGACGACGATCGGGACGGTTGATGACGTAATTGATGGCAGCAAGTCCCATGGGACCTACACCGGCCAGAATGGCCATTTTGCCACCGTCGACGATTTCCATCTTGTGCACGTAGCTGCCCGGTGTCAGGTGGTAGTTGGCGTGCATGGCGCCAATCACACAAGACAGGGGTTCGGCCAGGGAGGCGGGATAGAAACCTTCGCCCGTATAGGGCAACAGGCAGTCTTGTTCCATCACTTCGTTGGGGATGACCACGTAGGTGGCGTCACCTCCGATAAACTGGTAACTGTAGCCGGGCGCACTCAAAATGCCCACAGGACCCTTTTCGTAGTTGATGGCGGGCTGGATGGAAAATTTGTCTCCAGCCTTAAATTTGTGTGCCCACTTGGCTCCTACCTGTATCAGCTCACCGGCAAATTCGTGACCGATTATAATGGGGTTTTCGGCCACATCGTCGGGGATGCGTTTGTGATCCGTGCCTTGTGAGGCTGCTTTGTAGGAAGACATGCACAAACTGTCGGACACTACTTTGGCCAGTATTTCGTTTTCCTGAATGGCCGGCAAATCAAATTCCTCCAAACGAAGGTCTTTTTTGCCATACAATCGTACCGCTTTTGTTTTCATTGGGATCTATTTTTTATTGTTGTTTACTAAGAGAGCATGACCTGACCACCGGTGATGGGCAGGGCTTGACCGGTTTCGCCGGTTTGTTCGACCAGATACAGTAAGCCTTTGGTTACGTCTTCGGGAGAGCAACCCTTTTGCATGGGCACCTGTGCTAAGTAGAACGCTTTTACGTCGTCAATTGTTTGGGCGCCGGGCACTTTTCCTGCACGCAGGTATTGTACAAAAAGCCCGTTCTCGGGATCGCTCCACAGGGGGCCTTCGTAGAAGTTGCCCGGGCAGATGGAGTTGACCTTGATGCGGTCGGGAGCCAGTTCCAGCGCAAAGGACTGGGTCAGACCGATGCCGCCAAATTTGCCGCCGGCATAGGCGAAGTTGGCCTTGCTGCCGCGCAGTCCCGATTTGGAATTGATTTGCACGATGTCGGCGTAGTAGGACGCATCGGCAAAGCGGGTTTGCAGCTTAAGGACGCGACTGACCACCTTGGTGCAGTAGAAGTAGGCGTTGTAGTTGATTTTGGTGACAAACTCGAAGTTTTCGGGGGTCATGTCGTCCAAGCCTCCGGCACGCAGGACACCGGCGTTGCTCACAAAGACGTCGATGCCGCCAAAGGCGCAGACGCTTTCGTGCACCAGTTGTTCGATGCTGGGGATATCGCCCACGTTGGTTTTGACAAAGAGGGCCCGGTTGCTTTTGCCCAGGGACTGGGCGAGTTGGTTGAAGCGGGCGACGGTTTCGGTGGCAACGGCTTCGTTGAGGTCGGCTACGACAATGTTGGCGCCTTCTTGCAACAGACAGCGGGCAATGCCTTCTCCAAAGCCTTGTGCAGCACCGGTGACGACGATGTTTTTGTTTTCGGCACGACCGGCATTGGCACCGGCAGCCACGCTGCGACGGTAGTTTTCGACTTCCCAGTTGTCGATGAAGTCAATCTGTTCTTGGGTCATGGGATGCGGTCCGCCGAAGGATTCGGCCAGCCAGGCGATCTTCATGGAGTCTTCGTAGACGTCCAGGATGGTGTCGCATTGTTTGGCGTTGTCACCGACGGCCACCAGACCGATCCCTTTGATCAGGATCACTTTGGGCAGGTAGCCGTAGGCCTGTTCGAAGGCAGGAATGCGTTGAACGGCAGCGGCCAAAACGTCTTCGGGTTGTTCCTGTTCAAAATAAAGGTAGTGCGATTTGCAGTAGACAATGGCGTCCGGGCTAAAGGGCTTGGCGACCTTTTCGAAGTGTTCAGGGCAGTCGTAAAAATGCTTGATGAGTTCGGTTTTGCGCACCTTGAGGGTCTTCAAGCCGCTTTTGGATAAGAGCATGCGCAAAGCGGGTACAATTTGCTCGGTGCAACTACACGTGGCACGGTCCTGCGTGGGCAGTGGGTTCTGAACCGCCTTTCCCAGAGTATCCAGGATGTCGGCATAGATGCGTTGGATGGCATCGATGCTGTCGGCGCCCACAAAAATGCCGTGGTTTTGCAACCAGATGACGGCGGGTTCTTCGCCGTGGATGGTGCGGTGCTGACGGATGGCGTCGTCCACTTTTTTGAACAGGACGTAGCCGGGATCGGTGTAGGCAATGTAGAGGGCTTTGGGGCCAAAGAGTCTGCGCAATTCGGCTTCGGCGTTTTGGGCAGACATCAGGCCGTTGACCTGGGTGGG
The DNA here is from genome assembly GCA_028709215.1 of Bacteroidales bacterium. Lineage (GTDB taxonomy): Bacteria > Bacteroidota > Bacteroidia > Bacteroidales > UBA1402 > UBA8389. The sequence goes on from JAQVXI010000031.1 coordinate 5,579, forward strand.
ATGCAGGTGTACGACAAAGGAAAATCCGATGGCGTTGTGCATGGAGGTTTCGACCGAGGGGCGTTTGCCTTTGCTGAGCGTGGCGGCTGCCAGGTCGTTTTTGACCTGTTCTTCGCGTTCGGCCACGTGGGTGCTGTACGCCTTGCTGCCCATCTGATTGAGCAGGTTGCGATCGAGCACGGCCAGTCCGTCTTCGGTCAGCGTGGCCAGGGCGGCGCCGCTGGCTTTGACCCAAAGGGTTTCCTTGTTTTTGTAGGAGGTATTGCCCCCGCCTGCAATGACGTAGCGGCTGTCTTTCCCGTAGTATTGTGAGATGTCAAGTAAGTCTTGTATCGCTTTCATAGGTGTTTACTTAATCCGGGCTTCAATGACTTGGTTGCCCAGAAGGATGTATTCGTTGCGTTTGTCTTTGTTTGCCTTGCCGTTGGCGTCTACGTAGCCGGGCAGGCCTTGAGACAGCAGATGCTGGTGGGCGGCCAGGACACAGGCGCCTTCGTAGTTGATTTGCTTGAGGCGGTAGTTGAGGGACTTGCCGTGACGGGCAAAGAGTTCGATGGGTTCCATGGCCGGGCTGTTGTGCTCGCTGCCGAAGGTGACGACAAAACCGCGGTCGTGCAGGTAGCTGGCGTAGCGTTCCAGCAAGACCACGTCGTTGCGGGTGGTGATGAATTCGACGGAAGCAAATCCACGAGCTTCCAATTGATCGGCTACCCGTTCGAGATCGCCTTCAAAGTCGGTGTAATTGCCTTTGGCGTCGTCGGCCAGGAACGGATAGGTCGGAATGCCACCTGCAGCCAGAATAATCTGACAGACGGTTTCCATGGGCAAAAAGGCCGTGGGTTCTTCGGGCACGAAGGCGGCGCCACCGGCTTTGAGCAGGTTGCCGCGGATTTCGTTTTCGACGGCAGCGGCGTTGCTCCAGTCCGATTGCAGGGCTTTGCCACCAAAAATACGGGTCATGCAGTCGGCCGCCTTGAGGGCATCCCCTTGGACGGCTTCGTTGACCTTCAGACGCAGCGCCGTGGCCAAATGCCGTTCGCGCAGACTGCCTTTGGTCAAATGGGTTTTGATCCATTCGAGGTCGAGTTGCATCGAGGGTTCGATGTCGGACAGATGGCGATTGAGTTTTTCGTGCATCTTTTCGACCTGCTCGTTGGATTCTTTTTGTACGGCTGCCAGTTGCTCGGCATAGGGAGAAGCCAGTCGAAAGGGATAGGCCAAGGCTTTGCCGCTCAGGTAGGTGCGTCCCGGGTTGCCCGGATCGTTGACGCGCAGACCGGCTTGCTGGTCGGCTGTATTGAGGCTGATAAATTCGATGTTGAACAGCGGGTAGAGTTTGCGTTCGGCGCAGCCTGTATTCCAGGCCTCGTAACCGGCTGTGGTATAAAAATCATTAATCCCGACGACGGCAACGTTTTCTTGAACGGCCCGGTCGAGTGCTTCCGTCAGTTCCGAAAAGGCGCTGAAGGAGTACGGTGTGTGCAAATGAGCATTTACATTCTTAAGCTTCATGGCGATACAGAGGTTTGTTAAGTGAAACAAAGCAATAAACGCCCGTGCAAACCCCGCCGAGGCGATGGGTCTGCACGGGTGTTTCAGGTTTACACACCCAATTTTGCACGGCGCATGATTTCGGCGTCGGTGAAGTTTTCACCGGGCACGTAACCCTGCAGCGGCTTGATGCGTTCGTGAATCATATCCAGGAACCAGCTGGGTTGAGGGAAGAAGGCTTGTTCCAGTTCGAAGGCCGGTGTGATCCAGTTGCGTGAACCCAGGACACAAACCGGTGCATCCAGGTAGTCGAAGCAGAGGTTGCTGATGGTGGCGGCCATTTCGTTGAGGTAGGATCCTCTCGAACAGGCATCGCTGGCGACAATCAGGCGACCCGTCTTTTTGACCGATTCCACGACCAGGTCGTAGTTGAACGGTACCAGACTGCGGGCGTCGATGACTTCGGCCGACATGCCGTATTGTTCTTCCAACTGAGCCGCAGCCTGCAAGGCAGGATACAGCGTATGACCGATGGTCAGGAAGGTAATGTCTTTACCGGCTTTTTTCACATCGGGTTCGCCGATGGCGATTTCGTAATAACCTTCGGGCACACCCCCTTCGTGGAATTGCTCGCCGATGTCGTAGATGCGCTGGCTTTCGAAGAAGATCACCGGGTCGGTGCCTTGCAACGCAGCGTTCATCAAACCTTTGGCGTCGTAGGGTGTCACGGGAAAACAAACCTTGATGCCCGGGATTTGGGCCACCAGTGAGGTCCAGTCTTGTGAGTGCTGTGCACCGTACTTGCTGCCCACCGATACGCGCAGGACAACCGGCATTTTCAATACGTTGCCGCTCATGGCCTGCCATTTGGGCAATTGGTTGAACACTTCGTCGCCGCAACGTCCCAAGAAGTCGCAGTACATGATCTCGGGAACCACACGGCCGCCACACATGGCGTAACCAATCGCGGTACCGACAATGGAGGCTTCTGCAATGGGTGAGTTAAACAGGCGATGGTACGGCAGGGCTTCGGTCATGCCGCCGTAAACGGCAAAAGCACCACCCCAGTCGCGGTTTTCTTCGCCATAGGCCACCATGGAAGCGTCTTTGTAGAAGCGATCCATCATGGCTTCAAAAATACCGTCGCGCAACTGGTATTGTTTCATCTTGCTAAACGGTTTGCCGTCTTTGTCAAAGGCGAAACGTTCTTTGTTGGCAATTTTCTTGACGCGGGGGTTTTCTTCCAGGGGCATCAAGACATCGGGTTTGGCCGTGCTCATGGCATCAACCGAACCGTTGGAGAACATCATGTCGCCGATGATTTCGGCGTTGTTCATGCGGGGCGACACCTCTTCGTCGATGGCCATCAGGAAGGTCTTGTATACCAAGTCCTTGACATCGGCCCATACGGCGTCCAAATCGGCTTGTTTGGCGGCTTTGGCTTCGATGAGCTGCTTGCCGAACGAGGCAATACAGTCTTGGTTTTCCCAGGCTTCTACTTCTTCTTTGGTACGGTACGAGGAGGCATCCGAAGGACTGTGACCGCTGTAGCGATAGGTCAGAACGTCCAGCAGAACGGGACCTTGCTTGGCTTCGATGACGGCGCGTTTGCGTTTGTAGGCATCGATCACGGCCAGCGGATTGTATCCGTCCACGCGTTCGGCGTGCATTTGATCGGCATTGACACCGGCACCGATACGGGCAGCGATGTTGTAGCCCATGGTTTCACCACAGGTTTGTCCACCCATACCGTACTGGTTGTTCATGATGTTGATGATCACGGGCAGGCCACCGTTCATGTCGCCTTCCCAAAGATCCTTGAATTGATCCATGGCGGCAAAGTTGATGCCTTCCCAAACGGGACCGCAGGCCATGGAGGCATCGCCAATGTTGGCAACGACCATGCCTTTTTTGCGGTTTACTTTTTTGTACAAGGCGGCACCCACGGCGATGCCACCCGATCCGCCTACGATGGCGTTGTTTGGGTATACACCAAAGGGGGTGAAAAAGGCGTGCATCGATCCACCCAATCCGCGGTTGAAACCGGTTTCGCGGGCAAAGATTTCGGCCAGTGTACCGTAGACCAGAAAACGGCGGGCCAATTCCTTGGTCGTTCCGTTGAAGTCTTTTTGAACCACCTTCAAGACGGCTCCGTCAAAAAATTCCTGCATGATTTGCATCAGCTGGGCGTCGTCCAGCTTGTGGATGGCGCTCATGCCTTTGGCAAGGATTTCTCCGTGGCTGCGGTGGCTACCAAAAATAAAGTCGTCCACATCCAGGGTCCAAGCCATCCCGACGGCGGCAGATTCCTGACCGATGGAAAGGTGGGCAGGGCCCGGGTGGTTGTAGGAGGTTCCGTTGTATTCGCCTTTGATCTTGATCAGGTTGATCATGGTTTCAAATTCGCGAATCAGGACCATATCGTGGTAAATGGTTTGAAGTTCTTCGTCCGTAAAGTTGGCACGTTCTTCCTTGACTGTTTTTTGATACTGGTTTACGGGAATGGGTTGAAATTCCACAAAACCGGGTTTCCGGACCTCTTTCGGGTCAATAAACTGGGACTTAGGCATAGTATTTTGTTTTGTATTGCGTATTAGACGGCAAAAATGGTTTCTTTAAAAATCTCACTGACAGTCGGATGCGGGAAAACGATTTCCTGCATTTCGTCTAGGGTCATTTCCTGTTCGATGGCCATACAGGCTCCGTAAATCATTTCGCTGCTGGGATTGCCCAACATATGCACACCCAGGACTTCTCCGTACGTGGCACCGGTAATGATTTTGCAAAGACCGCTTCCGCCTTCGTTTTCGGCAACAAAGCGTCCGGCATAGGCCATGGGCAGCTTGGTTACCTTTACATCCAGGCCTTTGGCCTTGGCCGCTTCTTCGGTAAGACCCACGCCGGATACTTCCGGATTGGTATAGACGACACCGGGAATGGCGTTGTAGCGCATGCGATCTGGGCGACCGGTCAGTTGGTTGACGACGACTTCCCCTTCGCGACTGGCGGTATGGGCCAACAGCGAAAAGCCGGTGACATCTCCGGCAGCAAAGACACCGGGTACGTTGGTACGCATGCATTCGTCCACTTTGATCCCGCCTTTGAAGGTTTCCACGCGAAGGTTTTCCAGACCAAAGCCTTGGATAACGGGACGCCTTCCGACGCTGACCAGAATTTTTTCTCCTTGTACGGTTTGCGTTTGGCCGTCTTTTTCGAAGACAACCGAATTGCCGTTGACCTGGACCACACGGGCCGACAGGTTGAAGTCAATGCCTTTTTTGGCGTAGATGCTGCGCAACAGGGCGCTGATCTCCAAATCCAAACCGCCGAGAATTTCCGGGAGCATTTCGACCACGGTCACTTGCGTGCCCAGGCTGTTGAAGTAGCTGGCAAATTCCATTCCGATGACACCGCCGCCGATGACCACCAGCGATTTGGGACATTCGGTCAATTGCAGGATTTCGCGGTTGGTCATCACCAACTCACCGGCTTCTTTGAGTCCGGGAATGGGTGGTACGAAGGCTTCCGAACCGGTGCTGATCAGCAAGTTGGCTGCCCGATAGGATTGACCCTCGCAGCTTACTTCGATGCCTTTGGGGCTGCGGCCCTCAATCATGGCGGCACCTTTGACGACCGTTACGTGATGGGCTTTCATTTTGCCTTCGACACCGGCCACCAGTTTTTTGACCACCTTGTCTTTGCGGGCTGCGATTTTGGCGAAGTCGAAGCGTACGTTGTCGGCAAATACACCGTATTTGTCGCCGTGCAAGGCAGACTCATAGGTTTTTGCACTGTATAATAAGGTCTTGGTGGGGATGCATCCTTCGTTGAGACAGACACCGCCCATGCGTTTCTTTTCAAACAACAAGACCTTCAGGCCTTTGTGTCCGGCCCGTTCGGCCGCTACATAACCGGCGGGTCCGCCACCGATGATGATTAAATCGTACATAGTATCGGTCATAGTTTAAAAAATATCAAGTTCGAGGGTTTCCAGTTCAATGGCGATTTGCTTCAGGAAGCGGGTCGCTTCTCCCCCATCCAATGCGCGGTGGTCATAGGTCAGACTCAGGCCGATGTAGGGCACAAATCCGTATACGCCGTCGCCCAAATCTTTGGGTCTGGGCACAATGGTGTTGACACCCAGGATGGCCGATTGCGGCAGGTTGATGACGGGGGTAAACATTTCCACACCGTAGTTACCCAGGTTGGAAACGGTAAACGTGGCGGCTTCGGGCGAAAGCAGGTCGGGGGCGATGGCGCCTTTGCGACAGGCTCCGGCCACTTCTTTCAACTGATTGGCCAACCCAAGGATGGACAAATCGTCGGCGTTGCGTACGGCGGGAACCATCAGACCGCGATCGGTATCGACGGCCAGTCCCAAATGTACCTTATTAAATAAACGCATGCTGTCTCCCAGGAAGTGGGCGTTGACGTTGGGGAATTTCTTCAATGCTTTGATGACGGCAAAGCAAACCATGTCGTTGAGTGTGATGTTGGTCGTCAGCGTACCGGCATCCATGGCTTTTTTGATTTGCTTGCGCAAGGCCATCATGCGACGGGCATCGGCGCCCAAATGGTGGGTAAGCTGTGCCGAGTTTTGCAGGGAGGCATGCATGGATTTGGCAATCAATTTGCGCATGTTGCTCAGTTTTTGATCGCTGTAATCGCTGGCATACACCGGATTGCTCGGTGGCAGCAAATCGGCGGAACGGGTTTTTCCGGCCAAACCGCTGCCTTGGGCAGGAGCCTGCAGCTCGGGCTGGTCGGCAAGTATCTTTTTGGCCAAAGGGGTTGCCTTGGGTTGTGCAGCCAACACAGCCTGTACGTCTTGCTCGATGACCCGACCCTTGGGTCCGCTGCCGTTCAGTGCCGTTGCCTGTACGGCTTGCTCAGCAGCCAATTTGCGTGCACGGGGAGAGACAAAGGCCGCGGCATCGCCTGCGACCGCTTTTGCTTCGGCGGCCGGTGCTACGGCGGCTTGAACGGCCGGTGCGGCATCTACCGTCGGTGCGGCGGCTGCTTCGGGTGCGGCTTCTGCTTCGGATGCCGTCGCGGCAGCAGCTTCGTAGGTTTCTCCGGGTTGACCGATTACCAACATGTTATCCAACACGGGTACCTCGTCGCCTTCGTTGTAAAAAATGTCCAAAATAACTCCATCCGAAGGAGCTTCTTCTTCAAAGGAAGCCTTATCGGTTTCGTAGGAAAACAGAACGTCGCCTTTTTGAACCGAGTCGCCTTTTTTCTTCTTAATTTCTGTGATGATGCAACTTTCAACGGATTGCCCTTGCTTGGGCATAATTACTACTACTGCCATATGTTTTGAAATTTATCATGGTTGAAACGGGTAAACCCGAGCTACAAAAATAGCAAAAGCACTTGTAAATACAAGTGCTTTTAAGAGATTTTATGTAATTATTTCAGAATGCTGGCATTCTGATACTTACAATCGATAGGTAAAACCACTTGTATACACAAATAGCCTTACTTGTCGTTTATTTCAGAGCAATGGTGACCACCGATTTTGCCGGGATGCGCAGCGACAATTGGTCGTCTTTCATTTTGGCATCCTTAAATTCGGCCAACTGGATTTCGTTGGGGTTTTCAAACGTATTGTAACGGGCCACGTCGGCACCGGTCAAAATTTGTCCGGAAGCCACTTTCAATTTGGCACCGGGCAGCGTACAACGGGTTTCGATGTCGTTTTTGGGATCCAGATTGACGATCGAAACGTGTACCACACCGTTTTTATCCTTTGAGGCACTGACGCTCAACGCCGGAATGTTGCGCGTTTCGTAGCTAAACGAAGGCGCATGCATTTGAATGGGCAAATTGGTAGCATCGTGGTGCACCTTGTACATATCATAAATGTGATAGGTCGGAGTCAGCACCAGTTGATCTTCTTTGGTCAGAATGATGGCTTGCAACACATTGACCATTTGCGCAATGTTGGCCATGCGTACACGGTCGCTGTGCTTGTGGAAGATATTCATGGTGGCAGCACACAAAAGCGCATCGCGCAAGGTGTTTTGCTGATACAAAAATCCGGGATTGGTGCCGGGTTCGACGTCGTACCACGCACCCCATTCATCCACACAGAACGCAACGCGTTTGCGGGGGTCGTATTTGTCCATGATGGCCGTATGCTTGGAAATCAACTCGTCCATAAACAACGCCTTTTCCATCGTGACAAAGTATTCTTCTTGCGAAAACTCAGTGGCCGAACCTTTGCCGCCGGCTCCCCAGCCTTTGGGTACGGTATAATGATGCAGCGAAAGCCCCCACATGCGACCGGCACCCACGTTTTTCATCAACACTTCCGTCCAGTTGTAATCGCTGGAATTGGCGCCACCGGCAATTTTCAACAACTTGTTGTCGCCGTAATTGCGGCAATACGTGGAATACTGACGATACAAATCCGAATAATATTCCGGTGTCATATTACCGCCGCAACCCCAGTTCTCGTTGCCGACACCCCAAAAAGAAACCTTCCAGGGTTTTTCGCGTCCGTTGGCCTTGCGCTCGTTGGACATGGGTGATTCACCGTCAAACGTAATGTATTCGACCCATTTGGACATTTCCTCCACCGTGCCGCTGCCCACGTTGCCACAAACATAAGGCTCCGTTCCAACCAATTCACAGTAATCCAAAAATTCGTGCGTTCCGAACGAATTGTCCTCGACCACCCCACCCCAATGGGTGTTGATCATTTTGGGACGACTTTCGCGGGGACCGATTCCATCCCTCCAATGGTACTCATCGGCAAAACAGCCTCCCGGCCAACGCAGGTTGGGGATTTGGATGTGCTGAATGGCTTTGATGATGTCGTTGCGGTAGCCTTTTGTGTTGGGAATGGGTGAATCTTCACCGACCCAGATGCCTCCATAAATACAACGGCCCAAATGCTCGGCAAAGTGGCCGTAAATGTGCCGACTGATCTGACTGCCCGGCTGATTGATGTCCACGACCACCTCTGCTTTTTCTGCAGCAAAGAGCGAGCCCAGACACAGGCATGCAAGACTAAGGGAATAGAATCGTTTTTTCATGGTTGTATTGATTTTCAGTTACGCTGCGAATATACAGGATTTCTGAGTAGTACGCAATATTGAGTGTATTATTTACATTTAATTCGTCCGAATTCTGCGTTCCTTCTTGTAATTTGTAACAAAAACCGTTCTTTTTATGTTTATTTGAAACGAAACACTACCTTTGCGGCTCCGATTAAATCACACTATTTATGGCAAAAATTACAAAAGAAGCGGCTTTGCTCTACCACTCACAGGGCAAACCCGGAAAAATTGAAGTCGTTCCGACCAAACCACATAGTACACAAACCGATTTATCGCTTGCCTACTCTCCCGGTGTTGCCGAACCCTGTCTCGAAATCGAAAAAGATCCGCTGAAAGCCTATGATTACACGGCCAAAGGCAATTTGGTCGCCGTCATCTCCAATGGAACCGCCGTGCTCGGTCTGGGTGACATCGGTACCCTCGCCGGCAAGCCGGTCATGGAAGGCAAAGGCCTGTTATTTAAGATTTACGCCGGCATCGATGTGTTTGACATCGAAATCGACGAAAAAGATCCGGAAAAATTTATTCAGGCCGTCAAAGCCATTGCACCCACCTTTGGAGGGATCAATCTGGAAGACATCAAGGCACCCGAATGTTTTGAAATCGAAGATCGGCTAAAGGCGGAGCTGGACATTCCCGTAATGCACGACGACCAACACGGAACGGCCATCATTTCCAGTGCCGGTTTGCTCAACGCGCTGGACATTGCCGGTAAAAAAATCGAAGACGTGCAGATCGTAGTCAACGGAGCCGGTGCTTCGGCCAACTCCTGCACCAAATTATACATCGCCTTGGGCGCCCGCAAGGAAAACATCCTGATGGTCGACAGCAAGGGCGTCTTGCGTCAGGATCGTACCGATCTGAATGCTTCCAAAAAATTCTTTGCAACCAGCCGAACCGATGTGCGCACACTGGAGGAAGCCATCCGTGGCGCCGACGTCTTTTTGGGCTTGTCCAAAGGCAACGTCCTGAGCCAGGCAATGGTCAAAACCATGGCCGCCGACCCCATCATCTTCGCCCTGGCCAATCCGACGCCGGAAATTTCCTACGAAGATGCCATGGAAGCCAGACCCGATGCCCTGATGGCGACCGGACGTTCGGACTATCCCAATCAGATCAACAACGTCATTGGTTTCCCCTACATCTTCCGCGGTGCACTCGACGTACGTGCCACCCAAATCAACGAAGCCATGAAGCTGGCCGCCGTCAAAGCCATTGCCAACCTGGCCAAACAGCCGGTCCCCGATGTGGTCAACAAGGCCTACAAAGTAAACCGCCTGAGCTTCGGACGCAGCTACTTCATCCCCAAACCCGTCGATCAGCGTTTGGTCACCGAAGTTTCGGTTGCCGTTGCCAAAGCCGCCATGGATTCGGGCGTCGCCCGCAAGCCCATCCTCGACTGGGATCGCTACAAGAACGACCTTCGCGCCTTAATGGGCTACGAAACCTCGTTTACCCGTAAGTTTATGGACATGGCCCGAAGCAATCCCAAACGGGTTGTTTTTGCCGAAGGCACCCACCCCAACATGCTGCGTGCTGCCGTTGAAGCCAAAAACGAAGGCATTTGTCACCCCATTCTCTTGGGCAACGACGAACGCATAGCCAAACTGGCCGAAGAGCTCGAGTTGAGCCTCGAAGGCATCGAAGTGGTCAATCTGCGCCACGACAACCAACTGGAACGCCGCGAACGCTATGCGCAAATCCTAACCGACAAACGCAACCGCCAAGGCGCCAACCTCCAGGAAGCCAACGACAAAATGTACGAACGCAACTATTTTGGTATGATGATGGTCGAAACCGGCGAAGCCGATGCCTTCATCACGGGTTTGTACACGAAATATTCCAACACCATCAAGGTGGCCAAAGAAGTCATCGGCATTCAACCGGGCTTCTCGCACTTTGCCACCATGCACATCCTCAACGGCAAGCGTGGCCCGCTCTTCCTCTGTGACACACTGATCAACCGCCACCCGTCGACAGACACCCTGGTCGATGTGGTCAAGCTGGCCGACAACACGGTGCGCTTCTTTGCCCACGACCCGGCCATTGCAATGCTGTCCTACTCCAACTTCGGCGCCGACGAATCCGGCAGCCCAGCCTCCGTACACGAAGCGGTCGCCCGTGTCCAGGAAGCATGTCCGGACTTGGCTATTGACGGTGAAATGCAGGTCAATTTTGCCCTGGATGCATCCCTACGCGATGCCGTCTACCCCTTTACCCGCTTAAAAGGTAAGGAAGTCAACACCTTGGTTTTCCCCAACTTAAGCTCAGCCAACGCGGCCTACAAATTGCTCCAGGCGCTTACCGACCGCGAATCGATTGGTCCCATCCAAATGGGTCTGAACAAGCCGATTCACTTTACGGATGCGGAGAGTTCGGTGCGTGATATTGTGAATGTAACTGCGGTTGCGGTGATTGATGCGATTGTGGAGGAGCGGAAGCGTTTGTAAGAATGTGTAAAAAAAAACTTGCAGTTTTTTTTTAATGTGTTGCTCGCTAAAGCTCGCAAATTGGAAGATAATGTGTCTCGCTGACGTTCGAATGTGTTGCTCGCTAAAGCTCGCAAATGTGTCGGCTGCGCCGAATGGGAGAAGCAACGACGGGCGCAATGCGCGCACGCTCGGAGGTCAGTGGTGGCTGTTTTAAGTACAATGTGCGTCCGTGCGTGCGCTGTGTGGCGACAAAGTCGCCGCACGCTGGCCCTGCCAGCTGCATTGCGCCCGTCGTTGCTGTCGTTGCGCCCGCAAACGGACTGCTTTATTTAAAATTCGACCGAAGGTCGACTCATTCGAAACGGAACGTTTCGACACATTAAAAATCCGCAGGATTTTTACACATTCTTCTGTATTAAATTCGACCGAAGGGCGACACATTTGAAATCGAAGATTTCAACACATTAAAAAAACGTTCCGTTTTTTTACACATTCTTCCATTCACTCAAAACGAATCGCACGAACCGGATGGATGCGCGCAACCAACGTTGATGGAATTAGGATCACAAAAAGAGCGACAAGGAACGTACCGAGATTGATGGCAAGGATGTAGAGCAAACGGAAATCCATCGGAACGGCATCCACGTAGTAGACGTTTGGATCCAGCTTTAAGAGATGAAACAGATTTTGAAGGAGTAAGACGGATAGGCCGATGAGGTTGCCCCAGAGCATGCCTTTGCCGATGAGGAAGAGGGCGTAATAGCGGAAGATGGTACGTACACTTTGGTTGGAGGCACCGAGGGCTTTGAGGACGCCGATCATGTTGGTGCGTTCCAGAATGAGGATGAGGAGACCGGAGATGATGTTGAAACCCGAGACGAAGACCATGAGGAGCAGGATGAGCAGCACGTTCATGTCGAGCAGGGCCAACCAACCGAAGAGATCGGGATACAAATCGTTGAGATTGCGGATGTAGTAGATGTCGTCGTAAATTTCTGAGAGGGCTTCCATTTTTTCGTAGACCGCGTCTTCGACCGGGTCGAGACGGGCACCGTCTTCCAGAAAGAGTTCCAGACCGGCCGATTCCTGAGGTTGCCAACGGTTGAGGGCTTGAACGGTTTGGGCGGAGGTTAGGACAAAGTGCTGGTCGAATTGGGTAAAATAGGTATTGTAGATGCCGGCGACTTCAAATTTGCGCACGGAAACTGCGTCGTCCCGAACGAAGTAGACCAATAGAGATGCGCCCAGGGGGAGATTGAGTTGCTTGGAGATGTATTCGGAAAGGAGTACACCGGTAGGACTGGTTGAGAAGTCGGGGATTTGGCCTGCGACGAGGTAGTGACGCAAAAAATCCATGTCAAAACGGTCGTCTATGCCTTTGCAGACGATGGCCTGAAAGTTTTCGTCGGTTTTGATCATGCCCGTTTTGGTATACATGCGTTGTACGTGGCGTATACCGGGAAGGGCTTCCAGTTGATCCAAAACCGTATCGGGGGTTTGGATCGGACTCATTTCGTAGGTATTGTTGGAATAGTAGCTGCTCACCTGGATGTGGGCGCTGACACCTACGATTTTGGCGCGTACTTCTTCTTTAAAACCCAAGACGACCGATACCGCAATCAGCATAACGGCAAGCCCAACCGAAATTCCGATGACGGCGATTTTGACGGCGGGTCCTGCTTTTTTTTGCCTTTCTTTTTGAAAGAAAAGTCGCTTGGCTATAAAGTATTCAAATTGCTTCATGTTGTGGTGCGTCCCGGATAGGCCTCTAAGGCTTTGCGCAAGACAACAACCGCTTCGGCCAATTGGCTTTTGCCGATGCAATACGCCAAACGAACTTCATCTTTTCCAACACCCGGAGTGGTATAAAAACCCGATGCCGGGGCGATCATGACCGTTTGGCCGTTGTATTCAAAATCGGACAAGAGCCAGGCACAGAAACGATCGGCATCGTCAATCGGAAGACGGGCAACGGTATAAAAGGCACCCATGGGGATGGGCGTATAGCAACCGGGGATGCGATTGATCTCGTCAATTAAAAATTTGCGGCGATCCACGTACTCGTTGTACATGTCCAGCATGTAGGATTTGGGGGCATCAATGGAGGCTTCGGCCACAATCTGACCCAATAGAGGCGGACTCAGACGAGCCTGACAAAACTTCATTACATCCTGACGAATGAGCGGATTTTTGGTAATCAGGGCCCCGATCCGGATGCCGCATTCGCTGTAGCGCTTGGACACGGAGTCGACCAGGACTACGTTGTTCTCGATGCCTTCCAGGTGAAAGGCGGAGATGTAGGGTGCACCGGTGTAACAAAACTCGCGGTAGACTTCGTCGGAAAAGAGGTACAAGTCGTATTTTTTGACCAAATCACGTATCTGCTTCATTTCCTGACTGGTATACAAATAACCGGTCGGATTGTTGGGGTTGCAGATCATGATGGCCTTGGTTTTGGGCGTGATCAGTTTTTCGAATTCTTCTACTGGAGGCAAGGCAAAGCCGGTCTCAATGGAACACAACAGGGGTTTGATGACGGCACCGGCAGAGATGGCAAAGGCGGTGTAATTGGCATAGGCCGGTTCGGGCACGATGATTTCATCGCCCGGATCCAGACAGGCCATAAAGGCAAACAGCACGGCTTCGGAACCGCCGGTCGTGACGATGATGTCTTCGACATCGACCCGTATCTCAAAACGATTGTAGTATTCAACGAGCTTTTCGCGCAGGCTCAGAATGCCTTCACTGGGGCTATATTCCAGGATTTCACGCGTCGTGGCTCGCATCGCCGCCAAACCAACCTCGGGCGTTTTGATATCGGGCTGACCGATATTGAGGTGATGAACGGTAATTCCTCTTGCTTTGGCTTTGTTGGCCAGGGGTACAAGTTTTCGGATGGGCGACTCGGGCATTTGGGCACCGCGTCTGGAAGGTTTCGGCATAGCGATCTCTATTGGAATATATTTGATGCGCAAAGATATAAAGGGTCGATGGTTTATCCAAAAAGAACTTGTACATTTGCTTTTAAAGCTTAAAATAAAATTTACTCAGATGGAACGATTGTTGTTTCTTGGCAATATTGGTGCTCCCGAGATTATCTTAATTGCGTTGTTGATCCTGTTGTTGTTTGGCGGCAAGAAAATCCCCGAACTCATGAAGGGACTGGGCAAAGGCGTAAAGAGTTTTAAAGATGGCCTAAAGGAAATGGATGCGGATGACGACAAAAACCCGGACGAGCCCAAAAAAGATGCCTGAAAACGAGCCGATCAGTTTTTGGGATCACCTCGAGGAGTTTCGCCGATTGTTGTTCAAAGGCCTTGCGGCTGTACTGGTTTTGAGCACACTTTTGTTTTTTTTCCTGCCAAACTGGTTTGACCGCATTCTGCTCGGACCCTGCTTTGGGGATTTTCCCACGTATCGTTTGTTTTGCCAACTCGGCCGAATAATGGGTTGGGAAACTTCATTTTGCGCTTCAGATTACACCATTGAACTGATTAATATACAACTAACTGCGCAGTTTATGCTGCATATCCAGACAGCAGTTCTTTTTGGTTTTCTGTTTTCCATCCCCTACCTGTTATTTATCCTGTGGTCCTTTGTGCAACCGGCTTTGTATCCCAACGAACAGCGGGCTGTGCGCTGGGCCTTTACCGGCAGCAGCATCCTTTTTTATTCCGGTGTAGCACTCTCCTACTTCCTGATTTTTCCGGTCACGCTACGTTTTTTGGCCGGTTACCAAATCAGCCAGCACGTGGTCAATCAGCTGGCACTGACTTCCTACATTCAAACCCTGTTTACCCTGAGTTTGATCATGGGCATCGTTTTTGAAATGCCCCTGCTGGCATGGTTGCTGTCACAGATGGGTTTGCTCAAACGCAGCTTCTTCAGACGCTGGCGTAGGCATGCGATTGTGATTCTGATGATTCTGGCCGCCTTCATTACCCCAACCGGGGATCCGTTGACGCTGTTATTGGTTGCCCTACCCTTGTATGTGTTGTATGAGTTGAGCGCACGGGTTGTCAAGCCGTAAAAAAAAGCGCCCCCCGTTTTCGGGAGCGCTTCTGTATAGAAACCGTGTTCTGTTTGTGAACTGTGTTCTGTTTGTGAATCGCGTTTGGCCGGGTCAAATCAGGTACTGAGAACTGATGGAACGGTGATCGTACACCCGCTCGATGGTATCGGCAAACATATCGGCAATGCTTAACACTTTTAATTTGGAGCAGCACTTATCATAGGGAATGCTGTCGGTCATGATCAACTCGGTCAACTTGGAGTTTTCAACCCGCTCGGTAGCCTGACCCGACATCACACAGTGACTGGCAATGGCACGTACGGACAAGGCTCCTTGTTCAATCATCAAATCGGCGGCTTTGGTAATGGTGCCGGCGGTATCAATCATGTCGTCAATGACGATCACATTCTTGCCTTCTACGTCACCGATGATGCGCATTTCGGAAACCACGTTGGCACATTCGCGTGTTTTGTGACACAAGACCATGGGTACATCCAAAAACTTTGCGTACGTGTTGGCACGCTTGGAGCCGCCTACGTCTGGGGTAGCAATGACCAAGTTGTCCAGATTCAAGGACCGGATGTACGGAATAAAAATGGTCGATCCGTACAAATGATCCACGGGTACATCGAAGAAACCCTGAATCTGATCGGCATGCAAATCCATCGTGATCAGACGTTCGATGCCGGCGACCGATAAGATATCGGCAATCAGTTTTGCACCAATCGAGACACGGGGTTTGTCCTTGCGATCTTGTCTTGCCCAGCCAAAGTAGGGTACTACGGCGATGATTTTTCCGGCGGAAGCACGCTTCGCTGCATCGACCATCAAAAGCAGTTCCATCAAATTGTCGGAACTGGGAAAAGTGGATTGAATCAGATACACGACCTGTCCGCGGATGGATTCTTCGTAAGAAACCGAAAATTCACCATCAGCAAAATGCTGAATATTCATTTTACCCAGCGGAACATTTAAACTGGCACATATTTTTTCGGCCAGATATTGGGACTTTGTACCTGAAAAGATTTTAAAAGAACCTGATTCGTTCATATTCGTGTTGAGGTTTTGTCCATAAAGGCGGTACAAAGATAGGATATTGTACAGATTCTAGCCCAAAAGCGGGTTGAAATAATTGACATTTTTCCCGTAATCTTATCTTGCCTGGGTCGTGCGCATGCGGTATGCTTGTGCATAGCAACTTGGAACTGCGCATTCGATTGGCACATTCGGCATGAATACCAGCTTGTTCCGTCTGCCGGTCAGAAGTTCTACGGCCGTTGCCCGTTCGGTAGAAGGCCAACCAAAATAGTCAAAGGCGTGCGCCGGAATGCGTACGCGAATTGTTGCCGGATCGGAAGAAAAATTGACAACGACCAGTATCCGCTCGTTTGCGGTGGCACGCAAAAAGGCGAAGTGCCGACTGGAATCAAAACCGTCCTGCCCTTCATTGGCATAGGTCAGATCATAGAAGCGTCCTTCCCGCAAGGCGGGTTCTTTTAATCTCAACAGAAGCATGCGGGCATACGCTTCCCGCAACGCCTGTGCCTCGGGTTCGGCTTCGGATCCGTCCCAACGTCCCCCGCTTTTCCATTTGCGCAGGCTTTCCGGGGAACAATAGTCAAAAATACTGGTTCGACCATCCAAACCGCTGAATCCTTCGGCTTCCATGCCGCGTTCGCCCCACTCCTGTCCGGCATAAATCATCACCGGATTGGCTTGCCAAAAAGACATCAGGGCTAGCGCCGGCAGGGCTCGTTTGGGGTCGCCGGCAAAAAAATCACTGGCAATGCGCTGCTCGTCGTGATTTTCCAAAAAATACAACATATGTGGCAGGACGTGATTGACCTGTTGCCAACATTGAGTCAGCTCGGAGGCCCGGCGATGTCCTTCCAGAATGCCCCGCAAGCAGTCGTACGTGCCGACTTTGTCGTAAAGGTAATCGAAGCCTCCCCGACGAATGTAGGCTTCGTACAAATGCGGTTGATAGACTTCGGCAATAAAGATCAGCCCCGGATGAATCGCTTTAACCTCGGGGATAACCCATTCCCAAAAGGCTACGGGGACCATTTCTGCCATGTCGCAACGGAATCCGTCCACGCCTTTGGCCACCCAATATAAAAGGATGTCCCGCATTTTTTTCCACGTCGAAGGAATGGGGTCGAAATGCGTTTGGCCGGTATGGTAGTCGACTCCATAATTGAGTTTGACCGTTTCGTACCAATCATTTTGCTGCGGACGGTGATGGAAACAGTCGTTGCCCGTCACCTTTGCAGGAAATTCCCGATAGGGCTCCGGACAGCCGGCGTAGGTGTCAAATTGTGGCTCAAGTGCCTGATTGGGAATGTAATAGAAATTATTATCCCGGTCAAAGGCGGTTTGAACGTTGTCATCGGCTCCAAAGTCGCGCACGCCGTCGGGTGCCGCGTCGGATCGGTAGACCCGAGCCACGTGGTTGGGCACAAAGTCGATGATGACGGAGAGTTTTTGTTTGTGACAGCGTTGGATCAGTGCCTCAAATTCAGACATGCGCTGGGCAGGATCGTCGGCCAGATCGGGGTCAATGTCGTAGTAGTCGCGAATGGCATAGGGAGAGCCGGCTTTGCCTTTGACCATGGCCGGATGGTCTGCCGGCATGCCCAAAGCACTGTAATCGGTTTGGGTGGCGTGTTCCAGCACCCCGGTCAGCCAAATATGGGTCATACCCAGTGAGGCAATGGACTTGAGTGCCGTTGCATCGAGTTCGGAGAATGTACCGTTGCCGAGCGTGCGGGGCAGCACTTGATAGAGGTTAAACGTTGCCATGAAGCATGTGTTGAATGAAATCGGGCGATGCCTGTAGTACACGCATGGCTTCGTCGTAGCCGGCCTGATATATTTTTTTACTGTTTTCGGCATCAAATAGGCCAAAGTGATCCAAATCGTCGGGCTCAATCAGTATGTCACAGTCTTCTTTTGCGGTAAGCACGTTGGCTTTGCGCATGATGCTGTAGGTGCGTTGTGCGACATCGATTAGGCTAAGGCTTGATTTTTCCTCCATATCCATGGCACCCAGATTGACACCGATAACGTACGTGCACTGATGCCGTAGGATGTCGACGGGAAAGTTTCGTATGATGCCGCCGTCACAGTAGGCTACGTCATCCAATACGATGGGTTCAAAGAGAATGGGAAGGCTACAGGAAGCGATGATGACATCGAGCAGTGGCCCCTGACTGAAATAAACGTTGCGGGCATGATGCATGTCGGTCGCGTTGATGTACAGGGGCAAACGCAGCTCTTCAAAGGTTTGGGCACGCAGGGCCTCCTTGAGTGCCTTTTTGAATTCGTCGATGCGAAACAGCCCACCTTTGCGGTGGGTCAGTTTGGCAAATCGACTGAAAGAGGCCGAATCAAAAAAACGCAACACCTCCTCAGGACTGAAACCATCGGCGTACAGTGCTCCCACAATGGCTCCTGCGCTGGTTCCGGCGATGACATCGGGCACGATGCCATACGCCTCGAGGGCTTTCAGTACACCGGCGTGGGCAAAACCTTTGGCCCCGCCGCCACTTAAGGCCAATCCGATTCGATACGTTTTTTCCGGTGTTCGTGCCATGGGATCGAGTCCTTTTATTGACGTCCTTCGGTTTGTACGTCGCGTTGAATTTTCTTGACCAAACCCTGCAGTACAGCACCCGGTCCCAGTTCGATAAAGTGGTCGGCTCCGTCGGCGATCATGGCCTGTACGGATTGCGTCCAACGTACGGGTGAAGTGAGTTGTGCCACCAGGTTGGCTTTGATGATTTCGGGATCGGTCTGCGGTTTGGCGTTTACGTTTTGATAGACCGGGCAGACGGGTGTCTGGAATTGGGTGGCCTCAATGGCAGCGGCAAGTTCCAAACGGGCCGGTTCCATCAGGGGGGAGTGAAAAGCGCCTCCGACACTCAGTTTGAGTGCGCGTTTGGCACCAGCTTCGGTCAGTTTGGCACAGGCGGCATCGATCCCTTCCATACTGCCTGAAATAACGATTTGACCCGGACAGTTGTAGTTTGCCGGAACGACGACCTTGTCGGTAATCTCGGCACAGACCTTTTCGACCACCTCATCGGCCAGGCCCAAAATGGCGGCCATGGTGCTTTCCTGCATTTCACAGGCTTTCTGCATGGCAAGCGCGCGCTGATGTACCAGCTTCAAGCCGTCTTCGAACGCCATGGCTCCGGCAGCAACCAGGGCAGAAAACTCGCCCAGTGAATGCCCGGCTACCATATCGGGCTGAAACTCGGCGCCCATTTCTTTGGCCAGCAACACGGAATGCAAAAAAATGGCGGGTTGGGTGACCTTGGTTTGTTTCAGGTCTTCGTCACTGCCTTCAAACATAATATCGGTGATGCGGAATCCTACGATTTCATTGGCTTTTTCAAACAACTCTTTGGCGTTGGCAGACGACTCATACAAGTTTTTGCCCATGCCTGAAAATTGTGCACCCTGTCCGGGAAATACATACGCTTTCATTGTCAATGGTTTTAAAATGTGCCGCAAAGTTAACAATAAAATGATTACACAAAACAAGTAAAAGTGTGCATTTTCCTTTCTTTTGCATTCCCTTTTGATTTTTGCGAAATTTGCTTACCTTTGCGCCGCAAATGGGGTCCGGTAGCTCAGCTGGATAGAGCAACAGCCTTCTAAGCTGTGGGTCTTGGGTTCGAATCCCAACCGGATCACTGAAAAGAATACGACACAACAACGATGATCTATTGATAATCAACGTTTACGTGTCGTATTTTTTTCATGGAGTTTATTTTTTACTTATCGGTTACTTCTTGAGCCACAACCTTTTTAATAAAACTCATCACAATTCTATTGAATTCGTCCGCATTATCCATATTGGCGCAATGTCCTGCATTTTCAATCTCATGAAATATACTTGTCGGCTCATTGACATGCCACTTTTTACTTATTCTCTTTGCCAACTCAATATCATTGTCGCCACTTAATATTAATAAAGGATGGTTTCTAACAATAGGATCTCTCTGTTTTACGATATTTCCAAATCCTGACATAACAGTAAATGATTTTCTCGTGAATAAACGAGCCATTTCATAAAAACGAGCTTGCTCAACCGGATTGGACACGGAAACGAGCGATGCATATCGTCTAAATGAATTCATTGAAAAAAGAGCTTTAAAAACCCATTTGATATTTTCTGCGCGCTGCGCCTTTGAAATCTCTTTATTGTCTGCATTTATATCATATCCGCCCAGGATTGTCATCGACTGGACTTTGTCAGGATTATGCAACGAATAATATTGAGCAATCAACGTGCCCATTGATACGCCTACAAAATGAGCTTTGCTATATCCTTCATTTTCTAAAATAGAGTCAATATGATGAATCGTAAAATCAATTTTATCTTTCGCCTTCTCAACTTTTGACAATCCATGTCCAAGCATATCAATCGTTACAACACGAAATTCCTTTGAAAAGCAATCGATCTGTTTGTTAAAACATCGGTGGTCAGCGAATGCCGGATGAAGAAATACAATTAATTCGTTTTTACGATCTCCCGTTGCATAATAAAAAATAGAATAACCCTTTTGCTTTAATTCCTTTTGTTCAATGAAGCGCTTGTCTTCAAGCAATACGTAATTATCTTTCATATCCTTGTCGAAGCAGCGATTATTCCTTAATAAATATTTTTGTAATCCTTTCATTCGTGAAACTTATTGTAATAAAGTACACTCCTTTTGTGAGATGAGAAATATCTATAT
>JAQVXI010000032.1 GCA_028709215.1 Bacteroidales bacterium
AACATTTTTAGGAATTTTGTTTTAAGAAAGGGGCAGTCTATCGGGTATTAATAAAAGAAATCAACCACCCCGGTTTCAACCGAATACATGGTTCCCACCAAACGAATCTGTTGTAATTGTTCCATGTGACGCAGGATGCTGCTTTGTCGACGTATCTCCTTCAAGCTTCGCTGCACATGCTGGCGCGCCACAGCATCTGTAAAAATCGGATCTAAAGCCTTCGGAGCAAATTCGGGCATCTGCCTGCTTACGTGCTCCACCGAAGGACGAATTTTTAAAAGCAAGGGAGTAAAATGCTCAAAGGAACGATTGATGCATGCCTGACGGATGGCCGCACAATGGGTATGTCCCATCACGACAACCACCTTGGAGCCTGCGATTTGACAAGCATATTCCAAACTACCCAGTATGTC
This sequence comes from Bacteroidales bacterium, assembly GCA_028709215.1. Taxonomy (GTDB): domain Bacteria; phylum Bacteroidota; class Bacteroidia; order Bacteroidales; family UBA1402; genus UBA8389. The sequence continues at coordinate 414 of JAQVXI010000032.1, forward strand.
GTCGTTGACCACATTGCCGGCGATGCGGATGCTGAACACATCTCCCAATCCCTGATCAAAAATCAACTCCGCCGACGTACGGGCATCCATGCAACTCAAAATGGCCGCAAACGGATATTGCCCCTCCGAGGTCGCATTGACCTGGCGGAGCAAATCCTGTTGCATACGAAGATTCTGTACGAAACGTTCGTTGCCTTTTTTTAAAAATTCAATGGCCTGATCGGGTGAGAGCGCAGCTTGACTACTTTTGCTGTGTACCCACATGATCCAATATTTCTTGATACGCTTCTACCGGAGCACCGTTCAGACACAAATCAATGATGGCGTGTCCCAAAGGAGAAAGATCCTCGGTTTTATACTGAGGCAATTCCTTTTTAAAGAAGTCGTACAACAGTTTTGCACCGGCATCGTAACCCTCCAATCCTACTTCCGGCTGCTTGTACACCTGCAGAAATCGGCTCGGTATTTTAGCCCCTTCGATCGTCAGGTAATTGAGTTCGTATCCCAACAACGGACAACGGGCCGCTTTGTATTGATCCACACGCAATTTGGCATTGCCACGACGGGTCAGATACTCACGCATCATCATTTGCGGTTTGAAACCCACTTTCCATACACCAATGTACTGATTGGGTACCAGTGTATATTGTACTTTGGGAGTCTGCAAGATTTGCTCCAACAGAATGTTGGCATGTTTTACACGCTTGCCGGTCGCAAACGGCCAGTACGAACCCACGCCCTCACTCTCCATACCACTGCCGCCAACGATGCTGGGATTGGCGTGACCACGGGGTGAAACCAGTCGCCACAACCAAGCCAAAGCCGGAGGGAGCACGTGGAACATGCCTAAAATACCGTAATTGGGGTTGGCCATACTGGACGGCGGAGTACGTACACCAAAACTACGAATATCGACCGTAGCCGGTTCGTTTTGCACATCGGGGACGATGGAACGGGGTACAATGACACGCGGATTGGGACAACGTTTGCCGGGAGCATCTTCAATGTGATCCCAGACCAAGGCGGTACAATCCGGATTGGTTTTAACATTCAAAAACAACAGCGGTTGTTTGGGTTTGATGGTCAGTTTTTCGAGAAAGGGATCGTCACCATAGTTGGTGATACCGTCCACACGGATAAACCAGGCATTCTCCGCATCCAACACAGTCAACTTGCCATCTCCCTTTTGAATATCGGGATGACAGAGAGCCATATCGTCGGTTACCGGTAAAAAGGAACAAAACAAAGGTAGATTGATGAGTCGGCGTTCACCCGTTTCCACATTTTCACCGATCAGCACTTGTCCGTTGGGTTCGCGTACAATATGCTGAAGCATTTCACTCTTGCCACCTCCGCTTGCACCCTCGTGCATGAAGGTCGTCGTCATATCGTAGGGGCTTACCACCTGAACCGTAGAGCAATGCGCCGTTGTCCAGCCTTCGTTTTCACCTTTGGTTAATAAGACCCCATACAAACCCTTTTTGGCACTGGGTCCCGGATACAAGTTGTACGAAAAAATCTCGTGCACCTGGTCGGTACGGTTGTGGACAACGATCTGTTTTCCGTTAAAATGTGTATGTCGAAACGTGGGAGCCACAAAAATAATGGATTCCAGCAAAAAGCCCTCCGGCAACTCCGAAACGGGAATTATTTTTTGCAACATGGCCAATCCCATGGCAAAAAAGCCGGCATTGGCCGGTGCGATGGCCATCCCGCCGCAACCGATGGGTTCCTGACCGGCAAAGAAGAAAAACACGGCAAGGTCCTGCTTTTTGAGCCAGTCCAACGTCTCGGTCTTAAGGGGTGCAAAATCCGTGCCGAATCGCTCGGAAAAACGGGGTTTGTCACTGGGCAATGCATCCGAGATCACCATGGTGTCCGGATCCCGTCGTCGCATGTAAGGATCTGTGTAATTGACAGAAATCCCATTACTTACCCGGTGTACAATGGCTTCCACATACGCACCTTTACCCGGCACGTCGTAGACCACCTCAAAACTGTTGCTTTCGGCACCACCGACGGCGGCATCAGAAAGTTCGTCGACGGTATCAAACACCTCAAACGAACGACACTGGCTCAGCACCTGAAGTGCATCTTCCGGCAAAACGATGGATTTCCTCTTTAAAACATCAAAAAGTTGGCTCATAGACTCTTTTTTTAAACGTTTTTCTACAATATCGACTTTAAAACAACCCAATTGATATTTTGTTCAAAATTACAGCCAGAATATCGTCCAAATGATTTTTTTTGATAAATTGCAGTCGAATAAAGACAACCTTGATCGATTTTTTGCCATGAAAAAAATGAAGTTGACACAGAAGGACTACGTGAAAGCGCACCGAAAAGCCAGCCGAGAAGAAGAATTTGAACGTTACGATCACGCAGTGCCCCGCAATCACGTGCACGCATCCCGTAAATCCTACGACCGCAAACGAGATCGGTTTCGCAAGGATGAGGATGAGGATTAAAAAAAGCTGCCCTTGAGCAGCTTTTCATTCGTAATCGAGCACGTTTCGTACAACACCTACTGAACCAGCAATTTTTCAACAAATACATCGTTGCCGGAGTACACCTTGACAACATAGGTTCCAGGGGTACAACCTTCTACAGAAAGACGCGTACTTGCTGTAGACTGCTGCAGGCGCATCCCAGCCAACGTATAGAGTTCCATCGCATCCACCGACTCAAGACCTTGCACCTCTACACTGCTGCTCGTCGGATTGGGTATCAGTGCAATGGAGGCACGTGTTGCAGCCGAGGATTGTGTAGGCAGTTCTTCAACTTTTTCCGACTTCACAACCTTAAACGCATCAAACAACGTAGCAGTACCTGCATCGTCAACCGTATAGGTCTGTACAAACAACGTGTCGCGCGTCACACAAACATCGCTATAGGTCGGCTCACCTGTCTGACCAAACTTACCGGTAAATAAACCCCAATAATTGGTTATACCATGCGCAGAATAGGCTGCTTCCATTTCGGCTTCGTTTCTGGGTTCGTACTTTTTCTTACCCGCTGAATTGTTTAAGAAAAACAAGGTTCCGTTCGACACATCATAAACTCCACCCTGCTTGCCTGTCATGTTTTCACGAACACCACGCAAAGCAGCATCTTCAATGCCCCAACTGCTGTTTTCGACCAACTTAAACTCTTTGGTTGCCCCCATTACCTCATAGATATGATCGTGACCCTGGAAACACATATCAATTCCTACCTCATCAAAAACCGGCACCAATGCTTCTCGAACCGTACGTGCATCCCGATCGCTTTGATGACTGCGACTGCCCGTATAGATGGCCTTGTGGTAAAACGCGATTTTCCATTTCACTTCCGGATGGGCAGCCACTTCGGCACGAATGAAGTTTTTCAATGAATCCAGATAACCCGCTTTACTGTAGTCCTCTGTACTGGCAGCAATAAACAACGCGTCACCATAGACAAAAGAGTATACACTACCCGGAGTTGTTGACAGTTCCTGATCAAAACCCACCTTTTCGGTATTGAAATGATGCGTGAGGTTTTTGTTGGAAGACTTATCGTGGTTTCCGCAAATGGGTGCAATCGGGGTATGCTTCCAAACCGGCTGCATGCGTTCAAACCACTGCTCCCACTCCCATTCCGAATTGTTGCTGCCCGATGTTTCCACCATATCCCCCGTCATCATACAAAACTTCATGTCCGGCATGTTTGCTGCAGCCGTTTTGACCGTGCGTTCCGAAACAGAAAAGTAATCATCGTTGTGGGCCTGCGTATCGGCGATGTATAAGAAGGAGTAATCATCGGCCGACTCGGGAGCCGTTGTAAACGTACCGATTTCGCTCCAGTTACCCTCGTATCCCACACGATAACTGTAGGTTGTATTGGCTTTGAGGCCGGTAACCAAGGCTTTGTGCACCGTATAATTGCGTTTGCTGTCGTTTTCCAAGCCCGCCTTAACTTGCAATTCGTTACGAGACACAGAATAATTCACATTCCACAGATGAAGGGTATCGGCAGCAAATGCCACCGGTGCGACAAATGCAGAAGCATCCGTATGCACACCTTCGACGAGCGCGACAACCCCCGGATTTACGCCTTGATTGGTATACCAAGTCAGTCCAAATTGCGTTTTGGGATTTCCGTTCATTGCAATGCACACATTATAGGGCAGCGTTGCCGGCTTCATCGCCACAAGGTCTTGCTTAAATTCTTCCAGGCTTCCCGGAGTCGGATTGCCATCTGCCTGCACGTAGCTACGCAACATTTCCGTCCAAGAAGGTATCGTATACTCCACTTGATTTAACCCAGCATACGTTTGATCGACAACGGTTTTGATGGAGTCGGTCAAACGTTTTGCATCTATTTCCTGCGCATTCATCGCATAGCGAATGTGCAGTTTTGCGGCAGCAGTCGGCTCTCCTTCATAGGACTCCACTTCGCGGGTTCCGGTTCCCGTTATGTAAAACGCAAGGGCATTGCCGGATTTCCAGCCGGAACGTTGGAGAATGCGTTGCACCAACGGCGCCACATCGACCGAAAAACCGCGCGCATCGACTGCATTCAATTCGGTAAGTTTTAGCTCCCAAACGATGCTATCGGACAATTTGGGACGTGAAGTCAACAGAAACGGTTGATTTTGAGTAGTAAATGTGGCAGCATCATCGGCATCTTCCACACGAATCACCAGTGTACAGGGATCGGCTTGCTTGCTGACAGCATCCACTTCAAAATCGATCTGAGCACTCAGAATGTACTTCCCTTGAGGCAAATCGATGTTTGAAAAGCGCAAACCCACCATTTGGGGATCCGTATGGGAACCTCCTTCGCAACCCAACTCCAAATCCGAACTGTTGTAATCCAAATCTCCAACAGGATTGCTTTGCGTTTGACCGAGACCCGGCGCCAACCATTCTTCCACATCGTCTGATGCCGATTGAATGACAAACGTTTTCGTATCCGCTACGGCTGTTGAAGTGGCATACACCGGATTGCTATAAAACCATAGGTCGGCAAACGCTTTGCTTTTGTCCATCATTACTCCAAACGAATAACTTCCGTCGGTATAGGTCGTGTGTTGGTGAAAATCACCGGCAACATACCCGCCCGAACCAAAAACACTCTCGCTCACTGCCACCAAGGCGGTCATCGCCGCCATTCGTAGATTTTTTTTCATACTAACATTTGGTTTAAATTCCGGAACGAAGTACGCAATCGTCGATTAGAAAGGGATTCCAAACAAATAACAACTCGATTAAATCTCAAAATAAAACGAAAACTTCGGCTACATACACATTACGATTGCATGAATAGATCAAGCCATTAAAAATACCCTTTTGAGAAAATTTGGAATTTTAACTTAAAATGGGTATCTTTGCAGCGCATTTATTTACAGAGGAAACCATTGATCGGTTTCTTAACGGGATTGACCCACGTGCAGCTGTCCATTTCCAATCGGACACCGGGTCGCTTAAAAATCCTTCTTACGTGGATAATCTTTATGTGTAACAGAACGATAAAAACCATGCTCAAAAAGAAATTAATTCTATCTTTATTATTATTTTTAGCTCTATCAAGTCATCAAAACATCTTCGCCTCACAGCCTGAGACAGGCGATTACCTAAAAATTGGAGGAGCGTTGCGCTACAACACCGTTGTCGAAAATTACGAAAACGGCATTTCAACGGAAAGCATCTACTCCACCATGGATACGTGGTTTCTTTCGGTGGACGGCAACTATTCCGGACTGGATGTGTCGTTTCAATACCGCTTTTACCCGGGTTCAAAAACGCATTTTATTCACCACGGCTATTTTGGCTACGGATGGGACGACCATTGGTACGCCAAGGCAGGCGTCTTTCAGAAGCCGTTTGGCATCGGAGCCTTTGCTTCGCATTCCTGGTGGTTTCAAGTACCGTATTATATGGGACTGGAAGACACCTACAACACCGGATTGGGACTCGAGTACGAAAAGGACAAGTGGAAATTTGATTTGGCTTACTTCCGCCAGGCAGCCCCCAAAGGCCCCATTGGAGACAACACGGCCGACAATGCCGTAGGCAACGGCCGTTTCTCGTATGCAGTAGTTCCTACCACAGGGATTGCAAACGGACAAACGCTTGCCGCCTCCATCCGCGAATTGGATCAATTCAATCTGCGAGCCCGATACCAGGCAAGCGAAGCCATTGAATTGGGTGTTTCAGCCCAATTGGGCAATCTTTACAACAGCAATACAAAGCAAAACAACTGGGGTTTCAGTTGGGCAGCGCATTCCGTCATCCAATCGGGCAACTGGAACTTCAAAGGTGAGGTCATCGGATACGATTACAAGGCGACCGCCGACAACGGCAGCAAGCTGGATGTAATCCAAATGGCAGCCTACGGCGCTGCATACGACGTCGCTGCACAAGGCAACATATACGTGGCCGGCCTTGCTTACACGTTCCCCATCGACCATCCACTGCTGCGCAGCATTCAACCCTACATCGATTATTCGGTGGTAGACAAACGCAACGCGAATTTTGCCGATACCCACCACCTGATACCCGGTGTCCTGTTTACCGTGGGACCCACCTACATTTATCTGGACTATGCGCTGGGGAAAAATCAACCCTGGCTGACATCACAATTTGGCAAGGGCCTGGGTGCAGGCGATTCAAATGCAACCTGGAACAGCCGACTCAACCTCAACATTGGTTATTACTTTTAATTCACACACATGCATAAAATAGAAGCAGATAACGTGACACTCATCTTTGGGCATTCCAAAAAACAAGCACTCAAGATGCTGAAGGCGGGACGCAGCAAAGATGAAATTCATCAAAAAACGAAAAGTACGGTAGCCGTTCACAACGCCAACCTACGCATACAGGAAGGAGAAATATTTGTGATCATGGGGCTTTCCGGCAGTGGAAAATCCTCTCTCCTGCGCTGTTTCAACTTGCTGAATCACCCCACAGAAGGCAGCATACGCATCGATGGCAAAAACATCCTGAACATGGATAAGAAGCAGTTGCTGCAGTTGCGACGCAACAAAATCGGAATGGTCTTTCAACACTTTGGCTTATTGCCCCATCGAAGCATTCTGGAAAACGTAGCCTTTCCCTTAGAAATACAAGGCATGCCCTTACAAGAGCGACTAACCAAAGCGATGGATACCATCGAAATGGTCGGACTGAAAGGCTACGAGCATTCCAGACCCGATCAATTGAGCGGAGGCATGCAACAGCGTGTTGGGATCGCACGTGCATTGGCATCCGAATCGGACATCTTACTGATGGACGAAGCATTTAGTGCACTTGACCCCTTGATTAAAACTCAAATGCAAGATGACCTGCTGGACATTCAACAGAAATTAAAGAAGACCATTCTGTTTATCACCCATGATTTGGATGAAGCCTTAAAAATAGGCAACACCATCGCCATCATGAAGGATGGCGTCATTGTGCAACAAGGCAGCCCGGAAGAAATCCTGCTGCATCCGGCCGACGACTACGTAAAAGCCTTTACCGGCAACGTCGATATTTCAAAAATTGTATCGGCCGGTTCGGCCGCCGATGCGTTTAAAGCATTTATCCACATACCCAAAGAGGGTCCGGCAGCCGCCGCTCGCCTTTTTGACAAGCATAAGGCCTCCTTCCTACCGGTACTCAACGATCAAAAGCATTTTGAAGGCATCATCCTGAAAAAGGACCTCAAACGCCTGATCGAAAACAAGGGAAACGATTTAATGAGCATCGTCACAGAAGTACCCCGTGTTGGAGAAGACATGTCCATTTCGGATTTGCTACCCCTATTTATCAATCAGAAACGTCCCATCGCCGTGGTCGACACGCACGACAAAGTCATCGGATACATCCGCTACGAGGATGTGGTGTCCATGATGACCGGATACGACGACGAAGAAGTACAAAAAATCATCGAACATGCAAACTAAATTCAATATCGGACAGTACGTAGAGACTTTTGTAGAATGGCTCTCGGATGTAGCCGCACCGTTTTTTAAACAGGTCACCATCCTCATCGAAAACTCCGTCCATTTTTTACAGGATCAACTGATATCGTCCCCCTTCTACGTTGTAATACTAGCGTTTGCCCTAATCGCCTTGCTCATCAAAGCGGGTGGATATAAAAACCTTAGGTACATCCGTAAAAATGCCAGGGAATGGCTGGGCTTGCCTGCGTTTACTTTATTTGGCTTACTGCTCATCTACTTTATGGGATTTTGGGAACAAACCCTGGACACCTTTGTTTTGGTCGTCGTTTCGACCATCATTATTTTAATCATGGGGATTCCATTGGGCATCTGGGGTGCACGCAATCACAAAGTATACGGCTTCATTCGACCCATTCTGGATTTTATGCAAACCATGCCTGCCTTTGTATACCTCATTCCGGCCATTCTTTTCTTTTCGGTCGGAAACGTTCCCGGTGTGATCGCAACGGTCATTTTCTCGCTGCCCCCTGCGGTCCGAATGACAACCCTGGGCATCCGTGAAGTCCCAAAAGAGACACTCGAAGCCTCCCTGGCATTTGGTTGCACCGAAAAACAAACCCTGTTTAAGGTACAAATCCCGCTGGCCATGAAAACCATTCTGGCCGGAGTCAATCAAGTCATCATGCTGGCACTATCGATGGTGGTCATCGCTTCCATGGTCGGTGCCGGGGGTTTGGGCGAAAGCGTCTACGCCGGTATCCAACAAGCAGACGTCGCCCTGGGCTTTGAGGCCGGCCTATGCATCGTCATCCTTGCCATTATTTTAGACCGAATGACCCAGGAATTGGGCAAAATCAATCGAAATCAACACATAAACGAATCAACAAAATGAAAAAAACCATTCTTTTTACCGGCGTAATCGCCTTGTTGTTTGCGGCATGTACGCAACAAAACAAAACCGACGTTTCCATCCTCTATCCCAACTGGGCGGAAGGCATCGCCATGACACACCTTGCCAAAGTAGCCTTGGAAGACAAGGGTTTTACAGTAGACATCAAACGCATTGAACCGGGTCCGATTTATGCTGCCCTGGCCAAAGGCGATGCCGATGTGTACATGGATGCGTGGTTACCCTATACACACGCAGATTATTGGGAAAAATACGGTGATCAAATTGACTCACTGGGTGTGGTCTTTGACAACGGAATGACCGGTCTGGTTGTCCCCGATTACGTAGACATCCAATCCATCGAAGCACTCAATGCCAATAAAGAAAAATTTGACGGCAAAATCTTCGGCATCGCTGCCGGTGCAGGCATTCATGCCAACACCCTAAAGGCCATCGATGCCTACGGCCTGGAATTTGAGCAAATGACCTCCTCAGAAACTTCCATGATGACCGCCCTGAAAAAAGCGGTTTCGGCCAACGAATGGGTGGTCATTACCGGCTGGAAGCCTCATTTCATGTGGACCGAATACAATCTGAAAGCGCTGGAAGACCCCAAAGGCCTCTATCCGGTGGACGAAATCCGCATCATTTCCCGCAAGGGCTTTGCCGACGACCAACCGGAAATCGCCGCCTTCTTCTCCAAATTTGTGATGGAAGAAAGCCTGTTGTACGAACTCATCAATGCCGTAAACAGCGACCGGGATCCCATGGTTGGCGCCAAGGCTTTCTACGAAAAGCATCGCAGCATGTTCGAATAAATTCTATCTTTGCAGGGTATGTATGCCCTGGTCGATTGCAATAATTTTTACGCATCCTGCGAACGGGTTTTCAACCCGTCCCTCTTACATACACCCATCGTCGTCCTATCAAACAACGATGGGTGTGTTGTAGCACGCTCACAAGAAGCCAAGGACCTGGGCATCCCCATGGGAGCCCCCGCTTTCCAACTCAGGGAACTGATAGAAAAGCACAAAGTCGCCGTTTTTTCATCCAACTACACACTGTACGGAGACATGTCCCATCGCGTCATGAACACGTTGGCTTCCCTCACCCCACACATCGAGGTCTACTCCATCGACGAGGCCTTTGTTGACCTACAAGGGCTCGAGCATACCGATTTGACCCTCTACGGTCAAAAGGTCGTTCAAACCGTACGTCGCAACACCGGCATCCCCGTCAGCATGGGCATTGCTCCGACCAAAGTCCTGGCCAAAATGGCCAATCGCTATGCGAAAAAATATCCGGGCTACAAAGGCGTTTGCCTCATCGACACCGATGAAAAGCGCATCAAAGCCTTGCAACAATTCCCCATTGAAGACGTCTGGGGTATCGGCCGACAATACAGCAAAAAACTGCGCTACCACGGCATCCAAACCGCGTATGATTTCAGTCAGAAATCCCGAAGTTGGGTGCGTCGCGAACTCACCGTCGTGGGCGAACGCATTTGGTCCGAACTCAACGCCCAGGCCTGCATTGCCCCCGAAGACAGCGCAGCCGCCAAAAAGCAGATCTGCACATCCCGCAGCTTTGGCTCCCTGCTGACCGAATTTGATGAAATCTACGAAGCCGTCGCACACTACGCAGCCTCCTGCGCCGTCAAACTACGCAAACAGAAATCCCTGGCCGTCGGCATGTCCGTCTTCGTAATGACCAATCCGTTCCGCGAACAGGATCCTCAATACATCAACAGCCGGCACATCCGCCTATCCATCCCAAGCAACGACAGCAGCGAACTCATTGCCCTGGCCAAACAGTTGCTCTCCCTAATCTATCTTTCCGGCTATCGTTACAAAAAAGCCGGTGTTGTCATCACCGAAATTACCCCATCCACTCCGACGCAATCGGACCTGTTTGACCCCATAGACCGCAACAAACGCAAGGATTTGCTACAAGCCGTCGATCGCCTCAACGACCGCATGGGTTCGTACAAAATCCGCATCGCCAGCCAAGGCTACGGCCGCAAATGGAAACTCAAGAACGAGCGCCTATCTCCCTGCTACACCACGCGGCTCGAGGATGTCATCTCCATTCACTGTGACGCGCCTGTGTAAAAAACCTGCGGTTTTTTTTATGTGTCAAAAAACTTCGTTTTTTGAATGTGTCAAAATCTTCGATTTTGAATGCGTCGAAACGTTCCGTTTCGAAGGTGTTGCTCGCATTCGCTCGCAAATGTAATTTAAAACATTATTACTACACCTTACGAGGCTGACCAAAATTTGGCTGGCATTATAAGGAGTTATCCAATCTATATTGGTGACTCCCTATTGAGTTTTATCATGTTTACACTACTTTAGTCGGACAGTAGTGATTAAAAATTCAAAATAGCTTCTTACACTTTGACTTCTTTTTAAAGTGCTGTAAATCAAATACAACAGGAACCAAATATTCAACTGCTATCGGTTTACCTTTTTGAATAGCAGGTGTATCAAACTTAATTTGTTTTGCAATTCTAAGAGCTTCTTTATTCAGATCGTTTCTGATTCCTTTAACAATACTATGATTAATAGTTAAACCCAAAGTATCTATTATAAGAGAAATTACAACTGTTCCTTCAACAGTATCTTTTTTTGCACTTAATGGATAATTTAATTCACCCTGAATGAATTCTTTTAAATCACCATTAAAAAATGGAGCTTCCTCAATAAAGGTAACCATTTCAACACCCGTAGTGTCTACAGTTTGCCCATTAACAAAAGTCGCCAATGAAAAAAGAAAAGTCAGTATATAAATTCTTACCATCTTCTTGGTACTTTATAAATCCATGAAAAACGATTCGGATAAGTTGGGTATGGAACCTCGCAGGAACAACGTTGCAATATTAAAAATAATAATCCACGTCCGCAAGAGAGAACATCCTGCAAACGCGGAAAAAATCAGAATAAGAATCAACACTACCGGTCATCAAGGCATTCCGTACTGACGCACGTAAGTGTATCGATTAGACCGAAGCAAAACCACCACGACGGGCGCAATGCGCGCACGCACGGAAGGTAAGTGACGTAAAAATCGCATAATTGGTAGATCCGTGCGTGCGCTGCGTGGCGACAGAGTCGCCGCACGCATGCGAAGCATGCTGCATTGCGCCCGTCGTTGCTTCTTCATTCGCCGAAGGCGATACATTTGCGAGCAACGCGAGCAACACATACATGAGCGTCAGCGAGTGACAATTTGAAACGGAACGTTTCAACACATTAAAAAACCAAAGGTTTTTTACACATTCTTATAATTCACGAGCAACGCGAGTGACACATTAAAAAAACGGAACGTTTTTTTACACATTCGAGCGCAGCGAGACTTTACCGCCCCAACTCCAACGCAGCCAAAATCAACGGAGCCACACCCTTCGAATCATTCGGACGCTGCCATTCGGAAATATAATACGCATAACTCCCATCCCGATACGGATTACCGCCCAAACCCGCACCGTGACAAGTATTGTTGAGCGTAGGCATACCATCCTCATCGGTCACGATCAAATGAGTCACGATACTGTCAAACGAAGCCTGAGCGATATCCTTAAAACGCTTATCCAGATACCCTTTGTTTGCACCTTTTGCAAACGCATACGTAAACATGGTCGTTCCGGAAGCCTCAATGTAATTGCCTTCACGGTTGCCCTGATCCAGGACCTGAAACCACAAACCGGTTTCCGGATCACGAATGGGCAACAAAGCCTCCGATGTCTTTTGTAAAATGTGAATCATCGAATCCCGACCGGCGTAATTTTCCGGAAAATAATCCAACGCATCGACCAGCGCCATCATGTACCAGCCCATGGCACGACTCCAATAATGAGGAGAGTGACCGGTTTCGGGGTTGGACCAGGCTTCCTGACGGGATTCATCCCAAGCATGGTAACACAGTCCGGTTAGGGGATCCACCGTACGCTCGTAGGCCAAGGTTATTTGTTTGAAAGCAATATCAAACCATTCTGGCTGATCAAACACCTTCGCATACTCAGCCATAAAGGGAGACCCCATGTAAATGCCGTCCAACCAAATTTGATTGGGGTAACGTTTTTTGTGCCAAAAACCGCCTTCGCTCGTTGTAGGCATGCCCTCCAACTGCTTCACCAAGGTATCGAGGGCGATTTTGTATTTCTGCTCACCCGTTTTCTGATACAGTGTAATCAAACCTTTTCCGGCATTGACCATATCAATGTTGTAATCGCTCATTTTGTATCCGCGAATGCTGCCGTCGTCGTTTAGGAAATAATCGTAAAAGCCCACAAAATAATTGTAATAACGGGCATCCACATCGGCCAGTTGATTGATGGCCATGCCGAGCATTGCATTATCGTATTGCCAAACACGTATGGAGTTGGTATGATAGCGATAAAGACTGTCGAAACGCGCAATAGCCGCATCAGACAATTTTACACTCCAACTGTCTTGGGTCACCTTGGGAGCAGAACAAGAACTCAAGATACCTAAAGTTGCAATCAGGGCCAAACCCACGTTTCCAATACGATTCCAAATCTGTTTCATATGCATATAATTTACACACAAATATAGTTTTTTTTGCCCATGCCGGCAATTTTCCGTATATTTGCTTATCATACAACATTGCAGAAAGGCACTTTATTCACATTTTAACCATCGGTGGACGCCCATCCTGCCTCAGCCCAACGGACCATCGCCTTCTGCACACACATCGTCCAATTGCATTGCCGGGCTACAGGATTCAAGCCACCATGACAAAAACTTATGGACATATTCAATCAACATCAGCAAGACATTGCCGAAAAACTGGAAACACAGTCAGAAATTAAACAATGGAAAGACTGGAAGTGGCAAATGCGACACGCTGTTAAAACCATCGAAGCCTTTGAGAATTTGACGGGAATCCGATTTTCACCGGAAGAAAAAGCAAGCTTCAAGACAACCATCGATCGGTTCCCGCTCTCCATTACACCGTACTATCTATCCTTGATCAACAAAGACAACTACAAAAACGATCCGGTTTTCAAACAATCGTTTTTGGACAATCGGGAATTGATCGTCTCAAAAAGTGAAATGAGCGATCCGCTTTCAGAGGATCACGACAGCCCGGTTCCGGGCATTACCCATCGCTACCCGGATCGGGTTTTATTTTTGGTCAGCAACGTCTGCGCCATGTATTGCCGCCACTGTACCCGCAAACGCAAGGTTGGAGACGTCGATTTTATACCCGACCGCAATCAGATCAAACAAGGACTTGAATACATTCGCAATACGCCACAGGTTCGCGACGTATTGCTTTCCGGAGGAGACCCCTTTTTGATGTCGGATGAATACCTGGATTGGATTCTAACCGAATTACAGGCCATCCCCCATGTACAGGTCATCCGGATCGGCACCCGAACCCCCGTCGTTTTGCCCTATCGCATTACAGACAAACTGGTCTCCGTTTTGAAAAAACATCACCCGATCTGGATCAACACCCACTTCAACCATCCGAGAGAAATAACCGCCTCGGCAAAAGAGGCGCTGGCCAAACTGGCCGATGCCGGCATTCCCTTGGGAAATCAATCGGTATTGCTTGCCGATGTCAACGACTGCCCCCGCATCATGAAGGAATTGGTACAGCAGCTGGTGATGAACCGAGTCCGCCCTTACTACATTTATCAATGTGATTTATCCGAAGGACTCTCCCACTTCCGTACGCCGGTGCGCAAAGGAATTGAAATTATGGAAAGCCTCATCGGCCACACCAGTGGCTTTGCGGTCCCCACCTTTGTCATTGACGCGCCCGGGGGTGGCGGTAAGATTCCGGTCATGCCCCACTACATCATGTCTTGGAGCACCAACAAAGTTATTTTACGCAACTACGAAGGCGTGATTACCTCATACCGCGAACCCGACAATTACGAAACGACCATTTGCGATCGCGACTGCGATCATTGCAAACTCGAATTGGATGTACAAGGCAGCGATGAATACAATGCAGTCGGTATCGAAAAACTTCTTTCCGATTACGACGATACCATATCCCTGATTCCTGCCGACAACGACCGAATGGATCGAAGGGAGGAGCACGATGCCTGAGACAGTCCTTCAATCCACCCTCTCACACGACACAAATAACAGCCGGGTGTATGTCATGCACATACATCCGGACGATATGCCCGAACTCATTCCGCACATCGAGACGCTGGCCTCACAGCACCAGTACGGAAAACTGATCGTTAAGTCACCGACGCGATACGTTCCGACTTTTCTTGCTGCGGGATACCGCATTGAAGCGGTCATCCCCGGTTTTTACAAGAGTGAAGAAGATGGCTTCTTCTTGGTCAAATACCTCATATCGGCGCGTCAGTACCCGGAGATCGAAGCACTCAAGCAACTGGATCAAATGCTCTGCAAGGCACCCAATCCCATCCCGGAAGAAGCCGACCACCGATACCGGTTTCGGACGTTGCTCGAATCCGATTGTCGGGATATGGCCGGGGTCTTTTCACAGGTATTTGCCTCGTACCCCTTTCCCATCCATGATCCAACGTTTTTGGCCAAAAGCCTGTTGGAAGATGGAACACGGTACTTCGGAGCCTTTTTTGAAGACAAATTGGTTGCCATCAGTTCGGCGGAATGTGCCTTGGAAGAGTTGCATGCTGAAATGACTGATTTTGCGGTCTTACCCGAACACAGAGGCAAACGACTGGCCATTCATCTGCTCCGCATCATGGAGTCGGAGCTCAAAAAAGACGGATACAAAACGCTCTATACCATTGCCCGGCTGCACGAACCGGCTATGAATAAAACATTTTATAACCAAGGCTACCGTTACGTCGGAACCCTGCATCGCAATACGCAGATTGCAGGCAAAATAGAAAGCATGAACGTCTGGTACCGTAGCCTTTAAGATAAAAGCTTATGCATTGGATTGACGTCAGCATCCTGGTCACCTACTTTCTGGGTATGTTGGCCATCGGATTTTGGTTTCATCGAAAAAACAGTACAACAGAAGATTATTACGTCGGTGGCAGAGGCATGTCCAAATGGCATTTGGGCCTGTCTGTGGTTGCGACTGATGTGGGTGGAGGTTTCTCCATCGGACTGGGCGGCCTTGGATTTGCCATGGGCCTGTCCGGTTCATGGATTTTATTTACAGGTCTGATCGGAGCCTGGCTTACCGCCGTAGTTCTGATTCCCAAAGTACATAAACTCGGTGTATCACAGACACTGCAAACCTTTCCTGCCCTGTTAAAACACCATTACGGAGGCAAGGTTGCGTTTTTGGCTGCCCTCATTTCGGCCATTGGATATATGGGTTTTACGGCCAGTCAGATTTTGGCCGGAGCCAAACTATCGGCGGCTACTTTTACGGACGTTTCCATACAGGAAGCCATCCTCCTTATGGGTGCCGTCGCTGTATTGTATACAGCCTTGGGTGGGCTTAAGGCCGTTATTTACACCGATACGATTCAGTGGGCTGTATTGCTGGCAGGCTTGACCTTTGTGGGTTTGCCCTTTGCCATCGATCGTTTGGGAGGCTGGCAAGAAATACGCCCGTACATTTCGGATGATTTTTTGCGTTTGGATCAGGTTTCGTTTTCGACCCTAATCAACTGGGCGTTTTCCATCATACCCATTTGGTTTATTGGGATGACGTTGTATCAACGCATTTATGCAGCAAAATCGGAGAAGGAAGCCAAACAAGCCTGGTTTATTGCCGGTTTGTTTGAGTATCCCGTCATGGCTTTTCTGGGTGTGGCGTTGGGCATTTTGGCAAAGGTATCCTTCGACAGCGGGCTTCTACCCACAGCGAGTCTGTCCATGATCGATCCGGAATCGGCCATGCCAATGATGTTAAAACAGGTACTTCCCATCGGCGCGCTGGGTTTGATTATGGCGGCCTATTTTTCGGCCATACTTTCTACTGCAGACAGTTGCCTGATGGCCTCATCGGGTAATATCTGCCTGGATTTATTTTCGTTCAGGAAGCAGAAAAAAGCGCTGCGTATGTCGCAAATTATGACCTTTGTGATTGGTTTTGTAGCCGTACTGCTGGCTATGTTTATCCCATCCGTACTGGATTTGATGTTGATGTCCTACGCTTTTATGGTTTCGGGGCTGACCGCTCCGGTATTGGGCATCTTATGGTATAAAAAGCCATCTCCACGCGCAGCACTGAGCGCAATGAGTATGGGCAGCCTGTGCCTGCTGATCCTTCAGCTGCTTGGTACAGAACTGCCCATGGGTCTTGACCCGGTTGTACCGGGTTTGTTGATTTCCATCGTTGTTTTTGGAATCGTTCAACGTGCGGAAACCATCAGCGCATAAAACTTAGCGCGTGACGCGGAACCAATCGATATCCAGATAACCACTGTCGTTTTTCACGCCGGGACGGGTACAAAACAGTCCAACCTTGCTCCCGATCCAGTGTCCTTCTCTGGCCTGAAATACGCTGCCCAGGTTTTGGTATTTTTTACCATCCAGACTGTAGCTGAATTGGCACTGCTTCATGTCCCGTACATCAACACGCAAATAGACTTCGCCGTTAGGAACCGAAACCGTTGCTACGGCTTCTTCGGCTGCTCCCTTTTCTGCTTTCTTGCATTGAACCATCGATAGTTGCAGAACGCCGTCTACCGACTCCAGCGCAAGCGCCGCGTAATCCATTCCCATGACCGTCAGACCGGCGCGCTCACCTTTCATACCCGGATTGGGGGTAAAGGCGACTTTGGCCGTGGCCGTAAAATCGGTGCTCGGGAATTTTTGAAGCAAAAGGTTGGGATAACCCAGCAGATTGACAGGGGCCACGTCGGGACAGTCGGCAAAAAGGCGCAGAAAGCCTTTGTCTGCATGGAAGAACGTCCACGTTGGTTTGGCATTGCCATACCATTGCCACTGCTTGGATAGTTGACGTTGGTTGAATTCGTCGCTTTCTGCGGGCTGAACGGGTTTGACGGAACGTTTGACCGCAGGCTTGCGGTAGGTACGTACCGGCTCTCCCACACCGTCCCCATCCGGATCCACTCCGATAACAGGCCAACCGTCTTGCCAGGTCATGGGTTGTAGGTGTACGACACGTCCCAGCGGTTTGATTTCCTGAAAATGAAAGAACCAATCCTCTCCTTCGGGTGTGCGCACCCAGGCTCCCTGATGCGGGCCGTTGATGTCGCTCGTACCCTGATCCATGACGCGTCGCGTTTCGTAGGGGCCATACACGTTGCGCGAACGCAAAACTTCCTGCCAACCTTCCTTGACACCACCCGCCGGAAAAAACACATAGTAATAACCATCCATTTTGTAAAACTTGGGACCCTCACTGGTGGGATGCGTCGGGTGTCCGTCAAAAATGGGCACATCCTCCGAAATCACCCGATCGGCGGTGGGCGAAAGTTCGCAAACGGAAAGGATGCTTTTAAGTCCGTATCGGCTTCCGGCATAGCCGTGTACCAAATAGACGCGCCCATCATCATCCCACAACGGAGACGTATCGATGAGCCCTTTGCCTTCTTTGACCAAAACGGGTTTGGACCATTCGCCTTCGGGATGGGAGGTTTTAACCATAAAAATCCCGACGTCGGGGTTGCCCCAAAAAATGTAATACGTTCCCTTGTGGTAACGGAAGCAAGGGGCCCAGACGCCACTGCCCAGGTTGGGCACGGTATACATCTCGGCGGGCTCCTGTTTGGGCAACGCATGATTGACCAGATCCCAGTTGACCAAATCGTACGATTTCAAGATGGGCAGCCCGGGAATGCAGTTAAAGCTTGATGCAGTCATATAATACACGCCATCCACCTGACATACGTCCGGATCAGAATAGTCCGCGTTGAGGATGGGGTTTTGGTAATTTTTACCTTTGTTGGGGTTCCAGACCGCTGAAAGCGGACGCTGCTCATTTTCTTTTAGGCCCTGCACCAGGGGTTTGATGTTATGCGCCTTCAGCCCGTCAACAAAAAACTGTGCGGCCATGCGTGCTCCGGCTTCGTTGTAGTGGGTATTGTCATCCAAGCCATTTGGAAACAAAGGACTGTATCCGGCCGGATATTTGTGAAAAAAGCGTTTGGAAGCCTCCACTCCCTCCGATTCGAGCCATGCGGTGGTTTGTGCCTGCATGTCGATCAGGGGCACCTTCTTCTCTTTGGCCACCTTGCGTGTCAATTCGGGATACACCCCGTGTGTATCGACCAGCTTGCCTTGTGAATCAAATTTGCGACGCATGACGGCCGTACATAAAATGGGATAAGCGCCTTTGGCACGGGTCTCCTCGATCATTCGGATCAAATTCTGCTCGTAGGCCTCGGGGCTGGTGTATCGATCGGGCTTGTCGACAGCACCGTCGTTGTGGGCAAATTGAATGACAACGTAGTCTCCTTTTTGCAAGCGAGAAACGATTTTTTCCCACCATCCCTCTTCAATAAAACGCCGGGTGCTGCGTCCGTTCTGTGCGTAATTTTCTACGACAACCGATGAACCGAAGCGTTCAGGAAGCAGCATACCCCAACCCCGTTCGTAAAAGGGAGTGGGCAGCAACGCCCCCGTAACGGGATCGACTGCGTCTTTAAAATACGGTTTTTCAGCCATTGTGGAATCTCCGGCCATAAACACATGAACGGGTCGTTCTCCTGCAGCCAGGAAGAGCAAACCCAACAGCAACATCAGTGCAAAAGGTTTTCGTTTTCGCATGGTTTTCTTTTTTCTACAAAAATACCCCTGCCACCGGATTCTCTTGTGTAAAAATCGGTTGTTTAGGGGTATTTTTTAGCCCATTTGCTGCCAACTCGGCTTCAACAGGCTGCCACG
This sequence comes from Bacteroidales bacterium, assembly GCA_028709215.1. Classification (GTDB taxonomy): domain Bacteria; phylum Bacteroidota; class Bacteroidia; order Bacteroidales; family UBA1402; genus UBA8389. The sequence goes on from JAQVXI010000032.1 coordinate 20,008, forward strand.
TTCGGCATCGAGGACGATGGCAAGGTGCGTTTCCATCTCCTGTTGCATCTCTTCTACATGAGAAATGACCCCAACAATGCGCTGCTCACTTCGGAGGGTTTTTAAGGTTTCGAAAACGGTGTTCAATGCCGATTTATCCAACGAACCGAAGCCTTCGTCCAGAAAGAAAAAATGCTGTCCGGCCGGTTGATTCTGCTGTATGCGTTCCGAAAGCGCCAAAGCCAAACACAGGGCAGCTTGAAAGGTTTGGCCGCCCGATAAGGTTTTGACGTGTCTTCGTTTGCCGCCGTTCAGAAAGTCCCGCACCAGAAAGGCATTGTCTTTGTCGATCTCCAACGTGAGCTGCTGACGACTCAAGCGATGAAAACGCTCGTTGGCTGCATGACAGAGTTCGTGTAAGAAAATGGATGAAATGTAGTTGACAAAACCACTCGCCCGAAACAACTGACGCATGATTCGCAGGTTCTCTGCCCGATGTTCCAGCAGTTCCAACTGTCGATTCCATTCGGTCTGCTGCTGATGTTTCTTCGTTGTCTCCTCCAAGCGGCTTTTGAGTGCACCCAATTGCCTGAGTCCCTCGGCATGCTTCAACTGCAATGCCTCCAGTTCCTGCTGTACCTGCTGAAAGGCATCCGCATCAAAACGCTGATCACCCAAACGTTGGGTGTCGTTTTTTAATTCGGTTTCCACCCGATTCCAATGCGCATGAAAAGTCTGAACACGCGTACGCATTTCGGGCAAACCCTTCAAAAGAGGCAAACGTTCGTACACCTGATCCATGCGATCAAAAGGAGCCTCCAACAGCAACACATCCAACTGCTCATGCCGCTCTTTACGCTGCAAGCGAACGTGTACCAATTGGGCCTGCCCATGTTCCACCAAACCGTTCAGTCGGGAAACGTCCTTTTGCAACTGTTCGTGCTGTTTTGCACCTTGCGTGTAACGCTGTTCCACCTCGACCCGCTCCTGTTTGATGGACTCAATTTGTGCACGCAGCTGCGTTGCCTCGACAACCTGAAGCCGTTGTTGCATCTCCTCGGGCACATCCTCGCTCCATACCGCAATCGTATTTTTGCCTTCACGGATGCGAACCAGCAGCCGCTCAACGGCTGTCTGGGCGTTCTCCCAGTCCGTACGAGACGCGGCTTCCAATTGACGCTGTTGCCGCCGTTGTTGCTCAATTGCTTTCTCCTGAGACTGCATGCGTTCCCATTGCGCAAAGGCCTGCTCCACCTCGATTAACGCCTTCCATTCCGGCCATTGGTTACGCAGGCGGTGTGCTTGCTTCGACTTCAAAAGTTCGCTCGTTTGTATTTCCAGCTGTTCGCGTGTCACCTGCTGGGTTTGCAAGGACTCGATCTGCGTACGCCGCTCCTGTATCGCCCGTTGGCTTTGCAACAGGACGGCATGCATCGGCTCGTTGCTCAGCGGCTTGGGATGCGTTTCGGAGCCGCACAAAGGACAGGCCGTACCCGACCTCAGGGTCTCAGCCACCTCTTGCAATCGCTGCTGTACAAGCAAGTGTTGGTATTGTTGTTCCTCCTGATGGAGTTGCTGCTCCAACCGGGTCCGTTGCGCCCGCAACGCTTCGTCGGTGGGTAAGGCCTCCAGACGCTCCAGAATCTGGCGCAACTGTAATTCCAACGACTCGCTCTGCTGCAACCAAGATTTGGCCTGCGACAAACGCAAGCCATCCGGCATCGTAGCCTTTAGCGCAGACAAGTTGGCTTCCAGTTGCTCTGCCGCTTGTTTGGCGGCATTGACTCGTGCAAGATGCCTGTCGACCTGAGGCTGCAATTGGGCATAATCCTGTTCGAACCCCTTCACCGCGGCACGAAACTGCAGCACCTTGGCCCACTTCTCCATCGCCGCTACCTCCATCGTACGGGAATGACGTTGCTCATAAAGCTTCGTCACCTGCTCAAATTGCACGCCAACCTCCTTCAAACGAAGCTCCGTCGATTGAAGCGCGGCCTGATCTTGTTGCAAACCATCCAGCAATTCTTTTTCCCGACGCTCCAGGGAACGCTCCTGCTCAATGACCTGAAGAAAATGCTGCTGTATGTATTCCAATTTCACCTGTTCTGCTTCCAATACGCAGATTTCCGATTGCTCCGCCTTCAACCCTTCCATTCGCTCTTTGGCTTCCATCCACTTAAGCTCCAACGCCTGAATCTGTTTGAGCTGATCCCGCTTCTGCAACGCAGCATCCAACAACTGCCTTGTACGAGCATCCTCCCGCTCCATTTGCTCCAATTGTTCCTGCAAAGCAGCCAAATCCTCCTCCGTTACCCTGCCCAACTGCTGCAAGCGATCCTCCAGCAGTTTCCTTTCCTGCATATTGGTTGATTCCAACGCAGCCGTTTGCATCGAAAACTCAAATCGATCCAAATGAAAAAGCTCTTTCATCATCTGCGTCCGATCGGCCCCACCCAATTGCAAAAACTCCTGAAACCGCCCCTGCGGGATGATCACGGTCCGCTTGAAATGGTCGTAATTCAAACCGATGCTGCGTTCCAATTCCCCCAATTCAACAGGCAGCCACGCACCCTCCTGCAGTCGGTATGCGCTGCGTTTCAACGATGGAACGTTGTCAAATTGTTTGGAATTGCGTTTGCCCTTGACGATGGAACGATACAATTCAGAACCACTTCGAAACTCAAAATCGATGAGCAGCTCGTTCGATTTCAAGTTCATCATGTTGTAATACCGATTGTCTCCGGATTGATTCAGCCGTTCCGTTTTGCCGTAAATCGCAAACGTGATGGCCTCCAGAATACTGGATTTGCCGCTGCCCACCGCGCCAAACAAACCGAACAAACCGGCCTGCGTCAACTGGGTAAAATCAATGGTCTGCGCCTCCTGATAGGAATACAAACCCTGTATGGTCAACCGAACGGGTATCATGATTTTTCGCTTGCTTGAATTTCACGGAACAACGCCAACAACTCCTCATTGGGCGCCTGACCGTTTTGATGCATAAAATACTCGGTGAAAAGCGCCTCCATGCTCCGATTCAAATCGATGCGTTCTGCGATGGCCTCCGATGCCTGCTCCGAAAAACGCACTTCCGGTATCAATGCCAAAAGACCGTCGTGTGCCTGAAGCAACGACTTGCGTTGGGCCGCCGTAAGGTAGTTCTCACTGACACAGGTCAATTCGACCCAGCAATCCGGATGTGCGTGCAACCACTCCAACGCATCCTCCACCGAAAGGCTGCGATGTTGCAACAAGCGTTTTCCCTCGGTCAAGGGTATTTCGTTCACAACCACCGGCTCGCCGGGCTGCGCATCCACCAAAAGCACGTATTTTTGCTGATTGCTTTCGTTAAAACTATACGACAAGGGGCTTCCACAATACGCCACGTCGGGTTTGCGCACGTATTGCCTGCGATGCAGGTGTCCCAAGGCTACGTATTGAACGGCTTTGGGAATATTTTCCAGAAAAATGGCTTGAGCACCTCCAACATGCAAAATGGGTTTTTCTTCCTCGGGCTCTTCGGGTTGTTTGCCGTTGGCATCCATCAACAACAGATGTGCCATCAGCACATTGACGCCCCGATCATCACAATGGGCATCGGCCAAGGTTTGCCAATGCTCCTGCAACCACTGACGCATGTTGCTTTCCTCCTGCTGCACACCCAAAAAAGTCCTCAGACGGTATTCATTGGCATAGGGCGTCATCAGGATGCGCAAAGGAGCTTCCTGTCCGGGTATCCGCAAGCAAATAAAACCCGGAGCAGCATCCAGCAGTTCCAAACCGCTTTCGAGACACATGGCCGGTACTTCCGTATTGGGATATCCCGCCAAAAGAATACCACACGAACGTGCCAACGGATCGGGTGCTTCGATGCGATCGGGCGAATCGTGGTTGCCGGCAATGGCGATGACCGGCCGATGTCCGTTTCGGCTCAACTTGCGCAGTGTTTGATAAAATAGCTCAGTCGCCTCAATCGAAGGATTGAAGGTATCAAACAAATCACCGGCGACCAAAATCACATCCACCCGCTCCCGGTCGGCGATCGCACAGATTTCCTGCATGACACGCATTTGTTCCGGCAAACGGGTGGTATTGTGTAAGGCTTTTCCTAAATGCCAATCGGACGTATGCAAAATTTTCATTCTGCAAGGTACACAATTTTACAAATCGAATAAGCGCTTCAGATGTCTTTCGTAGATATTTTCTTCTACACAGGATCCAATCACATCGGCGTGTTTCCTCAACATACCGGTATAGGTATCACCCAATTCGGCTGCGATCTTATACGCTACATGGATCAGCTGACGGAAGTTGGAATTGTACGACGGTTCTGTAGGGATGTGCTGCAAAGCGTTTACGTATTGCTCGCTGGTCCAACCGTTGACCGTTTCCACCGATGGCAACTGCGCATCGTCGATGTCAATGACGTCCGCATACGGACCACAAAGCTCGTCTTTCCGACCCAGTGAACGTTCGTATATGGTTTTGGCCAACACAAGACCGTCTCCACCCGCTTTGGCCAAACCAATGACTTCTTCCAACCAAGTGGTTCCTGCTGTTTTCAAATGAAGTCCCTTGTTGTGCTTGTGAATCACTTCGGCCATGATGGGATAGATGGAGAATTTGTCGCTTCCCGAGTGCACACTCAGTTTCAAATCAGCGGGCAAACCAAATTCCTTACTGGCAAAATCCAATACCAGTACATCCTCCTCAAACTCTTTGGCAAATTGTTTCAAATCACCACGATAATCGACTCCCTTATTAAACCTTCCCGTAAACTTCGGCGCAATGGTCTGTACCTTCACACCCTTATCGGCCAACATCTTTAGAATAAACAACAGATAGATCGGCGTCTGCGGACTTTCGACTTCGTCCATGGATACCTCGGCCACAAATTTACCTTCGCCTTTGGTTTTCAACAGATACTGATAGATTTCCGATGCCTGTTGGGTTGCGGCCAAAAACTTGTCGGCGATTTCCCTCAACAGCGTCTCGGTCACATTCATCGGCTCAACACCGGGTATCTTCAACGCACCCATATACGGCTTACAGGAGGCCACAAAGGCCTCCACATCGGCCGGATCACTAGGCTTGCCGATAAATGCGGCCACGTCGAGCGTAAAAAAATCCGAAGCCTCAATAAAGGGAGCAACGGTGGTCATATTGATGTGATCGGCATCGACAAAGTATTTTCCCGTAAAGCCCAAAGCAGCAACCGCTGCATCTGCTTCTATACGTACGTCTTCCGGTTTGGAATGAACGATTTGATGTTCCCGATTGGATTTATTCCAAACAGGACTGATGTCCAAACCCGTTTTATTGGCTTTCATAATGGCTCTCAACTGAGCTTGTCCCTGATGTGAGAAACGATCTCCGATCCCGATACTGTACTTAGATAACTTCATGTTCCACAAGATTTAGGTTGAATACTCGATTTTTTGTTGTTAAGGCTCTTAAAGGTAATTCTTTATCTTTTAAAAACCAACAGATTACTTTGTTAAAAAATCCAATCCCTTCCTGAATGCCGTTGAATGTGTCGAGCTTCGCTCGAATGTGTCGCTCGC
>JAQVXI010000065.1 GCA_028709215.1 Bacteroidales bacterium
CCACGTATCTTATTGGGGAAGATTTCTGAAATCAATACCCAACAAATGGGGCCCCAAGACATCATAAACGAGGCTGTATAGAGGATGATAAAGACCAAGGTACTGATGCCGATGATGTTGAAAAAAGACAGGGCGGAAATGGCAAACATCCCAACGGCCATCCCAATGGATCCAACAATCAACAGCGGCTTGCGTCCCCATTTATCGACCGTCATAATGGCAACAACCGTGAAAACGACGTTAACAAGCCCCATCACGATGGTCTGCAACATGGATGCGTCTTTTGCGGCACCCATGCTTTCAAAAATACGGGGAGCATAGTACAAAGCAACGTTGATACCGACAAATTGTTGGAAAACCGACAATAGAATACCTACGATAATGACCAGTTTGCCATAGGAAAACAAACGGGCGCGTTCGGCTTGTTGAAAACTTTCTTTAATTTCAGCCAGAATCTTGGCGGCTTTGCTCTCGCTACCGATCACTTTGGTCAACACGAGTTTGGCCTCTGCATCTTTATGGATCATGGCCAGATAGCGTGGGGTTTCCGGAACCAAAAACAGCAGGAAACCGAAAATAAAGGCAGGAATGGCTTCAGAGGCAAACATATAACGCCACCCGATTTCATTGATCCATTCAACCGGTTGTCCTTTGGCGATGCCCCAGTTGACAAAGTATACGACCAACATCCCAAAGATGATGGCAAATTGATTGAAGGAGACCAGTCGTCCGCGAATATCGGCGGGTGCGATTTCTCCGATGTACATGGGACAAACGGCAGAAGCCAAACCAACTCCGATACCACCGATGACTCGGTAAAAATTGAACATCCACAACAGTCCCATTGTGGGTTTGCCGACTTCAAAAAAGAGCGTTTCCGGAAAAGCCGAACCCAATGCTGAAATAAAAAACAGGACCGCTGCCAACATCAGTGAGCGTTTTCGCCCCAGTATTCGAGACAGGATACCCGATAAGGCGCCTCCGATGATGCAACCGATCAAGGCACTGGAGACGGTTGCTCCGTGTGCAAAACTCCCCAGACCGAGTGGTGTGATTAAAAAACTCTGAATGGCTTTTTCTGCTCCTGAGATGACTGCGGTGTCGTAGCCAAAAAGCAAGCCACCCAAGGTGGCAACCATCGTTATGCCCACAATGTAGGCAGATTGATTGTGTTTTGTCATAGTAAATTCCTTTTTGCTTGCGAATATACAGACTTTCAATAGCAATCAACCAAAAATATCGGTCAAAAAAGAGTAATAATTACACTTTTTAGTCTTTACCGAGAAATTCGATGAGGCGATGCAGGTTGGATTTCAATTCCAACAACTGTTCCAGATTCAAATTGGATTCCTGAAGCCGCTCATTCAATCGGAGTGGAATGTCGGCTGCTTCTTCACGAAGCGCCTTCCCTTTTGCACTCAATTGTATGCGTACGACACGTTCATCTTGACTGGAGCGCGTTCGGGTAACCAGACCCTGCGCTTCCATTCGTTTCAACAGAGGCGTCAGGGTATTGGTATTCAAAATAAGCCGTACGGATATGTCATGGACACTCAAACCGTCCGTTTCCCACAAGACCATCAGTACAAGATATTGGGGATAGGTGATGCCCAAGGCATCCAAATGGGGTTGGTAGGCACGTGTGATGAGGCGTGAAGCAGCATATATGGGAAAACACAGTTGATTGTCCAGTTTGAGTTGTTCGTACGTCATAGTAAACGGTTTATAAGAGTTTCTTTAAATCTTTTTCGATCTTCTCGGGCTTGGTCGTAGGCGCATAGCGTTTGACCGGGTTCCCGTTCTTATCGATGAGAAACTTGGTAAAGTTCCATTTGATTCCACTGCCAAAAATACCGCTTTTTTCCTTTTTAAGGTATTTATATAAGGGATGAGCGTTTTCTCCATTGACATCCACTTTTGAAAACATCTGAAAGCTAACGCCGTAATTGAGTACGCAGCCTTCCGAAATGGTTTTTTCATCGCCCGGTTCCTGATTGGCAAATTGATTGCAGGGGAAGCCCAAAATGACAAAGCCTTTGTCTTTGTAGGCTTGATAGAGTGATTCAAGCCCTTCAAACTGAGGTGTCAAACCACATTTACTAGCGGTATTTACAACCAGTACGGTTTTGCCCCGGTATTGATCCATAGAGATTTCCTTGCCTTGCAGGCTTTTTGCTTTGAATGCATAAAAATTTGTTTCCATCTTGCTTTCTATTTATCGTTTATGATTATATCGTTCACGATGCAAATATAATTCAATTATTTATATCGCGTGCGATATTTTAGGTTGTTTTTTGATTAATTTTGGTTTTTTGTGTAACATGCGTTTTCCCGACTCGTCTTTCTATTAAACAAACGACTATGAAACGACTGAATTGCCTGTTGCTCTGCCTGTTTATAAGTATCGCATTGATGAAGGCAGAAAATTATGCTTCGCTGTATCGATCATTCAATCAGGCAGCGGGAGTAGAACAAGTTTCCATCAGCCGTCTTGCCATGATGTTGATGAAACCCTTTATGGGAGACGATCCGGTTGCTTCGTCCATTCAGTCCATTCAGGTGTTGGACTTGAGCAGTTGCTCCGATGAGGTTCGGTTGAGTTTCAACAAACGGGCGGCGCGCATCAACGAACGGGGATTTGAAACCCTCATGCAGGTGAAGGAAGAAGAAGAATTTGTACGCATACTGGTCAAAACCAAACAGGATCGCATTCGGGAATTGGTCATTCTGATTACGGGAGGGGATCCGGTTTTGGTTCGAATCAAGGGCAATTTGTCCATGGATGAAGCGCAAAAGATGGCTCAAAAGTACTAAGACATGGATGCAAAGGTCTTCAAACAGCGTGTATTGCCCTATCACCGCAAACTGTACCGAATCGCCTTCCGACTATTGGAAAACAGCGACGAAGCAGAGGACGTTTTGCAGGATGCGTATGCACGACTTTGGCAAAAGCGCGGTACGCTGGCAGCGGTGGACAACCTGGAGGCTTTTTGCGTGGTGATGGTTCGAAACATGTGTCTGGATGTATTGAAATCAGCACGCATGCGACAGGATCCGTTGGGAACAAACACAGCGGATGTGACGGTTCAACAGAGCGTGCTGGCTACCTACGAGAACAAGGAGTCCATGCGCATCCTGCAGGAGGTTCTGGAAACGTTTCCACTGCAGCATCAACAAATCTTCAAGCTCCGTCACATCGACGATTGCAGCATGGAGACCATTCAGCAGATAACGGGTTTACAGGCGGTACACATCCGGGTGCTTTTGTCCCGGATACGAAAGAAGTTAAAAGAACGGATTAAAGAGATATATACATATGAATCACAAACACATACAGGAACTGCTTGAACGTTTTTACGCCGGGGAAACGTCTTTGAACGAGGAGCAACGGCTGCGGACGTATTTTCAGTCAAAAGAGGTGGATGCGTCCTTGCAAGGGGAGAAAGCGGCTTTTCTGGCGTGCTTTGCCCAGGAGGATATCAATGTACCCGATGGTCTGGAAGCCCGGTTGGCCGCTGTATGCACGGAAACCCCTGCTCCCCAACGAACGCTATTCTATAAATGGGCATCCATGGCAGCGGCGGTGGCACTGCTTTTCGGAGTCGGTTTCTATAGCCTCAACACAGAAGACACGAGACCACATGAGACGATTGAGGATCCGGCATTGGCTTATCTGGAAACGCAAAAGGCATTGCAACTGGTGACGAGTCGACTCAATCAGGGTTTTAAGCAATTGGAAGCGGCCGAACAGCAGATGGGCTCTGTTCATCAAAGATTACACGAACAATTCAACAAAATCGCACAATAATTACGCATATGAAAACAACATTGATTGCATTCTGCTTATTCCTTGTTACCTGCCTGCCTTCTTTTTCACAAAACAGCCTTTTGGATCGGTTTGAAGGCATGGAAGGGATTACTTCGGTCTACATTTCGGAAACGATGTTGAAAATGATGCCCTCCATGCAGGTTCAAAAAGGGGTGGATGTGGGTAAATTTGCCGGGAGACTGACGGGGATCACCATTCTTTCATCCGAATTGGAGGCGACCTCCAAAATGCTTAAAAAAGAAACGGCACACATCCCCAAGGATAAGTCGTATGAGGTCTTGATGCGCATCATCGATGGGGAAACGAACGTGCATTTCCTCATCAAGAAACGTCCGAACAACCGCATCAGTGAACTCGTTATGCTGGTAGATGAGATGCCGGAATTTGTCATCATACAGATGAAAGGCGATATGAGCATGGAAGAAATTCAGGCGCTGACCAAGCAAATGAATCCGTAAACGTGTATCTTTGTCGGCAAACCGAAACAATAAGCTATGAAAACTGCATCCCTTTTTTCTTTCCTGATGTTGCTTACGGCTCCGTTCCTGCAACTGACCCTGTCTGCTCAAACGCTACGCTTTGACAATCCGATCGCCGAACAGCGTGCCGACCCCTGGGTACACAAGGCCGATGACGGGACGTATTATCTGATTGCCACGGCGCCGGAATACGACCGCATTGTACTCCGTAAATCCCAAACCATCAACGGATTAAAAACGGCAGAGGAAAAAGCGATTTGGCACAAACACAGCAAAGGCGTTATGGGGCATCACATCTGGGCACCCGAGCTCCATCGAATCGATGATGTCTGGTATATTTACTTTGCCGCCGGTGAGGCCGAAAATATTTGGAACATCCGCATGTGGGTCTTATCGAATCACTCAGACGACCCCATGCAAGGCACATGGAAAGAAGAAGGTCAAATTCGTACACAAAGGGAGTCGTTTTCGCTGGATGCGACCACCTTTGAACACAATGACAAACGCTACTTAATCTGGGCACAAAACATTCGTGGAGACAAAGAAGGTACTGCTTTGCTCCTGTCGGAAATGAAAGATCCGTTGACGCTGACCGGACCGGAAATCGTCCTAACCGAGCCGGAGTTTAATTGGGAACGTCAAAAATATCTGGTCAACGAAGGACCGGCCGTAATCAAACGCAACGGAAAGATTTTCGTCAGTTATTCTGCCAGTGCAACCAATCACACGTATTGCATGGGGCTGTTGTGGATCGACGAACAAGCGAATCTGATGGATGCAGGCAATTGGCACAAATCAGCGGGTCCCGTGTTCTATACACAGGAAGAATTGAAACGCTACGGACCCGGACACAACTCCTTTACAGTCGCCGAGGATGGCAAAACCGATGTCTTGATTTATCATGCCAGAGACTACAAAGACATCATCGGTCACGAACTCTCCGACCCCAACCGTGCCACCCGAGCCCGCGTATTGGGCTGGACTCGGAGCGGCTTTCCGGATTTTATGCAGTTGGTTGGGGATTGATGCCTTAATCTTGAACGATCCGTACTTCTTTCGGGGCAGATATGCGACTGATGACAGTACCATCCGACTGTTTGTCGTGTCGAATCAACACAGTACCGTACGCTGTCGGGTAGCTCCCTTCTACCCAAGTTAAATCGCCTAAATTGGGTTTTACCTCCAAGACGCTTCCACCCGGCACCAACGGACGAACACCTAAGACATGCCGGCTCAACCAAGGGGTTGGGCCGGAAGCCCATCCGTGACATAGGCTTCTTCTCAAGCCAACATAACACTCTTTACCGGTGCTGTTATGATAATCCTTTTGTCCATCGCCAACCCACTCATCGATGCGTGCAGAACCGGCAGCCTCATCCAGGTCAAATTCTTCCCAGAACGTTGTCGCACCCAAATCAAGCATTCCACCCCAAAAATCACGAATATTTTGCATCGCCCGAGTGTAATCCCCTGCTTTTGCTTGTGCTTCCAGCATATAGTATCCGAAGAATGCCGAAAAGCGTTTGGCTCCATCGACAGCCAAAACATCCTGATTGAGTTGTACAGCATCCTTTATTTCGGATAAAGACAACAACGCTGCAGCCTGCTTGCTACCTCCTGCTTCCGGTTGATACCGCTTCATTCTTTCAACGAGTTTTCGGTACTTCCGAGCCAGCTTCGCTTCATCCAAAAAATCACATAAGGCCGCTCCTCTTTCGAAAGTCATCACCATCATCGATTGCAAACCGGCATGTACAGC
>JAQVXI010000066.1 GCA_028709215.1 Bacteroidales bacterium
GGTGAAATTTATTAAATCTCCACGAAGAGAATGAACGTAAAAGCGATATTGGCCTGTTTGTTGTGGGGTTCTGCCTTTGCCGGGGCAAAAATAGCCTTTCAATACGTGGATCCCATTTTTCTTTCGGGATTGCGATTTACGCTGGCTGGGATGCTGCTGATGCCTTTTATTTTTCTGTATAAGTTGGATCTTCGCAATGCTCTGAAGCACTGGCGGTTTATGTTGTTGTTTGCTTTTGTGCAGACGTTTATGCAATACGGCTTGTTTTTTATGGGACTGAGCAGGGTTCCGGCTGCCACCTCTTCCATCATCATTGGTGCCGGACCGTTGTTTGTGGCCATAATGGCGCATGTGGTCTTGAAAAACGACAAGATGACGCTTCGAAAACTCATTTCCATAGCTTTGGGTATGGCGGGCATCGTTTTTATCAGTTTGACCAAAGGCAAACTCAGCGACAACGACCCTGTATTTTATCAGGGAGTGGCACTGCTTGTGCTGAGCAACATTATTGGGAGTTTTACAAACATCATGGTGGTTCAGAAAAAGGAGGCAAAAATCAATCCGGTTGTTTTGACATCGTTTGCGAATTTTTCGGGTGGTCTGCTGTTGCTGGCGACGGCTTTTGTTGTGGAAAAACCCGAGTTGAAGCAACAGCCTACCGAGTTTTATGTTGCGTTGCTTTGGCTCTCGTTCATATCGGCCGCTGCATTCTCACTGTGGTATACCGAACTTCAAAAACCTGGAGTGAAGGTGTCTGAATTGAATTTATGGAAGTTCTTTGTACCGGTTTCCGGGAGTATTCTGAGTTGGATATTGGTGACAAACGAACAACCGGATGTGTCTTCGGTTGTGGGGATCCTCGCCATTTCCATTGCGCTGCTGCTGCCGTATTTTCAAAAACGATCTAATTTTGTACATTAATGCTTGCTATTTTTGTTATTGTCTTGCTTGTAAGACAATAATTAGGTATTTTTATCTTGCTAACAAGACAAAATGGACCTATGGATAGAAATGTAATACGAACGATTGTTTCAGACAATCAAATGGAAGTGCCTAAGTATAAGGTGATTCCTAGAAATTTCGATTTTGAGGACTTTGGTAATTATGTTTTTGTTGGTATTCGACGGTCAGGCAAATCATTCTTACTATATCAGCGAATGCAACAGTTGTTACGAAGTGGCGTGCAATGGGATGAAATGTTGTATGTCAATTTTGAGGACGAACGACTTATTGGCATGTCTTCAGATGATTTAAACTTACTTTTGGAAGTACATCTGGAAATGTATGGTAAAAAGCCGATACTTTTTTTTGATGAAATACAGAATATTCCAGGATGGGAAAAATTTGCCCGTCGGATGGCTGATACGAAACACCGGGTGTATATTACCGGTAGCAACGCCAAAATGCTCAGTCAGGATATTCAAACGATTCTTGGAGGACGATATATTCCTGTTGAGGTCTATACGTATGATTTTAAGGAGTTTCTGAATGCTAACCGTATCGTAATCAGTGATTCTTATTTATCCTCAACCGAGGGGAAAGCAGAGATTGCAAGAACATTCAATGATTATTTCTATTTTGGCGGTTTTCCCGAAAGCGCTGGTTTTTCCGTAAAGCGTGATTATTTGACGAGTGTTTATCAAAAAATATTTTTGGGTGATATTGCTGCCCGACATTCGGTGGAGAATACGTTTGCTCTTCGTCTTATGTTTAAAAAATTGGCTGAGAGTATTAAACAGCCCATGTCCTTTTCCAGATTGACAAATATGGTTTCTTCAACTGGGGCGAAGGTTGGAAAATCAACCTTAATTAACTACATGGAATATGCGAAAGATGCATGGTTGATTTCTTCTATACAAAATATCGCCGGTAAGCTTGTGGATAAGGAGACGAATCCAAAGTATTATTTTACGGATAATGGAATTTTGAACCTTTTCTTATTGGATGGGAATACTTCTCTTTTGGAAAATTTGGTAGCAATCAATTTGCTACGTAAATATGGGCGAAACGATGCCGTTTTCTTCTATAACAGGGGTATTGAAGTGGATTTTTACATTCCGGAGGAATCCATGGCAATCCAGGTCTGTTATAATCCAGACAAAACAGACGGGACATTGAATAGAGAAACGGAAGCCTTAATCAAATTGTCCACTGTGTTGGATTGTAAAAAACGAATGATTGTTACACGTGATTCGGATCAGCTTTTGGAAGTTGAGGATGGATTTATTCAAATTATTTCTATTTGTAAATGGCTGATGAATTTATAAATAAATCTTATCTTCGGGGGCGATGAAAACACTCAATATTTCCGGAAAGGGTAAGCCACTCAATCGAAAGCGGGTGGATCCTACTGCGTTTGTATTTACCGGTCATTCGTATTCGACCGGTATGGATGTACAGCTTTTTGAATACAATAAGGAGCTGTGTAATGAATATAAGGAGGTCTCTTTGGAGCAGCTTGCTGCGTTTGAGGATGCGAAGCATATGTATTGGCTGAACATTCACGGGTTGAACAAGGCGGATGAGATTGCGGCAATCTGTCAGAAGCTTGGGATCCACAACTTGGTGATTCAGGATATTCTGGATGTAAATCAGCGTCCGAAGTTTCAGGAATTCGATCAGTTTTCTTTTTTGACGTTAAAGTCCATTGTGCCTTCTGAAAATGAGATGGTTACCGAACAGATTAGTTTTGTGTTCGGGCAAAATTATTTGATTTCGTTTCAGGAAAGAAAGGCCGATTATTTTGAACATTTGCGTACGCGTTTGCGGGAAGAAAAGGGCATCATCCGGGAGCGATCCGTTGATTTTTTGTTGTATTCCATGCTGGAATCCATTTTGGATAATTACTTCAAAACGTTGAATCAGCTGGATGAGGACATCAACAGCATCGATTTTTCCGATACCAACAAGGAACCACAGCCCAATGCGCTGGAGACCATCGAAACCCATAAGAAGTTTGTACAGTTTATCAAAAAATCCATTTTGCCCATCAAGGAATTTGCTCAGTTGGTTGAACGGGGTGATTGTAAGGGTATTGAAAAACGACACGTCAAGTATTTTCTGGAAATTAAGGATTTATGTCTTACGTTGATGGATAGCTGTGATATACTGTTGTCTACCTTGGAGAGTCATACCAATTTGTTTTTTTCGGTTCAGGGGCATCGCATGAATCAGGTGATGAAAACGCTTACGGTTGTGGCGACCATTTTTATTCCGCTCACGTTTGTTGTCGGCGTATACGGCATGAATTTTTCGTATATGCCCGAACTGGCCTGGAAATACGGTTACTTTGGTATTTGGGCCATCATGTTGATCCTGTTTTTGTTGATGTTATACGTGTTTAAAAAGAAGAAGTGGTTTTGATGCATAATGGGGTCTCTATATGAATTGGGTGATTCTTACGGTTGCGGGTCTCTTTGAAGTTGCGTTTGCTTTTTGTCTGGGAAAGGCGAAGCAGACGGTCGGGCAGGAAATGATGCTTTGGTATATTGGTTTTGTGCTCAGCCTTGCGTTGAGTATGGGATTGTTGATCAAGGCGACTCAATCCTTGCCTATTGGTACGGCGTATGCGGTATGGACGGGGATTGGTGCGGTTGGAACGGTGCTCGTCGGTATTTTTGTGTTTCGGGAACCCATCAGTTTTTGGCGTCTCTTTTTTTTAACGACCTTGATTGCGTCGCTTGTCGGTTTAAAAGTTGTTTCACAGTAGAATGTAGTATATGTACCGAATGCTGTTTTTTTTAGTCGTTGGTTTGTTTTCGGCGGTGCTAGCCCAAGCGCAGGAGCCGCGCATCTCTGTACACGATCCGGTGATGATCCGTGAAAATGGTGTGTTTTATATTTTTGCTACCGGTCAGGGCATTTCGGTATGGTCTTCGACGGATATGCAGCATTGGAAGCGCGAAAAGCGGGTCTTTGATCGGGCTCCGGAATGGGCCGTAGAGGCGGTTCCCGGCTTTCGGGGACACATATGGGCTCCGGATATTTCGTGGGTGGACGGGCGGTATTATTTGTATTATTCGGTATCGACGTTTGGCAAAAACGGTTCGTGCATCGGGTTGGCGACCAACACCACGCTTGATGCGAATGCGCCGGAATATAAGTGGATAGATCACGGCATGGTTATACGCTCGGTGCCTGGAGAGCACAATTGGAATGCGATTGATCCCAATCTGATTTTGGATACGGAGGGAAAACCCTGGCTTTCGTTTGGTTCTTTTTGGGACGGTTTGAAATTGTTGCCGTTGCAGGCGGATCTGAAATCTGTCCCACCGGGAGAAATACCGATAACGATTGCTTCCCGTTTGGCCGATACCGACAAGGGAGCCAATCCGATTGAAGCGCCTTTTATCGTATACAGAGCACCCTATTATTATTTGTTTGCGTCGATTGATTATTGTTGCAAAGGAGTGGAAAGTACGTACAAAATGATTGTCGGACGATCCCGATCCCTTACCGGCCCGTATGTGGATGATGTGGGTCGGGATCTGCGCACGGGCGGCGGACGGCTTTTGATGGAGGGAGATGTAAATTGGCATGGTGTGGGGCACAATGCTGTTGTGAACGTTGATTCGGTGGATTATTTGTTGTTTCATGCCTACGATGCTGCTGACAACGGACGGTCGAAGCTGCGGATTGTAGAATTGGAATGGACGGAAGATGCTTGGCCTTTTCCTGCCACGTTTATATATTAAATTAGGTCTCGTATGAAAAACACATTTATTTTGCTTTTGTTGTTCGTTGGGCTTCCGTTGTCTGCTCAAATCGGACGTCGCTTTCCGTCGGAACGTGTTGTGGTTACGGATTCGATTACGGGTGTGGAACTTACGTTTTTGACCAGTAAAACGGCGGGAGATCATAAAATTTATCAGACGCACAATCAATGGACTTCGGATGGAGAATGGTTGATTTTTCGTTCGGGGCGCGTGCCTGGTGAGGCGGTTGCCGTACACGAAAAAACAGGGGTGATGGTGCAGGTCACCGAGGGTGGGTATACCGGGATGCTCAACATCGCCCGCAAGTCGATGAAGTTGTATTTTATGCGCAAACCCAAGGGGGATCCGCGCAGCAAATCATTGGATATTATAGAGGTTGATCTGGCGGCTTTGTTTAAAGATAGTGAGGCGGGAACGCTGCGTCCGGAGTCTGCTTATCAGCGCATCTGTGGCTCGACGCCGGCTGCATGGGAGGCCGGTGGTGATATGGCTTTGGATGGTGATGAAACCTGGGTTTGGTTTCGAGTTGGAAAGGCGGAGGCGGCCCGTCATTTACCGGAAGGTACTCCCATCAAAGAAAATTTCGGGCCACGCAAGATGGGAGCCGGGCCTGCCGGTATTGCAGGTTTGAATGTTTTGACCGGAGAATGCAGTTATGTGGTCTCTGTGCCGTTTCAGATTGGACACATTCAAAGCAATCCCTGGGTGCCGGGTCAAATAATTTTTTGTTGGGAGACGGGTGGTAAATCGCCTCAGCGCACCTGGATTGTTCAGTCGGATGGTAGTGGTCTAAGGCCGCTTTATCCGGAATCGGATTACGAATGGGTAACCCACGAGGCGGTGATCAGTCCCGATGAGGTTGCCTTTGCGATTATGGGACACCGCCCCATTCCTGCTGCCGGTGAAGTAGCGGTAGAGGGTACGCCGGTCGGCGGAGCCAATCCGGGGCAGGAAGCCGCTTGGGGGCCTTCCGGCACGCGTGAAAAACCGACGGGGTTGGGCATCGTCAACATCAACAGCCGACAGATGCAGATTGCAGGTCAAATACCTTTTGGCAGCGGTTTTTGGCATGTTTCGGGTTCGGCCGACAAGCGTTTTGTGGTTGGAGACGATTTTGCCCGCAATATTTACCTGATCGATCGTCGCAACGGGGAGATGATGCTGTTATCGACCGGTCACAAGCCAACCGCTTCCGATCATCCACATCCCACGTTTAGTCCGGACGGAACTCGGATACAAATCCAGTCGGCGATGTTGTCTGACGACAACCGTTCGTTGAATATTTGCATCATTCCGGTACCGGAGTCCTGGTTGAAGCGTT